>NZ_JAHZUY010000061.1 GCF_019458025.1 Caldovatus aquaticus | reverse complement strand
CGGAGCGCCGCCCCGCCGCCGGGGTGCTGCCCTTCCTGCGGGCGCGGCGGGCGGGCGCGCCCTGGGCGCGGCTCAGCCTCGCCGCGCACGGCGGGGCGGGGGGGGCGGCGCGGGCGCGGCGGCTGGCCGCCGATCTCTGCTTCCTCTCCCCGGCCTTCGCCACGGCGAGCCATCCCGGACAGGCGCCGCTCGGCCCGCTGCGCTGGGCGGCGCGGGCGCGGCGGCTGCCCGGCGGGCGGGCGGCGGCGCTCGGGGGGGTGGGGCCGGGCACGGCGGGGCGGCTGCCGCGGGCGCGGCTGGCGGGGCTGGCGGCGATCGGCGGGTTCCTCACCGGCCCGTGTGGCGGCCGCGCCACAGTGTCTCGGGGATGTCGCGCCGGGGCGCCGGCCCCCGTTGCCGCGGTTCGTTGCGCTGAACCATAGTCGCGCCAGGCCGGCCGCGTCCCGTTCCGGGGGTGGCGTTCCTGTCCGGGGGGGACAGGAAGGGGGGCCGAAGGGAATCGCCGGGGGCTCCCCGGCACGTGAGGAGGACTGGAATGCGCAAAATCCTGCTGGGCACCACGGCGGTGGTCGGCGCTGCGCTCCTCGGGCCGTCGCTGGCCCAGGCGCAGGAGGCCCCGACCGTCCGGATCGGCGGCTTCTTCCGTTCGTACTACGGCTACATCCAGCAGACCGGCACCGAGTCGGTCACCAACAATACGATCCCGACGAACGTCTCGGGTGTTGGGGCCAACCAGGCGCCGGACGCCTCTAACCACCGCGCCCGGCTCGGCAAGCACGACTTCTCGACCAACGCCGAGGTGCATGTCTTCGTCAACGGCAAGGCCGCCAACGGCCTGACCTACGGCGCGGTGATCGAGATCAACTTCGACCAGCAGGAAGGCCGCTCGATCGACCAGCGCCGCGGCTCCACCGGCAAGACCACGGCGGCGCTGGACGAGGCCTACGCCTTCATCGCCATGCCGCAGCTCGGCCAGATCCGCTTCGGCGACGAGGACGGCCCGCTCGGCGGCCTGATGAACGCCGGCGTGATCACCAACTTCGGCACCGGCGGCATCTACGGCGAGTGGGAGGACTTCGTCACCCGCCAGCGCGCTGCGCGCACCCAGACCGCGCCCGGCGGCCTCGGCGACAGCACCAAGATCATCTACCTCTCGCCGCAGTTCTTCGGCTTCGACTTCGGCGCCAGCTTCGCCCCGAACTACAACGAGGGGGCCGACACGGGCTGCACCAACGACGTCGCCTCCGGCTGGTGCGACCGCGCCTATGCCTTCACCGGCGCCTCCAACTTCGGCATCGCCGCCGCCGGCCCGAACCAGGCGGCGCGACGCAACGAGTACCAGCTCGCCGCCCGCTGGCGCGGCAGCTTCGGCGGCGTCGGCCTCGCCATCGCCGGCGGCTACATCGGCTCGACCGCGAAGCGCGAGCTGACCGCGGCGAACATCACCTCGACCAACCCGAACGCGCCGGGCGTGATCGCCTCCGGCACGCAGCACCGGGTGTTCAACAACCTCAACGTCTGGACCATCGGCGCCCAGGCCACCGCCTACGGCTTCACCGTCGGCGCCAACTGGACCTATGGCGACGCCAACTTCTTCTGGGGCAACACCTTCCGCGGCGACCGGCCGATGAACCAGTACATGGTCGGCCTGAGCTACACCAACGGCCCCTTCACCATCGGCGCCAACTACGTCTTCGGCACCTTCGAGGGCGGCAGCCGCAGCGCGTACAACCCGGCGGCGGCCGGCGTGGGCAGCACCACCGGCCTGGTGCCGAACACCTGCGCGCCCGGTGCCTCCTGCACCCTCGCCTCGATGCGGCGCTGGGGCTACGGCATCGGCGGCAACTACCGCCTGGCGCCGGGCCTCGACCTGATCGCGGAGTGGGTCTCCTACCGCGTGTTCGAGCGCAACCGCGACCTCGACCCGGTGCAGCCCGGCATCCAGAGCCGCGCCAACGCCGACGTGTTCCTCACCGGCGTGCGCCTCGCGTTCTGAGCCGGCCGGCCGGCCCGATCCGGGGGGCGGCGGGGCAACCCGCCGCCCCTTCGCCTTTAGGGCCTTGCAACTCGGCCCGCCTCCCCTATCGTGCCGCCGCCATGCGCCACGCCAGCCGCCTCGCCCTCGCCCTCGCCCTGCTCGGCCTCGCGGCCGCCGCCTGCGGCGAGACCCGCTCCGTCCGCAACGACGAATACGGCGACGACAGCCGCCGCGCCCGCGTCCAGGGCCGCCTCTCCGGGGCGAGCGACGGGCTGGTCATCTTCGGCGTGGACCGCTCGCGCCCGCCCGGCAGCGCCGGCGATCCCGGCGGCGGCCCGGGGCTCGGGGTGAACGCCTATCTCTGGCGCGCCACGCTCGACACCCTCTCCTTCATGCCGCTCGCCTCGGCCGATCCGTTCGGCGGCGTCATCATCACCGACTGGTACTCCCCGCCCGCCGAACCCGGCGAGCGCTTCCGCGCCACCGCCTACCTGCTCGGGCGGACGCTGCGCTCGGACAACGTGCGCGTCTCGGTGTTCCGCCAGGTGCGCGACCGCAACGGCAACTGGGTGGACCAGCCCGTCTCCCCCGGCACCGCCGCCGCGCTCGAGGACAGCATCCTCGCCCGCGCGCGCGAGCTGCGCAGCCAGTCCCTGGCGGCGCGCTAGCGGCGCCGCGGAACCGGGCGGCCGGCCTGGGGCGGATCGCGGACGGCGGGAACCAGCCGGACGCGTCCGTCCGCACCAGCGGCAACGCGCCCGCGCCCTTGCCTCGCCCATAAAGTAAAGCCGTTGCCGCCCGGCTGGACGCGCGGCAACGGCTCCGGCTCGCTGTCTGCCGGGCGGATTCACGCTCCCGGCCGTTCCCGGCCGTCGCGATCCGCCCCGGCTTGCGGCACCCCCGGCGCATCGCGGCTGCCGCGGGGGGCGCGCCGCTGGCCGTCCCCGATCGGCGCTATCGGCGGGCCTGCGCCGCCTGGCGCGCCAGGGCCAGCACCGCGCCGCGCGCAATCGCGGCATCCGGCATCCCGGTGGTCTTGGTGCGGCGCTCGGCCTCGAGCAGCGCCGCGCCCGCCGCCGCGAGCTGTTCCGGGCGCCACAGCCGCAGCGCGCGCTCGAAGGCCGGCCGGTGGCGGAAGAACACCGGCGGGCGCAGCCCCGCCGCCGCGGCGGCCGGCGCCATGCCCGCGGCCACCTGCAGCGCGGCGAGGTGCAGCCGCTGCACCTGGCGCAGCGCCGCCCGCACCACCCCGACCCCGGTCGCGCCCTCGGCGAAGGCGGCGTCCAGGGCCCGGTCGGCGGTGGCGAGATCGCCCGTCATCGCCGCCATCAGCGCCTCGTCGAGGTCGAGCGCGCCCGCCCCGCCCTCGGCCAGGCAGGCGAGCGCCATCTCCTCCGTCACCGTCCCGCCCGCACCCGCATAGAGGGCGAGCTTCTCGAGCTCCCGCCGCATCAGCAGGCGGTCCTCGCCGAGCCGGCCGGCGAGCCATTCCAGCGCCGCCGGCTCGACCGCGCCGGCGCCCAGTTCGCGCAGGAGGCGGCCGATGCTGGCGGCGAGGTCGGCGCCGCGTTCGCGGTAGCAGGCGATCACCGCCGCGGCCTCGGCGGGCTCGAGCAGGGCGCGCAGCCGGCTGCGCGCCGGCAGCTCGCCGGCCTCGAGCACCACCAGGCCGGGGCCCCTGCCGGCCAGCGCCTCCTTCGCCGCCGCGGCGAGGCCGTCGGTCACGTCGCGCACGCGCACCGCGCGCCGCCCGCCGCCGAGCGAGGGGGTCGCGGCCTCGGCGGCGAGCAGGCCGGGATCCTTGGCCGCCGCATCGCGCGGGACCTCGACCAGGCCGAAGGGGTCGTCCGGCGCGACGACGGCGCGCAGCAGCGTCTCCGCCCGCTCGCGCACCAGGCCGGCGTCGTCGCCGTGCAGCAGCGCGACGCGCCAGCCCGGGCCGGGGTCCTGGAGGAAGGCGGCGAGGCGGCGGGCGTCGAGCTTGGCCACGGCGGGGCGCGACGGCGCGCGGCGGCGCCCTCAGCCGCGTCCGCCGCCGGCGGGGGAGGGTGCTGCGGCGCTCCGCGCCGCGGCCTCGGCGCGCTGGCGGAAGACGAGGGCGAGGCGCTCGGCGATCGCGAAGGCGAGCTGCTCGACCATCCGCCGCTCCGCCGCGTCGCGCGCCGCCTCGGCGGCGAAGAACTGCTGGTCCGGGATGTTGTAGGCGTCGTTCTCGCGCTCCGTGCCGCTGGCGATCTGTTGCGGCGGCGCGGTGCGGGTGAGCAGCCACCAGCTCGCCGTGCCCTGGTAGCGCACGCGGCTCGGCGTGCCGTCGCGGCGGAAGCCGAGCGGCTCGGCGGCGAAGGCGAGGCTGACGCGCAGATCGTAGCGCGCCGGCGCGGCCTGGGCTGCGCCGCGCAGCCGCTCCGCCAGGGCGCGGCGCAGGAGCTGGCCGCCGCGCTCCGGGATCGGCGCCACCTGGACGGCGGCGAGCTCCGCCTGCACGGGCGCCTCCTCCCCCGCCGCCGCGCCGCCGCCCGGCCCGTAGAGGGGGCGGAAGCCGCAGCCGGGCAGGAGCAGCGCCGCCGCGACGGCGCCGCGCCGCAGCAGGACGCGCCGTCCGCGCGCGGCCCTAGACGACGAAATTGACCACCCGGCCCGGGACATGGATGCGCTTCCTGATCGGCTTGCCGCCGAGCGCACGCTGCACGTTCTCGTGCGCTTCCGCCAGGGCGAGCACGGTCGCCTCGTCGGCGTCCGCCGGCACCTCGATGGTGGCGCGCAGCCGGCCGAGCACCTGCACGGCGAGGGTGACGGTTTCCGCCTTGAGCAGCGCGGGGTCGGCCTCGGGCCAGGGCAGCTCGGCGACGAGCCGGGTCTCGCCCGGGCGCAGCAGCGACCACAGCTCCTCGGCGAGGTGGGGCATCATCGGGCCGATCAGCCGCGCCAGCGTCTCCAGCGCCTCGCGCCGGGCGGCGGAGGCCTCCGCGCCCTCGGCCGCCCGCGCCTCCTCGATCGCGTTCGCGAGCTCGTGGATCCGCGCCACCGCGACGTTGAAGGCGAAGCCCTCCAGCGCCTCGGTCACCGCGGCGATGGCGCGGTGGGTGGCGCGGCGCAGCGCGTGGGCGGCCTTGTCGCCGCCGCCGGCGGCGAGGCCGCCGAGGATCCGCTCCGCCTCGTCCGGCGCGGGCAGCGTGGGGAGCGCCGCGGCGACCAGGCGGTAGAGGCGCTGGGTGAAGCGGAAGGCGCCGGCGACCCCCGCCTCGGTCCACTCCATGTCCCGCTCCGGCGGGTTGTCGGAGAGGATGAACCAGCGCGCGGTGTCGGCGCCGTAGCGGTCGATGATCGCGCCGGGATCCACCGTGTTGCGCCGCGACTTCGACATTGCCTCGACGCGGCCGATGGTCACCGGCCGGCGCGTCGCCTTCTCGACCGCCCGGCGCGTGCCGTCCGGGGCGACGGTGATCTCGACCTCGTCCGGGTAGAGCCAGCGCCCGTCCTCGGCGCGGTAGCTCTCGTGCGTGACCATGCCCTGGGTGAACAGACCGGCGAAGGGCTCGTCCACGGCGAGGTGGCCGGTCGCCTTCATGGCGCGGGCGAAGAAGCGGCTGTAGAGCAGGTGCAGGATCGCGTGCTCGATGCCGCCGATGTACTGGTCCACCGGCAGCCAGGCGTCCACCGCCGCGCGCAGCGTCGGCTGCTCGGCGTGCGGGCAGCAGAAGCGCGCGTAGTACCAGGAGCTGTCCACGAAGGTGTCGAAGGTGTCGGTCTCGCGCCGCGCCGGCCTGCCGCAGCGCGGGCAGGGGACGTGCTTCCAGGTCGGGTGGTGGTCGAGCGGGTTGCCGGGCTTCGAGAAGTCCACGTCCTGGGGCAGCGTCACCGGAAGCTGGTCCTTCGGCACCGGGACCACGCCGCAGGCCTCGCAGTGGATCACGGGGATCGGGCAGCCCCAGTAGCGCTGGCGCGAGACGCCCCAGTCGCGCAGGCGCCAGTTGATCTCGCCCCTGCCCTGGCCGGTCGCCTCCAGCCGCGCGATCGCGGCGCGCTTGGCGGCGGCGACGCCGAGCCCGTCGAGGAAGCCGGAGTTGAAGAGCGTGCCGTCGCCGAGATAGGCCTCCTCGCCGATCGCGAAGGCCCCCGGATCGGCGCCCGGCGGCAGCACGACGGGGCGCACGGGGAGGCCGTACTTGCGCGCGAACTCCAGGTCGCGCTGGTCGTGCGCGGGGCAGCCGAAGATCGCGCCGGTGCCGTACTCCATCAGCACGAAATTGGCGATCCAGACCGGGAAGGTCGCGCCCTCGATGAACGGGTGCGCGACGCGCAGGCCGGTGTCGTAGCCGCGCTTCTCCGCCTGCTCGATCGCCGCCTCGGAGGTGCCCATGCGCCGGCACTCGGCGACGAACGCGGCGGCCTTCGGGTCGCGCGCGGCCGCCGCGGCGGCGAGCGGGTGCTCGGCGGCGACGGCGAGGAAGCTCATGCCGAACAGCGTGTCGGGCCGGGTGGTGAAGACCTCGACCTCGCGCAGCGCGCCGAGCGGCTCGGTCAGGCGGAAGCGCACGCGCGCGCCCTCGCTGCGGCCGATCCAGTTGGCCTGCATGGTCTTCACGCGCTCGGGCCAGCGCTCGAGCGTCGCCAGCCCGTCGAGCAGCTCCTGCGCGTAGCGGGTGATGCGGAAGAACCACTGGCTGAGCTTCTTCTTCTCGACCGGCGCGCCGGAGCGCCAGCCGCGGCCCTCGATCACCTGCTCGTTGGCCAGCACGGTCTGGTCCACCGGGTCCCAGTTGACCCAGCTCTCCTTGCGCTCGACCAGGCCGGCGGCGAGGAAGTCGAGGAACAGCGCCTGCTGCTTGCCGTAGTATTCCGGATCGCAGGTGGCGAACTCGCGCGACCAGTCGAGCGAGAGACCCATGCGCTTCAGCTCGGCGCGCATGGTGGCGATGTTCTCGTAGGTCCACTTCGCCGGGTGGATGCCGCGCTCGCGCGCCGCGTTCTCGGCCGGCAGGCCGAAGGCGTCCCAGCCCATCGGGTGCATGACGAGGAAGCCGCGCGCGCGCTTGTAGCGCGCCACCACGTCGCCGAGGGTGTAGTTCCGCACGTGCCCCATGTGGATCCTGCCGCTGGGGTAGGGGAACATCTCCAGGACGTAGTATTTCGGCTTGCTGCCGTCCGGCACGTCCGGCACGGCGAAGCAGCCGCGGCGCTCCCACTCCGCCTGCCAGCGCGGCTCGGCGGCGGCGAAGTCGTGGCGCGGCGGCGCGGCGGAGGAGGCGGGCGGGGCGGCGGTGTCGTTCATCGGGCGGGACGCGCGCTGTCGGCAGTGGCTCGGGACGGAGGCATAGGGCGCGCCGCCGGCGCTGGAAAGGGCGCGCGCCCGCCGCCGCGGGGCGGGTCCCGCCCGGCCCGCCCCGGCTATCCGCCCCCCGGCGGCCCGCGCTGCGGCTCGGTCTCGAAGAAGCGCGGGTCGTTGAACTCGAAGATCCGCGGGTCCATCCGCACCCCGGTCTCGATCCGGGAGAGGCTCACCCGCGTCTCCCGGCCCTGGGCGTCCACGACGACCCATTGGCGCAGCTCGATCGGGTCGTCCTGGAACACCAGAGTCAGCCGGCCCTCCGCGGGCGCGGCGGTGCGGAAGAGCGTGACGCGCAGGAAGCCGCCGCCGCGCTCGACCCGGGTGACGGTGACATCGCCCGAGAGGCGCAGGGTCTCGCGCAGCAGGAAGGCGAGCGGGGTCTGCGCGACCGGCACCGTCGAGGGCTGGCGCAGCTCGCGGTCGTAGAGCAGGAACTGGCCGTGGCTCGCCACCAGCAGCAGCGGCTCGGGCGGGTCGTACTCGAAGCGCATCCGGCCCGGGCGCCAGATCCAGGCCGTCCCCTCGGCCGCGGCGCCGTTCTGGGCGATCTGGAGGAAGCGGGCGCGCAGGGTGGTCAGGCGGTTGAGATAGGCCTCGACGCGCGCGAGATCGGCGCGGTCGCGCTCGGAGAGCGGCGCGGCGGCGGCCCGGGCGCCGGCGGCGGATGGCGGCGGCTGCGCCGCGGCGGGGACAAGGGGCGGCACGGCGGCGGCGGCCAGGACCGCGCCGAGCAGCAGGCCGCGGCGCCGGGAGGGGGAGGGGATGCTCATCGCCTGCGATGTGGCGCCGCTCGGCGTCCGGGGGAAGAGCGCCGCGCCGCGGTGCGCCGCGGCGGCGATGCCGGGCGGCCGGGGCCGGAGCCGCGGCGCGCCGCCTCAGCGTCCGGCGATCCGGGTGGCGGGGCCGGTCCCGGGCGCGGCGCGCATCGCGCGGTAGCCCGGCGGCGGGCGGAAGCTGGCGGGGTCCTGCGGGCCGTAGGCGACGGCGACCGCCTCGAGCGCCCCGTCGTCGCCCGCGCCCCCCGCCGCGCCCGGTCCGCTCGCGCGCAGCAGCACCCCGTCCTCCGTGATGCAGGCGCGGCCCGACCGGCCGTGGTCCTGGTAGCGCCAGACCGTGCAGGGGAGGCCGGCGACGCGGTCCCGCCCCTCGCGCGTCAGCCGCGCGCCGGGCGGCAGCTCGCCGAGGCGGGGGAATTCGCCGCCGGACGGCAGCTCCACCACCAGGCGGTGCTGGTCCATGACCAGGAAGGCGCGCTGCGCGCGCCGGTCCAGCAGCATCACGCCGCCCAGCTCCGCCGGCAGGTCGAGGCGCACCCGGCCTTCCGCGGTCAGCCAGGCGATCCGCAGCGAATGGGTGCCGGCGCCGCCCGGACCGGTGAGGCGATAGGTCACCGCGACGTCGCGCGCGGGCAGCAGCGGCGGGCTGGGGGCGCTGTCCTGCGCCGGGGCGGCCCCCGCCGCCGCGGCGCCTCCGGCGAGCGCCAGCGCGAGGGCCGCCGCGGCGGCGGGCCGGGGGCGGAGAAACCGCGACCGGTGCCGCCGCTGCGTCATGCCGCCCTCTCTCCGGCTGTGCCGCGCCGCCGGGCGCGGCGCCCGCCGGCCTTCTCCGCGGCGTCGAGGCGCCGCCGCGCGGGCGCGACAGGCGGGCGGGGCCTCACCGCGACCGCCGCGGCTGGGCGGCGGCCGGCGGCATCCCCCCCGTCGCGGAAGAGGAGGAGCTGCCGGTCGAAACCGTGCCCGCCGCGCCCGCCGGCGCCAGCCCGCCGGGCAGCAGGCCGGGCGGCATCGCGCCGGCAAGGGGGAGCGTCCCGGGAGGGGGCGCGGCGGGCGCCGCGCCGCCGAAGGCTGCGGGCGGCAGCATCGGAGCGCCCATCCCGGCGGGCATGGCGAGCATCGTGTAGTCCGGCGGCGGATGGAAGCTCGCGGGGTCCTGCGGGCCGTAGGCGACCTCGCGCGCCTCGAGGAAGTCGTCGGGGCCCTCGTCGCCCTGCACCCGCAGCACCACCCCGTCCGCGGTGACGCAGGAGCGGCCGGTGTGGCCGCGGTCCTGGTAGGTCCAGACGGTGCAGGGAATGCCGGCAACCCGGTCGTCGCCCCCGCGCGTCAGCCGCGCGCCGGGAGGGAGCTGGCCCATGCGCCGCGTGTTCTGGGCGAAGGGGATCTCCATGACCACGCGCTCTCCGTCCATGACCATGAGGGCGCGCTGGTTGCGCTGGTCCACCAGCAGGTAGCCCTGGCCGGGCAGGTCGAGGCGCATGCGCCGCTCGGCGGCCAGCCAGGCGATCCGCATCTCCGACGCCGCCGCGCCCGCCGGCGCCGCGGCGCTGCCGAGGCGGTAGGTGACGGCGACGTCGCGGGTCGGCGCGGGGGGCGGCCGGTCCGCCGCCTGCTGCGCGGCGCCCGGCAGGGGAGCGAGCCCGGCGATCAGCAGGGCGGTGGCGGCGCGGGGCGCGAGGCGGTGGCGCATGGGCGTGGTCCCCGGGGCTCAGGCACCCGGCACGATCCCGCAGCGTGCCGGTTGCGGTCAAGCAGAGATCCACAACCGGCGCGGCTGGACCGCCCGCCCGCACCGCCGCCTCCGGGGCTCAGTCGCGCACCACCTGCCAGCCTTCCGGGATGCGGAACAGCGCCGGGTCCTGCGGCGCGCAGGTCACCTGCACCGCCTCGGCGCGCTGCCCCGCCTCCTCGGTGCGCAGCATCACGCCGTCCTCGGTCAGGCACATCGCCACCGGCGGCGCGCCGGGCATGGCGGGGGCGATGCGCCAGACGGTGCAGGGATGCCCGGCGATGCGCTCGGTGCCGAGGCGCTGGAAGCGGGTGCCCGGCTCGGGCTGGCGGAAGGTGCGGATCTCCGGCTCGGAGAGGAGGTGGATGCGGGCGGTGCGCTCGGCCGCGAGCAGCAGGACCATGCGGCGGTTGCGGATGTCGGCGATCACCGGGCCCGGCGGGCCGAAGCCGGAGAAGTCGGTGCGGATCGCCTCGGCGGCGGCGGAGTAGGTGATGCGCATCTCGCCCTGCTCGGCGCCGGTGACGCGGTAGGTGACGGCGACGTCGCGCGTCGGCTGGAGGTTGGCCGGACGCTCCGCCCCCGGCTGGGCGCGGGCGGGGCCGGCGGCGAGGAGGAGGGCGAGGGCGAGGAGCGGGCGGCGCATGGCGGCGGCTTTCGCGAGGGAGCGGCAGGCGGCGCGGCCGGACCGCGCCGGCGCGCCGGGGGGCCGGGGGCGGCGCGCTCAGCCCTGCGCCCGGGCGTAGCGCCCGGCGCTGGCGCCCGAGAGCCGCCCGAACACCGCGCCGGACATCAGCCCGGCGCCGCCGAGGTAGTTCTGGTAGAAGATCCCGCCCACCAGCTCCCCCGCCGCGTAGAGACCGGGGATCGAGCGGTCGGTCACGTCCTGCACCTCGCCCCGGGTGTTGATGCGCAAGCCGCCGAAGGTGAAGGTGATGCCGCAGGTGACGACGAAGCCGGTGAAGGGCGGCTCGTCGATCGGCAGCGCCCAGTTGGACTTGGGCGGGGTGATGCCCTCGGTGCGCTTGCCGTCGAGGATCGCCGGGTTGAAGTCGCCGGGCCGGCAGGCGGCGTTGAACTCCCGCACCGTGCGCGCGAGCCCCTCGGGGTTGATGTCGAGCGCGCGCGCCAGCCCCTCGATCGTGTCGGCGGTCGCCTTGGTCACCTGGCGGATGCGGTACTCGTCGCGCAGCAGGCCGATGGTCTTGGCGTCGAAGATCTGCACCGCCGTGCGCTGCGGCTGCTTCATCACCTCGCGCCCGTAGCGGGCGTAGGTGTGGTTGCGGTAGTCCGCGCCCTCGTCCACGAAGCGCTCACCGTTCAGGTTGACGATGATGCCGAGCGGGTAGGAGTGCTTCTGGAAGTTGTCGAGCACCTGGCGGTCGCCGAAGGGCGGGGCGCTGATGTCCCACTGCACGGCGTGGCAGGTGGACCAGCCGCCATAGGGCTGGGCGCCGATCTCGAGCGCGGCGCGCAGCCCCTCGCCGGTGTTGTGGCGCGTCCCCCGCACGCGGCAGAGCTCCCAGCCCGGGCCGAGGTAGCGCACGCGCATCTCCGGGTTGGCCTCGAAGCCGCCGCAGGCGAGGACGACGGCGCGGGCGCGGATCTCCTCGTAGCCCCCGGGCCCGAAGACCTCGACGCCGACGACGCGGCCCTGGCGGTCCTGCAGCAGCCGGCGCAGGCCGGTCTCGTAGCGGATCTCGATGCCGTCGCGCTCGGCGGCCTTGACCAGGAAGTCCACGAGGCCCCAGCCGCCGCCGACCGCCTCGATGTTCACGCCGCCGTAGAAGTGGTGGATGCCGTTCACGACGTAGGACTGGCGGCCGAACATCGGGATGAAGCGCACGCCCTTGCTGCGCATCCAGACGATCGTCTCGCGCGAGCGCCGGATCAGGATGTTGGCGAGCTCCTCCGTCGTCAGCCCCTCGGTGACGCGGAGCAGGTCCTCCAGGAAGCGGTCGGCGGGCTGCGGCGGGATGTAGATCCGCTTCGCCTCCTCCTCGGAGAGGTCCACGAGCACGTCGCGGCGCAGGTCCTCGAGCCCGTCGTGCACGAAGCGGAAGCCGCCGGCGGTGAAGGTGGAATTGCCGCCGCGCTCCTCGGGCGGGGCCTTCTCCAGCACCAGCACGCGGGCGCCCTGCTCGCGCGCCGAGAGCGCGGCGCAGAGCGCGGCGTTGCCGGCCCCGGCCACGACCACGTCATAGCTCGCCTGCGCTTCCGCCATCCCGCCCTCCCGCGCGCCGCTGGCGCAGACCCTAGGCAGCGCGGCAAAATCGTGTCAACGCGCGGCGGGAGCGCCGCGCGGAGGGAAGCGGAGCGATGCCGGACCTGCGCCTCATCCCCGCCGTGTTCATGCGCGGCGGCACCTCCAAGGGGCTGTTCTTCCACGCCCGCGACCTGCCGGCCGGGCGCGCGGCGCAGGAGCGCCTCTTCCTCGGCGTGCTCGGCAGCCCCGACCCCTACGGGCGGCAGCTCGACGGCATGGGGGGCGGGATCTCCTCGCTCTCCAAGGCCGTGATCATCGGTGCGCCGACGCACCCGGCGGCCGATCTCGACTACACCTTCGCCCAGGTCGCGGTGGACCGCCCGGTGGTGGACTGGTCGGGCAATTGCGGCAATCTCTCCGCCGCCGTCGGGCCCTTCGCGGTGGACGAGGGGCTCGTCGCCGCGCCGCGCGCGGGCGAGGCGCTGGTGCGCATCCACCAGACCAACACCCGCCGGCTGATCCACGCCCGCTTCCCGGTGCGCGACGGCAAGGCCGCGGTGCGCGGCGACTTCGCCATCGCCGGCGTTCCCGGCACCGGCGCGCGCATCCGGCTCGACTTCCTCGCCCCCGGCGGGACGGCGACCGGCGCGCTGCTGCCGACGGGGCGCGTGCTCGAGGGGCTGGCGGACGAGGGAGGGGGCTGCCGCGCCTCGCTCGTGGACGCGGGCACGCCGGTGGTGTTCGTCGAGGCCGCGGCGCTCGGCCTCGCCGGCACCGAGACGCCCGAGGAGATCGAGGCGCGGCCCGGGGTGATGGCGCGGCTCGACCGGCTGCGCCGGGCGGGCGCGGTGGCGATGGGCCTGGCGGCGAGGCCGGAGGCGGCCGGGCTCGGCGTGCCGAAGGTGGCGATGGTCGCCCCGCCCGCGGCCTACCGCAGCATCGGCGGCGAGCGGATCGGCGCCGAGGACTGCGACATCGCGGTGCGCGCGGTCTCGATGGAGCGGCTGCACCGCGCGGCGCCGCTCACGCTCGCGCTCTGCCTCGCCGTCGCCTGCCGCATCGCCGGCACGCTGCCGCAGCTGCTGCTCGGGCCGCGCGCCGCCAAAGCCGCGGCGGAGGAGGTGCGCATCGCCACCCCCTCCGGCGTGCTTCCGGTCGGAGCCGAGGTGCGGCGCGACGCCGACGGCGCCTGGGTGGCCGAGAGCGCGCGCCTGTTCCGCACCGCGCGGCGGCTGATGCAGGGCGAGGTCGCCTGGGCGCCGCCGGAGTGAGCGCGGACGGGGTCCGGGCGGCGGGTCAGTCGCCGCGCAGGCCGAGCGCGCGCACCAGCTCCCCCCAGCGCCGCCACTCCTCCTCGATCAGGCGCTGGAAGGACTCGCGGCTGCCGCCGACCGGTTCGGCGCCGAAGCCGCGCAGGCGCTCGAGCACCTCCGGCAGCTTCAGGATCTCCTCCACCTCCCGGTTGAGCCGGTCGACGATCGCGGGCGGCGTGGCGCGCGGGGCGAGGAAGCCGGACCAGAAGGGCACGTCGTAGCCCGGCAGGTGCTCGGCGATGGCCGGCACCTCGGGCAGGAGCGGCGAGCGCCGCGCCGTCGTGACCGCGACCGGGCGGATCCGCCCCGCCTCGAGCAGCGGGCGGGTGGCGAAGAGCGAGTCGCTCGCGAGATCCACGTCGCCGCGCAGCAGCGCGTTCAGCGCGGGCTGGTTGCCGGTGAACGGCACCAGGGTGAACTCGGCGCCGGTGCGGCGCATCAGGATCGCGAGCGAGAGGTGGTTGATGCCGCCGGTGCCGGGATGCGCGATCGTGATCCGGCCGGGCTGCGCCTGCGCCAGCGCCACGATCTCCGGGATCGTCCGCGCCGGGAAGCCGGCGTTCGCCACCAGGATCATCGGCGAGGCCTGGGCGATGGCGACGGCGGCGAAGTCGCGCGGGACGTCGAGGCTCGAGCCGCGGTTGATCAGCGGCGTGATGACGGTGGAGGAGGAGGCGTACGTCAGCGTGTGGCCGTCCGCCGCCGCGCGCGCCACCGCCTCGGCGGCGAGCAGCGTCCCCGCGCCGGGCCGGTTCTCGATCACGAAGGGCTGGCCGCCGAGGCGCGCGCTCAGGTGGCGCGAGAGCAGCCGCGCCATGATGTCGGTGGCGCCGCCGGCGGCGAAGCCGATCACCACGCGCACCGGCCGCGCCGGGTAGTCCTGCGCCGCCGCGCCGCGCGCCGCGGCGAGGGCGAGGGCGAGGGCGAGGGCGGGCGCACCGAGCAGCGCGCCGCGCCGCGTCATGGCCGTCATGTTTCCTCCCCGTCGCTGCGGAGCCCCGCCCGCGTTGCGGCGCTCCGCCCCGCCACGGTAGAAGGGATCGCGACCGGGAGGGAAGCGTCGCGGCCGCCGCGGCCCGCGCCCCGCCCGCGACCGGGGGACGGAGCCGCCGCAGCATGAACGTCAGCGCCGACCGCGTGCGCCAGCAGATCCTCAACATCCTGCTCGCCTGGGGCATGGCGGAGGACCTCGCCGTCACCACCGCCGAGGCGATGGTCGAGACCGACCTGATGGGCGTCGACTCCCACGGCATCTCGATGCTGATGGCCTACGAGCAGCGCGTGGTCGAGAAGCGGGTGGACCTGAACGCGCGGCCGCGGATCGTGCGCGAGAACGCCTGCACCGCGCTGGTGGACGGCGGCGCCGGCCTCGGCCACCCGGTCTCGGTCTTCGCCATGAACCTCGCGGTGGACAAGGCGCTCGCCGCCGGCGTCGGCGTGGTCGGCGTGCGCAACTCGCACCATTTCGGCGCCGCCGGCGTCTATGCGCGCATCGCCGCGCGGCGCGGCGCGATCGGCCTGGTGACGAGCGCGACGCGCGGCATCGCCATGGTGCCGACCCGCGCCGCGCTGCCGGTGCTGGGGACCAACCCGATCGCCTTCGCCGCGCCGGCCCGGCGCAACCGCCCCTTCGTGCTCGACATGGCGACCACCACGGTCGCCGCGAACAAGGTCAAGGTCTATGACCTCAACAACCGCACCATGCCGCAGGGCTGGGTGGTGGAGGGCGACGGCCGGCCCGTCACCGACCCGAAGCGCGGGATGGAGGTCGTCTACAAGGAGAAGGCGGGGGGGCTGACGCCGCTCGGCGGCACGCCGGAGCTCGGCAGCCACAAGGGCTACGGCCTCGCGATGATGGTGCACATCCTCGGCGGCACGCTGACCGGGGCCTCCTTCTCGCCGATCCGCGAGCGCGACCACGGCCCGGGCAAGCCCGACAACATCGGCCACTTCTTCCTGGCGCTGGATCCGCGCGCCTTCCGCGAGGAGGGCGCGTTCGAGTCCGACCTCGACGAGGCGATCGACATCCTGCACGCCACGCCGCCGGCCGATCCGGCGAAGCCGGTGCTGGTCGCGGGCGACCCGGAGGAGACGGAGCGCGCGCGCCGGCTGCGCGAGGGCATCCCGGTCCCGGACGCCCTCGACCGCCTGATCCGCGGCATCTGCGAGCGCTGCGGCGCCGCCTATGTGCTCTCCTGAGCCCCCGGCCGCGAGGAAACGCGCATGAGCCGCACCATCCGCGTCGCCACCTTCGCCGGCCCCGGGGCGCCGCCGGTGATCCGCGAGGTGCCCTGGCCGCGCGTCGGCCGCAAGGCGGCGCTGATCCGGATCGGCGCCTGCGGCGTCTGCGGCACCGACCTGCACATCCTCAAGGGCCACTGGCCGAAGCCGCTGCCCTGGCCCTTCACCCTCGGCCACGAGATGGCGGGCATCGTCGTCGAGAAGGGCCCCGACCTCGCCACCGACTGGATGGACCAGCCGATCGCGGTCGGGTCGAAGGTCATGATCCCGCCCTTCATGCCCTGCGGCGCGTGCTACTACTGCAAGCACTACCCGGAGCACTCCAACCGCTGCCAGACGCCGGTCTACTACGGCCGCTACCTCGGCTTCGACCGTCCGCCGCATCTGTGGGGCGGCTTCGCGGAATACGTCTATGTGGACCTCGAGGCGCTGCCGGGGACGAAGATCTACCGGCTGCCCGACGACATGCCGCTGCGCCTCGGCGCGCTCGCCGAGCCGCTCACCTCGACCATCCGCGGCTTCGCCCGCGCCCAGCGCATGGGCGGGTTCCGCTGGGGCGACACGGTGGTGATCCAGGGCTCGGGCCCGATCGGCATCCTCGCCATCGCCGCGGCGCGCGAGATGGGCGCGGGGCGGATCATCTGCGTCGGCGCGCCGGAGACGCCGCGCCTCGCCCTCGCCCGCCGGTTCGGCGCCGAGGCGACGGTCGACATCGAGGAGTACGCCACGCCGGAGGCCCGCATCGCCCGCGTGCGCGAGCTCATCGGCGGCGCCCGCGGCGGCTTCGGCGCGGACGTGGTGATGGACTGCACCGGCCACCCGAGCGCCGGGCCGGAGGGCATCGAGATGCTGCGCGATTCCGGCTTCTACATCGAGATGGGGCAGTTCACCGACGCCGGGCCGATCATGACCAACTGGCACCGCTTCGTCGCCAAGGACATCACCATCATGGGGTCCTGGGCCTTCACCGAGAACGACCTCGCCCTCGGCGTGCAGATGCTCCACCAGGCGCGGGACAGGTATCCCTGGTACGAGATGCAGACCCTCTACCCCTTCAGCGAGGAGGGCGTGACGCGCGCGGTGGCGGACGCGATGGCGATGCGCACGGTGAAGTCCACCATCGTTCCCTGGCCCGAACTGCTGGAGGCCTGAGGGCCGGGCCGGCGTTGCCGCGCGCCGTCTCCGGCCCCAGCTTCGCAGCAGCCCTCCGCGAGAGCCCGTCCCATGCCGCGCATCACCTTTGTCGAACCCGACGGCGCCGCGCGCACGCTCGACCTCCCGGTCGGCACCACGCTCATGCTCGGCGCGACGCAGAACGGCGTGCGCGGCATCCTCGCCGACTGCGGCGGCTGCTGCTCCTGCGCCACCTGCCACGTCTACGTGGACGAGGACTGGGCCGACCGCCTGCCGCCGCCCGAGCCGGCGGAGGAGGAGATGCTCCACGGCGCCGCCGCCGAGCGCCTGCCCAGCAGCCGCCTCTCCTGCCAGATCACGGTCGCCGAGGCGCTCGACGGGCTGGTGGTGCGGATCCCCGACCGCCAAGTGTGATCCCGGACCGCGCGGAGCGCGCGCCGCGGCGGCCGCCCATGCGGGGCAGCCGGGGCGCCCGAGGGCGGCGCCGGCACCCGGCGAGGATCGGCCCCGATCCGCGAGGGCCGGGGTGAGGGCTCAGATGCCGTCCGGGAGGAAGCCGGTGCGCAGCGCGTAGGCCCAGGCCGGGCTGCCGAGCGATTCGGCGCGCCGCGCGGCGGCCTCCCAGTCGTAGCGGAGCGCGATCAGGTCGGCGCTCGGCGCGCCGCCGTCCGCGGACAGGTGCAGGATGGCATAGCGGGCGTGCGGCGAGCGCGCCTCGGAGCGGTGCGGGTGCGGCGCGCGGGTCACGCGGAAGGCGGGGCAGCCGAGGCTGCCGGGGTTGACCACCAGCGGGCCGCCGTCCGGCAGGCGCACCACGCTCGGCTGGTGGCTGTGCCCGCACAGCACGACGCGCGCCGCCCGCCCCTCGGCGCCGAGCCGTTCGCGCACCCGCTCCGGCGCGGCCGGGCGCAGGTGGCCGTGCGCCGGCTCCTCCAGCAGGTTCGTGGTGTCGCTCTCCGGCGTGCCGTGGCAGGCGAGCACGCCCGGCGCCGGGTCGAGGCGCGCCGGCAGGGCGCCGAGCCAGGCGCGCTGCTCCGGCGTGGTCTCGGCATGGGCGAAGGCGTCCTGCCGCCCCATGGCGGCGGGCTCCTGCTCGGCCAGCCAGCGGTCGTGGTTGCCGCGCACCGTCGGGATCGCCCGCGCCATCAGCAGCGCCGCCGTCTCGCGCGGCCACAGCAGGCCCGAGGCGCAGTCGCCGAGATTGACCACCCGCGCGATGCCGCGCGCCGCGATGTCGTCCAGCACGGCTTCGAGCGCCGGCAGGTTGCCGTGGATGTCGGCGATGACCGCGATGCGCATCGGCTGGCTGCTCCCCCCGTGGCGCGCGAGTGTAGCCGCGGCGCGCGCGGCGGGAAGCGGGCGGGCCTGTCCCGCCGCGATGGACGGCGCCGCCGCGCCCCCGCGGAGGGCGTTCGCGCCGGCGCACGGCCATGCCAGAGTGGCGGCATGGCAGGGCAGCGGGAGGAGACGCGGCCGGGCCGCGGGCGGCGCATCCCGCTCGCCGCCGGCCCGCCGCCCGACGAGGCGCGGCTGCACGAGGCGGCGCTGCAGCACCTCGCGCGCTTCGCCGCCACCGAGGCCGGGCTGCGCCGGGTGCTGGAGCGGCGGGTCGAGCGCTGGGCGCGCCGCGCCGAGGCGGAAGGCGTGGCGACGCCGGAGGAGATCGCGGAGCGCGCGCGCCGCGCCCGCGCCGCCGCGGCGGCGGTGGCGCGGCGGCTCGCGGCCGCGGGCGCGGTGGACGACGCCGCCTTCGCCGAGGCGCGGGCGCGGCGGCTGCAGCGCGCCGGACGCTCGCGCCGGGCGATCGCGGCGCACCTCGCGGCGCGCGGCGTGGACCGGGCGATCGTGCGCGCGGCGCTGGGCGAGGGCGAGGCGGGGGAGGAGGCGGCGGAGCTGCTCGCCGCCCTGGCCCTGTGCCGGCGGCGGCGGATCGGCCCCTTCGCGCCGGACGGCGCGGCGGCCGGGGGAGCGGCGGAGGCGCGGCGCCGCGCGCTCGGCGCGCTCGCGCGCGCGGGCTTCCCGCGCGCGGTGGCAGAGGCGGCGCTCGGCATGGCGCCGGCGGAGGCGGAGGCGCGGCTGCTCGCCGCCCGGCGCGAGGGGTAGGGCGCGGGCCGCCGCGCCTCAGCGCGTCGGGCGCGGCGGGTCCACGCCGTAGTCGTAGAAGCCCTTGCCGGTCTTGCGGCCGTACCAGCCGGCCTCGACGTACTTCACCAGCAGCGGGCAGGGCCGGTACTTGGAATCGCCCAAGCCCTCGTAGAGCACCTGCATGATCGCGAGGCAGGTGTCGAGACCGATGAAGTCGGCGAGCTCGAGCGGGCCCATCGGGTGGTTGGCGCCGAGCCGCATCGCGGTGTCGATGCTGGTGACGGTGCCGACCCCCTCGTAGAGCGCGTACACCGCCTCGTTGATCATCGGCACCAGGATGCGGTTGACGATGAAGGCCGGGAAGTCCTCCGCCGTCGCCGTCTGCTTGCCGAGCCGCCGGGCCAGCGCCAGCGTCGCCTGGTAGGTCGGCTCGTCGGTGGCGATTCCGCGGATCACCTCGACCAGCTTCATCACCGGCACCGGGTTCATGAAGTGCATGCCGATGAAGCGCTCCGGCCGGTCGGTCGCGGCGCCGAGGCGGGTGATGGAGATCGAGGAGGTGTTGGAGGCGAGGATCGCCGAGGGCTTCAGCAGCGGGCAGACCTGCCGGTAGATCTGGCGCTTGACCTCCTCCTTCTCGGTCGCCGCCTCGATCACCATGTCGCAGTCGCCGAGCAGGGCGTAGTCGGTGCCGGTGGCGATGCGCGCGAGCGCCGCCGTCTTGTCCTCCGGCGCGATCAGCTTGCGGCCGACCTGGCGGTCCAGGTTGCGGGCGATGGTCGCCAGCGCCTTCTCGAGCTGCGTCGCGCTGATGTCCACCAGCGCGACGGGGAGGCCGGCGAGGGCGCAGACGTGGGCGATGCCGTTGCCCATCTGCCCGGCGCCGATCACGCCGACCCTGGCGATCTCCGGCGGCGCGGCGGCGGGCGGCGCCGCTGCCGGCTTCGCCTGATCGTTCACTTCGTGCGCTCCAGTTCCGCCTCGAGCTCGGGGATCGCCTTGAACAGGTCGGCGACCAGGCCGTAGTCGGCGACCTGGAAGATCGGCGCCTCCTCGTCCTTGTTGATCGCCACGATCACCTTGCTGTCCTTCATCCCGGCGAGGTGCTGGATGGCGCCCGAGATGCCGACGGCGATGTAGAGGTCGGGGGCGACCACCTTGCCGGTCTGGCCGACCTGCCAGTCGTTCGGCGCGTAGCCCGCGTCCACCGCCGCGCGCGAGGCGCCGATCGCCGCCCCGAGCTTGTCGGCCACCCCCTCGAGCAGCTTGAAGTTCTCGGCCGAGCCCATCGCCCGGCCGCCGGAGATGACGATGCGCGCCGCGGTCAGCTCCGGCCGCTCGCTCTTGGCAAGCTCGGCGCGCAGGAAGCGCGAGAGGCCGGGGTCGGCGGCCGGGGCCACCGGCTCGATCGGCGCGCCGGGGCCGCCCTCGGCCGGCACCGGGTCGAAGCTCGCCGCGCGCACGGTGAGCACCTTCCTCGCGTCGGCGCTCTTCACCGTCGCCAGGGCGTTGCCGGCGTAGAAGAAGCGGCGGAAGGTGTCGGCGTCCACCACGCCCGCGATGTCGCTGACGATCTGCACGTCGAGCAGGGCGGCGACGCGCGGCATGACGTTCTTGCCCTGCGCGCTGCCGGGGGCGAGCAGGTGCGTGTAGTTCGGCGCCAGCGCCACCAGCAGCGCGGCCGTGGGCTCGGCGAGCGCGTGCGCATAGGCCTCGCCCTCGGCCTTCAGCACCTTCGCCACGCCGGGCAGCTTCGCCGCCGCCTCCGCCTGCTCGGCGCCGAGCACGAGGAGGTGCACCTCCCTGTCGATCTGCCCCGCCGCGGCGACGGCGCTGCGCGTGGGCTGGTTGATGGCCGACCCCGAGCGGTCGGCGAGCACCAGGACGGCCATGGCTTCAGATCACCTTCGCTTCGTTGCGCAGCTTGTCCACCAGCTCCTGCACGGAGGCCACCTTCTTGCCCGCCTGGCGCTTCGGCGGCTCCTCGACCTTCAGCACGGTGAGGCGCGGGGAGGGGTCCACGCCGAGGTCGGCGGGCTTCAGCGTCTCGATCGGCTTCTTGCGCGCCTTCATGATGTTGGGGAGAGAGGCGTAGCGCGGCTCGTTCAGCCGCAGGTCGGTGGTGACGATCGCCGGCAGCCTGAGCTCGACCGTCTCCAGCCCGCCGTCCACCTCGCGCGTCACCGTCGCCTTGCCGTCGGCGATCTCGAGGCGGGAGGCGAAGGTGCCCTGCGGCCAGCCGAGGAGGGCGGCGAGCATCTGGCCGGTCGCGTTCATGTCGTCGTCGATCGCCTGCTTGCCGAGGATGACGAGCTGCGGCTGCTCCTTCGCCACCACGGCCTTGAGGATCTTCGCCACCGCCAGCGGCTCCAGCGCGCCGTCGTGCTCGACCAGGATGCCGCGGTCGGCGCCCATGGCGAGGGCGGTGCGGATCTGCTCGGCGGCGGCGGCGACGCCGATGGAGACGGCGACGATCTCGCTCGCGACGCCCTTCTCCTTGAGGCGCACCGCCTCCTCGACCGCGATCTCGTCGAACGGGTTCATGGACATCTTGACGTTGGCCGTCTCGACGCCGGTGCCGTCCGACTTCACGCGGACCTTGACGTTGTAATCCACCACCCGCTTGACGGGGACGAGGAGCTTCATGGCCTGGCCGTGTCCTGCGCTGGGGGCGGCGGCGCACCCCCGGAGACCTCATCGCCGCCTTCGACAACGCCGGCGCGGCGGCGTCGTATCGCATTGCACAAAGGCGGCGGAACATAGGGCCGGGGCGGGCGGGGTGTAAAGCCGCCCCCGGCGCTCCGCCCCGGCGGCGCCCCCTGCCGCCTTCAGTCCCGCAGCGCGAGCAGCAGGAGCACGAACAGCGCGATCGCGACGCCCTGGAGGATCACCCGCCAGCGCATGAGCTGGTTCGAGCGGACCGGATCCCCCCTGCCGGTCACCAGGCCGAAGATGCCGGCGAAGAGCGTGGCGAGCACGCCGAGCATGGCGAGGACGAGAAGGGCGGTGAGCAGGATGCGCATGGCTCGCTAACCTGGGGCCTCGCCGGCCGGACGCAACACCCGGTGCCGGCCGGGGCGAGACGAGGCTTGACCCGGACGCCGCCGATGGGTTCCACCCCGGCCCATGAGGCCGCTCCCCCGCCCCGCCCGCTCCCCGCGCCTCTCCGCGCCGCGTGTCGCGGCGCTGTCGCTCCTGCTCCTGCTCGCCGCCGTCGCCGGCCGGCCGGCGCAGGCCCAGGAGGGGCCGCACCCGCCTGCCGCGGCGCCGCAGGAGGCCCC
>NZ_JAHZUY010000060.1 GCF_019458025.1 Caldovatus aquaticus | reverse complement strand
CAGAGGCTCGATGATCCGCCATTCCGCCTCACTCAGATCGAACCGCGACATGCCAAGCTCCCGTCCAGCAGGGAACTTGAATCAGATCCCAGCCCGTCGCGTCCAGCAGTTTGGGTTCAGGACCTAGGCGGCGCGCGCCCCGTTGCCCAGCGGGCCGGACCGGATCGCCGCGCGCCCCGGAGCCGTTTCCGCCCGGCTGTCCCCGCGGCGACGGTTCGGCTCGTCGTCTGTCGAGCGGATTCGCGTTCCCGGTCGTTTCCCGCCGTCCGCGACCCGCGCCAGGGCGGCGGTCCCCCGGCGAAGGTGTCGCAGGCGCCGATCTCGCCGCGCTCCAGCCCGCGCCGGAACCAGGCCACGCGCTGGGCCGAGCTGCCGTGGGTGAAGCTCTCCGGCACCACCTGGCCGCGGCCGGCGCGCTGCAGCCGGTCGTCGCCGACCGCCGCGGCGGCGTTCAGCCCCTCCTCGACGTCGCCGCGCTCGAGGAGGGGCCGCGCCGCGTCAGCCCGGCGCGCCCAGACGCCGGCGAGGCAGTCGGCCTGCAGCTCGATCCGCACCGAGAGCGCGTTCGCCTGCCCCTCCGGCACCTGCCGGCGCAGCGCATCCACCCGCGGCAGGACGCCGAGCAGGTTCTGCACGTGATGCCCGACCTCGTGCGCGATGACGTAGGCGGTGGCGAAGTCGCCCGTGGCGCCGAGCCGGCGCTGCATGTCGGCGAGGAAGTCGAGGTCGAGGTACGGCCTGCGGTCGGGCGGGCAGTAGAACGGCCCGACCGTCGCCTGGGCGAAGCCGCAGCCCGTCTGGGTGGCGCCGGAGAACAGGACCAGCGTCGGATCCTCGTAGCGGCGGCCTGCCTGCGCGAAGGCGCTGCCCCAGGTGTCCTCCGTGGAGGCCAGCACGCGCGCGACGAGGCGCCGCGCCTCGTCGTCCTCCGCGCGCTCTCCGGGCGCCGCGCGGCCGCCGGCGACCGCGGGCCGATCGACCTCCGGCGATCCGCCGCCGGAGAGGATCACGCCGGGGTCCACGCCGAACAGCAGCGCGAGCACGATCAGCACCACCGTGCCGAGGCCGCCGCCGACGGCGAGTCCGCCGCCGCGGATGCCGATCCCGCGCCGGTCCTCGACGTTGGCGCTCTCGCGTTCGCCGCCGAGCCGCATGCCGGGACCCTCCGGCGCAGCAACGTCGGGGCGCGGGCGCGGCGGCCCCGGATGCGGCCTTGCACGAGGAGCGCCTCGCGCCGCCCCGGCGGCACGATGCCGGGCGTGCCGCCAGGCCCGCGCGGTGGCACCGGAAGCGGCGGTCCCTCGCGTGCGGCAGGCGGCGCAACGCGGCTCCGGGCCTGGCGTCGCGGCCGCGGATGCGGGCCGCCGGCGCGGCGCGCGCCTCCGGCGTCAGCCGCCGCGCGGGTCTCGCCGGGAAAGCCGGGCGGCATGGCGCCGGGAGCGGGGAGGCGCCGCACCGCCGCGCCCGCGCTGGCGCGCGCGCCTGTCCTGCGGCATGGTGCGCCCGCCATGGCAAGCCCCGCGACCGACGCCGCCTGGGACGCGCTGCGCCGCCTGCGCGGCGGCGGCGATCTCGCGTCGCTGCCCGCCGGCGCCCTCACCGCGCTGTTCGCGCCGGTGCTGGCGCCGCCGACGGCACCCGACGGCTGCCGCGTCATCGGCCGCCTCGTCCAGACGCTCGACGGACGGATCGCGACCGCCAGCGGCTCCTCGCAATGGATCGGCGGGCGCGGCGACATCCTCCACACCCATCGCCTGCGCGCGCTCTGCCATGCGGTGATCGTCGGCGCCGGCACGGTGCGGCAGGACGACCCGCGCCTGACGACGCGCGGGGTGCCGGGCGAGGACCCGGTGCGCGTCGTGCTCGACACGGAGCGCCGCCTCTCCCCGCAGCATCGCGTGTTCCGCGACGGCGGGCCGCCGACGCTGCTGGCCTGCGCCGAGGACGCGCCGGGACCGGAGACGGTGGGCGCGGCCGAGGTGCTGCGCCTGCCCCGCGCGCCGCGCGGCGGCGGGCTCGACATCCCCGCGCTCCTGCGCGCGCTCGCCGCGCGCGGCCTGACGCGGCTGTTCGTCGAGGGGGGCGGCGTCACCGTCTCGCGCTTCCTCGCCGCGGGCTGCCTCGACCGGCTGCACGTCACGGTGGCTCCGGTGCTGCTCGGCTCCGGCATCCCGGCCTTCACCCTGCCGGAGGTGGCAAGGATCGCCGACGGGCTGCGCTTCGCCTGGCGCGTCTTCCCGCTGGAAGAGGGGGACGTGCTGTTCGACATCGCGCTCGACCGCGCCCGTCCCGGGGAGAGGGCCGGGTGAAGGCCGCCGCGTTCTGGACCGTCGCCGCCGGCCGGGGCGAGATCCGCGAGGAGCGCCTGCGCCCTCCCGGCCCCGGCGAGGCGCTGGTGCGCACCGTGGCGAGCGGCATCTCGCGCGGCACGGAGCGGCTGGTCTGGCAGGGCCGCGTGCCGGCGAGCCAGCACGCCGCGATGCGCGCGCCGCTGCAGGAGGGCGCGTTCCCGTTCCCGGTGAAGTACGGCTACGCCGCGGTCGGCATCGTCGAGGCGGGGCCGGAGCCCCTGCTCGGCCGGCGCGTCTTCTGCCTGCACCCGCACCAGGACCGCTTCGTCGTTCCCGCCGCGCTCTGCCGGCCCGTGCCGGATTCCGTGCCGGACCACCGCGCGGTGCTCGCCGCCAACATGGAGACCGCGGTCAACGTGCTGTGGGACGCCGGGCCGCGCGTCGGCGAGCGCGCCCTGGTGATCGGCGCCGGCGTGGTGGGCCTGCTCTGCGCCGCCCTGCTCGCGCGCATCCCGGGGCTCGACCTCGCGGTCTGCGACCCGGACGAGAGCCGCGGCGCGGCCGCGGCGCGGCTCGGCCTCCGCTTCGTCCGCCCGGAGGAGGCGCCGCGCGCGTGCGACCTCGTCATCCACGCCTCGGCGACCGAGGAGGGCCTGCGCCAGGCGCTGCGCCACGCCGCCTTCGAGGCGCGCATCGTCGAGGCGAGCTGGTTCGGCGACCGCGACGTCGCCCTGCCGCTCGGCGAGGCGTTCCATGCCCGGCGCCTGGCGCTGCTCTCGAGCCAGGTCGGCGCGGTGGCGGCGCCGATGCGCGCGCGGCGGACGGCCGCGGAGCGGCTGGCCCTGGCGCTGGCGCTGCTCGGCGAGGACAGCCGGCTCGACGCGCTGCTCGGCCCCTTCGTGCCCTTCGCCGAGCTGCCGGGCGCGATGGACCGGCTGCTCGCACCCGGCGCGCCGGGCCGCCCGGCGCCGCTCTGCCCGGTCGTCATCTACGAAGGGGATCGTCCCGGCGCATGTTCAGCGTGACCGTCGCCGACCACATCATGATCGCGCACAGCTTCCGCGGCGCCGAGTTCGGCCCGGCCCAGCGCCTGCACGGCGCCACCTTCGTGGTGGAGGCGGAGTTCCGCGCCCCGGCGCTCGACCACCTGCACCTGCTGGTGGACATCGCCGCGGCGCGGGCCGAGCTGCGCCGCGTCCTCGACGCGCTCGACTACCGCAACCTCGACGCCGAACCCGCCTTCGCCGGGAAGAACACGACGACCGAATATCTCGCCTTCCACATCCACGGGCGGCTCTGCGCCGCGCTGCGCGAGGGGCGGCTCGGCGAATCCGGGCGGCGCGTGACCGCGCTCAAGGTCCTGCTGCGCGAGAGCCCGCTCGCCTGGGCGGCCTACGAGGGGCCCGTCGCATGAGGATCGCGCTGCTCGTCCCCGGTCCGTTCGACGCGATCTCCGGGGGCTACATCTACGACCGGCGCATCGTCGCGGGCCTCTGCGCCCGCGGCCACGCGGTGGAGGTGGTGGCGCTCGCGGGCCGCCATCCCCTGCCGGACGCGGCGGCCGAGGAGGCGGCGCGCGCGGCGCTGGCGCGGCTCGGCGAGGGCACGCGGGTGGTCATAGACGGCCTCGGCCTGCCCGCCTTCCTGCCGCTGCGCGAGGAGCTCGCGCGCCGGCGCGCGGTGGCCCTGATCCACCACCCGACGGCGCTCGAGACGGGCTTTGCCGAGGCGGACCGGGCGGCGCTGAAGGCGCGCGAGCGCGCGCTGCTTCCCGCGCTGGCGCGCATCGTCGCGGTCTCGCGGCCGGTCGCCGCCCGGCTGGCGGAGGAGTTCGGCGCCGATCCGGCGCGCCTCTCCGTCGTCGAGCCCGGCACCGACCCCGCGCCGCGCGCGCAGGGCTCCGGCGGGCCGGGCTGCGCCATCCTCTCGGTGGGCGCGCTGGTGCCGCGCAAGGGGCACGACGTGCTGCTGCGCGCGCTCGGCCGCCTGACCGACCTCGACTGGACGCTCACCATCGCAGGCGGCGAGGGGCGCGACCCGACGCATGCGCGCGGCCTGCGCGCCCTGGCCGAGGAGCTCGGCATCGCCGCCCGCGTCACCTTCGCGGGCGAGGTGGACGCGGAGGCGCTGGCGGCGCTCTACGCGCGGGCCGACCTGTTCGCGCTGGCGACGCGCTGGGAAGGCTACGGCATGGCGGCGGCGGAGGCGCTCGCGCGCGGGCTGCCCTGCGCCATCACCACCGGCGGCGCGATCGGCGAGGTGGTGCCGGTCGAGGCCGGGGTGCGCTCCGCGCCGGGCGACCACGCGGCCTTCTCGCGGGCGCTGCGCCGCGTGATCTTCGACGAGAGGCTGCGCGCGGCGATGGCGGAGGCCGCCTGGCAGGCGGGCCAGCGCCTGCCGCGCTGGGAGGACCGCGCCGGCGCCTTCGCCGACGCGCTGCTCGCCGCGGAGCGCGAGGCGGGATGAGCGAGGGCTTCGACGCCGACTGGCTCGCGCTGCGCGAGCCCTTCGACGCGCGGGCGCGCGACGCCGCCCTCGCCGCGCGGCTCGCGCGCGCCCTGCCGGCGCGGCCGCGCCTGCTCGACCTCGGCGCCGGGACCGGGGCGCTGACGCGCTGGCTCGGGCACTTCCTCGGCCGCGCCCAGGCCTGGACCCTGGTGGACGCCGACGCCGCGCTGATCGAGCGCGCCTTCGCGACCATCGCCGAGCGCGCGGAGGGGATCGGCTGGCGCGCGACCTGGCCGGGCCGGCGGACGCTGCTCGTGCACGCGCCGCACGGGGCATGGCGGGTGGAGGGGCTGGTCGCCGACCTCGCCGCGGCGCCGGAGAACCTGCCGCTCGGCGCGGCGGACGCGGTGGTGTGCAGCGCGCTCTGCGACCTCGCGTCGCGCGACTGGATCGGGCGCGTCGCCGCGGCCTGCGCCGCCCGCCGCCTGCCCTTCTACGCCGCGCTCACCGTCAGCGGGCGGGCGCGCTTCGCCCCGCCGCACCCGGCGGACGCGCTGGTGGCGCGCGGCTTCCGGCGCGACCAGGGGCGCGACAAGGGGCTCGGCGGGGCGGCGCTCGGCCCGGACGCGGCGGCGGCGCTGCGGGCCGCCTTCGCGGCGCACGGCTACACGGTGCACGCCGCGCCGAGCGACTGGGTGGTCGCCCCGCGCGAGCGCGCGATGGCGGAGGCGCTGGCGCTCGGCCATGCCCGGGCGGCGATGGCGCAGGAACGGCGCGCGGCGCCGCGCATCTCGGAGTGGCTGGCGGCGCGCCTGCGGCTCGCGGAGGCGGGCCGGCTCGCGGTGCGCGTCCCGCACCGCGACCTGCTCGCCCTGCCGCCCGGCGCTATCTGATCGGCATCGCGTACATCAGCCCGCCGCGCGTCCAGAGGTCGTTGAGGCCGCGCGCGAGGCCGATCGGCGTGTCGCGCCCGAGGTTGCGCTCGAAGATCTCGCCGTAGTTGCCGACCGCCTTGATCGCGTTGTAGGCCCAGCGCCGGTCTAGGCCCATCAGCGGCCCGTGGTCGCCGGCCTGGCCGAGCAGCCGGCGGATCGCCGGGTTCTGGCTGTTCAGCATCTCGTCCACGTTGGCCTGCGTGACGCCGAGCTCCTCCGCCTCGATCAGGGCGAAGATGGTCCAGCGCACGATGTCGAACCACTGGTCGTCGCCGTGCCGCACCGCGGGCGCCAGCGGCTCCTTGCTGATGATGTCGGGCAGCACGACGTGCTCGGCCGGGTTCGGCAGCGCGCTGCGGATGCCGGCGAGCTGGCTCGCGTCGGTGGTGAAGGCGTCGCAGCGCCCGCTCTCGTAGGCCCGGCGGGTCTCGTTGTTGTCGTCGAACACCACCGGGCTGATGCGGAGGCCGTTCGAGCGCGCCCAGTCGGCGAGGTTGAGCTCGTTGGTGGTGCCCGAGGTGACGCAGATGGTCGCGCCGTCGAGTTCGCGCGCGCGCCGCACGTTGGCCGAGCGGCGGACCAGGAAGCCCTGGCCGTCGTAGAAGGTCACCGCGGTGAAGTTGAGGCCGTTCGCCGTGTCGCGCACCTGCGTCCAGGTGGTGGTGCGCGGCAGCACGTCCACCTGGCCCGACTGCAGCGCCGGCAGCCGCTGCTGGCTGGTGAGCACCACCCAGCGCACCTTGCTCGCGTCGCCGAGCACGGCGGCGGCGATGGCGCGGCAGGTATCGGCGTCGAGCCCGCGATAGACGCCCTGGCTGTCCGGCAGCGAGAAGCCCGGCGCGCCGGGATGCGCGCCGCAGGTGAGCACGCCGCGCGCGCGCACCGCCGCGAGCGTCGGCCCGGCCGGCTGCGGCTGCGCCTGGGCCGGCGCCGCCAGCGCCGCAGCGAGGGCGCCGAGCGTGCCGAGGAAGAAGGATCGAAGAGCCCTTCGCATCGCGAACCTCCCTACTGGTTTCCGCCGTCGTGACGCGCGCCGGGCCGTGCGCCGGCCCGCGGCCTCGCCGCCACGGCCTGGACGGCGGCGACCAGCGCCAGCGTCCCGGCCGCCCCCGCGAGGCGCACGGAATCCGGCAGGCCGTGGTGGAACGCCCCGGCCAGCCCGGCCGCGGCCAGCAGCAGCCGCGGCAGGGGGCCGAGCGGCGCGATGAGGAACCCCGCGTAGGACGCCGTGAGCGCCGTGAGCGCCGCGGCCAGGATGGCGAAGGCGAGAAGGGCCTCGGCCGGGCCGCCGCGCAGCATGATCCCGGGATCGTAGAGGAAGGCGAAGCCCACGGCGAAGCCGGCGATCCCGAAGCGGGTGGCGTGCAGGCTCGCCGCCAGCGGGCTCGCCTTGGCGATCGCCGCCGCCGCGAAGGCCGCCGCAGCCACGGGCGGCGAGGCGTCGGCCAGGACGGCGAAATAGAAGAGGAAGAGGTGCGCCGGCAGCAGCAGCTCCTGCTGCGTCAGGCCGAGCGCCTGGCCGCCGAGCTCGAGGATCTGCGGCACGCCGATCGCCGCGGCGATGATGTAGGAGGGCGTGGTGGGGATGCCCATGCCGAGGACCAGCACCGTCAGCGCCAGCAGCGCGAGCAGCAGCGGGAAGCTGCCGCCCGAAAGCTGCTTGATGATGCCGCCGAACGCCACCACCAGCCCGGTCGCGGTCAGCGCCGAGACGACGATCCCGGCGCCGGCGATGGCGACCGCGAGCGGCGCCATGGTGAAGCCGGCGTGCGCGAGGCTCCCGACCACCTCGCGCCATCCCATCCGCGTGCGGCGCCTCGCCGCGGCGACGGCGACCATCGCCAGGGTGGCCCAGAAGGCGGCGAAGTTGCCGCTCCAGCGCTCCATCATCAGCCACACCAGCACGGCGATCGGCAGCACGAGGTGCGCATCCGCCAGCACCTCGCGCCAGGCCGGGATGTCCCCGGGCGCCATCGGCGCGATGCCGGCCCGCCGCGCCTCGAAATGCACCGCGACGAGGATGGCGAAGTAGTAGAGCACCGCGCCGAGCGCGGCGGCGACGACGATGTCGCCGTAGGGGATGCCGGTGATCTCGGCCATCACGAAGGCGGCCGCGCCCATCACCGGCGGCATCAGCGCCCCCCCGACCGAGGCGGCGGACTCGATCCCCGCCGCCACCGCCGGCCGGTAGCCGATCCGCAGCATCAGCGGGATGGTCATGGAGCCGGTGGTGATGACGTTGGAGACGGAGGAGCCGCTCATGGTCCCGAACAGGCCGGAGGTGACGACCGCGACCTTCGCCGGCCCGCCGGCGTAGCGCCCGGCCGCCGCCGCGCCGAGGTTGTGGAACAGCCGCCCCGTGCCGCTGCCCTGCATGAAGGCGCCGAAGATGATGAACACCGCGATGACGGTGGCGACGATGCCGGTGAGCGGGCCGTAGATCCCGCCCGCGGTCGGCACCAGCCAGGCGGCCTCGACGATCTCGGCCGCGGTGAAGGGGCGGCTGTTGAACAGCCCCGGGATGCGGTGGCCGAGGACCATGTAGGCGAGGCTCGCCACGATCATCCACATCATCCCCGCCTCCACCGCGCGCCGCGTCGCCTCGAGCAGCGTCACGATGGCGAGGAGGCCGAGGACCATCATCTCCGGCCCGAACGGGTCCACGTACTCCATGCGGTCGGAGACGGCGGCCCAGTTCCCCATCACCCAGGCGTGCGGCAGCGCCGCGGCGAGCGCCCAGAGCCAGTCGAACAGGCTCGGCCGATGCGCCGGGGAGCGGCCGGGGAAGGCGGGCCAGCAGAGGAAGACCAGCGGCACGAACACCGTGAGGTGGAAGCCGCGGGTCCAGATCGGTTCGGGGAAGCCGAAGCCGCCGAAATAGAGGTGCACGGCCGCGCCGGCCGCCGCCCAGAGGGTGGCGACCCCCCGCAGCCAGCCGTCCAGCGCGCGCATCGCGGCGCCGTTCCCGCCCGCCGCGCCGCGGCGGCCCCTCCCCCGCCGTCAGCCCGCCGGCATCACCCCCGCCTCGCGGAACGCCTTCGCGGCGCCCGGATGCAGCGGCAGCCCCTCGTAGCGCCACGAGGTCGCCGGGTTCCAGGCGCCCATGCTGGCGTGGATCGCGGCCAGGCGCTGGCCCCTGTTGCGGATCAGCGTGCGGGTGATGCGGTAGGCGATCTCCTCGGGCAGCGACTCGTGCACCATGATGACGCTGTCCATCGCCGTCACCGGCACGTCGCCCGACTGCAGCGCGGGATAGGTGCCGGCGGGGATGACGCCCTGGGCGTAGGCGTAGCGCTCGCTCAGGTGCCGGCGCACGTCCTCGGGGAACGCCACCAGGCGGCCGCCGCGCCGCCCCTGCGCGATCTCGGTGAACAGCGCGGCGGGGCGGGCGAGGGCGGCGTAGAGGTAGTCCACCTGCCCGTCGCCATAGGCGGCGCCGATGTCGTTGTAGGATCCGGTGAGATAGCGCCCGCCCTCGGCGCGGATGCGCTCCGGGCTGGTGCCGAGGAAGCGCAGGATGCGCTGCAGCGTCATCTCGTCGGTCGAGGAGCGCTGCGGCGCGGCGATCCGCAGGCCGCGCAGGGTGAGGATCGCCTTCATGTCCTCCGGCCCGCCGTCGGGGCGGCGCAGGAAGTGGTGCTCGGTCGGCGAGTAGCCGGTGCCGAGGCTGCGCAGCTTGTCGTGGCGCTGGCTGTAGGGCTCCTCGCCGCGCGCCGCGGAGGCGGCGAAGGCGTCGATCCCCCAGCCGATCGGCGACTGCCCGTTGTTGACGCGGGTCGCGTTGGCCACCCCGCCGCCGGGGACGACGCGGATCTGCAGGTCCGGGTTCTCCTCGCGGATCAGCGCCGAGAGGCCGACCGCCATGGTGTACCAGCCGCCGCCGAGCGAGCCCGCCACCCACTCGAGCGTCTGCTGCGCCCGGGCCGGGCGCAGGAAGGGCAGGGCGAGCGCGGCGCCGCCCAGCGCCGCGCGGCGCGTGGTGATGAGGGCCATGGTCGTGGAGCCTCCTGCTCTGCGGTCGCGGCGATGATGGAGGGGCCGGCGGCGGCGGGCAATCGGCTCCTCGCCCCGCGCCGCGGGCGGCCGGGGCCGGTGCGCGCTCCCCCGCTCCGGCGGCCGGCCGCGATCGGCGCTAGCAGGGCTCGGCGGCGAACAGGCGCGACGGCCGGACGAACTCCTCCTGGGCCTCGACCAGCAGGAGCTCGCGCGCCCCGGCCTCCGCGGTGCGCCGCAGCAGGCCGAAGACCGAGGAGGCGGCGGCGGACAGCGCCGGCCGCGCCGCCCCCGCCCGCAGCCGGTGCAGCAGGAACAGCGCCGCGATCGCATCGCCCGCGCCGTTGACCGCGAGCGGCAGGCGCGGCGTGCGCAGGCGCCAGAACGCCCCGCCCTCGGCAGCGAGGAGATCGACCGCCTCGGCCGGCGTGTCCTCGAGCTGCAGGCTGGTGACCAGGACGCAGCGCGGGCCGCGGGCCTGGAGCGCGGCGACCGCGGCCTTGGCCTCGGCGAGCGCACGCGCCGCCCGGCCGGTCAGCCATTCCAGCTCGAACTGGTTGGGCGTGGCGAGGTCGGCCGCCGGCAACGCCCGGTCGCGCAGGAACTCGGGCACGCCCGGGCGGACGAACACGCCGCGCCCGACGTCGCCGATCACCGGATCGCAGCAATAGGCCGCGCGCGGGTTCGCCGCCCGGGTGCGCGCCACCGCCTCGAGGATCGCACCGCCGATCGCCGCCTCGCCCAGGTAGCCCGAAAGCACGGCATCGCAGCGCGCCAGCGCCCCGCACTGCTCGATCCCGAGCACGCAGTCGCGCACCAGGGCGGCGCTGAACACCTCGCCGCGCCAGCTCCCGTAGCCGGTGTGGTTGGAGAACTGCACCGTGTTGACCGCCCAGACCTCGGCGCCGAGGCGCTGCAGCGGGAACATCGCCGCGGCGTTGCCGACATGGCCGTAGGCCACCCAGGACTGGATGGAGAGGATGTTCATCCGCGACTCCGCCGGGGGATCGCGCCGGCGCGGCGGCGCCGCCGCCCGCGCCCCCCGCGCCCCCCAGCGCCCCGAGGGGCGCCGACGCTAGGCGCCGCCCCGGGGCGGGTCAATCCGCGCCGCGCCAGCGTATGCCCCCTTCACGCCGCCGGTGCGGCCCGGCATCTTGCCGGCGCGGACCAGCGCCGCCCTGCCCCGCAGCGGGCGCAAGGGAGACGCACGGGCGCAAGGGAGACGCACGGAGGAGATGCCTAGCATGAGCACCCCGACTCCGCTCACTCGCCGCAGCGCGCTGGCGGTCGCGGCCGGCGCCGTCTCCGGCAGCCTGCTCTGGCCGGGCAGCGGCCGCGCCCAGGCGCAGAAGCCGGCCGAACTGAAGGTCGGCATCACCACCTTCCTCTCCGGCCCGGCCAGCGTGTTCGGCGTGCCTGCGAAGCAGACGGCCGAGATGCTGTTCGACGAGATCAACCAGGCGGGCGGGATCGGCGGCGTGCCCGTGCGCGCCCTGTTCGTGGACGAGGCGCCCGGCACCGACCACCTGGTGGGCGAGTTCCGCCGCCTGGTGCAGAACGAGGGCGTGCAGGTGATGTTCGCCTCGATCTCGTCGGGCTCCTGCCTCGCCTGCACGCCGCTGTCGGACGAGCTGCGCAAGACCACCATCCTCTGGGACTGCGGCACGCAGCGGATCTTCGAGGAGGGGCGCCATCCCTTCGCCTTCCGCACCCAGGGCTACGCCACGCCGGAGGTGCTGGCGCCGCTGCTCTACCTGCTCAAGACCAAGCCCGACTTCCGCACCCTCGCGGTGATCAACCAGGACTACGCCTGGGGCCGCGATTCGTGGGAGATCTGGAAGACGGCGATGGACGCGCTGAAGCCCGGCGTGCGCGTCGTCGCCGAGCTCTTCCCCCGCCTCGGCGCGCCCGACTTCTCCACCGAGATCACGCGCCTGCTCGCCGCGCGTCCGGACGTGATCTTCTCCACCTTCTGGGGCGGCGACCTGGTCACCCTGGTCCGCCAGGCCGCGGAGCGGCGGCTGTTCGAGCGCTCCACCTTCGTGCTGCCGGTGGCCGAGGCCTCGATGCAGATCCTCGGCCGCACCATGCCGGCGGGGCACATCATCGGCACCCGCGGCGACCACTGGAACAACCACCCGCGGCCGAAGGACCCGGCGCGCCTCGCGCGCTTCGTCGAGAACTACCGGCGGCGCTTCAACGAGTACCCGATCTATCCCTGCCACCACATGTACCAGGCGATCTCCGCCATGCAGGCCGCCTACGCCAAGGCGATCGCGGCCAAGGGCGGCGGCTGGCCGAACGACCAGGAGCTGGCGGCGGCGTTCCGCGGCCTCGAATTCCCCACCCCCACCTCGACCATCACCCTGCGCGAGGACGGCCAGGGGCTGGAGGACCAGATCGTCGGCGTCAGCACCTTCACCGAGCGCTTCCCCTTCGCCGTGCCGAAGGACATGATCGTCTTCCCCGCCGCCATGGTCAGCACGCCGGTCGGGCAGAAGAGCGTGGACTGGCTGAAGACGCTCAAGCCGGACCTGCTGGCGCAGGTGCCGGCGCCGATCGCCGGCTGAGGCCGCGCCGATGGCCGGGTGGCTGGAACAGAACACGCTGCTGCTCGGCCTCGCGCTGCTCGACGGCCTGGCCTACGCGGCGCTGGTGTTCATGGTGGCGGTGGGGCTGAACCTCGTCTTCGGCGTGCTGCGCATCATCAACATCGCGCATGGCAGCCTGTTCGCCATCGGCGCCTACACGGCGGCCTCGCTCGGCCTGTTCTTCGCCGCGCGCGGGCTGCCGCCCTGGGCCGGGTACGTCGCGCTGGTGCTGGCGGCGGCGCTGGTCGGCGGCATCCTGGGCCCGGTCATCGAGGCGGGGCTGCTCCGGCGCATCTACGGGCACGAGCAGGTTCTGCAGCTCCTCGTCACCTTCGCGCTGTTCATGATCCTCGAGGACGCGCAGAAGCTGATCTGGGGGGTGCAGCCCGTCTCCAGCGACGCGCCGCTGCGGCTGCTCGGCACGGTGGACGTGCCGTTCGGGGAGGACGTGGTCCCCTTCACCGCCTATCAGCTCTTCGTGCTGCCGGGCGTGGCGCTGGCGACGCTCGCCGGCCTCGCCTGGTTCCTGCGCCGCACGCTCACCGGCCGCGTCATCGTCGCCGTGACCACCGACCGCGAGGCGGCGACGGCGATGGGGATCGATGCGCGGCGCGTCTTCCTGCTGACCTTCACCTTCGGCGCGGGCCTCGCGGCGCTCGGCGGCGCGCTGGCCTCGCCGACGACGACGCTGGTCCCGGGCATCGGCGCCGCGACCATCGTCCTCTCCTTCGCCGTCGTGGCGACCGCGGGGCTCGGCCAGATCGAGGGCGCGGCGATCAGCGCCCTGCTGATCGGCATCGGCCGCTCGGCGGCGGTGTATCTGGCGCCGGAGTTCGAGGTCGTGGTGCCCTACCTGATCATGGTCGCGGTGCTGCTGGTGCGGCCGCAGGGACTGTTCGGCGTGGTCGAGACGCGGCGGGTGTGATGCGGCGGGGCACCGAGGCGACGCTGGCGCTGCTCGCCGCGGCCGGCCTGCTGGCGGCGGCCTGGGCGGCGCCGTGGCTGAAGTTCGTGCTGACCATCGCGCTGGCCAAGGGGATCGCGGTGCTCGGCATCCTGCTGCTGCTGCGCGCCGGGCAGGTGAGCTTCGGCCACGCGCTCTTCCTCGCCAGCGGCGCCTACGCGGTGGCCTTCCTCGCCCCCGCGGCGCCGGAGGCGCTGCTGCTGCTGCCGGCGGCCGCCCTGCTCGCGGGCCTGCTCGGCCTCGTCGTCGGACTGTTCGTGGTGCGCTACCGCGACATCTTCTTCGGCATGCTGAACCTCGCGATCAGCATGGTGTTATACTCGCTGCTGGAGAAGCTCTACGAGCTGACCCGCGGCACCGACGGCATCCGGGTGGAGCCGCCGCGCGTGGCCGGCTTCGCGCTGACGCTCGAGACCTACGTCTGGGCGATGCTGGTCCTGGCGCTGGTCCTCGCGGTCGGCTTCGGCGCGTTCGTGCGGGCCTATCTCGGCTCGCCGATGGGCCAGGCGCTGGCCGGGATCAAGACGCGGGAGACGCGGCTCGAGTTCATGGGGGTCTCGGCGCGGCGCGTGCTGCTCGCGGCCTACGTGCTCTCGGCAGTGATGGGCGGCGTCGCCGGCGCGATCGTCGGGATGACGACGCGCCACGTGACGCCGCTGCTCGCCTACTGGACCTCCTCGGGCGAGCTCGTGTTCATCGCCATCCTGGGCGGCGCCGGCGGCGCGCTCGGCCCCTTCCTCGGCGCCGCCGCCTACGAGCTGGTGCGCGTCTATGCGGCGGCGAGCTTCGCCGATGCCTGGCAGGCGATCCTCGGCACCGTGCTGCTGCTCGTCATCCTGTTCGCCCCCGGCGGGCTGTGGGGCGTGATCTCCGGTCTGCTCGGCCGGCGCGCCGGGAGGGCGGCGTGAGCGGCGCGCTGCTCGAGGCCCGCGGCCTCCGCCTCGCCTTCGGCGGCGTCAAGGCCGCCGACGGCATAGACCTCGACGTGCTGCGCGGCGAGTTCCTCGCCATCATCGGCCCGAACGGCGCGGGCAAGACCACCTTCCTCAACATGACCACCGGCTACCTCCGCCCCCAGGCCGGGACGATCGCCTACGAGGGCGAGTCGATCCTCGGCCTCGCGCCGCGCGCCATCGTCCGGCGCGGGATCGGGCGCAGCTTCCAGCTTCCGCAGCTCTTCACCGAGCATACGGTGCTGGAGAACATCGCGCTGGCCATCGCCGCGCGCGAGGGGCTGTGGTCGCCGCTCGCGCCCCTGCTGCGGCACCGCTGGCGCGAGGAGGCGATGGAGATCCTGGGCCGGTTCGGCCTCGCCGCGCTCGCCGAGGCGCGCGCCGATGCGCTCAACGAGGGAGCGCGCAAGCTCACCGACATCGCGATGGCGGTGGCGCTGAACCCGCGCCTCCTGCTGATGGACGAGCCGACCTCGGGCGTCGCCGCCGCGGAGAAGATGGCGATCGTCGAGACGCTGGTGCGCGTGCTGCGCGAGGCGGGCGTCACCGCCGTGTTCGTCGAGCACGACATGGACGTGGTCGAGCGCTTCGCCGATCGCGTGGCGGTATGGAGCCAGGGCCGCATCGCCGCGCTCGGCCCCCCGGGCCAGGTGCTCTCCGATCCCGCGGTGCAGCGCGAGGTGATCGGGATCGAGCGCCATGCTTGAGCTCGCGGGCGTCACGGTGGACATCGCCGGCGTCACGGTGCTGCGCAACGTGTCGCTCCGCGTCCCGGCGGGCGGCCGCGTCGCGCTGATAGGGCGCAACGGCGCGGGCAAGACGACGACGCTGCGCACGCTGATGGGGCTGCTGCCGGTCCGCAGCGGCCGCGTGCTGATCGCCGGCGAGGACGAGACGAGCCTTCCCGCCCACCACCGGCCGCGGCACGGCATCGGCTACGCGCCGGAGGAGCGGCGCCTGTTCGGCAGCTTCACGGTGCGCGAGAACCTGCTGCTGCCCGTGCAGGTCCTAGGCCTCCCCGCCGCCGAGCAGGCGCGGCGGCTGGAAGCGGTGTTCGCGCTGCTGCCGGAGCTCGCCGATCTCGCCCCGCGCAAGGCGGCGGGCCTCTCGGGCGGCCAGGGCAAGATGGTCGCGCTCGGCCGCGCGCTGATGGTCGGGACGCGCGCGGTGCTGCTGGACGAGCCGTTCCAGGGCCTCGCCCCCGCGCTCGCGTTGCGCTACGCGGAGGCGCTGAACCGCCTGCACCACGCGCTGCCCGAGGTCGCGATCCTCATCACCGAGAGCAACCCGGAGCTGCTGCGCCCGCTGGTCGAGCAGACCTTCGCCATCGAGCGCGGCGAGATCGCCCCGGCCGGCTGAGCGCCGCGCGCCCCCGCGCGGCGCGCCCGGGCCTCAGGCGCCGCGCGCGAGGATCTCGCGGATCGTCTCCAGCGTCTCGCCGATCATCGCCGCGGTCACGTCGAGATGCGTGCAGGCGCGGATCCTCCCCCCCAGCAGGCTGACCTGGATGCCGCGCGCCCGCAGCGCCCGCGCCAGATCGGCCGCCGCCATCCCGGCGCCGGAGGGATCGAAATAGACCAGGTTGGTGTCCGGCTCGACCACCTCGATGCCCGGGATCTGCCGCAGCCCGCGCGCCAGCGCCTTGGCGTTGGCGTGGTCCTCCGCCAGCCGGTCCACGTGGTGGTCGAGCGCGTAGAGGCAGGCCGCGGCGCAGATCCCGGCCTGCCGCATCGCCCCGCCGAGGCGCTGCTTCCAGCGCCAGGCGGCGTCGATGAACTCCGCGGTGCCGCACAGCACGGCGCCGAGCGGCGCGCCGAGCCCCTTGGTGAAGTCGAGCCAGACCGAATCCCAGCCCGCCGCCATCTCCGCCGGTGCGATGCCGGAGGCGACGCAGGCGTTCATCAGCCGCGCCCCGTCCATGTGCGTCGCGAGCCCGTGCTCCTTCGCCACCGCCGCGACCGCGTCGAGCTGCGCCTTCGGCCAGACGGCGCCGCCGCCGAGGTTGGAGGTCTGCTCCACCTCGAGCAGCGTCTGCGGCGGGGCGTGGCGCCGGCGCGGGCGGATCGCGGCGCGCACCTCCTCCGCCGTGAACATGCCGCGCGGCCCGCGCAGCGGCGTGATCTGCACGCCGCCGAGCGCGGCGTGGCCGCCGCCCTCGCTGGTCAGGATGTGCGCCGTCTCGTGCGCGAGGATCTCGTCCCCGGGGCGGCAGTGGGTGAGGGTGGCGACGATGTTGCACATCGTGCCGGAGGGCAGGAACACCGCCGCCTCCTTGCCCGTCAGCGCCGCCATGCGGTCGCAGAGGGCGTTCACGGTCGGGTCGTCGCCGTGCTGCTCGTCGCCGACCTCGGCGCGCATCATCGCCTCCTTCATCGCGGGCGTCGGGCGCGTCTGGGTGTCGGAGTAGAGGTTGATGCGCACCGGCGGCGCGCCGGGGGCGGGGCGTTCGGGGGCGTGGACCATCGGCTGAGCCTCTCGCGAATCCGGGCGCGCAAGGTGCCAGCGAAATGCGACGGCGACCAGGGCGGCAGGACGGCCCGCAGCCGCCGGGGGCCGCCGGCGCCCCGCCGCCGGCGCCGCGGGGCCGGCCGCTTCGCCGATGCTGCGCGGCGGGCGCGGCCGCGGTACACTGCGCGCGGGGCAGCGTTGGGAGGCCGCATGTCCGGGCTCAGGATCAGCGCCGCGGGGCTCGCCGACCTCGCGCGCAACAAGGAGTACGAGGCGAAGGCGGCCGGCGCCGACGGCCTCGACCTCCGCCTCTCGCGCGAGACGGGGATGGACGCGCGCGACATCATGGCGCTGCGCCGCTTCACCGCCGAGCGGGCGCTGCTGATGATCTTCCGCTGCCCGAGGCGCAGCGCCCGCGCCTTCCACGGCACGCTCCCCGCCAAGACCTGGGTCACCAAGGCCAAGACCAACGAGACCGGGACGGTGCTCGGCCATGGCGGCCAGCTCATGGTCTCCGACTACGACATGATGAGCTGCTGGCGCTTCACCGGCGCAGGCTTCCAGAAGATCTTCGTCTCCGCGCTCGAGCCGGGCGCGCCGCGCGGCCGCTGGAGCCCGGAGGCGCGCGACCTGGTGCGCGAGCTGAACCGGCGCCTGATCACCAGGCTGCAGCATGGCTGCCAGGACGACTTCCTGGACGCCGAGAAGAACCCCGGCGTGAAGCTCGCCGACCACTTCCTGGCGATCCGCATGGGCGGCGGCATCTACCTGCCCGATCCGATCCACTGCGAGAATTTCTACCTCGCCCACGCGCTGTTCTGGCCCTACCTGCCGAACGGCAGGCATCGCGGCGCCGGCCCTGCGGGATCGGTCTGAAACGACGACGTCGGTCCCCGCGATGCGCGCCCCGCCCCTGGCGCACCGCGGCATGGCGGTGGGCCGTAGCGGCCATGCGCTCTGCCCGGCGACCGCGGACCGCCCGCAGCTGCCGGCGCGGCGGCGCAGGCGGACCTCCGTCCGGAGGGGCGAAGGATCAGTCGAACTGGCTGCTGATCCAGCCGCGGAGGTCGCGCACGCGCGCGACGAGCGCGATCAGACCGCGTGCCAGACGAACGGCGAGAAGCAGCGCCAGCAGTCCCGCCACGCCCCACTTGACCGTCGCCGGGATGGCGGCGAAGGCGCCCTCCACCGCCCCCCAGATCCCGCCGCGTTCCGCGGGGCCGAAAGCCGAGGTCGCCATCCCGACCCAGGCCGCCGTTTGCTCCTCCCACCGCACGACTACCGTCTCCAGATCCCGATCCGAGGAAAGCAGCCCGATCCTTACCTGTCTCCCGCCTCGCGCCTCCGCGGCCAGGCGCCGATCGGGGCGCCCGCAGTCATCGGCCCGCGACGGTCACGGCAGCGGCGCCGGCGTTGCCGGCGCCGGCGCCGGCGCGCCCGAAGGGCGCCGCCCGTAGAGCACCATCGCGCGCCGTTCGAAGGCGCGGACCATGAGCCGCACGGCCTCGTTGAACACGACGCCGATCGCCGCCTGCAGGATGCGGCTATGGAACTCGAAGTCCACGAAGAAGTCCACCTCCGTCCCCTCCGGCACGGGGGTGAACTTCCAGTGGTTGTTGAGGTAGCGGAACGGGCCCGTCAGGTAGCGCACATGGATCATGTGCGGCCGTTCCAGCGCAACATGGCTGCGGAAGGTCTCGCGGAACATCTTGAAGCCGACGGTGAGATCCGCGACCACCTCCCCTTCGGTGCGCGAGAGCACCCGCGCGCCGACGCACCAGGGCAGGAACTCCGGGTAGCGCCGGACATCCGCCACCAGGTCGAACAGTTGCTCCGGCGTGTAGCGGAGCACCCTCCTCTCGGCGTGCGTCGGCATGCGGCGGCCGGTGTCGCTCAGGCCCGCGCCGCGGCGGCGAGCTGCGCCTCGCGCGCGGCGCGCAGCGCGGCGAAGTCGCGGTCGGCATGGTAGGAGGAGCGGGTGAGCGGCGTGGCCGACACCAGCAGGAACCCCTTGGCGCGCGCCAGGCGCGCATAGTCCTCGAACTCCTCCGGCGCGACGAAGCGGTCCACGGCGGCGTGCTTCACCGTCGGCTGCAGGTACTGGCCGATGGTGAGGAAGTCCACCCCGGCGCTGCGCAGGTCGTCCATCACCTGCAGCACCTCGGTCCGCGACTCGCCGAAGCCGACCATCAGCCCGGACTTGGTGAACAGCGCGGGGTCGAGCTGCTTCGCGCGGTCGAGCAGCCGCAGGCTGTGGTAGTAGCGCGCCCCGGGGCGGATCGTCGGATAGAGTCGCGGAACCGTCTCGAGGTTGTGGTTGAACACGTCCGGCCGCGCCTCGACCACCACCTCCAGCGCGCCGTCCTTGCGCAGGAAGTCCGGCGTCAGCACCTCCACCGTCGTCCCCGGCGCGGCGGCGCGGATGGCGCGGATGGTCCGCGCGAAGTGCGCGGCGCCGCCGTCCGGCAGGTCGTCGCGGTCCACCGAGGTCACCACCACATGACGCAGGCCGAGTCGCGCCACTGCCTCGCCCACCCGCCGCGGCTCGTCGGGGTCGAGCGCGCGCGGCAGGCCGGTCGCGACATTGCAGAAGCTGCAGGCGCGCGTGCAGACGTCGCCCATGATCATCATGGTGGCGTGGCGCTGCGACCAGCACTCGCCGATGTTCGGGCAGGCCGCCTCCTCGCACACCGTGACCAGCCTCTGCTCGCGCATCAGCGCCCGCGTCTCGTGATAGACCGGGTGCGTGGGCGCCTTCACCCGGATCCAGGCGGGCTTGCGCCGGATCGGGTTGTCCGGGCGGTGGGCCTTCTCCGGGTGGCGGAGCGCCGTCCGGTGGTCTATCTCGATGCGCCTGGCCATGGCGGGGCTAGATGTGGATCGCCCGGCCGAAGGCATCAAGCACCGCCTCGTGCATGGTTTCGCTGATGGTCGGGTGGGGGAAGACGGTCGCGATCAGCTCGGCCTCGGTGGATTCCAGGGTGCGGGCGATGGCGTAGCCCTGGATCATCTCCGTCACCTCCGGCCCCGCCATGTGGGCGCCGAGCAGCTCGCCGGTGCGGGCGTCGAACACCGTCTTGACCAGGCCCTCCGGCTCGCCGAGCGCGATCGCCTTGCCGTTGCCGATGAAGGGGAAGCGGCCGACCCGCACCTCGTGGCCGGCCTCCCTCGCCGCCGCCTCCGTCAGGCCGACCGAGGCGACCTGCGGGCGGCAGTAGGTGCAGCCGGGGATGTTGCGGACGTCGAGCGGGTGCACGCCCTCGACCCCGGCGATCTTCTCGACGCAGAGCACGCCCTCGTGCGAGGCCTTGTGCGCGAGCCAGGGCGGGCCGCACAGGTCGCCGATGGCGTAGACCCCCGGCTCGCCGGTGCGGCACCAGGCGTCGGTCACGACATGGGTGCGCTCCACCTTCACCCCGGTGCCCTCGAGGCCGAGGTCCTCGACGTTGCCGACGATGCCGACCGCGGAGATCACCCGGTCCGCCGCGATCTCCTGCACCCTGCCGTCCGCCTCGACGATCGCGGTGACCTCGTCCGCGCCCTTGCGCACGCCCTGCACCCGCGCGCCGGTGAGGACCCTCATCCCCCGCTTCTCGAACGCCTTGCGGACGAAGGCGCTGATCTCCGCGTCCTCCACCGGCAGGATGCGGTCGAGCACCTCGATCAGCGTCACCTCGCTGCCCATGTCGAGGTAGAAGGAGGCGAACTCGGCCCCGATCGCGCCGGAGCCGATGACGATCAGCCGCCGCGGCAGCGCCGGCGGCACCATCGCCTCCTTGTAGGTCCAGATCAGCTTGCCGTCCGGCTCGACCCCCGGCAGCACGCGCGCCCGCGCGCCGGTGGCGAGGATGACGTGCGGCGCGGCGAGATCCGCCACCGGCTTGCCGTCCCTCGTCACCGCCACGCGGCCCTTGCCGGCGAGCCGGCCGTGGCCTTCGAACACCGCGACCTTGTTCTTGCGCATCAGGAATCGCACGCCGTCGCTGAGCTGCCTGGCGACGGCGCGCGAGCGCGCGATGACCTTCGCGAAGTCGAAGCGGGGGTTGTCCGCGGCGAAGCCGTAGGTGTCGAGCGTGTGCAGCAGGTGGCTGATCTCGGCCGCGCGCAGCAGCGCCTTGGTCGGGATGCAGCCCCAGTTGAGGCAGATGCCGCCCAGGTGCTCGCGCTCGACCAGGGCGGTCCGCATGCCGAGCTGGGCGGCGCGGATCGCGGCGACGTAGCCGCCCGGGCCGCCGCCCAGCACGATCAGGTCGAAGCTCTGCTCGGCCATGCCTCTATCGCTCCGTCGTCCCCGTCCCGCCCGCCAGGCGCACCAGGGCGTCGCCCGACAGGCTCATCTCCTGCCACTCGCCCGCATCGTCCCCGGCGCCGAGGCAGCGGTAGAAGGCGATGGCCGGCGCGTCCCGCCGCCGCACGCGCCCGTGGAGGACCTGCGCGCCTGCCGCCCGCAGCCGCCGCGCCGGCCGGGCGAGGAGCGCCCGGCCGATGCCCCGGCCGCGCCTCGGCTCCTCGACCAAGAGGTCCCCGATCCGGTAGCCGGGGCGGCCGTGAAGGTGCTGACCGCGGTGTGCCGCAGGGCCATGGCGGCGACGCGCCCCTCCGCCCCGGCGGCCGGCCCGCGGAGGCCGGGACGCGGCCCGAACCGCAGCCTGTGCGGGTCCGCCTCGCCCGCCACGCAGCGGCCGCGCTTGCGCGCGCGGACGGCGAGCGCACGCAGGAGGCGCAGCACCTCCGGCACGCCGGCCGGGGCGGCATCGCGCGGGGCGAGGCTCACAGCATCAGGCTCAGCGGATCCTCCACCGTGCGCTTGAAGGCCGCCAGCCACTCCGCCGCCAGTGCGCCGTCCACCACCCGGTGGTCCACCGAGAGCGTGCAGGTCATCACGGTGGCGATCGCCAGCGCCCCGTCCTTCACCACCGGCCGCTGCTCGCCCGCGCCCACCGCGAGGATGGCCGCTTGCGGCGGGTTGATGATCGCGGCGAAGTCGCGCACGCCGTACATGCCCATGTTGGAGATCGAGAAGCTGCCGCCCTGGAACTCCTCGGGCTTCAGCTTGCCCGCCCGCGCCCGCGCGGCGAGGTCGCGCATCTCGTTGCTGATCGCGGCGAGGCCCTTCTGGTCGGCCTTGCGGATGATCGGCGTGATCAGCCCGTCCGGAATCGCCACCGCGACCGAGATGTCCACGTCGTGGTACTGGATGATGGCGTCCTCGGTCCAGGAGGCGTTGACGTTCGGGAAGCGCCGCAGCGTCACCGCCGCGGCCTTGATGAGGAGGTCGTTGACCGAGAGCCGGAACGCGCCCGGCTCGCCCTCCTTCGGCGCGCGCGCATTGAGGTCGGCGCGCAGCTTGAGCAGCGCGTCGAGCTCGATGTCCATCGCGACGTAGAAGTGCGGGATCGTCGCCTTGGCCTCCGTGAGGCGGCGGGCGATCACCTTGCGCATCGTGCCGTGCGGCACGGCGGTGTGCGGCACGGCG
>NZ_JAHZUY010000059.1 GCF_019458025.1 Caldovatus aquaticus | reverse complement strand
CTGGATCGGCCCGTCGGCGGCGAGGCTGTCGCCGCCATCGGCGCCGGTCGGCACGGCGCCGCGGATCAGGTCGGAGCCGAGATCGACCGCGGCCTGCGCCGTGAAGCCGAAGAAGCTGCGCTGGCCGCGCCGGGGGAAGCCGGCCTCCGGATCCCTGGTGGAGACCTCGCCCGCGCTGGGCGGCGGGCGGGCGACGGCGGCCTCGACCGGTGTGGCGTCGCTCGGCGTGCCGGCCTTCAGCACCAGGCCGCGGGCGTCGAGCCGGCGGTTCAGCTCGGCGAACGGCGCCCCGGCGAGGCCGCGCTCGGCCAAGGCGGCGCGGAACCGGCACAGCGTCGTCGCGTCCGGCGTGCCGTCGTCGAGGCCGCAGCCGCAGAAGCGGCGGAACGACAGCCGGTCGGCCAGCGCCTCCTCGAGGCCGGGATCGGAAAGCTGGCACCGCTGCGCCAGCAGCAGCGCGCGAAAGAGCGCCAGCGGCGGGTAGCCGGGCCGCCCCGTCGGCGCGCGCAGCGGCGCGAGCAGGCGCTCCATCGGCGCCCAGTCGATCGGGCCGGCGATGCGCCCCAGCCGGCGGTTCGACCCGGCACCCGCCGGCAGCAGCGCCTCCGCCAGGCTCCCCTGTCCGATCCGCCGCTGACCCATCCCCGCCTCGCCTCAGCCTTCGCGAGGCTCAGCGAATCAGCCATCAGCCGCTCAGCAAGGCGTTTCGCAGGGGGCTCCGGCGAGGATCGCGTCCCCCGGCGCGATGCGGGGGAAACCGGTCCATCCCCTCGCGGCAAGCGTCGTCTCAGCCCGCGAGGGCGCGCCGGCCAGAGGCGGAGCCTGCCCTTGCACCTTTGCGTCTGCGGCGGGAGCGCCTCCGCGGCCGCACCGGCAGTCTGCCTACCAGTCCGTCGCGGCCGGCCACGGAGCGTGATCACGGCGATAGCCGGGGCGGTGCGCGCCTCCTGCGGGCTGGCGAGGGCTCCGACGGCAAGCCGCTGCTGACCGTAGCCGCCGGCATGAGCCGGCGTGTCAGGTCTTTGCGAACGGCACGCTGGTCCCGGCGTGTGGCGGACGCCCTGACCCGGCCCGGCCGGCGCGAAACCTCCGACCCCGGCGGTGCTCGCTTTGCGCTAATGCGTTCGGCGGTACGGCGATCCGTGGGATGCGGACGCCGATGGCGGCGCTGGTGTCGGTGGCGGACTCGCTGCGCTCGCCAGCAGCTCCGGCCCGCTGCGTCGCGACGGTGCGGCGCGCGGGCGGCCTGGGTGGATGAGCGAGAAGCGCCGCGGCGTCGCAGCCGGGCGGGCGGGAAGCGGCGAACGGCCCTTGCCCTCTCCGCGGGAGGGCCGAGCCGGCGGAATCGGCCGCGCCTAGCGCTTTCCGCCCGCTGTGGCAGGGCCAGGCTGCGCGAAAGCGGCACGTCCCGCCCGAGGTGCGTCCCGGGCTTCGCCCGGCCGCACCCCGAAGAACAGGTGGACGGGCGCGGCCGGACCGGCTAGGTAGCGCCGCGGCGGACCTCGCCGCGCGCTCGGCCCTTGCGACCCATGGGCTGCCGGAGGCTGGGGTCTGTGCGGCGTGAACCGCGTCGGCCACGCAGGCGCGGGCCGGCCCTGGTCCCCATCGTCTAGAGGCCTAGGACACCAGCCTTTCACGCTGGTAACACGGGTTCGAATCCCGTTGGGGACGCCACTCTCTCCCCCGCAAACCTGCTCTCTGCCTCGGCGGCAGCGTCTGAGATCGCCTGTGGCGCGGGGTTCGGCGTGCCGACCTGTTGACCGCTCGAGGTGAAACGACCGGCGAATACGGCTCTCCGGCCGTCGATGCTTTCCGAATCTGTTGACTTCGGCGATTTGGTACGGGTCGTGAACCGAATGTTCCAAGCGGGCTTCCGAGTAGCTCCACCGGGACCGGTTCGAAACTCTCTTGGGCGCCGACAGGAGACCGGCTGCGAAACAGCGCCTACGGCGGACACCAGTGCACATTACCCGCGCACAGCCCTGCAGGATCCGACCGGCCGTGATGGTCGACGTCTGATAGCCTCCCCAAAGGGCCGTGCGAACGCCGATAGGGTTGCCGGCAGGCGGTATCCGAGAAGCCGCAGGCATCCCGGGTCAGGCCCCTGGCGAGGGTAGGCCTGGCGCCTTCGCTTCCACGTCGAACGCGTTCTCTCTGTGCCAGGCCAACTGCGCGCGATGCTGCGCGGTCAACCGCAAGGGGGCACTCCAGCGAAGTGCAGCCCGGGCCTCGGCACTCAAGCCCGAAGCGAAGCGGGGCGTGCCATCATCCTCGAAGGTCACGAGGCCCGTGTCGAAGGCGGCGTCCCACAGGGCGGAGAGGAGCAGGCCGTTGTGCACGTCCAGGCGTTCCGCGTCGCTCTCGCAGCGTGCCCAAGGCTTGATGTGGGAGGCGCGGAGCAGCGCGGGCTCCGTGATGCCGGTCAGGGGACAGCGCCCGCCCCAGTAGGCCATCAGCCCTTCGCGGAAGATGTCCTGGCCGACGCGCTGGAGGACGAGCCGTTCGGCCTCGGTCGTGCGGGGCAGGTTCCGGGTCTTGTCCAGGAAGGTCTGCAGCGGAGCATCAGGCAGGCTGACGGCCAGCGCATAGACGCGCGGCAGGACCCGGTAGAGCTCCCCTAGCTTGGCGAAGGCGAAGCGGGCGCGGCCGGGACCGGGCATGTCGGCCGGCGGCAGGCCGAGCTCCGCAATGACGCCAACATGGTCGAGGGCGAGGTACCACGGCCCACCCGCCCCTTCGGCGGCGAGGTGGATGTCGCCCCTCGCCGTGGTCGAGCCGTAGCGCGCCCAGCCATCCTGCTGCCCCAGCGCGCGGCGGTAGCCGTTCTGCCAGGCCGCCTTGCGGCATTCCTCGGCGACGACGAAGCCTTGTGGCGCCTCGATCATGGCATGCCAGCGGCGGGGGACCGGTCAGCCCTGCGCCGCGGCCGGCGGCAACCCCAGCTCGGCCAGAAGCTGCATGGCTTCGGCAAGCCGGCCCTCGCTGGCCTTGGATCCCTTCCGGCGGATGATCTCGGTTCTCCAATCCTGCGCCTTCTCGTTCGCCGCGAGCCAATGCGCGGTCGCGGCGAGTTCGAGGACGGTCGCATTCACCGCCGCCAGACGCTTGACGACGTCCCGCAGCCTTGGATCGCCGAGATAGGAGAATGCCGGAGGTCCGGCCTCGGCCTTGCGTTCGAAGATGCTGTATCGAGCCCCGTCGAGCTTGCGATGCTCGTATTTCTCTTCCACCAAGCCGAAGGCCTCGGCGTCGAAGACCGCGGCATCCAGGTCTCGCGAGTACGGCCCGTAGTGATGATACGCGTATCGGAAGCCGCTCCTCGCGCCGAGCTGGTCCAGCAGATAGGCGAGTTTCTGAAGGCGGATGCGGCTCACCAGGCGGCCGCCGGCAGCGGCGACGATCTCGTCCACCACGCGCTCGGGTTCAACGGTCATCGGGCCCTCCCTATCTGGCGTGCCGCATCGCGGTCGGCCTTGTCGGCGAAATAGAAACGGCGGAACCGCTTCTTGGGCTCCAAGGCCCGGATCAGCTCGGAGAGCCTGCTGATCTCGGTGGGCGTGCCGCCGTCGAGGATGTGGAGCCTCTTGTGCATGCGGTCCTCATCACCGCCGATCTCGGCATAGATGCCGATCGCGGCCTGGTCGTCGCGGATGACCCGGCCGTTCGCGATCTTGTCGGCGAACTCTTCCTCGATCCAGCGTTGCCGGCTGGCCTGCCGGCCCTTGTCGGCGCCGAACTCCGCAAGATCGAGCGTCTTGTAGAGGTTCCGGTCGCGAAGGCGAGCGGCCATGTCCGCGATCACGGGATCGGCCGCCGTCGTCATGGCGTCGAGGGAACCGAAGATCAGCGCGTCATCCAGGGCGAGGTAGTTCTGCACCGTCTCGCCGCCCTCGCCGAAGAAGCGCAGCAGCGGATGGCCGGCGGGCAGCCCGGTCCGTTCCACCGCGTTCCCCGCGCCGGAGGCGGCGTCGGCGACCGCCGCGAGCAGCCGGCCGATCATCGCCTCGACGCAGCGCGTGGTCTTGTGGAAATAGACCTGCTCGTGCAGCGTGTAGCGCGCGAGCAGGAACTGCTCCGCCGCCGGCAGGGCCTTCCGGTCCAGGCAGAAGGTCCGGACGCGGTGCGGCGTGGCGTCGTCCCCGTCCGGCGCGTCGAGCGCGATGGGCGCGACGCGGATGTTCTCCACCAGCCAATCGAAGTCGATGCCGCCGGCGCCGGTGCCGGTCATCAGCTTGTCCCGGCGCAGATAGTCCAGCCGGTCCGCGTCGAAGGAGCTGGAGACGACGGCGTGGTAGATGTCCTCCGGGTCTTCCCTCTCCAAGAGCGCCGCGACCTCTTCGGCGAAGCCCGCGCGGAAGGCTTCGAGCAAGGGGCGGATGCGCCCGGCCGGGTTGCGGATGATCTCGGCCGTCCATTGCTCGTGCCGCTTGCGGGCACCGCGGGCCTCCTGGACATGCTCGAAGGTGTGGCTGAACGGGCCGTGGCCGAGGTCGTGCAGCAGGGCGGCGATCAGCGCGACCTCGGCCTTGCGATCGTCCGGCGTCCCGCCGTTGCGCCTCATTTCCCGCGCGATGACCCGGACCAGGGTGCGCGCGGTGTGGAAGACGCCGATGGAATGCGCGAAGCGCGTGTGGACGGCGGAGGGGAAGGTGAACTCCGAGACGCCGAGCTGTCGGATCCGCCGCAGGCGCTGGAACTCGGGCGTGTCCAGCAGGCGCCAGGCGAGGCGGTCGACCGGGTCATTCTCCACGTCGAACACGATCAGCCCGTGCACCGGGTCGCGCAGGCGCTTGCTCACCGAATCGCTCCTCCGGGGCGGGAGGCTACAGGGTCTGGAACGGGACGTGAATCGTCACGGCAGGTCCATCGCGCGGAAGCTGCCGTCGGCCTCCATCGCGTCCCAGGCGGCGAGGGTGAGGCGGGCGGTGCGGTACTCGCCGTACAGGCGGATCTCCTTCTCCTTCAGCACGCGGAAGGTCTCGGACGGGTAGGCAGGGCCTTTCACCTCGGCGGGGTCGAGGATGTAGCGCATTTCGTCGCGCGTGAGGCCGTAGGCGCGGGCGTAGAAGGCGTCGAGTTCGGCGCGGAGCCGGGCGCGGCGCGCCTCGTCCCACGCAAAGGGCGGGCCGGTGTGGCCGAGGTCGCGGGCGAAGGGGGCGAGCGCGTGGGAGGTGTAGGTGAGTTCGAGCACGCGTGGGAGCAGGAAGGCGAGGCGTGGGGCGGTGTAGAAGGCGGGGGGGAGGACGGGGAGTTGATTGAAGATGAAAAAATTTAGCGTTGTCCCGCCGATCTTTTGCCTAGAAACAAAATCAAAAACGAGAGAAGAGAGATTTCCCGAGAGGGCGACCAAAAACTCCGGGGTTTCATTAGAGAGGATTAGCGGAATTTTGTTCCCCACCCCTACGCGCGGAAACACCGTGGCAATCACCGTCCGCTCGTCCGTCGCGCGGGCGATGTCCCGCCAGCCCAGCAGCCAGCCGCGCGACCAGCCCTTGGCGCGCAGCCTCTGCTCCACCTCCTCCTCCGGCACCCAGTAGCGCGGGTCGGGTTCGAAGCCCGGGTCGCGCTTGCGCTCCGGGGGGATGTCCAGCGTCGTCTCGCCATCCTCGGCATAGCCGGCCCAGCGATGGTCGAACTGGTGGATCATCTTCGCCTCGTAGAGCGGCAGGTAGCGCCGCGGCGCGCGCGGGCCCGCGCCCGGCAGGTCGAACAGGCCGGCGCCGCCGCCCTCCGCCGCCAGCACCCCCTGGCGGGGGCGCGCGCCCTCGGCCACCCACGCCGTGCCCTGCCGCACGAAGCCTGCGGCCGCCAACTGCGCCGCGGTGCGGAACAGGGCGCTGTCATTGGCCATGTCGAACAGCCGCGCGAAGCTGACGCCCCAGGGATTGCCCGCCGGGCCCTTCGCGTCCTCCACCAGCACCGGCACGCGGGCGTAGATCTTCGCCGTGAGGTCGGCATCGGCGCGGGAGCGGAACACCGGCGCGGTGCGGGTGTTGGGGTTCAGCCGCGCGATCTGCTCGGGGGAGAGGGTGAAGCGGCGCTCGGCGTCGGCCAGTTGCGCGACATCGGTGAGGAAGAAGGCGAACTCCGCCGCCGGCGCATCGCGGCCCAGGGTGAGCAGGCTGAATTTCATGCGGCTGTCCACCGCCGGGAACAGGCCGGCGCGGTTCTCGAAATCCACCAGCCGCACCAGCCGCCGGTCGGCAACGAGATGGGCGAAGAAGGGGGCGGTGGTGGCGTCGGTGGCGATGCCGGTCGGCACGATCATCCCCGCCCGGCCTTGGGGCGCGGCCAGCCGCGCGAAGAGTTCGGCGAACAAGGCGTAGGTGTTGATGTCCCCGCGGCCCGTGAGCGGGAAGCGCCCGCCCTCCTCGCCGGGCGTGCGCGCGAACTCGCTCGCCGCCTCGGCCTCGCGCTTGGCGGCGAGGAAGGCGGCGTGCAGCGCCCGCTCCGGCGAGCCTTCCGGCGCCTTCTCCAGCGCCTTGATCAGCCGCTCCCGCGCCGCCTTGTTCGGCGCGGCGGCGATCTCGGGCGAGCGGGCGGCGAAGAACTCCTGCTCCTGCAGCTTGATCCGCTCCCAGGGCGGGTTGCCCAGCACCACGTCGAAGCCGCCGCGCGCCATCACATCCGGGAACTCGAGCGGCCAGTGGAAGGCGCGCGCCGCCTCGGCCAGTTCCACCACCCGCCCGACCAGCGGGCCAAAGGGCATGCGCCCCGCCATCGCCTCCCACACATGCGCGGTGGTCGGGATCGTCACCGTGTGGCGGTTCGCCGGCACGCCACCGGTCTTGGGCACGAGGAAGGCCGCCACATAGGCGTCGCAGGCCACCTTGAACGCATACCATTCCGGCCCGCCGCGCAGCGCCGCGAAGAGCCTCGCGCGCTCCGCCACCTGCTCCGGCGTGTCCTCGGGCAGCGCGCGCAGCCGGCCGCCCAGGCTGGCGAATTGCCGCGCCGCCGGCAGCGCGCCGCCGCCGCGCGCGAAGTCGAGGCTGCCCTGCCCCGCGCGCTCGCTGCGGTTGCGCGCCGCGAAATGGCGCGCCGTCTCCCGGTCATCCCCGGCCAGCGGCTTGTAGGCGCCGTCCGGGATGCCCTTCTCCAGTGCCGTCAGGTCGAAAACGCCGAGCAGCGAATCGCCGCAGCGGATCTGCGCGTCGAAGAAGCCGAGCGGCAGGCCGGGATCCACCGTCTCGATCCACAGCGCCACCTTGGTCAGCTCCACCGCCATCGGGTTGCGGTCCACGCCGTGCAGGCAGCGCCGCGCCACATCGCGCAGCGCGTGGCGGAAATCCTCGGCCGAAGGGGTGCCGCCGGCGCGGTGGCGCGCGACGCGCGTGGCGATGCGCCGCGCCGCGGCCAGCAGGAAGTGGCCGGAGCCGCAGGCGGGGTCCACCACCGTCAGGCTCAGCAGCGCCTCGGCCGGGTCCTCGGCCGCCGCCTCCGCGCGGTCGAGCACGGGGTCGAGGGCGGTGTCGAGCAGCGCCTGCACCAGGCTGTCCGGGGTGTAGTAGCTGCCGGTGGTCTTGCGCTGGTTGCCGCGCGCCTCCGCCGCGTCGGAGGCGAAGACCAGCCGGCGGCCCTCCTCGGCCAACTGGGGCTGGAGTTCGAGCAGGCTCTCGTAGACCGAGCCCAGCTCCTCCGTCTCCATGGCCTGCCAGTTCACCGGCGCCATGCCTGCCCCGTCCGAGATCCAGCCGAGGCGGTAGATGGCGGAGAGGAAGGCGCGGTTCGGCAGGCGCGCCGCCTCCAGCGTCGGCAGCAGCCCCGGCGCGAAGAGCCCGCCGAGCGCGGGCAGGCCGAGCCGCGGCTCTCCGCCGGCCAGCGCGCGAAAGACCACCTTCAGCCCCTCGTAGCGGTCGTGGTGCCGGTCCCAGGCGCCGCGGCGCGCGGCCTGGGCGCGCAGCATCGCCAGGCTGTAGCCCTCGGCGTAGAGGCGGCGTTCCTCCACCCCTGCCGCCGGTGGGTGCAGCAGGTTCCGATCCTCCGCCACCATCAGGAAGATCAGCCGGTAGACGAGGCGCAGCAGCTCGTTGAACCATTCCGTCAGGGCGATTTCTTGCGCGGCGAGCTTCTCGCGGAGCTCCCGGTTCGCCTCGAGAAAGCCTGAGCCGAGCTCCTTGAGCGCCAGTTCCACCTGCCCGGCGAGCCGGTCGCGGGCCGCCTCGCCGGCCTTCGCGCCGGCCTCGCGCCACCGCTCCAGCGCGCAGTCCGTGGCCGGCGCGCCCGCCCGCCCGAAGCGCGTGCGGTGCATCAGCAGCCAGACCAGGGCGAAGGAGGCGACGTCCTCCGTTTCGAAGATCTGGGCGAGATCGGCCTCGATGTAAGCGGGCCGGGTCAGGGAAGCGTTGTCCCGCATCAGGCGCAGGACCCTGCCGTTCGTCGCCAGGCCCCAGAGCGCTCCCTCGGCGGCGCCGAGGCGGTCCTGGAGGACCAGCACCGCCGAACGGGAGCGGTCCTGCGAGAGGGTGGCGCTGCGGCGGTCCAGCTCGTCGGCGGGGGGCACCACCACGACCGGTACCCGGCCCTCGCCGGCGGTGAGGGCCACCGGCCCGGCCTCCTCGCGGAGGTCGGCGAAGCCGAGCGTCTCGCGCAGGAAGTCGCGGACGAAGCGGATGGTCGCCGTCGCCGACACCGCGCTGGCTGTCAGGAAGTCGGCGTAGTGTGCCTGGCCGACCCGGAAGGCGAGCGAGATCTCGTCGCGGATCGAGATGCCCTTCCGGAGGCCGTAGTCGGCCTCGCCCTGCTCCGGCGCCTCGCGCCGGTCGATGCTGGCAATCATCGCCGGGGAGATGAGGTTGCCTTCCAGCGTCAGGGCAGGCCAGGCGGCGATGTCGGTGACGGGCTTGCGCGGCATCGCGGCTCAAGCCCCAGCAGGAAGGAGGACGAAAAGGCCGATCACGTCGGGCGGCAGCACCGCCTCGACGGTGAGGCGAGGTGCCGTGCCGGAAGCGGCACGCAGCCGGGCATGGTCGGCCAGCAGCTCCTCGGCGCGCTGGGCCGCATGCTGGCGGACCGGGCCGTCGAGCAGGCCCGGCAGCTCCGCGTGCGCGGTGCGCAGGAAGCGCGCACGGGCGACCTCGGCCAGGTCGTGGGTGGCGGGACTCGCCAGGAGGGTCCGGGCCTCTGGTCCGCTCGCGACGACCTTGCCGTCGCTGACAGCGAGCAGCGCCGCCTCCTCGGCGAGGAGCAGCCGCTCGCGCCGCGCGTGGACCGTGAGCTTCATGCGGAGCCGCAGGAGCAGGAGGATGGTCTTGCGCGCCACCGCCGCGGTCGGCCAGGCGCCGGTCCGGCCCAGGCCGAGGCCCGGCAGGGAGGCAGGGTCGAGCGCGCCCTCGACCAGCGCCTCCGCCAGGGTGGCGGTCAGCGGGTGGGTGCGGGTGAGAAGGCTCGCGCCCGCCGGCGCCGGATCCGCGGTGGCGAGCCGCAGCGAGCCGGTCAGGCCCCGCTCCGCGAGCCGCTCGCGCAGGTGCGGGTCAAGCGCGTGGACATGCGCGAGGAGGACCGCCTTCCTCGGCTCGAGTGGCGCGTCGAAGCGCTTCATGGCGGCCTCGACGAAGGCCAGCGCAGCGTCCGGTCCGCCGAGGAGGTCGCGCGCCCGCGCCCACTCGGGCGCCACCTCCTGCGGCTTCATGGCGTTCTGGGCGAAGCGGGCGCGCGACCTGCGCTCGTTCTCCTGCGCATCGCGCCAGCGCTGTTCCATCGCCGCCGCACCGTCGGTAAGCCGCAGGTCGAGCGCGAGCTGCTTCGTGGTGCCGCGGCGAAGCATCATGGCAGCCATGAGGGCGTCGGTGACGGGCCCGCGCTCGTCCGGCAGAGGGACGGTGACGCCCGTCGCCTTCCGGATCGCCTCCGCCTTGCGCAGGATCACATCGAGCACGGCCCCGTCGATGGCGCTGTCGGGGGAGAACATCAGCACCGACCGCACCTCCGGCGCGGGCTGGCCGAAGCGGTCCACCCGCCCCTCGCGCTGCTGGTGCCGGGTCGGGTTCCAGGACAGGTCGTAGTGCACGACCGTGTCGAACAGCTTCTGGAGGTTGATGCCCTCCGAGAGGCAGTCGGTCGCGACCAGGATGCGCTGCTCGGCCTCGGCCATGTCCGCCACACGGTCGCGCCGCTCGTCCGGCGTCAGCAGCCCGGTAACGGCCTCGACACGGACCTTTGGGAAGGCCCGGCGCAGGGCGTCGCGGACGTGCTCCGCCGTGCTGATGAAGCGGCAGAAGATGACCGGGTTGGCGCCCTCCCGGATGATCGGCTTCAGCAGACCGACCAGCGCCTCGACCTTCGGGTCGGGCTCGCCGAGGAGCTGGCTGGCCGTCTGGATGAGGGCAGCGAGCGGTGCATCGGCGGCCATCGCAGCCGCGGGTTCGACGTCGACCGCGTCCTCGTCCTCGCCATCCTCGTCGTAGATCTGCGGTTCCAGCCGCTCGGCCTCGCCGGCCATTCGGTTGCGCAGCGCGCTCAGAGCCGCAGCCGGGGACGAGCCCACGCAGCGCATCAGGGCGAGCGTCCCCCAGAAGGCCAGCCGCCTCTCCCGCTCCCCGCTGCCGGCCCGCGACACGACCCCGAAGCAGTAGTCGAGCACGGCCTCCTGGAAAGCGAGGTGCTTGGCAGAGAGGCGGTAGGGGAACTCGGTCGTCTTGTGCTTCGGGAAGGCCCGCTCCTCGGCCCAGTCCGCCGAGGTGAGGTCGATGCGGCGCCGCTGCACGTAGTGCCGCGCCAGGCGCTCCCGGTACCGCAGGTCGTCGAACTGCAGGGATGCGAAGCCCGGGTCGATGAGCGAGAGGAGACGCGCGAAGGCGTCCTCGTCGCCGCTGTGCGGCGTTGCCGTGAGCATCAGCAGCGCCCGGTCGGGGTCACGGGCCAGTTCGGAGAGAAGGCGGAAGCGCTGCTGCCGTCCCTTGTGGGTGCCGACGCAGGCATGCGCCTCGTCGACCACGACCATCTTCGGGCAGGCGCGGGCGAACCGGTCGCGCCGCTGCTCGGCCTTGATGTAGTCGAGGCTGACGACGGTGAACGGGTGGACATCGAACAGGGTCTGGGCGACAGGCAGGCCACGCTCCAGGCGCGGGGCTGTGCTCGCCGTGACCGCCACGGCCTCGAGCCCGAAGCGGCTGCTCAGCTCCCCCGTCCACTGCTCGACGAGGTGCGGCGGGCAGAGGACGGAGAAGCTGTCGAGATCACCACGATCGAACAGCTCGCGGAGGATGAGCCCGGCCTCGATCGTCTTGCCGATGCCGACGTCGTCCGCGATCAGCAGCCGCGGCACCGGCAGCCGCAGGGCCATGAGGAGCGGGACGAGCTGGTAGACCCTCGGCTCGAAGGCGATCTGAGCGGCGGAGCGAAACGGCCCGGCTCCCCGGCGCAGGGTGAGGCGCAGGGCATCCGCGAGCAGTACGGCGTTGGTCTGGCTGGTGACCTGAGCGTCCGCGGGCAGGTCGAAGCGCGCGGGCTCGACCGGCTGCAGCTCGAGCTCGGGCTTCAGCAGTACCCTGTCTGCCTCGGAGCCCGACAGCGGGCGCAACGCGAGCCAGCCCTCCCGTGGTGCCGGCAAGTTCACCCACTCACGGCCGCGGGTGCGGACGATGTCGCCCGGCGCGAAGGCATGGGACATCGGCTCAGCTCCTCAGATGGGCGGCTAGTGCCTCGGGGACGCCACCGGCCGGGTCGTCCGGCAGTTCGACCAGGACCCACCCGGCGGCTTCAGCTTCGGTCCGGGCGTCCGCCGGGATGGGTTCAGGGTCGGCTGCGACGAAGTAGGCCCTCCAGGCGAAGCGGAGTGCGTGTCCGGCGAAGGTCATGGCAGTTGGGTCCGGAGCCGGCAGATCGGCCGCCTTGAATGCCGCGGCCCAGCTGCTCTCCTCGACGTCGGCGTGGTTCGGCCGCAGCGTGATCTCGCCGCGCGCCAACGTCAGGAGGAGCCGTTTCGCGTTCTCGTCGGTGCGGTCGATCAGCTCGTGGTCGGGCTGGTTGAAGTAGGAGAGGAGGCAGCGGTAACAGCCCCGGACGCATGTGCCCTCGGCTGTGTCGCGCAGGGTCATGGGGTCGCAGCTGAGGACGGCCTCGTCGACCCTACTGTAGTGCATCAGGGACAGTGCCTCGTAGGCGACGCGGCCGAGGGCCTGCGGGTCGGAGATGATGCGGTTGAGCACGCCCGCGCCGCCCTCCGCAGCCTCGTAGGCGAGGATGGCACGGCGGTTGTCCCTGCTCGGAAGCGGCTCCCCGAGCACCTCGCCCTCCTCGAGCTGGTAGGCGACCTCGATCCCCCGCATCAGGGCGTGCTGGACGGTGGCGATGGTGGTCGGGGAGAAGCGCCCCGGTTCGGCGAACCGCATCAGGAGCGCGTTCTTGCGGTCCCGCACGATCGGCACAATGCGGACCGACCGTGGCTCGTCGGGGGCGGCATCATCCTCGTCCTCGTCCTCGGCCTTGCTCCAGTATCCGCTGCGCGGGTCGATGTTGAAGCCGAGGATCGCCTTGTCTTTCCGCCGCTTCAGGCCCTTGTTGAGGCGGCTGATCTCCGCGCTGTTCGCGTATTGGAGGGTGAGCAGGACCTCGTCGTCCGCCTTCAGGACGCCCTCCGTGACGACAATCTCGCCATTGCGGCGCGGCCAGGAGAAGACCGTCTGGATCTCGAAGCCCTGGCGGACCCGCTCCTCGTCATTCGCGGTGATGCGGTCAGCGGGCGCCGTTTCGACATTGTCGATCCGGAGGGTTCTGCGGATGGGCAATGCCCCAGCCATCGGCGCACGGCAGGCGTGGCACCGCTCGACCTCCACGTCGTGGGCGCCTCCGCACCCGCTACAGATGAAGATCTCCTTCGTCGCAAGGCCGTTGCCGTCCGCGCTGCGGGCCTCTGGCGGTAGCTTCGCCTTGACGACGCGGTAGGCCCGCCCCTCGTGGTAGATGAGGCTGCGCGGGCCGAACTCCGAGATCGCCAGGAAGCGCGCCCGCTGCAGAAAGGCGCCCTGCCGGGTCTGGCCCGCCGAGGCGGGCACGTAGGCATAGAGCGGGAGCCGCGGGAAGTTGTAGCCGGGCAGGAAGCCCTCCGTCGCGAGGTAGCGGTAGGAGTAGAAGTCGGAGCCGCTTGTCGCTCGTCCCTGCTCCAGGATGGCCAGCTGCTCGTTCGCTTGCGCCTGCGCCTCCTTGATCCGCCGACGCTCCACGCCAGACAGACCCGCCATCTCGGACCGGACATTGGCATCGGAGAGCTGCCTCCTGGCGGAGCGGTAGAGCTCCCGCCAACGGTCGAAGGCGCGGTCGAACTCCCCAGGTGCCTCGGCTGCGACGCGGGCGACGAAGGCATCTGCGTCCCCGAGCCAGACGGGCGGGATGTCGCCGAGCGACAGGAGCACTTGGTTGAGGACCCTGCGCATGGCGACCTGAGCCCGGCCCGCCAGCCCGGGATCGGAGATGACGGCGTGAATCTCTGGCTTCAGTGGGAAGCCGTCCGCCTCGAGATCGAGGATGTCGGGGATGTCGGGCGGCAGCGCCAGACGCGCCTCCGCGAGCCAGACAGCATGCAGGTGAGATGTGACGAGCGCCTCATTGCTGAGATCGATCGCAGGCGGGCGGACCACGCCTGCCACCACTTGCTCACGCCGCGCGAAGAAATACTGGTCGTGCGGGCTCTGCGCCGCGCAGTAGGTGACGACCAGGGCTGCTTGGCCCGAGCGGCCCGCGCGGCCTGCGCGCTGCGCGTAGTTCGCAGGCGTCGGCGGCACATTTCGCAAGTAAACAGCGTTCAGCGCCGAGATATCAACACCGAGCTCCATGGTCGGCGAGCAGAAGAGTGCCGGGAGGAATTGGGTCGGCTCGAATGCGGCCCGCATCTCCGCCTCATGCTCGGCAATGCTCTTCCGGTCCTCCTCCTCGTAGCGGAACCGCCACTCGCGCCACTCGCGCTGCTCCTGCCGCACCTGTGCCGTGTGCTCGCGCCCCTCGAGGCCGAAATAGGGGCTCACCCCAGCGCTGAGGCCCTGGGCGATGCCGAGGTAGAGGTGGTGGAAGTAGGGGTTGCCGAGAGGCTGCTCCTGCACGGCTGCCTCGCCGGGAACCAGGCGGACGGCGGACGGCACCAGCCGCCAGCCCGGACGGTCCTGCCACGTCCCGACCTGCCGGATCAGCCCCTCCTCCGCGAGGAGGCCGAGGACCCGCTCCATGAAGTCGCGGTAGTCGGCGGTCCCCAGCCTCGTTCCGATCACTTTTTCACGGTTGATCTGCCGCGCGAGGCGGGATCTGGCGCTGCCGCGCAGGAAGCTCTGCTCGTCGCGCAGGCCAGTCTCACGCCGCGGAGGTGCGTCCAGAATGAAGGCGGTCTTGCCCCGGAGCGTCTCGTTGCGGTCGATGGCCCACGGGTCGCGGAGCAGCGACCGCGAATTCTGCGACAGGGCGTCAAGGATCGTCAGGTCGAGGGACTCGGTGTCGATTGCCAACCCCTCCAACATGGCATCGAGGATCTGGCGCAGGACGTCCTCGCGCCTCTGCGGCTCCAAGCGGCCGAGGATAGGGCTCGCGGCGTCCACCCGCGCGCCGTCAGATGCCAGTTCGGCGAGGCCAATGTACTCGACCCGGATCAACTTCAGCACGCCGAGGCTCGGGTTGGTGAACCGCCAGCCGCGGCGGAGGTCCGTCCAGACGCGGTGGGCGAGAACCTTCGTGAGGGTCCGCTCTGCGTCCTTCCGCTGCACGCCGCTCGCCTTCGGGTCCGCCATCCAGTAGACGCGTCTGGCCGTGTTCTCGGCGGTGAAGCCGAGGGCCCGGCCGACGCGCAGACCGAACTCGTCCTCGGCCAGCCCGTCCTGGCCCGCGCTCAGGACGGCCCTCAGGAGTGCGCCCCGCAGCAGGCTTACGAACAGGAAATCATTGAAGTGTCCGGCCTGAAGCGCAGCGTCCTGCCTGTTGTCGGTGAAGGCCAGCAGCTTGCGCTTGTCCTCCGGCACGGCGCTGCTCGGCCGGTTCAGCCACTCCAGCGCGCTGGAGACGATAAGCGTCGTGGCGGAGCTGCGCCCCTCCGCGGACAGGCCGGCCAGCTTCGTGCGCTCGCTCGACTTCGACGCCGGCATCTCATGGCAGCACGGACAGAAGCTCATCTTCCCTGGCAGGAACCAGAACGGCCGCCCGTCTGGCCGAACGGTTCCGTCGGCGGCGACGTGCATCCGTCTTGGAACCTGCTTGGCCCTGTTCGGTCGGAGCCGGACTGCACCGCGTTGCTCCTCGAGCCACTCGTCGGGGTAGCTTTCGAGATCCCCGGTGAACTTGTACTCGCTGTCGCCGTCTCCGACCGGAGTGAGATAGCCGGCCAGATCGTCGCCATCGTCAGCGGCGAGCGGCGTATCGTCGATGTCGCGGGCCAAGAAAACCTGCTTGCCGTCGGCCTCCACCAGGGTGACCACATGATGCTCCTGGCCACAGGACCGGCAGAAGCGCGTAGGATAAAGCCTCGCCTCGGGGTCAGCCGGGTCGTTGATCTGCCCCTCCAGCGAGACATTCCGTGGCGCCGGTCGAAGGGTGGTGTAGACCTCTCCGGATCCTGCAATGAACCGATGGAGCTTGAAGGCGAGGAACGCGCGGTCGCCCGACCCGCCCCGGGCGTACTCCGGAAGGCTCACTCGGGTCAGGAAGGCTTCGAGCGCAACGGCACACCGCTCCTTTGGCAAGCCCGTCTCGTCCGCAAGCGCCTGGGCCGCCTCTCCGAAAGGGATAGGCTTCTTGCGCCGCAGGACCTGACCATCCTCGAGGCCGAGCGACAATTCGACCCAGACCGACAGCGGATGACGGCGGAGGTCCGCGTCGGTGAGGGTGTCGGGCAGCGGCGCCTCAACTGCGCTGCGCAGCAGCGGTCGGACGTCGGCCAGGGACAGGCTGTCGTCCGTCGCGCGCCGAAGGCTCTCGTCGATCACGGCCTCGGGCCCGATCGCGGTGCCGAAAAGGCGCGACGCGACCTCCGCCACGGTCCCCGCCCGGGACGCATCAGAGCCTTCGCTGACCATCGTCGCCGAGGTCCCGATGCAGATCGGCGGTGTCGGCCCGGCGCAGCGGTCCCGGAGCCGACGGACGAGGATCGCGACATCCGCACCCTGCCGCCCGCGATAGGTGTGCAGCTCATCCAGGACGATGAACTCGATGCCGCTGGCGTTAGCGACGACCTGCCTGTCGAGATCGTCCTGCCGGGTCAGTAGAAGTTCGAGCATCATATAGTTCGAGAGGAGGATGTCGGGCGGATTGGCAGCAACCTCCTGGCGCTCCGCCTCCTTCTCCTGGCCTGTGTACCGCCGCACAGAAGGCCGCAGATGGTCAGGTAGATCGGCCTGGGCGACGAACTTCTCGACCTCCTTGATTTGACTGTTGGCGAGCGCGTTCATCGGGTAGACGATGATGGCTCTCGTGCGTCGCCCGTCCCCCTGCTTCCGCGCCCTGATGACAGTGTCGATGATCGGGACGAAGAAGCAGAGTGACTTGCCCGATCCGGTGCCGGTCGTCACCACAAAGCTCTGGCGTGCGCGCGCCTTCGCTATCGCCTGTGCCTGGTGAGCGTGAAACCGGAGGGGCTCGCCCTTGGCGCGGAACACCCGCGCCGTGAGCGGGTCGAGATCACCTGACGCGGCAAGGTCGTCGACGGTTGGCCCGGCCTCATAGTGCGGATTCAGTGACAGCAGCGCATCAGGCCAGAAGAAGCCGCTGTCGTACTGTCTGTCGATGGCGGCCTTGAGGTCAGGAGCGCGAACCTTCGAGAAGGAGCGGGAGAAGGTCGCATAGCTGTCGACGAGGCTACGATCGAGGTCAAACGCCTTCACTCCACGCTCCGTCGTATAGCCAACAAGAAGAGCGCCCAAGACAGCGGACGCGCCGCGGGGGCGGACGGTCGCCCTGCCGATTCAAGGTGCCCGACCATCAGGCTGCGTTGGCACGCAATCTCAAGTCGAGGTTATCGCACCGTTTTCGCGTGTTCAATGCTGGGACGGCGGGCGAAAACAAGCCCTACGGCGCCCCGCCGTAAGGGCCAATGGCGAGGCAATGGGACAAACTGCTGGCGTTCCCACTCCGAAGGAAAGCGGGCCAGCAATCCCGGCAAAGTCATCTCTTTCGGCTGACGCTCATCGAGGATCGCTTCCACAATATCCGGCGCCAACAGCGTCAGCCGCAGTACCCGGCTGACATAGGAGTCGTTGATTCTCTCGGCGGCGGCGAGCTCGCGAATCGACCCGTACCGCCCCTCCTCCAGCATGCGCCGCCACCGGAACGTCCGCGCCAGCGCCTTCACCAGCGCCGGGTCGCCCCCGGTGACGGCGACGCCCGCGCCGTCCGCGCCGGCCCGAACCGGCGCCCCATCCGGCCCGATGATCCGCTTCCGCCCGCCGCGGCGCCGGATCGTCATCGGCACCACCACCGTCACGCTGGTCATGCTGCCAGCGCCTCCCGCGGCTGCTTCGCCGTCATGTCCCGGGCGATCCCGGCGAGCCCCTCCAGGTTCAGCCGGATCTCCGCCCCAGCCTCGGTGACGGTGACCCGCTCGACCAAGAGGCGCACGATCCGCTCCTGCTCGCCGGGGAACAGCTCATCCCACAGCGGATCGAGCCGCCCGAGCGCCTCGCGCACCTCCGCCTCGGTCAGGTCCGGCGCCTCCGCCCGCACCGCCCGCCAGGTGCCGACGACGACCTCCGGCTGGCGCAGCAGGGCGCGCACCTGCGCCATCACCAGTCCCTCGATCTCCCCGGCCGGCAGGCGGCGGTGCGGCGCGTCGTTGGTCCCGCCCCGCAGCACCGCCTGGCTGACGTAGTAGCGGTAGAGCCGCCCCTTCTTCCGGGTGTGGGTCGGCGACATCGCCCGCCCGTCCGGCCCGAACAGCAGGCCGCGCAGCAGCGCCGGCGCCTGGGCGCGGTTCTTCGCCGCGCGGGCGCGCGGGCTCTCGGCCAGGATGGCGTGCACCCGGTCCCAAAGGTCCCACGGGATGATGGCGGCGTGCTCGCCGGGATAGGCTTTCCCCTTGTGCACCGCCTCGCCGAGGTAGGTGCGGTTCACCAGCAGCTTGTAGACCGCCCCCTTGTCGAAGGGCCGTCCGGTCTTCGTGACGAGGCCCTCCGCCCGCAGGACCGGCAGCAGCCGCGTCGCGGAGCCGAGCTCGGCGAATCCCTCGAACACCCGCCGCACCGCCGCGGCGCCGGCCTCGTCCACCACCAGCCTGCGGTGCTCGACCCGGTAGCCGAGCGGCACGGGGCCGCCCATCCACATCCCCCGGGCGCGCGAGGCGGCGATCTTATCGCGCACCCGCTCGCCGATCACCTCGCGCTCGAACTGCGCGAAGCTGAGCAGGATGTTCAGCGTCAGCCGCCCCATGCTGGTCGTGGTGTTGAAGGACTGCGTGACCGAGACGAAGGTGACCTCGTGCTGGTCGAAGGTCTGCACCAGCCTGGCGAAGTCCATCAGCGAGCGCGAGAGGCGGTCGATCTTGTAGACCACCACCACGTCCACGAGGCCGGCCTCGATGTCGGCGAGCAGGCGCTTGAGCGCCGGGCGCTCCAGCGTGCCGCCCGAGGCGCCGCCGTCGTCGTAGCGGTCGCGGACCAGCACCCAGCCCTCGGACCGCTGCGAGGCGATGAAGGCCTCGCAGGCCTCGCGCTGGGCATCGAGCGAGTTGAACGCCTGCTCCAGCCCCTCCTCGGTGGACTTCCGGGTGTAGACGGCGCAGCGGAGCTTGCGGACCTTCGCCGGCATGGCGTCGTCGCGGCGGCTCATGCGCCCCTCCGCGGCCGGATGCCGAAGAACACCCAGCCGTTCCAGCGCGTGCCGGTGATGGCGCGGGCGATGGCGGAGAGCGACCGGTAGGGCCGGCCCTGCCACTCGTAGCCGTCGCGGGTGACAGTGACGACGTGCTCGACGCCCTGGTATTCGCGGATCAGGCGCGTACCGGCGATCGGGCGCTCCTCGTGGCGGATGCGGCGGAGGGTGATGTTCCTGCCGTCGATCTGCTCGCCCAGCGCCTCGAGGCACTCCAGCGTCTCGCGCCTGAGGCCGCCATAGGCCAGCTCCTGGATGCGGTAGGCCAGACGGCTCTCCAGGAAGCGCCGGTTGTAGGGCGGCGGCTCGGTGCCGAACAGGCGGCGCCATTCCGCCTTCAGCTCGCCGATCGGCAGGCCGGGCAGCGCGGCGAGGCGCGCCGGCACGTCCGGCTTCGGGATGGCGGGGATGGTGGGGGCGGGCGCCTCTGATGCGGCCGGCGGCTTCCGTCGAGTCTGTGTCATGCGTCTCCCTTTCTCTCGGGGTTCGCATGACGGCGCTGGGTGGGGATGAAGTGTAGGCGAGGCTCTCCCACCGCCGCGGCCTCGCGCGCCGTTTCCTGCGCAGCGCGGCTCCGCAGCCGCAGCAGGCCCCGGGCGAGGAGATCGCAGACCTCGCGCAGGTGGGGTGGGAGCCCCGCGGGACGGAGCGCGGCCGGATCGGGAGGCGACATGTTCCTCAAGGCGGAGGGGTGGTCGCCTGCACATACCGCCGGTCCCGCCGTGATGTCGGGCTGCACGCACGGGGAGCGAGCGGAACGATTGGGGAACAGCTGACGGCGGAGTTGCGAGCCGGATATTCTACCGCTGGGCAAATCGGCGGTGGTGCGTCATGGGCTCGTTCAACCCGAGGAAATTCACGGACCCGGATCGGCTGAGGAGTCTGGATCCGCGGCGGCTGCGCGCGTTCTTCGCGCCCTGGCGCAGTTACCTGTCCGGCCGCGGCTTCGAGTTCCCCGCCCCCGCGGAAGAGATCGACCACCAATCCCTCGCGCACGTCCTGCTGACGCCGGATCACGCGACCCCGCGCGAGATGGTCGACGCCCTCTACTACGTCCACGAGACCGCCTCGGCGGAGGACATGGAGGAGCTGATCGCCGCCGCGCGGCGCCAGGGCGTCCCTCTCGACGATGATCCGGCTGCGACGCCGGCGGACCTCGCCATCGACGTCTGGCTGGCCGCCCCCGATCTCCTCCAGTCCCGCCACTCCGAGGCCGTGGCCAGGAAGCAGCAGAACTTCGAGTACTTCGCGCCTCACCAAGCCGGGCGGCGCCCGTTCCCGGAGATCGACGAGGCCCTCCGGCTGCAGATCGAGGCCGAGCTCGACAACTGGTTCGAGGGTCACCGGCGCGGCCGGGGGTGTCGGATCTTCGTGTTCCGGCATACCCCCCTGGTTTGGATCCTCGTCAGGCACGGCCTTCCGATGCGGCGCGAGGCCGGCCACCAGGACGATGGGCGCGCCACGACCGAGTTCTACCGGCCGCAGCAGCACGACGTGCTGTTCTACGACGAGCGGAACGGCGAGATCGGGGTGCACGCCAATACCAAGGGGGAGCGCAAGCTGTACCTCAAGACGTTCGGCAAGTTCGTCTTCGGGGACGAGGATCACTTCCCCCCGGCCGCCAAGTTCACCCTCGACCCCCTCGCCGAGGACGGCGCCGACGCGTTGAACGTCGAGGACATCGACGGCATCAGCGCCGTGCGCCTGGTCGAGTGCCGGCGATACTGGGGCGGCGCGTTCAAGGAAGTGGAGGTTCGCAGAGCGGAGAACCTCTTCGCCGCGCTCGCGGCGCGGGGCGCGCCCGGCCTTTCCGGCGGACGCCTCGTCGGCGCCACATTCAAGGTCAAGTTCGAAGGTTCCGAGAAGGAACGCTCGGTGACGGTCCGACCGCCGGGCATCGCCAGGTACGAGCGGAACGAGGACAGCGAACTCGTCGAGCGTTGGCTCAGGAACAGGGGCTTCATCCTGGCGACCCAGGGCGCGGACGACGATGAAGCGGCTACGGCGGTTCTGGAAGGCGCTTGACGAGGTTCCCGGCGCAGCGACCGACCGCCTGGATTGGACCGACGTCCTCGGCGCCGAATGGCGTGACATCGAGCCCTACCTCAAGAGTACCGGCCGCCGGACGACGTCGGTCATGTGCCCGTATCCCGGCGGCGATGGCTGCCCGCGGCGGGTCGTCACCGGCACCAACGGCGCAATCCGTGCCGTCTGCGGCTCCCGCCCCCGGATGTGCGATGCGCTCGATCTGAGAGCAGCCGACGTCACCATCCTCGCGCTCGATCGCGCGAAGCTGCTGCGCGAACTCGCGCGTGCCTTCGACGCCGAGCCTGCCGATCGCTCCGTTGGCTCGGGGAGGGTGATGCTGGTCGGGCGGCACGCTCTTGCCGCCGGCTTGGCATCTCCGATCCTCCTGGCGCTTCCGGGCCCGGCGGATCCGCTCGCCGAGGATGAGCTGAGGGCGGCAGGCCTCGATCCAGCTGGCAGCGTCGTGCTGGTTCCACGCCCTTCGTCGCTGCCCGCACCGGTTCAGGCCCGGTTGGTGGCTGCCGGCCACCAGGTGATCCCACTGTCCGAAGCCATGGGGCTCGGGGCCAACGGGTTTGAGGCGCTCCAGCCACCGGCCATCCTTCTTGCGCCGATCCGGGGTGCGCTGGACACCCGCATCAAGGCGCAGCCGAATGCGCCGTCCCTCCGGCTGCCACCAGGGACCCGCTGGGAGCAGATCACCTTCCTGCTCACCAGTTCGGCAACGCTGGTCTGCAGGACTCCCGGTTGGTCCCGCCAACTCGACCCTGGCGATCTCGGGATGCGAAGCGCCAAGAACAACCATCCTACCCTGGCATGGACACTTCTGGTCTCCCTGGCAGAGTTGGGCGGTGCGATCTCGGTCCGTGACAGGTCCAAGGAGGCAAGCTTCAGAAAGCAGAAGGAGCATCTCTCCAAGCACCTACGCGACGCATTCGGTCTCGCCGAGGATCCGCTCCCGTGGGATGTCACGCGGAGGGCATACGTCGCCCGCTTCATCATCAGGGATGAGCGTCCCGTCGGGGAGCGCGGTCCCCGCCGCCGATGAAATTTCGTCGGTGACCGCGCCCGCCAAGCGAACTTTTTTCTTCGCTCTCAGCGCCATGACTCCGCGCCGTTCCGCCGTTAGCCGCCTCAGCCGCCGGCACCGATCCCAGCCCTCCCCGTGAAATTTCGCCGGTCGCGATCGATCGGGCCGCGAGCCCGTCCTCGATCGACGGCGAAGGACCATGGAGCAGCCTACCCGGGAAGCGGCACTCGACGCGCGCATCCTCAAGAATATCCGCAACACCGCGAGGCGTCTGGACCGACAGGGCCGCATCCCCGGCATGGATGCCGACGACATCGCGCAGGATCTCTTTGTCGATCTATGGCGCCGGCGCGATGCCTTCGACCCCAGCCGCGCGAGCTTCGCGACCTTCGCGGATCGCGTCGTCTCCCATAGCGTCGCCACGCTGCTGAATTCGACGGCCCGCCTGCGGGCGGAGCGCCAGCTCCTCAGCCTCGACGCAGGCAACGACGGCGCCGATCGGTCAGCGCTGGCCGACACCCTCGTCGATCGGCAGGCGGACACGGAAGCCGACCAGGCGCTCGCTATCGACGTCAGGCGCTTCATCGGAGGGCTGCCGCCGGCCCTGCGGCGCTGCTGCGATCTGCTGCTGATGCCAAATCTGCGCGCAGCATCCGCCGAGGCCGGCCTGCACCGCTCCACCATCTATGAGAATGCGCGCCGGCTGCGACGCCTCGCGGAGCGAGCCGGTTTGCGGGACTACGTTGCAGCGCCCCGACACTTCGCCGATCGCGCCGGTAGGTGCCCGG
>NZ_JAHZUY010000058.1 GCF_019458025.1 Caldovatus aquaticus | reverse complement strand
CTCGCCTCCCAGCTCGGCGGCGAGCTGCTCCTCGAGGCTCGCCGCCTCCTCGGCCGCCTCGGCCGGCGCCGCCTCGCCGCGCGCCTGGCGCTCGGCCTCCTCGGGGCTGCGCGCGACGTTCACGGTGACGGTGATCACGACCTCCGGGTGCAGCTGCACGCGCACGTGCCAGAGGCCGAGCGCCTTGATCGGCTGGTCGAGCAGCACCTGCTGGCGGCCGATGGTGAGGCCCGCCGCCTTGCAGGCCTCGGCGATGTCGCGCGCGGTGACCGAGCCGTAGAGGCTGCCGCTCTCGCCGGCGGCGCGGATCAGCACGACGGAGAGGCCGGCGACGCGCTCGGCGACGCGCTCGGCCTCCTCGCGGCGCCTGAGGTTCTGCGCCTCGAGCTGGGCGCGCTCGCGCTCGAAGCGTTCGAGATTCTCCTTGGTGGCGCGGATCGCCTTGCCCTGGGGAAGGAGGTAGTTCCGGGCGTAGCCCGGCTTCACCTTCACCACCTCGCCCATCTGGCCGAGCTTCTCGACGCGCTGCAGCAGGATGACTTCGATCATGTGGGAGTGCCTCCGGAACCGGGCGGGCCGGCGGCGCTGCCGCCGGGATGCCGCCACCATTGCACGATGAGACCGAACGCCGTGACCGAGAGCACGGCCAGGGTCGAGGTCATGGGAAACAGGAGCGCCGCGTAGAGCGCGGCGAGCATCGCCCGCCGCCCCGGCCGGCCCGGGGGCCAGGCGGCATGGAACGCCGCCAGGCCCTGGAGGAACGCCGGCACCAGGAGCGCCAGCCCCACGGCGAGCCCGAGCCCTTCCGGCGCCACCGCCCACCAGAGGAAGGCGAGGGCCGGCAGCGCGGGATACCAGCCCGGCAGCCGCGCCGCGACGCTCCAGCGCGGGGTGGGGGCGAGGGCGAGGCCGGCGCGGGCGAGCAGCCGTTGCGCGAGCGCCGTCTCCGCCGCCAGGGCGACGGCGAGGAGGAGGCCGAGCATCGCCGGCTTGAGCCGCGCCGCCACGGCGAGCGCCTCCTCCGGCAGGGCGATCCCGCTGCGGGCGAAGGAGACCTCGAGCAGGCGGCGCGTCGCGCCCGTGAGCCCGCCCGGCGCGTCGGCAAAGGCGAGGCCGAGGGCGAGCGTCAGCGCCGCCGGCCAGAGGCCGAGCAGGGCGAAGGGTGCGGCCAGGCGGAGCCGCCCCCGGCGCAGGCCGAGCGCGACCAGCAGCAGCGCGGGCAGGCCGAAGCCGGCGAGGAAGACCAGCACCGGCAGCCCCTCGGCGGCGAGGGCGAGCGCCGCGGTCGCCACGGCCAGGGCGCCCGCCGCGGCGCCGGTCCCGAAGCCGAGCCCGGCGAGCAGGATCGGCAGCGGCGACAGCCACAGCACCAGCCCGCCGAGCGGCAGGCCGCGCATGGCCCACAGCGCCGCGACGGCGGCGAGCAGGCCGCCGGCCCCGGCCGCGAGCCAGCGCGGATCGCCGGTCAGGGCGCCGATCCCCCCGCCGCCTCCGCCGCCGGTGCTGCCGCTCATGGCGTCCGCCGTCCTCACCGCCATCGTCGCGCGCCCGTGCCCGCGCGCCCGCCCCGGCCGGCCGGCGGCCGGCCGCGCGCCCTCAGTCGTTGATCACGTAGGGGAGCAGGGCAAGGAAGCGCGCCCGCTTGATCGCCAGCGCCAGCTCCCGCTGCCGCTTGGCGCTCACCGCGGTGATGCGGCTCGGCACGATCTTGCCGCGCTCGGAGAGGAAGCGCGACAGCAGGCGCACGTCCTTGTAGTCGATGCGCGGCGCGTGGGGGCCCGAGAAGGGGCAGGACTTGCGGCGCCGGTAGAAGGGCCGCCGCGCGCCGACGGCGGGGCGGCGGCTGGCGGGGCCGATCTCGAAGGTCTCGGACATGGCGCGGATCTACTCCTCCAGGACGGCGCCGGCCGGCGCGGCGGGGTCGGCCTCGTCGCGCGGGCGGGCGCGGAACTCCTCGCGGTCGTCGCCGCGCGGGGCGCGGCCGGAGGCGAAGCGCCCGGCCGGGCGCGGGCCGCGGAAGCCGCGCTCGCCGCGCTCCTCGCCGCGCCGGGCGATGATGGCGGAGGGGCCTTCCTCGAGCGCCTCGACGCGGACGGTGAGGGAGCGCAGCACGTCCTCGTTGAGGCGAAGCTGGCGCTCGACCTCCTGCATCGCCGGCGGCTCGGCGGCGATGCCGAGCAGCATGTAGTGGGCCTTGCGGTTCTTCTTGATGCGGTAGGCAAGGCCGCGCAGGCCCCAGTATTCGCGCTTGCGCACCTCGCCGCCGCGCTCGGCGAGGACGGCGGCCATCTGGTCGGCGATGGCCTCCACCTGCTGGGGTGTGACCTCGCTGCGCGCGAGGAACACGCATTCGTAGAGCGGCATCGGATCTCCCTCTGGCTGTCTCGGCCCGGGGGCGTGCCGGGGGCGGCGCGCCAGCGGGCATAGCCGGCGCGCGATGCCTCCGCGCGCCGGCAGGGAAGGGCGGGGGTTAAGCACGGGGCGGCGGCCGCGGCAAGGCCGGCCGGCGCGGCGCGGAGCGCCGGAAGCGGCCGGTGCCGCGGCCGCGCCCCGCACGGCGGGGGCGGCGTCCTCACGGACGGTTGACAAGCGCGCGGCCGGAGCGCCAAACGGCCGCGCCCCCTCCCGCCCGTCGCACGCAACCCAGGACCGCAGGACCACCCGCGCATGGCGCTCGCCTTCCTCTTCCCCGGCCAGGGCAGCCAGGCCCCCGGCATGGGCCGCGATCTCGCCGCCGCCTTCCCCGCCGCGCGCGAGGTGTTCGAGGAGGTGGACGAGGCGCTGCGGCAGAACCTGTCGCGCCTGATGTTCGAGGGGCCGGCCGAGGAGCTGACCCTCACCGCCAACGCCCAGCCGGCGCTGATGGCCGTCTCGGTCGCGGCGCTGCGCGTGCTCGAGCGCGAGGGCGGCTTCGACCTCGCCGCGCGCGTCGCGCTCGTGGCCGGGCACTCGCTCGGCGAATACAGCGCGCTGACCGCGGCGCGCGCCTTCGACCTCGCCGACGCGGCGCGGCTCCTGCGCCTGCGCGGGGAGGCGATGCAGCAGGCGACGCCGCCCGGCACCGGCGCGATGGCGGCGCTGCTCGGCGCCGAGCTCGACCAGGCCCGCGCCATCTGCGCCCGGGCGGCCGAGGACCCGGAGACCGGCGCGCGCGAGGTGGTCGAGGCGGCGAACGACAACGGCGGCGGCCAGGTCGTGATCTCCGGCCACAAGGCCGCGGTGGAGCGCGCGGTCGAGATCGCCAGGGCCGAGGGCGTCCGGCGCGCCATGCTGCTCCCGGTCTCGGCGCCCTTCCATTGCGCGCTGATGGCCCCGGCGGCGGAGGCGATGGCCGAGGCGCTGGCGCAGGTGACGATCCGCGTCCCCCTCGTGCCGGTCGTCGCCAACGTCACCGCCGCCAAGGCGACCGACCCGGCGGAGATCCGGGAGCTGCTGGTGCGCCAGGTCACCGGCACCGTGCGCTGGCGCGAATCGGTGCAGGCGATGGCGGCGATGGGCTGCGACCGGTTCGTCGAGCTCGGCGCGGGGAAGGTGCTGACCGGGCTGACGAAGCGCCTCGTGCCGGAGGCGGCGGCCTCGGCGGTCGGCACGCCGGCCGAGGTCGAGGCGTTCCTGAAGTCGCTCTGAGCGGATGGGGCTGCGCGCGGCGGCGCGCCGAGGAGGACCGGGCATGTTCCGTCTTGAGGGAAAGGTCGCGCTCGTCACCGGCGCCTCGGGGGGCATCGGCGCCGCCATCGCGCGCGCGCTGCACCGCCAGGGCGCCGCGGTCGCGCTCTCCGGCACGCGGCGCGACGCGCTGGAGGCGCTCGCCACCGAACTGGGCGAGGGCGCGCTGATCGCCCCCGCCAACCTCTCCGACCCGGCGGCGCCGGCGGCGCTGGTCGAGCAGGTGGAGCGCTCGCTCGGCGCGCTCGACATCCTGGTCAACAACGCCGGGCTTACGCGCGACATGCTGGCGCTGCGCATGGGCGACGCCGACTGGCAGGCGGTGCTGGAGGTGGACCTGAACGCGCCCTTCCGCCTCGCCCGCGCGGCGCTGCGCGGGATGATGAAGAGGCGCTGGGGGCGGGTGATCTCGATCGCCTCGATCGTCGGCGTCACCGGCAATGCCGGCCAAGCGAACTACGCCGCGGCCAAGGCCGGGCTGATCGGCATGAGCAAGTCGCTGGCGCAGGAGGTGGCGAGCCGCAACATCACGGTCAACGTGGTCGCCCCCGGCTTCGTCAAGACCGCGATGACCGACGCGCTGGGCGAGGCGCAGCGCCAGGCGCTTCTCGCGCGCATCCCGGTGGGACGGATGGGCGCGCCGGAGGACGTGGCGGCGGCGGTGGTCTATCTCGCCAGCGAGGAGGCCGCGTGGGTGACGGGCCAGACGCTGCACGTCAACGGCGGCATGGCGATGATCTGAGCCGGCCGCCCCCGCGTGCGTCCCGGTGCCTAGCCGTCGCCGCGGGGCTGCCCCCCGCGCGGCTCCCTTCGGCTCCCTTCCGGTCGCGCAGCGGGCTAACGACTGCGAGGCGGGGGAGGGGGCGGGGGCGCGGCAGGCGCGTCTGCGGCCGCGTCCGATGACGGGCGGCTCCCCGCGGCGGCAGGACCGCCGCTCTCCGGGCGCAAAGGCGTCCTGCCGCCACGGGGCAAGGTCCGCGCGCGGGGCCGGCCCGCAGGCGCGCGGCTGCGTCTCGCCCCCCGCCTCTTGGCGCGGTGCCATTCGCGGCCGCTCCGCCCCGTGCGGTGTCCTCGTCGCCGCGCCTCGCGACGGTCTGCTGCATCACGCCTGCCCCGCGTGCGCGGCGCGCACCGGCCGTCCCTGCGCCGCGCGAAGGCGGTTCGCGGTCGGGTGGCGCGGCGGCGGGCGGGCTTTCCGCCGCATTGCCGAACGGTCATCTAGCGCTCCCCTCGTCGCGCGCGCGGCGCCGGCGGCGCTTCGCCGCCGCGGCCACGGGGCCGGCCGCGCCGGTCCGGGCCGGCGGCGGCCAGGGCGCGCTGCCCCTTGCTCCAAGTTGACTTGTGCATTACGCGAACTTTAAATCGCGCCGGCGCCGCGTGGCGCCGCAAGGGCCCGAACGGCCGCGGAGGGAACGTCCTCATGTCGGGAGCCGAGATCTGGAACTGGCTCAAGGAGAACAGCCTGGCCGCTGCCGCCGCGGCGGCGGTCGTGGCGGCCGTCGCGTATGCGCTGCGGGCGCCGACCGTGGCCGCGTTCAGCGTCATGCTGGTCGGCCTGCTCCTGATCCTGCGCGCGGAGCGTGATCGCCAGCGCGCCGGCCGCTCCTGAGTCCGGGCCGCGCGGTGCTGCGGCCCGCCGTTTCCCTGCGCGCCGCGTGTGCCGCGCCGGTGGCGGCGGGCGGACGGGCCGGGCTTTCCCTTCCCGGCCTGGCCGGGGACGGGACGCCCGCGCCGCGCCCTCGCCCCGCGCTCCCGTCCGCGCCCCGCGCGCGGGACGCGGACGGGGCCGAATCGGCACGGCCGGCGCGCGCCCCCGCGCCCGGCCCTCGGGCGCCGGCATCGTTCCCGCCGCGAACCGTGTCCTGCCGGCCACGCGGCGCCGGCGCGCCGCCGCGCCGGCGGTCCGCGGGCCTTGCCGACGGGGGCGCGGGACGCCAAACACCGCCTAGGCCCCGTCGGCCTTCCATGCTAAGGCCCCGCCCGCCGCGGGGACCCCAGGGGGGCGATTCCGGGCGGACCGGGACCGGCAGCAGGAGAGATCGAATCCGATGAGCGACATCGCCGAGCAGGTGAAGCAGATCGTTATCGAGCACCTCGGCGTTGAGGAATCGAAGGTGACCCCGGAGGCGTCCTTCATCGACGACCTCGGCGCCGACAGCCTCGACACGGTCGAGCTGGTGATGGCGTTCGAGGAGAAGTTCGGCATCGAGATCCCGGACGACGCCGCCGAGAAGATCACCACCGTCAAGGACGCGATCGAGTACATCGAGAAGCAGAAGGCCGCCTGAGGCGGGCGGGCGACGCCCGGGGCGGCCTGCAGCGGACGCCAGTCAAGCACGAGCCAGCCAGGACAGCCGACGAGGGGGGCTCCGAGCGTGTTCCAGAACGGCGGATCGCCGCGGCGCGTGGTCGTCACCGGCATGGGGATCGCCTGCCCGCTCGGGGTCGGCGTCGAGCATGTCTGGCGCCGCCTGCTGGCCGGCGAGAGCGGAATCTCCGCCATCCAGTCCTTCGACGTCAGCGCGCTGCCCGCCAAGATCGCGGGCCAGGTGCCGGCGGGGTCCAGGGCCGAGGGGAAGCTCGACATCAACGAGTGGATCCCGGTCAAGGACCAGAAGAAGATGGACCGGTTCATCCAGCTCGCCATGGTCGCCGCCGAGGAGGCGGTGGAGGATTCCGGCTGGCGCCCGGAGAGCGAGGAGGACCGCTGCGCCACCGGCGTGCTGATCGGCTCCGGCATCGGCGGCCTGCCGACGATCTACGACGCCTCGCTGCAGGTGGCGGCCGGCAAGGCGAAGCGGATCTCGCCCTTCTTCATCCCGAGCGCGCTGATCAACCTCGCCTCCGGCCAGGTCAGCATCCGGTACGGCTTCAAGGGGCCGAACCATTCGGTGGTGACGGCCTGCGCCACCGGCGTGCACGCGCTCGGCGACGCGGCGCGGCTGATCGCGCTCGGCGACGCCGACGTGATGATCGCCGGCGGGGCGGAGGCGGCGGTGTGCGAGATCGGCATGGCCGGCTTCTGCGCCTCGCGCGCCCTCTCCACCGCCTACAACGACACCCCGACCAGGGCCTCGCGCCCCTGGGACGAGGGCCGCGACGGCTTCGTCATGGGCGAGGGCGCGGGCGTGCTGGTGCTCGAGGAGCTGGAGCACGCGAAGAGGCGCGGCGCCAAGATCTACGCCGAGGTGATCGGCTACGGCATGTCCGGCGACGCCTACCACATCACGGCCCCCTCAGAGGACGGCGACGGCGCCTTCCGCGCCATGCGCAACGCGCTCCGCAGCGCGCGCCTCGCGCCGGGGGACGTGCAGTACGTCAACGCCCACGGCACCTCGACCCCGCTCGGCGACGACCTCGAGCTCGCCGCGGTGGAGCGTCTCTGGGGTGAGGACGCGAAGCGGCTGGCGATGTCCTCCACCAAGTCGGCGATCGGGCACCTGCTCGGGGCGGCCGGGGCGGTGGAGGGGATCTTCTCGATCCTCGCCATCCGCGACCGGGTGGCGCCGCCGACGCTGAACCTGGAGAAGCCGAGCCGCGAGAGCCCGATCGACCGCGTGGCGCTGCAGGCGCAGGAGCGGCCGATCAGGGTGGCGCTCTCCAACAGCTTCGGCTTCGGCGGCACCAACGCCAGCATCGTCTTCCGCGCTGCGCCCTGAGGCGCGAGCCGCCCCCGCCGCTCCCGCGGGCGGGGAGGCGGGGATCCGTCCTTCCGAGGGGCGCGGGGCGAGGCCCGCGCTCCCGCCTGCGCTTGGCCTCGCGCCGGAGGCGTCCCGCGCGATTCACCTGCCGGCGCGCCACGCGCAAGCGGGCAGGGGCGGTCCGCCCCGCGGGCGGGCCCGCCGCCCCCGTCGCCCCTGGCCCGCGAAAGCCGCCACGATGCGCGCCCTTCGTTGCCTCCTGATCGCCCTCCCGGTGCTCGCCGGGCTCGCCGCGGGCGCGGCCTGGTACGCGCGCGGCCTCTGGCTCGCCCCCGGGCCCCTCGCCGAGCCGGCGCAGATCGTCGTCCCCTCGGGCGGGACCGGGCGGATCGCCGCCACCCTCGCCGAGCGCGGCGTGATCCGCGATGCGCGCGCCTTCGTCCTCGCCGCCTGGTTGACCCGCGGCCGGGGTCCGCTCCGCGCCGCCGAGTTCGCCTTCCCGGCCGGCGCCTCGCTGCGCGAGGTGCTGGAGATCCTGCGCCATGCGCGGCCCGTGCAGCGCCGGCTGACCATCCCGGAGGGGCTCACCGCGGTCCAGATCGCCGATCTCCTCGAGCGCGCCGAGGGGCTGACCGGCGAGGTGCCGCAGCTGGCCGAGGGCGCGCTGCTGCCCGAGACCTATGCCTACCAGTGGGGCGACGCGCGCGCCTCCCTCGTCCGCCGCGCCGAACGGGCGATGGCCGAGGCGCTCGCCGCCGCCTGGGAGCAGCGCGACCCGGACCTGCCGCTCGCCAGCCCGCGCGAGGCACTGATCCTCGCCTCGATCGTCGAGCGCGAGACGGCGAAGCCGGAGGAGCGGCCGCGCGTCGCCGCCGTCTTCCTCAACCGGCTGCGGCGGGGGATGCCGCTGCAGTCCGACCCGACGGTGGCCTACGCCGCCGGCGAGGGCGCGGCGCTCGACCGGCCGCTGGTGCGCGCCGACCTCGAGCGCGAGCACCCCTTCAACACCTACCGCGTGCGCGGCCTGCCGCCGGGGCCGATCGCCGCGCCGGGCCGCGACTCCCTGCGCGCCGCGACGCGGCCGGCGGAGACGGACGAGCTCTACTTCGTCGCCGACGGCCAGGGCGGCCACCTCTTCGCCCGGACGCTGGAGGAGCACAACCGCAACGTCGCGCGCTGGCGCGAGATCGAGCGGCGCCGGCGCGGCGGCGGGGAGGGGAACGACGCGCGCCCGGCCCCCAGGTGACGAGGCGGGGCGGGGCGCGGTAATCCGGTGCCAGGGAAGGGGCACGCCGCCATGTCCGACAGCTTCCAGGCACTCGATTTCGACCTCGGCGAGACCGCCGAGGCGCTGCGCGCGCAGGTCGCCGCCTTCGCCGCCGCGGAGATCGCCCCGCGTGCGGCCGAGATCGACCGCAGCAACGCGTTCCCCGCCGACCTCTGGCGCAAGCTCGGCGACCTCGGCCTGCTCGGCATCACCGTCGAGGAGGAGTATGGCGGCGCCGGGATGGGCTACCTCGAGCACGTGGTGGCGATGGAGGAGATCAGCCGCGCCTCGGCCTCGGTCGGCCTCTCCTATGGCGCGCACTCCAACCTCTGCGTCAACCAGATCCGCCGCAACGGGACCGAGGCGCAGAAGCGCCGCTACCTGCCGAAGCTGATCTCCGGCGAGCATGTCGGGGCGCTGGCGATGAGCGAGCCGGGGGCGGGCTCGGACGTGGTGGGCATGCGCCTGCGCGCCGAGAAGCGCGGCGACCGCTACGTGCTCAACGGCAGCAAGATGTGGATCACCAACGGGCCGGACGCGGACGTGCTGGTGGTCTATGCCAAGACCGACCCGGCGGCGGGGCCGCGCGGCATCACGGCCTTCCTGGTCGAGAAGGGCTTCAAGGGCTTCTCCACCGGACCGAAGCTCGACAAGCTCGGCATGCGCGGCTCCAACACCTGCGAGCTGGTCTTCGCCGACTGCGAGGTGCCGGAGGAGAACGTGCTCGGCGAGGTCGGCCGCGGCGTGAACGTGCTGATGAGCGGGCTCGACTACGAGCGCGCGGTGCTCGCCGGCGGGCCGCTCGGCATCATGCGGGCCTGCCTGGACGTGGTGCTGCCCTACGTGCACCAGCGCCGGCAGTTCGGCCAGCCGATCGGCGAGTTCCAGCTCATGCAGGGCAAGCTCGCCGACATGTACACGACGATGAGCGCCTGCCGCGCCTACGTGTACGCGGTGGCGAAGGCGTGCGACCGCGGGCGGACGACGCGCAAGGACGCCGCCGGGGCGATCCTCTACGCCGCCGAGAAGGCGACCTGGATGGCGCTGGAGGCGATCCAGGCGCTGGGCGGCAACGGCTACATCAACGACTACCCGACCGGGCGGCTGCTGCGCGACGCCAAGCTCTACGAGATCGGCGCCGGGACGAGCGAGATCCGCCGCATGCTGATCGGGCGCGAGCTGTTCCACGAGACTGCCTGAGCGACTGACGGAGCGAGACGATGCAGGACCGAGGCGATGGACTGGCGCTTCCCCTGGCCACGCTGTGGCCGCGGGGCGGGATCGCGCGCGACGCGGTGGCGGTGGGCGCGGGCTTCGCCCTGCTCGCCGCCTCGGCCTGGATCCGGGTGCCGATGTGGCCGGTGCCGATGACGATGCAGACCTTCGCGGTGCTGCTGCTCGGCGCGAGCCTCGGCGCCCGCCTCGGCGCCCTCACCGTGTTCGCCTATCTCGCCGGGGCGGCGGCGGGCCTGCCCGTGCTCGCGGGCGGCAAGGCGCTCGCCTTCGGCGGGCCGACCTTCGGCTACCTGGTCGGCTTCCTGCTCGCCGCCGCCGCCGTGGGCTGGGCCGCGCAGCGCGGCTGGACGCGGCGCTGGCCGGGCCTGCTCGGCGCCCTGCTGCTCGGCGAGGCGCTGATCTTCCTGCCCGGGCTGCTCTGGCTCCACGCCGCCTGGCTCAAGGACGTGCAGAAGACGCTGGCGGCGGGGCTCTATCCCTTCCTGCTCGGCGACGCGCTGAAGCTGCTGCTCGCCGCCTCGGCGCTGCGCCTGCTGCAGCGCGCCGCCGCCCGGCCCCGCCCGCCGGCGGGCTGAGGGGCGCCCCCGTGCCGGTGCTCGAGACCGCGTTCGACCCCCGCGCCCCGGAGGCCGAGGCCAACGCCGCGGCGATGCGGGCGCTGGTGGCCGAGCTGCGCGCGCTCGCCGACCGCGTGCGGCTCGGCGGCGGGGAGGAGGCGCGGCGGCGGCACCTCGCGCGCGGCAAGCTGCTGCCGCGCGACCGCGTGCGGGCGCTGATAGATCCGGTCTCGCCCTTCCTGGAGATCGGGCAGCTCGCGGCGCACGGCATGTATGGCGGCGAGGTGCCCTCGGCCGGGATCATCACCGGGATCGGCCGCGTCTCCGGCCGCGAATGCGTGATCGTCGCCAACGACGCGACGGTGAAGGGCGGCACCTACTACCCGATCACGGTCAAGAAGCACCTGCGCGCGCAGGAGATCGCGCTGCAGAACCGGCTGCCCTGCATCTACCTGGTGGATTCGGGCGGGGCGCACCTGCCGAGCCAGGACGAGGTGTTCCCCGACCGCGACCATTTCGGCCGCATCTTCTACAACCAGGCCACCATGTCGGCGCAGGGGATCCCGCAGATCGCGGTGGTGATGGGCTCCTGCACCGCAGGCGGGGCCTACGTGCCGGCGATGTCGGACGAGACGGTGATCGTGCGCAACCAGGGCACGATCTTCCTCGGCGGCCCGCCGCTGGTGAAGGCGGCGACCGGCGAGGTCGTCACGGCCGAGGAGCTGGGCGGCGCCGACCTGCACAGCCGCGTCTCCGGCGTCACCGACCACTACGCCGAGAACGACGCCCACGCGCTCGGCATCGCGCGGCGCATCGTCGCCTCGCTCAACCGGGAGAAGCGCCCCTCCCTCGCGCTGCGCGCGCCGCGGCCGCCGCGCTACCCGGCGGAGGAGCTCTACGCCGTGGTGCCGGCGGACCTCCGCCAGCCCTACGAGGTGCGCGAGGTGATCGCGCGCATCGTGGACGACAGCGAATTCGACGAGTTCAAGCGGCTCTACGGCCCGACGCTGGTGACCGGCTTCGCGCACATCTGGGGCTATCCGGTCGGCATCCTCGCCAACAACGGCATCCTGTTCTCGGAGAGCGCGCAGAAGGGCGCCCATTTCATCGAGCTCTGCGCCCAGCGCGGCATCCCGCTCGTGTTCCTGCAGAACATCACCGGCTTCATGGTCGGGAAGCGCTACGAGGCGGGCGGCATCGCCAAGGACGGGGCGAAGCTGGTGACAGCGGTGGCGACGGCGGCGGTGCCGAAGTTCACGGTGATCATCGGCGGCAGCTTCGGCGCCGGCAACTACGGCATGTGCGGCCGCGCCTACTCGCCGCGTTTCCTCTGGATGTGGCCCAACGCGCGGATCAGCGTGATGGGCGGCGAGCAGGCGGCGAGCGTGCTCGCCACCATCCGGCGCGACGCCATCGAGGCGCGCGGCGGCGCCTGGCCGGCCGAGCAGGAGGAGGCGTTCAAGGCGCCGATCCGCGCGCAGTACGAGACCCAGGGCCATCCCTACTACTCCACCGCGCGGCTGTGGGACGACGGGGTGATCGACCCGGCGGACACGCGCCGCGTGCTCGCGCTCTGCCTCTCGGCGGCGCTCAACGCGCCGATCCCCGAGACGCGCTTCGGCCTGTTCCGGATGTGAGGCGCGGCGTGTTCGGCAAGATCCTCATCGCCAACCGCGGCGAGATCGCCTGCCGGGTGATCGCCACCGCCCGGCGGCTCGGCATCGCCACCGTCGCGGTCTATTCCGAGGCGGACGCCGGCGCCCGGCACACCCGGCTCGCCGACGAGGCCTGGCCGATCGGGCCGGCGCCGGCGCGGCAGAGCTATCTCTCGATCGAGGCCATCCTCGACGTGGCGCGGCGCGCGGGCGCCGAGGCGATCCACCCCGGCTACGGCTTCCTCTCGGAGAACGCCGAGTTCGCCGAGGCCTGCGCGCGGGCCGGGATCGTCTTCATCGGCCCGCCGGCCGCGGCGATCCGCGCCATGGGCTCCAAGGCCGCGGCCAAGGCGCTGATGGAGCGCGCCGGCGTGCCGCTGGTGCCCGGCTACCACGGCGAGGCGCAGGACCTCGCCACGCTCGCCGCGGCCGCGGCACGCATCGGCTACCCGGTGCTGATCAAGGCGAGCGCCGGCGGCGGCGGCAAGGGCATGCGCGTGGTCGAGCGCGCGGCGGACCTCGCCGAGGCGCTCGCCGGCGCGCAGCGCGAGGCGGCCTCCTCCTTCGGCGACGACCGCGTGCTGATCGAGAAGTACCTCGCCCGCCCGCGCCACATCGAGATCCAGGTGTTCGCCGACACCCGCGGCAACATCGTCTCGCTGTTCGAGCGCGACTGCTCGATCCAGCGCCGCCACCAGAAGATCGTCGAGGAGGCGCCGGCGCCGGGCATGGACCCGGCGCGCCGGCAGGCGATGGGGGAGGCGGCGGTCGCGGCGGCGCGCGCCGTCGGCTACGTCGGCGCCGGGACGGTGGAGTTCATCGCCGAGGGCGACGCCTTCTACTTCATGGAGATGAACACCCGCCTGCAGGTCGAGCATCCGGTGACGGAGATGGTGACCGGCCTCGACCTGGTGGAATGGCAGATCCGCGTCGCCGCCGGGGAGCCGCTGCCGCTGCCGCCCGAGCGCCTCGCGCTCCGCGGCCACGCCATCGAGGCGCGCGTCTATGCGGAAGACCCGGCGCGCGACTTCCTGCCCTCGACCGGCCGGCTCGTGCATCTGCGCCAGCCGCGCGAGGTGCCGGGCCGGGTGCGCGTGGACACCGGCGTGCGCGAGGGCGACGCCATCACGCCGCACTACGACCCGATGATCGCCAAGCTGATCGTCTGGGGGGAGGACCGGCCGGCGGCGCTGCGCCGCCTCGTCGCCGCGCTCGGCGAGTACGAGGTGGTCGGCGTGCGCACCAATCTCGGTCTGCTGCGCGCCATCGCCGCCCACCCGGCCTTCGCCGCGGGCGAGCTCGACACCGGCTTCATCGCCCGCCACGCCGCGGCGCTGCTGCCGGCGGCGGAGCCCGCGGCGGTGCCCGCGGCGGTGTGGGCGGCCGCGGCGCTCGCCGCGCTGCGCGACCAGCGCGCGGCGATCACGGCGGCGGCGCGGAGCAGCGGCGATCCCTTCTCGCCCTGGGCGGAGACGGACGCCTGGCGGCTGAACGGCGACGGCTACCAGGACCTGCACCTGCGCCACGGCGGCGGCGCGACGCTCGTCCTGCGCAGCCATCCGCTGCCGGACGGCAGCGTCCGCCTCGACCTGCCGGACGGGCCGCCGGTGCGGGCGGCGCTGGAGGAGGACGCGGAAGGCGGGCTGCGCCTGGTCCTCGACGGCGTGGCGCGCCGCCTCAGCGTGGCGCGGCAGGGGGTGGAGTTCACCCTGTTCCTCGCCGGGCACGGCGAGCACACGGTGCGGCTCGAGGACCCGCTCGCCCCGCCGCGCGCCGAGACCGCCGGCAGCGAGCGCGTCACCGCGCCGATCCCGGGGCGGGTGACGCGCGTGCTCGTCCGGCCGGGCGAGCGGGTGGAGCGGAACGCCCCGCTGGTGGTGATCGAGGCGATGAAGATGGAGCTCACCCTCCGCGCCCCGGTCGCGGGCGTCATCGCGGCGGTTTCGTACGGGGTGGACGAGATGGTGGAGGAGGGCGCCGAACTGGTCACCTTCGCCGCGCCGCCGTCCGGCCCGGGGTGAGGCCGGCCTCCGCCCCGGGGCGGGCCGCCCGCGCATTCGGCCTTGCCCGGCCGCGCCGGCCGCGCCAAGAGGGAGCGTCATGACGCGCCCGCCGCCCCTCCTCGCCGGCCCCCGCCCGACCGCGCCCCGGGCGCTGCTCGCCCTGCTGCTCGCCGCCGCGCCGCCGGCGGGGGCGCTCGCCGCCGCGGCCCTGCTCCTGCCCGCGCCGGCGGCGGCGCAGGCGGCCAGCAACCGCATCGTCGCCGTGGTCAATGGCGACGTCGTCACCCGCAACGACATCGAGGGCCGCCGCCGGCTGTTCGCCATCAGCGCCGGCCTGCCCGTCAGCGCCCAGGCGCTCGACGGGCTCAACGACCAAGTGCTGCGGCTGCTGATCGACGAGCGCCTGCGCATGCAGGAGGTGCAGCGCCGCCGCATCCCGGTCATGGACAACGAGATCGCGGAGACGATCCGCGAGATCGAGCAGCGCAACAACCTCCCGCCCGGGGGCCTGCGCGCGCAGCTCCAGCGCGCGGGGGTGGAGCCGCGCGTGCTCTACGACCAGATCCGCGTGCAGATCGGCTGGGCGCGCCTGATCCGGCGCCTGCTCGGCTCCCAGGCGGAGCCGAGCGAGAGCGAGGTGCGCGAGTACATCGAGGCGGCCAGGGCGCGCGAGGGCCAGCCCGAATACCTCCTCTCCGAGATCTTCATCCCCGTCGAGGACCCGGCGCGCGCGGAGCAGACCCGGCGCTTCGTCGAGGAGGTGGTGGCCCAGCTCCGCCGCGGCACGCCCTTCGCCATCGCCGCCACCCAGTTCAGCCAGGCGCAGAGCGCGCTGCAGGGCGGCGACCTCGGCTGGGTCCGGCCCGAGCAGCTCGATCCGGAGGTGGCGCGGATCGTGGCACAGATGCCGGTCGGCGCGGTCACCAACCCGGTCCGCGTCGCGGGGGGCTGGCAGATCGTCGCGCTGCGCCAGAGGCGCGAGAGCGGGCGGGAGATGGCGACCATCCTCTCGCTGCGCCAGGCGTTCCTCCCGTTCTCCTCGCCGCTCGACCCGCAGAACCCGACGCCGCAGCAGCGCGAGGCGGTGGAGCGGGCGCGGCGGCTGCAGGGCGCGGGCTGCGACGCGGTCGAGGCGGCGGCGCGCGGGACCCCGCGCCCGGCGGACCCGGGCCCGATCCGCCTGGAATCGGTCGAGGCTCCGCCGCTGCGCCAGCTGCTCGCGAGCCTGCCGATCGGGCGCGCCTCGCAGCCGATCGTCTCGCCCGACGGCGTGATGGTGCTGGCCGTCTGCGCGCGCGAGACGCGCAACCTCGCGGAGCTGACGCCGGACCAGGCGCGGGCGCAGATCGTGCGCGACCGGGTGGAGCTGCTGTCGCGGCAACTGCAGCGCGACCTGCGCCGGCGGGCGCAGATCGAGATCCGCCTGCCGCCGGCGGAGCCCGACGCCGCCCCGCGGGCGCCGGCGCCGCGCGCGGCCTCGGCGCGGGCGGGATGAGCGCCGCCGGCGCCTGAGCCGCGGCGCGGCGCCCGATGGCCGCGACTCCTCCGGGCCGCTCCCCGCCGCAGCCGCCCGGCCTGCGCGAGACCGTCGCCCGCCACCGCCTCGCCCCCCGGAAGTCGCTGGGCCAGCATTTCCTGCTCGATCCGGCGCTGTGCGCGCGCATCGCGGCGCTCGCCGGCGACCTCGCAGGGCGGCAGGTGCTGGAGGTGGGCCCCGGCCCGGGCGGGCTGACGCGGGCGCTGCTCGCCACCGCGGCGGCGCGGGTGGTGGCGGTCGAGCTCGATCCCCGCGCCGTCGCCGCGCTCGCGGAGCTCGCGGCGGCGCATCCCGGGCGGCTGCAGGTGATCGAGGGCGACGCGCTGACGATGGACCCGGCGGCGCTGCTGCCGGGACCGGAACCGAGGCGCATCGTCGCCAACCTGCCCTACAACGTGGCGACGCCGCTGCTGCTGCGCTGGCTGCGCGGCGCCGCGGCGCTCGAGGGCATGACGCTGATGTTCCAGCAGGAGGTGGCCGAGCGCCTCGTCGCCGCGCCGGGCACCGCCGCCTACGGCCGCCTCGGCGTCCTGGCGCAGTGGCGCTGCGCGGAGGTGCGGGTGCTGCTGCGCCTGCCGCCCGGCGCCTTCACGCCGCCGCCCAGGGTGTGGTCGGCGGTGGTCGGGCTGGTGCCGCGCCCCGAGGACCCCGGCCCGGCGCTGTTCGCGGCGATGGAGCGGCTGACCGCGGCGGCCTTCGGGCAGCGGCGCAAGATGCTGCGCGGCGCGCTGCGGACGCTGGGAGGCGCGGAGGCGCTGCTCGCGGCGGCCGGCATCGCCGGCGAGCGGCGGGCCGAGACGCTGACGGTGGCGGAATTCGACCGCCTGGCGCGGGCGCTGCTGGCGCGCGACGGGGCGGCCGCCGCAGGGCGTCCGTTCAGTGCGGCGGGGCGGCGGGCGCGCGCACCGTGACCGGCACGCCGGTGCGGGAACAGGCCTTGACGAAACCTTCCGGCAGCTCCTCGCCGAGGAGGCGCGGATCGGCGATGGCCTCCGCGCGCACCAGGCGCGGCTGCGACCAGGGCGAGGCGGGCAGCCGGGACTGGCCGGGCCGGCGCTCGATCACCGCGCGGCAGAAGGCGCAGTCGGCGTAGCGGCGCGCGCTGCCCTCGTCGGCCGCGGCGACGAGGCAGGGGCCGACATGCAGGCTGGCCTCCCAGTCGGGATCGCCGAGGGCGTCTTCGCGAGGGGCGAGAAGGAAGATCGGCATCGCTCCTCCCGGCGCGACGATGCGAGGGGATCGGGCGGGGCAGGGCCGGCACCGGCAGCAACGCCCCGGAGGCGGTGCCGGAATGAGACCGCGCGACCGCAAGCGGGGCAAGGAAGGGCGCCGCCACGAATGCGTGAGTGGCACGACCGGGCCCGCGGATCGAGCGGCGCGGCGTCCCGCCGGGACTCGCGCAGAGGTGAACCGGTCGGGGCCTTTCCCGCGCCGGAGCGGGCACGCCATCGCCGCGCGCCTGCGCGCAGGCGCGGCCCGCGCGGCCGTCATGCGCGCCGCCGGCGAGCGCGGGCGGCGGCGGGGCACGGGCGGGCAGGGCCCGGCCGATGCGAGCCGGGCGCGGCGGCGCCGCTCAGCCCTGGGCGAGCAGCGCCGCGACGAACTCGGCGAGGCCCGGCTGGCGCGCGCGCGTGCTGCGCGCCGCGTGCAGGATGGCGCGCACCTCGGCGACGCTGCGGTCGAAGTCGGTGTTCACCAGCACGTGGTCGAAGTCCGACCAGTGGGTGAGCTCCTCGCGCGCCGCCCGCATGCGGCGCGCGATCTCCGCCTCGCCGTCGGTGCCGCGGGCGCGCAGCCGGCGCTCGAGCTCGGCGAGGCTCGGCGGCAGCAGGAACACGCCGACCACGTCGCCGGGCAGGCGTTCGCGGAGCTGGCGGTGGCCCTGCCAGTCGATGTCGAACAGCACGTCGCGGCCGGCGGCGAGGGCGGCCTCCACCGGCGCGCGCGGGGTGCCGTAGCGGCGGCCGTGCACGGTCGCGTGCTCGAGGAGCTCGCCGGCCCGGGCCATCGCCTCGAACTGCTCGGGCGTGCGGAAGAAGTAGTGCACGCCCTCCTCCTCGCCGGGCCGCGGCGGGCGGGTGGTGGCGCTGACCGAGAGCGACAGCGCGGGCGCCTCGGCCTCGAGCAGCGCGCGGGCGATCGAGGACTTTCCGCCGCCCGAGGGGGCGGCGAGCACGAGGCAGAGGCCGCGCCGGCGCAGCGGCGGCAGGGGCTCGCCGGCTCCGCTCATTCGACGTTCGCCGCCTGCTCGCGCAGCCGCTCGATCACGGCCTTGAGGTCGAGGCCGGTGCGGGTCAGCGCCGTGGTCGCCGACTTGGCGCACAGCGTGTTGGCCTCGCGCACGAATTCCTGGACCAGGAATTCGAGCCTGCGGCCGACCGCCTCGCCCGCGCCGAGCAGCGCGCGCGCCTCCTCGATGTGGGCGCCGAGGCGGTCCAGCTCCTCGCGCACGTCGGCGCGGGTGGCGAGCAGCGCGACCTCCGCGGCGAGACGGTCCTCCGGCACGCGGCGCTCGCCCTCGAGCAGCGCGGCGAGCTGGGCGCGCAGCCGGGCCTGCTGCGCCTCCGGCTGGCCGGCGGCGAGCGCGGCGGCGGCCTCGCGCAGGGCCGCGATCTCGTCGAGCAGGGCGCCGAGGATCGCGGCGAGCCGGGCGCCCTCGGCCCGGCGCGCGGCGACCAGCCCGTCGAGGGCGCGGGCGAAGCCGTCGAGCAGGGCGGCGTGCCGCGCCTCGCGCGCCGCCTCGTCCTCCTCGGCCGGCGCCTCGGCGCGCAGCACGCCGGGGAGCGCGAGCAGCGCCTCGGCGCGCGGCGGCGGCGCGCCGGGGATGCGGCGGGCGAGGTCGAGGGCGAGCGCGAGCGCCTGCTCGAGCGCCGCCGGGTCGGGAATGAGGCGCGGCGCGCCGGCGGCGCGTTCCTCGCGCCGCAGGGTGAGCGTGGCCGAGACGTTGCCGCGCCGCAGCCGGCCGGCGGCGAGCTCGCGCAGCGCCGGCTCCAGCGCGTCGAGCCCGGCCGGCAGGCGCAGGCGCAGCTCGAGCCCGCGCCCGTTGACGCTGCGCACTTCCCACAGGAAGGAGGTGCCGTCCGGCAGCGCGCCCTCGGCGCGGGCGAAGCCGGTCATCGAGGCGAGGAGGGAGGGAGAGGCGGCCATGGCGCGCCTTCTCCCCCGGCGGAGCGGGGGATGCAAGCGATGAGGGGCGGCAGCGGGACGGCCTGGCCCTGGCGGAGCGTGGCGATCACCGGGGCCTCCTCGGGGATCGGGCGGGCGCTGGCGGAGGCCTGCGCCGCGCCGGGCGTGGTCCTGCACCTGGCCGGGCGCGACGCCGGTCGCCTCGCCGCCGCCGCCGCCGCCTGCCGGGCGCGCGGCGCGGAGGTGGCGGCGACGGTGCTCGAGGTGCGCGACGCCGCCGCCTGCGCGCGCTGGATCGCCGGGGCGGGGCGGATCGAGCTGCTGTTCGCCAACGCCGGCATCTCCGGCGGCACCGGCGGCATCGGCGAGCCGGCGGCGCAGGCGCGCGCGATCTTCGAGACCAACCTCACCGGCGTGCTGAACACCGCGCTGCCGGCGCTCGAGGCGATGGCGGCGCAGCCGCCGGGGCCGGACGGGGTGCGGGGGCGGATCGCGGTGGTGGCCTCGCTCGCCGCCTTCGTCGCCGCGCCGAGCGCGCCGGCCTACTGCGCCTCCAAGGCCGCGGTGCAGGCCTGGGCGGAGGCGATGGACGGCGTGGAGCGGGCCCGCGGCGTCCGCTTCCATGCCGTCTGCCCGGGCTACGTGCGCACGCCGATGACGGCGCACAACCCGTTCCCGATGCCCTTCCTGATGGACGCCGAGGAGGCGGCGCGGCGCACGCTCCGCGGCATCGCGCGCGGCCGCACGCGCATCGCCTATCCCTGGCCGACCTATCTCGGCGCGCGGCTGGTCGGGGCTCTGCCGCCGCGGCTGCGCGCGGCGGTGTTCGGGCGGCTGCCGGCGAAGGCGGCGAGCCCTGGGCGGGAATGATCACTCCCCTGCGCCGCCGCCCGGGGCCTCGCCGCGCGGCGCGCCCGCCTCGCGCCGCCGCCGCGCCGCGCGGTGGGCGAGGAGGTTGAGCGCCTCGACCGCGGCGGCGAAAGCCATGGCGGTGTAGACGAAGCCCTTGGGCACGTGCACCCCGAAGGCCTCGGCCACCAGCACCATGCCGATCATCACCAGGAAGGCGAGGGCCAGCATCACCACCGTCGGGTTGCGCTCGAGGAAGTCGGCGAGCTTGTCCATCGAGAGCAGCATGGCGACGACCGAGACCACGATCGCCGTGGCGATGATCCAGAACTCCCGCGTCAGCGCCACCGCGGCGAGGATCGAGTCCACCGAGAACACCATGTCGAGCAGCAGGATCTGGAACACGGTCGGCCAGTAGGCGGCGGGGCGGGCGTCGAGGGCGTGCGACTCCTGCTGCGAGTCGGGGTCGACGCGGTGGTGGATCTCGATCGTCGCCTTGCCGATCAGGAACAGGCCGCCGGCGAGCAGGATCAGGTCCTTGCCGGAGAACTCCATGCCGGACAGGGAGAAGAGCGGCCAGGTCAGCGACAGCAGCCAGCTCGTGCCCGCGAGCATCACGAAGCGCAGCAGGACGGCGAGGCCGAGCCCGATGCGCCGCGCCGAGACGCGCCGGTGCTCCGGCAGGCGGTTGGTGAGGATCGCGATGAAGACGAGGTTGTCGATGCCGAGCACCACCTCCATGCCGACGAGGGTGGCCAGGGCGACGATCGTCTCGGGGTCCATGCGGGCGACGCTCTCCGATCGGGCGGATGGAAGGGAATGCCACCGTCGTGGGACCGGCCGGGGCCGGGCGGGTCAGATCGCGCGGAAGCCGAAATCCCCCACCGTCTTCAGGCCGACGCGCAGCAGCAGCAGCGTGTTCGAGGGGTAGAGGCGCGCGGTCGCCGGATCCTCGGCGTAGTTGCGCACGAACCGCGCCTCCAGCAGGAAGCACTCGTCCTCGTAGGCGGCGGAGGCGGCGAACAGCACCGGCCGGTTGATGTCGATGTCGTAGCGGCCGAACGCCCCGACGCGCCAGTGCTCGCCGAGGCGCGTGCTCACGCCGAGGGAGATCTCGTCCCGCGTGCGCCGCGGCTGCAGCCCGGGCGAGGGGACGGTGTAGAGGTAGCCGGCCGAGAAGGATGTGTGGCCGATGGTCAGCACGCCGGTGATGTCGGTCATGCTGCGCTGGCCGGTGTCCTTGTCGAGCCGCGCCCGGCCGATCACCTCGAACCACGGCACCGGCGAGAGGCGCACCCGCCCCACCCAGTCGGAGGAGCGGTCTCCGAGCCCGCTGCCGGGGTCGAAGTTGGCGTCGCGCACCAGGCGGAAGGACCGCCCGACCAGGCCCTCGACCAGGCCGCCGTTCGGGAAGTGCCAGGCGCCGCGCAGCGCGGCGTCCACCCGCGTGCCGCCCTCCTGCCGGTCGCGCCCGTAGAAGCGGCTGAGCGCGAACAGGTTGGCGTCGCTGAACTCGAAATCGAGGCTGTCCTCGTTCGGCAGCAGCCGGTAGGAGCCGCCGACGTTCGGGCCGGTGACGAACTGCACGCGCGGCTCGACGAGCTGGCTGCCCCACTCCCCGGCGGAGCGGACCAGCGGCAGGCGCCAGTCGAGCGCGGCGCGGAGGTTGGCGCGCGCGTCGCTGCCGCTGCCGCCGCCGACGACGTGGTTCGGCGCGAGGTTCAGGTCGTCCCAGGTCCAGCCCATCGCGTCGAGCTGGGCGCGGAAGGTCCAGACCGAGCCGAAGGAGTCGATGCGCGGCAGCTCGTAGTAGGCCCGCGTGGCGAGACGGCGGGTGCTGGTGCCGCGCTCCCGCGTGATGGCGAAGTTCCAGGTGTCGAGGGTGAGGTAGCCGCCGAGCGCGTCGCGGCCCGACCACCAGTCGGCATAGACGTTCGGCAGCACGTAGGGGATCACGCCGCTGTCGTCGGTCGGGCGCAGGCTCTGGTAGGCGCGCAGGTCGAAGCGCACATGGGCCTCGGGCCCCCAGAACCCCTCCGCGAAGGCGGTGGAGGGCAGGTAGCGCCGCACCCCGTAGCGGAAGGCGCGCAGGTAGTTCTCGCCCGAGGCGCGGTTGAGGTCGAATCCGGCGCGCCAGTTCTCGTCGATCGAGAAGCGCCCGCGCGAGAAGACGTGCCAGCCGAAGCCGCTCTCGCCGAGCGCGGTGCCCTCGCGCAGGTAACCGACCGAGCCGCGCGCCTCGATCTCGCCGAAGTTGAAGCGGCGGCGGTATTCGGCGCCGAGATTGGGGACCTGGCGGGTCGAGAGGATCGGCGTCAGCGTCAGGTCCTGGCTCTCGTCGATCGCCCAGTAGTAGGGCAGCTCGACGAAGGCGCCGAGGAAGCGGGTCAGGCCGAAATAGGGCGAGAGCAGGCCGGACTGGCGCGGCGTCGTGCCGTCCGGATGGGCGAAGTAGGGCGTGTAGAGCACCGGCACGCCGCCGAGCAGGAGGCTCGCGTCGCGGTAGCGGACCTGGCGCGCCTGCTGGTCGAGCGTGGCGACGCGGGCGCGGAGCTGCCAGAGCGGCGGGGCGAGCGGGTCGCGCGCGCAGGGCTCGCAGGCCGAATAGACGACGCGGGCGAGGTCGAAGTAGGTGCCGCTCGTGCGCCGCGCGCCGGTCGCGGCGACGCGGCCGCCGGCCGCGAGCAGTCCGCGCAGCCCCTCGAGCACGCCGTCGCGGAACTCGTTGGAGAGCTCCACCCGTTCGGCGAACAGCACCTGGCCGTCGGGCTCGAGGAGCTGCACGTTGCCGCTCGCGGTGGCGACGCCGGTGTTGCGGTTGTAGGTGAACTCGTCGGCGCGGAGGATGCGCTCGCCCTGCCAGGCCTCGACCCGGCCGCGCGCGGTGACGACGCCGGTGTTCTGGTCGTACTCGACCTCGTCGGCGGTGAAGGTGACGGGCCCGCTGCGGTCCAGGCCGCGGCCGGCGCGGCCGAGCCCCGCAAGGCCGGCGGGACCGGCGCCCGGGCGGGCGTCGCCCGCGGCGGGCGGCGCGGCCGGGGCCGCCGGCACGGGCGCGGGCGGCAGCCCGGCCTCGAGGTCCGCCGGCCCGGGGGGGG
>NZ_JAHZUY010000057.1 GCF_019458025.1 Caldovatus aquaticus | reverse complement strand
CGCCGGCTGGCCGCGCCCGTGCGCCGGGGGCCGCGGCAGATGGCCGACGCGCGGCGGCGTCGGCGGGCCGTAATGCCCCTCCGGCAGCTCGCCTCCCGGCAGCAGCCGGAAGCCCAGCGCCTCCAGCACCGCCGGCAGCAGCTCCGCCTTCACGCCGAGCCGGCTTGCGAGGTCGGGCGGCAGCATCGCCGGGGCACGGCGCGTGAGATAGCCGAGCTCCGCCGCCACCCGCTCCGCCACGTCGAGGCGCAGCAGCACGGGGCCGGCGGGCATCCAGCCCAGTACCGCGTCGTAGCCCCGCGGCCAGGCGGCGACGAGCGCGGTCGGGCTGCCCGGCGGCGGCGCGCCCTCGGCCGGCGGGGCGGCGATCGAAACCAGGCCGGGCGGCGGCAGCGGCGGCGTCTCGATCCCCTGGGACAGCGCCCAGAGCTGCCCGCGCAGCGCCATCGCCCGCGGCCGCAGCGCCTCCGGCAGGTAGAGCGCGAAGCGGCCGGCCCGCACGCCGATCGCCTTGAGGCGCGGGCGCAGCTCCGGCGGCACCAGCCCCTCGGTCGCGCCGGGCACCAGGCCGAGCGATTCGCGCAGGCGGAAGGCCGGGCCGCGCAGCGCGCCGTCCTCCTCCGCCTTCTTCTCCACCGCCTCGAGCGTGCCGAGCTCCCGCCTGATCAGCCCCTCGAGCCAGGCGGCGATGCGGGCGCGGATGCGCTCGCGCTGGGTGCCGTCGAGGAACTCCGAGGGCAGCACCTCGACCTGCGGCTTCAGCGGCTCCGGCCCCGGCCGGAGCCGCGCCACCGGGGCGGTGTCGCCGAGGCCGGGCGGGGCGTTGAGCGCCGGGCTGTAGGTCCAGGTGACGGTGTGGTCGGGCCGCAGGCCGAAGGCGTGGTCCTTCGACTGCTCGAGGGCGGTGACGCGGCGCGGGATCTCGTCGCGCAGCGCGCGGCGGGCGGCGCGCAGCACGACGCGCTTCTCGTCCTCGTCGCCGCTGCCGAGCGCGGGCTCGAACTCGAAGCCGCGCACATGGCCGACGGCGTGGCCTTCCACCACCACCTCGCCGCGGCGGGTGACGGCGGAGAGCAGCTCCTCCTCCGTCTCGTCGAGGCGGCGCATCAGGTGGGCGGCGCGGCGGTCCACGAAGCGCGCGGTCAGCGCCTCGTGCAGCGCGTCCGACAGCGCGTCCTCGACCCGCCGCGCCTCGGCCTGGAAATGCGCCGCATCCGGCACCCAGTCGGCGCGCGAGGCGATGTAGGTCCACACCCGGATCGAGGCGAGCCGCGCCATCAGCGTGTCGAGGTCGCCGTCGGTGCGGTCGAGCTGGGCGATCTGGTTCGCCACCCAGTCCCTGGGCAGCCGGCCCTCGAGCGCGAGATGCCCGAACACCCGCCCGCACAGCGCGGTGTGGCTGTCGTCGGCGAGCTTGCGGTAGTCCGGGATCTGGCACGCCTCCCACAGCAGGCGCACGCGCTCGCGCCCCTTGGCGAGGTCGCGCACCACCGGATCGCGGGCGAGGGCGGAGAGGACGAGGAAGTCGGTGGCGTCGTTGCCGCGCGTCAGGCCCGGCTGCGGCGGCAGGGCGATCAGGCTGGCGAGCAGGGGATCGAGGCCGGAGAAGTCGAGATCGGAGTTGCGCCAGGCGAGCGCGGTCAGCGGCTCGAAGCTGTGCCGCTCGATCTTGTCCGCCACGTCGTCGGGCAGGGCCGGGCAGTCGGCGGTGGTGCCGAAGGTGCCGTCGCGCATGCCGCGCCCGGCGCGGCCGGCGATCTGCGCCAGCTCCTGCGGGGTGAGCTGGCGGTTCTGCCGCCCGTCGAACTTGACGAGCGAGGCGAAGGCCACATGGTCCACGTCCATGTTCAGGCCCATGCCGATCGCGTCGGTCGCGACCAGGAAGTCCACCTCGCGGTTCTGGTACAGCGCGACCTGGGCGTTGCGGGTGCGCGGGCTGAGGCGGCCCATCACCACCGCGCAGCCGCCGCGGCGGCGCCGGATCGCCTCCGCGATCGCGTAGACCTCGCCGGCCGAGAAGGCGACCACGGCCGAGCGCGGCGGCAGGCGCGTCAGCTTCGCCGGCCCGGCGTAGGTGAGCTGCGAGAGGCGCGGGCGGGTCTCGATCTCCGCCTGCGGGACGAGGCGGCGCATCAGGGGCGCGATGGTCTCGGCGCCGAGGAACATCGTCTCGACCAGGCCGCGCGCGTGCAGCAGCCGGTCGGTGAAGACGTGGCCGCGGTCGGGATCGGCGCAGAGCTGGATCTCGTCCACCGCGAGGAACTCGACCTGCCGGTCGAGCGGCATCGCCTCGACGGTGCAGGAGAACCAGCGCGCACCGGGCGGGACGATCTTCTCCTCGCCGGTGATCAGCGCGACGTGGCGCTCGCCCTTCGCCGCCACCATGCGGTCGTAGTTCTCGCGCGCGAGCAGGCGCAGCGGGAAGCCGATGACGCCGGAGGCGTGGGCGAGCAGACGCGTGATGGCGAGATGCGTCTTGCCCGTGTTGGTCGGGCCGAGGACGGCGCGGACCCGTGGTTGGAACATGCGCGGGCGTGGTCCGTGGGGGGCGGAGGCGCATTGTCTGACGTGGCGCGCGGGGTTTTGCAACCGCGCGCCGCCTCCGGCAGGCTCGGGGCGCCCGCCGCCGCCGCGCCGTTCCGCCCCCGTGAGATCCACCGCCGCCCGCTTCGCCGCCCTGTATGCCGCGCAGTTCTTCGGCGTGGGCGTGATGCTGCCCTTCCTGCCGCCGGTGCTGGCGGAGGCGGGCCTCGCGGCCGCCGAGGTGGCCGCGGTGCTGGCGGCCGGGGCGGCGGTGCGGCTGGTGGCGGGGCCGCTCGGCGGACGCGCGGCGGACGCGCTGGGGGAGGCGCGGGCGGTGCTGGCCGCGGGTGCGGCCGCGGCGGCCGTTGCCGCCTGCGGCTTCGGCCTGGCGGGCGGCTTCGTGGCGCTGCTGCTGGTGGGCGTCGCGCACAGCGCGGCCGTCGCCCCGGTCATTCCGCTGACCGACTCGCTGGCGCTCGCCGCCGCGCGGCGCGAGGGCGCCCGGTTCGACTACGGGCGGGTCCGCGCGGCGGGGTCGCTGAGCTTCATCCTCGCGTCGGCGCTGGCCGGAGGGGTGGCGGAGCGCCTCGGGCTGGTCGCGGTGGTGTGGCTGTACGCGGCGGCGCTCGCCGCCACCGCGCTGCTCGCGGCGCGGCTGCCGGCGCCGGCGGCGGGCCCGGCGCCGCGCCTGCGGGATGCGGGCGGCGGCTTCCGCGCCGCGCTGCGCCTGCCGGCGTTCCGGCTGCTGCTGGCGCTCTCCGCGCTGATCCAGGGCAGCCACGCGCTCTATTACGGCTTCGGCTCGATCCACTGGGCGGCGGCGGGGCATTCGGCGACGGCGATCGGCCTGCTCTGGGCCGAGGGGGTGGCGGCGGAGGTGGTGCTGTTCCTGTGGGGGCGGCGGCTTGCGGACCGCCTGGGGCCGGTCGGGCTGTCGCTGCTCGCCGCCGGGGCGGGCGCGCTGCGCTGGGCGGTGACGGCGGAGACGACGGCGCTGCCCGCGCTCGCCGCGGCGCAGCTCCTGCATGCCGCGACCTTCGGCGCGCAGCACCTCGCCGCGATGCGCGTGCTGATGCGCGTGGTGCCGCCGCCGCTCGCGGCCACCGCGCAGACGCTGCACGCGAGCCTCGGTGTCGGGCTGGCGAGCGGGGCGCTGACGCTGGCGAGCGGGCCGCTCTACGCGGCGTTCGGCGGAGCGGCGTTCTGGGCCATGGCGGGGCTGTGCGCGGCGGCGGTGCCGGCGGCGTGGCGGCTCAGGGCCGTCCTCGGCGCGGGCCCTGCCCCCCTCTCCGCCGCGCCGTGACCCCGGGCTCCGCACGGGAGGCCGTGGAGTCCCGCGGGGCCCTCCGCCGGCGCGCGAAGGGGCGCGGCCCCCGCGGGCCGCGCCCCCGGAACCGGCAGCGCCGCGCGCTCAGGCCGCCTTCGCCATCCCGCGCAGCACGTAGTGCAGGATGCCGCCGTTCTTGTAGTACTCGACCTCGTCCGCAGTATCCACGCGGCAGAGCACCTCGGTGCGGTGCGTGCTGCCGTCGGGGCGGTGGATCACCAGCTCCAGCATCATCCGCGGCCTGAGGTTCTCGATCCCGAGCACGTCGATCACCTCCTCGCCGGTGATGCCGAGGCTCCTGCGGTCCTCGCCCGGCTTGAAGGTCAGCGGCAGCACGCCCATCCCGACCAGGTTCGAGCGGTGGATGCGCTCGAAGCTCTCGACGATCACCGCCTTGACGCCGAGCAGGAAGGTCCCCTTCGCCGCCCAGTCGCGCGAGGAGCCGGTGCCGTACTCCTTGCCGGCGATCACCACCAGCGGCACGCCCTCGCGCTTGTAGCGCATCGCCGCGTCGTAGATCGGCATCACCTCGCCCGACGGCAGGTGCCTAGTGTAGCCGCCCTCCACGCCCGGCACCATCTCGTTGCGGATGCGGATGTTGGCGAAGGTGCCCCGCATCATGACTTCATGGTTGCCGCGGCGCGCGCCGTAGCTGTTGAAGTCGGCCTGCCGCACCTGGTGCTGCAGCAGGTACTCGCCCGCCGGCGAGTTCCGCCGGATCGAGCCCGCCGGCGAGATGTGGTCGGTGGTGATCGAATCGCCGAGCACGGCGAGCACCCGCGCGCCGCGGATCGACTCGACCGGCTTCGGCTCCAGCGTCATCCCCTCGAAGTAGGGCGGGTTCTGCACGTAGGTGGAGCCCGCGTTCCAGCGGTAGGTGTCGCTCTCCGCCGCGACGCTGATCGCCTGCCACTGCGGCGGGCCCTTGAACACGTCGGCGTAGCGCTTCTGGAACATCTCGCGCGTCAGCACGGAGCGGACGGTGTCGTTCACCTCCCGCTGCGACGGCCAGACGTCCTTGAGGAACACCGGCTGCCCGTCGCGGCCGGTGCCGAGCGGCTCCCGCGTCAGGTCCCTGGTCACCGTCCCCGCCAGCGCGTAGGCGACGACGAGCGGCGGCGAGGCGAGGTAGTTCGCGCGCACGTTGGGATGCACGCGCCCCTCGAAGTTGCGGTTGCCGGAGAGCACGGCGGCGGCGACCAGCTTGTTGTTCTCGATCGCCTCGACGATCGGCTCGGGCAGCGGCCCGGAGTTGCCGATGCAGGTCGTGCAGCCGTAGCCCACGGTGTTGTAGCCGATCGCGTCGAGCTCCTTCTGCAGCCCGGCGGCCTCGAGGTAGTCGGTCACCACCTGGCTGCCCGGGGCGAGCGAGGTCTTGACCCAGGGCTTGGGGCGGAGGCCCTTCTCGTTCGCCTTCTTCGCCAGCAGCCCCGCGGCGACCAGCACGCTCGGGTTGGAGGTGTTGGTGCAGGAGGTGATGGCGGCGATCACCACGTCGCCATGGCCGAGGTCGTAGTTCGTCCCCGCGACCGGCACCCGCTTGCCGGCCTCGTCGCCCGGCACGCCCATCGTCCCGGCGGCGAGGTCCTTGGCGAAGGAGGCGGCGACGCTGCCGAGCGCCACCCGGTCCTGCGGCCGCTTCGGCCCGGCGAGCGAGGGCTCGACGGTGGCGAGGTCGAGCTCCAGCACGTCGGTGAACACCGGATCGGGCGCCCCGGACTCGCGCCACAGGCCCTGCGCCTTGGCGTAGGCCTCGACCAGGCGCACCCGGTGCTCCTCGCGCCCGGTCAGGCGCAGGTAGTCGAGCGTGACCCGGTCCACGGGGAAGAAGCCGCAGGTCGCGCCGTATTCGGGCGCCATGTTGCCGATCGTCGCCCGGTCGGCGAGGGGGAGGTCGTCGAGCCCGCTGCCGAAGAACTCCACGAACTTCCCGACCACGCCCTTCCTGCGCAGCATCTGCGTCACGGTGAGCACGAGGTCGGTCGCGGTGACGCCCTCGCGCAGCTTCCCGGTCAGGCGGAAGCCGATCACGTCCGGGATCAGCATGGCGATCGGCTGGCCGAGCATCGCCGCCTCGGCCTCGATGCCGCCGACGCCCCAGCCGAGCACGCCGAGGCCGTTGACCATCGTCGTGTGGCTGTCGGTGCCGTAGCAGGAATCCGGGTAGGCGTAGCTCACGCCGCCCTCCTGCGCGGTCCAGACCACCTGGGCGAGGAACTCGAGGTTCACCTGGTGGCAGATGCCGGTCCCCGGCGGCACGACGCGGAAATTGGCGAAGGCGCTCTGGCCCCAGCGCAGGAACTCGTAGCGCTCCCGGTTGCGCTCGAACTCGAGCTCGACGTTGCGCTGCAGCGCGTCCGGCCGCCCGCTGACGTCCACCATCACCGAGTGGTCGATGACGAGGTCCACCGGCACCAGCGGGTTGACCCGGCGCGGGTCGCCGCCGAGCTTGATGATGCCGTCGCGCATCGCGGCGAGGTCCACGACCGCGGGCACGCCGGTGAAGTCCTGCATCAGGATGCGCGCCGGGCGGAACGGCACCTCCTTCTCGGAATGCGCGCCGTTCAGCCACTCGGCGATGGCGCGGGCGTCGTCCACGGTGTAGGAGCGCCCGTCCTCGAAGCGCAGCACGTTCTCGAGCAGCACCTTGAGGCTGTGCGGCAGGCGGGAGAGGTCCGCGCCGAGCGCGCGCCCCGCCTCGGGCAGGCTGAAGTAGTGGTATTCCTTGCCGTCCACCGTCAGGGTGCGGCGGGTCTTCAGGCTGTCCTGCCCGATCATCCGCATGGTCGGAAAACCTCGCTGGTCGGTCGTCGGTCGCGCTGCGCGCCCCCTACGGGACGCGGGGCCCGCGGGTTAAAGCATGGCGCGGCGGGGCGGTCCATCGGCGGGCGGGCCGGCACCGGGGGCCGGAAGGGGGAGGGCGGATGCTGGAGGCGCGGGAGCTGGCCTGCGTGCGGGGCGAGCGGGGGGCGGTCTTCGCCGGCCTCTCCTTCCGCCTGGAGGCGGGCGGCGCGCTGCTCGTCACCGGCCCGAACGGCGCCGGGAAGTCCACCCTGCTGCGCGTGCTCGCCGGGCTGCTGCCGGCCGCCGCGGGCCAGGTGCTGTGGCGGGGCGAGGACATCGCCGCCGACCGCGCCGCGCATGCGCGCAGGCTGCGCTACGTCGGCCACCAGGACGGGCTCAAGCCGGGGCTCACGGTGCGCGAGAACCTCGCCTTCTACGCCCGCCTCTGGGGCGGCGGGACGGCGCCGGCGCTCGAGGCGATGGGCCTTGCCCCGCTCGCCGGGCTGCCGGCGCGGATGCTCTCGGCCGGGCAGCGCCGGCGGCTCGCCCTGGCGCGGCTCGCGCTCGGCGCGCCGCCGGGGGCCGGCGGCGCCGCGCTGTGGCTGCTCGACGAGCCGACCACGGGCCTCGATGCCGCCTCCGTCGCCCGGCTGGCGCGGCTGCTCGAGCGGCATCGCGCGCAGGGCGGGCTGGTGGTGGCGGCGACGCACCTGCCGCTGCCGCTGCCCGATGCCGCGGAGCTGCGGCTGTGACGCCGCCGGCGGCGGCCATCGGCGGCGCGCCGGGGAGAGGCGCATGACGGGCGCCCCCGCCGCCTTCCGCGCGATCCTCGCGCGCGAGCTGCGCCTCGCCCTGCGCCATCCCGCCGACACGCTGGCGGCGGTGCTGTTCTTCGTCCTCGTCTGCGCCCTCTTTCCCTTCGGGGTCGGGCCGGCGCCGGAGACGCTCGCCCGCCTCGCCCCGGGGGCGCTGCTCGCGGCCGCGCTGCTCGCCGCGCTGCTGCCGCTCGACCGGCTGTTCGGCGCCGATGCCGAGGACGGCTCGCTCGACCAGCTGCTGCTGAGCGGCCTGCCGCCCGCCGGCATCGCCGCGGCGAAGGCGCTCGGGCACTGGCTGACCACGGGGCTGCCGCTGCTCGCCGCGACGCCGGCCGCGGCGGCGCTGCTCGCCCTGCCCGGCGCGGCCTGGCCGGCCGCCCTCGGGGCGCTCGCCCTGGCGACGGCGATCCTGTCGCTGCTCGGCACCGCCGGCGCCGCGCTCACCCTGGGCGCGCGGCACGGCGGCGTGCTGCTGCCGCTGCTGGTGCTGCCGCTCGCCATCCCCGCCGTGATCTTCGGCGCCGCGGCGATCGAGGCGGCCGCCGCGGCGCTCTCCCCGACCCCCTTCCTGCTGCTGCTCGGCGCCGGGCTGTCGCTCGCCGCCCCGCTCGCGCCGCTCGCGGCGGGGGCGGCGCTGCGGGCGGAGTGAGGGCGGGGCGGCCCGCCGGCCGCGCGCGCCCCGGGCCCGTCCCCGCGCGCCGGCCGATGAGCGGCGCCCGCGCGGCGGCGCGGGTGCGCCGCGGGCCCCGGGGCGCGCCGGCCGCGCGGCGGAGGGAGACGCGATGAAGCTCGGCCTGTTCCTCAACACCCAGTTCCCCGAGGGCGACGTCCTCGCCGCCCGCCTGCCCGAACTCGCCGAGCAGGTGCGCACCGCGCGGCAGTCCGGCTTCGCCTCGCTCTGGCTCCCCGACCACTACCTGATCGGTCCGGTGCAGATGCCGCAGCCGGTGCCGCTGCTCGCCTGGCTGCTGCGCGAGGCGGAGGGCATGACGGTGGGGTGCAACATCCGCATCCTGCCCCTGCTCAACCCGGTCCAGGTGGCGGAGGAGGCGGCGACCCTCGACCTGCTCTCGGGCGGGCGCTACGTGCTCGGCGTCGGCCTCGGCTACCGCGCGGCGGAGTTCACCGCCTTCGGCGTGCCGCTGCGCGAGCGCGCCCCGCGCTTCGCCGAGAGCGTCGGCCTGATCCGCCGCCTGTTCGCCGAGGAGCGGGTGACCCACCGCGGCCGCTTCTACACGGTGGAGGAGGCGAGCCTCAGCGCCCGGCCGGTGCAGACCGGCGGCCCGCCGATCTACGTCGCCGCCATGGCCGAGCCCGCGGTGCGGCGGGCGGCCCGGCTCGGCGACGCCTGGCTGATCGTCAACACCATCACGCTCGCCACCGCCGCCGAGCAGGTGCGGATCTACCGCGAGGAGCTGGCGGCGGCGGGCCGCACCCCGCGCGAACGGCCGCTGACCCGCGAGTGCTACATCGGCACCTCGCACGCCACCGCCTTCGAGGAGTGCCGCGCCGCGCTGCACTACAAATACAGCGCCTACGCCGCCTGGGGGGTGGGACGGCAGGCGAACGACGAGCGGAGCTTCGGCATGCCCTTCGAGCAGTTCGTGCGCGACCGCTTCCTGATCGGCGACAAGGCGTCGGTGCGGGAGGAGATCGCGCGCTACCGCGAGGCGCTCGGCGTGGACCACTTCATCCTGCGCGTCCACTGGCCCGGCCTGCCGCAGGAGCGGGCCCTGCACACCATCCGCGCCCTGGGCGAGATCTTCGCCTGATCCGCGCCGCGCCGCCGGCGCCCGGCGCACGTGCGCGCGCGCACGCGCGAGGCGCCCCGCGGGGGTGCGCCCCGGCCCCGCGCCGGCGACGCCTTGCCAGCGGAGCGGCCCCGGTCCATTTCTCGCGGGCGCCCGCTTCCGTGCGGCGGCCATCGCCGCATGGGCCGCGGCCGCGCCGTCTGGCGCCAAGCCGTGCCGCGCCGTCCGCCCATGGGAAATGGCGCCCGCAGGAGATTCCGGGACCGTGACCTACGTCGTCATCGAGAATTGCATCAAGTGCAAGTACATGGATTGCGTCGAGGTGTGTCCCGTCGACTGCTTCTATGCCGGCGAGAACATGCTCGTGATCCATCCGGACGAGTGCATTGATTGCGGAGTGTGCGAGCCGGAGTGCCCCGCCGAGGCGATCGTTCCGGACAGCGACGAGCGGGCCGCCGAGTGGCTGGAGATCAACCGCACCTACGCCGCGCAGTGGCCGAACATCACGCGCAAGGGCGAGCCGCCGCCCGATGCCGACGAGTGGAACGGCAAGCCGGGCAAGAAGGCGCTGTTCAGCCCCAATCCGGCGACCGGATGACCGCAGGGGGCGGGGGCGGCGGGGCGGCCTCGCCGCGCGCTGGGTCGCATGGCGGGCGCGATCCTGCGGTCTCCGTACCGGCCGGAGACTCGCCTCGGGCGGTGAGGGCCGGGGGGTGACGGCCGCTCCATTTTCTGCTATTATTTAAATAATATGGCATTCTCCCGCCGAGCGGGAGGCGCCATGGTCATGTGCCCAGCGAACGGCGAGGCGAGGAGGAGGAAGCCCCAGCGAACGGGCTGAACAGGTGCCCGGGCGGCGCTGCAAGGCGGCCACACCGGTCCCAGGGGGCAAGGCATCGCGAGGCGGAGGGTAAGGAGAGGGCCGCACGCGTGCCGTGGGCGCCGGATGCCGGTTGCGGGCGCGGTCGCCCGGCCGCGGGATTGGCGCGCTGCGCGCAGTGCGGAGGAGATGGCTCGCTCATGAAGGCATCCGCCCGGGCGAAGAACGACAACACCAACCCCAGGAAACGGCCGACAGGCGGGCCCGTGGATGCGGAGGGCAGGAGCGCCCTAACGAAGGGACGGTCTGCGAAGCCCATCGCGGCGTTGCGGTCGGCGGTGAAGGTGCGCCAGCGCGCCGCGGCCGGCGCGGCGCGCGATTCCGGGGGCGCCGCGGCGGCCGGCAAGCCGCGCGCCGACCTCTCCGCCGCGCTGAAATCCCGGCCTGCGGCCGCCACGACCGCGAAGCGCCGGGCGGGAGGGGCGCCGGCCACCAAGACGATCAGGAATACCAAGCCGAAGCCAGTGCCCAAGACGACGAAGACGACACGGCCGACGAAGCGCGCGGCGCCGCCCTCTCGTGGGGCGGCGGCCCGGCCGGCGCGGAAGGCCCAGACCAAGCCCGCGGCCAGGACCGCGACCAAGACGGCGGCGAAACTGTCGGCGAAGGTGCAGGCGAAGGCCCCGGCGAAGCCGGCGGCCAAGCCCGCCCCGGCCGTCCCCCGAGCGGCGCGCGCCGCGGGCACGAAGCCGGCCGGCGGCGGTCCCGTCGCCCGTGGGATCGGCGTGGCCCCGCCGGCTGCCAGCGCCGGGCCGGAAATGGTCCCCGGGGCAGCCCTGACCGCGCCGTCCGTCACCGCGCCCTCCGTGGCGGCGCCTGCCCCCGCCCCCGCCCCCGCTTCCGCCCCGGCCCGACGGCCGGCCGAGACGCCCGCCCCGGCGCGACCGGCTGTGCCAACCGCCGCGGTGCCGCCGCAGGAGGCCGCCGGCGCCCCGTCGAGCGCGCCCGCTCCGCCGGGGCCAGCCGCGGGCGGCGTTGGGGCGGCGGGGGCGGTCGCCGCCCCGCCCCCCAGGCCGACGCAGCCGCAGCCGGCCAAGGCGGTCGAGGAATTCAAGCCGGGCGACCACGTCGTCTATCCGACCCACGGCGTCGGCACGGTGCAGGGCATCGAGACCGTCGAGGCCGCCGGCATGACGCTGCGCATGATCGTGGTGACCTTCGACGAGAACCGGATGACGCTGAAGGTCCCGGTCGAGAAGGCCGCCTCCGCCGGCCTGCGCAAGCTCGCCTCGCCCGAGGCGATGAACGAGGCGCTGGAGACGCTCCGCGGCCGCGCGCGGGTCAAGCGCACCATGTGGTCGCGCCGCGCGCAGGAGTACGAGGCGAAGATCAACTCCGGCGACCCGGTCGCGATCGCCGAGGTCGTGCGCGACCTGCACCGCAACGCCGGCCAGCCGGACCAGTCCTTCAGCGAGCGGCAGATCTACGAGCAGGCGCTGGATCGCCTCGCCGCCGAGCTCGCCGCGATCGACCGGACGGACAAGGCCACCGCGGCGGAGAAGCTGCAGAGGTACCTGAAGGCGGGCTGAGCGGCGGGACGCCGCGCCGTCGGCCCCGCCGGGCGCTACACCACCTCGCGCGGGGCCAGGGCGCAGGGATGGGCGGCGTCGCCACGCTCCACCTGGAGCGTGGCATGCCCGATGCCGAAGCGCGCGCGCAGGCCCCGGGCCGCCTCGGCCAGGAAGGCGTCGTCCGGCGGGCCGGCCGCCGGGCAGACGAGATGGGCCGTCAGCGCCGTCTCGGTCGTGCTCATCGCCCATATGTGCAGGTCATGCACCGAGGCGACGCCGGGCAGCGCGGCCAGCCACGCCTCCACCTCGGCCGGGTCGATGCCGCGCGGCACGGCGTCCATCGCGAGGTTCATGGACTCCCGCAGCAGCGACCAGGTCCCGGCCAGGATCGCGGCCGCGATCGCCAGCGCCACCGCCGGGTCGAGCCAGGCCCAGCCGGTCGCGCCGATCAGCAGCGCGGTGGCGATCACCCCGAGCGTCACGCCGGCGTCGGCGACCATGTGCAGGAAGGCGCCGCGACGGTTCAGGTCGTGCTGTCGGCCTCGCAGGAAGAGCAGCGCGGTCCCGCCGTTGACCACGACGCCCGCCGCCGCCACCCAGAGCATAGGACCGGTCGCCACCGGCGCGGGGTCGCGCAGCCGCCCGATCGCCTCGAGCCCGATGGCGCCGACGGCGACCAGCAGCAGCATCGCGTTCGCCAGCGCCGCAAGGATGGAGGCGCGCCGCCAGCCATAGCTGCGGCGCGGGGTCGGCGCGCGCCGCGCCAGCCGGGCCGCGGCCCAGGCAAGCGCCAGGCCGAGCACGTCGGAAAGGTTGTGTCCCGCATCGGCGAGCAGCGTCAGCGAACCGGCCCACAGCCCGGCGGCCGCCTCGACGAGCACGTAGCCGAGGTTCAGCCCGATGCCGAGGGCGAAGCCGTGCTCCGACGGCGAGGCGTGACGATGGCCGTGGTCGTCGCCATGGGGCATGGGTCTGGCTGCCGCTCATCCTCCGGCGGCGGCAGGCCGGCCGCGGGCTCGGGCCGCGACCGGCGCCGCACGCTCCGGAAACAGGCAGGGCCCCGGGACACGGTCCCGGGGCCCCTTATGGCTTCCGCAGGCTCCGGCCGAAGGGCCGGAACCGGCCAGGGTCATTCGCTGTTCTGCCGCACGCCGAGGAACTGCAGCAGGAAGGTGAACAGGTTGATGAAGTTCAGGTAGAGCGCGAGCGCGTCGTACACGCTGCGCTTCGCCGCCCCGTCCAGGCCCTCGGCATAGGCGAACTCGAGGTAGTCGGCCTTGATGCGCTGCGTGTCGTAGGCCGTGAGGCCGACGAACACGAGCACGCCGATCACGCTGATCGCGAAGTGCAGCCCCGGCGAGGCCAGGAACATGTTGACCAGCATCGCGAGGATGAGGCCGATCAGCCCCATCATCAGGAAGCTGCCCATCCGCGTCAGGTCGGCCTTGGTGGTGTAGCCGTAGAGGCTCACCCCCGCGAACATGCCGGCGGTGATGAAGAAGGTGCTGGCGATCGACTCGCCCGTGTAGCGCAGGAAGATGTTGCTGAGGCTCGCCCCCATCGCGGCGGCGAACAGCCAGAACAGCGTCTGCGCCGCGGTCTTCGACAGCCGGTTGATGCCGAAGCTCAGCACCAGCACGAAGGCCAGCGGCGAGAGCATCGCGGCCCAGCCGAGCAGCGTCGGCGAGACGGCGACACCGCGCGGCGTGACCACGCGCTGCCAGAACAGCGCCTGGAGCTCGGGGCTGCTGGCGATCAGCAGCGCCACGATGCCGGTCAGCGCCAGCCCCGAGGCCATCCAGTTGTAGACCCGGAGCATGTACGCCCGGAGACCGGCATCCACGGCGGCCGCATCGGCGGTCGCCACGCGGCCCCAGCCTGCCGTTGCACCCGTCTGGTACCGATAGTCGGGACGAAGGGCCATAGGTCCTGAAACTCCTCCCAGGGGGGATCCCCGCAGGGCAGATATATGGAGAAAAGTTCATCCGGTTCAATCGGATTCCCGCGCGCCCGGCGGATGCCGGGGCATTGCCCGTCTCCCCATCCCTGCACCCGGGCGACGGCGCGCCTCGGCACGCCCCCGCGCCTGCAATCTAGGGAGGGCCCCTGCGGCTTGCATCGGCGGCCGCCGGCGCACGCCCCGCCGCCCCCTCCGCGGCGGTCCGTGCCGCCGCTGTCGCCGCGGCGGCCGGCACGCGCCGCGCCGTGCGCCCGGTCACTCGTTGCGGAGCCACGGGGCCGGCCGGGCGCGCAGGGCGAGCGCGGTGCCGGCATGGCCGAAAACGAGCGTCAGCACCACGCAGCCCGCCACCGTCGCGGCCAGGGTGCCGGGCAGGAACACCCACTCCGCCCGCATCAGGAACGTCACCACGGCCCAGGAAGCGGCGGCGCCGGCGAGCGCCGCCAGCACCCCCGCGGCCAGGCCGAGCAGCCCGAACTCCACCAGGAAGGCGGCGCGGATCTGCGCCCGGGTCGCGCCGACCGTCTTGAGCACCACGGCATCGCGCACCCGCCGGCGCTGCCCTGCCGCCACCGCCCCGGCCAGCACCAGGGCCCCGGCCAGCAGCGTGATCGAGCCGGTCGCCCTCAGCGCCAGGCCGATCCGGCCGAGCAGCTCCGCCACCGCCTCCAGCGCGTCGCGCACGCGGATGCCGGAGACGTTGGGAAAGGCGTCGGTGATGGCGCGCAGCACCGCGTCCTCGGTTGCCGCGGCGCCGCGCACCGTGGCGATGTGGGTGTGGGGCGCCGCCTCCAGCAGCCCGGGCGAGGCGACCAGGGCGTAGTTGATGCCGAGCGTCCGGTACTCCACGTCGCGCAGGCTCGCGATGCGCAGCGGGACGTCGCGGCCGAGCACGTTCACCGTGATCGTGTCCCCCACGCCGACACCCCAGCCGCGCGCCAGGCTGGCGTCGAGGGAGACGAGCGGCGGGCCGCGGTAGTCCTCCGGCCACCACTGCCCGGCGACGAGGCGCGTGCCCTCCGGCGGACGGGCGGCGTAGGTCAGGCCGCGGTCGCCGCGCAGCGCCCAGGCGGTGTCCTCGCTGGCCTGGACCTGCTCGGCCGGAACGCCGTTCACCGCGACGATGCGGGCGCGCAGGTTCGGGACGCGCTGCACCTCCGCCACGCCGGGCTGGGCGGCGGCCAGCGCGTCGAAGCGCGCCGCCTGGTCGGGCTGGATGTCGATGAAGAAGAAATTGGGCGCCGATCCGGGCAATTGCTCCGCGATCTGGCGGCGCAGATTGCCCTCGATCAGCGCGATCGCGGCGAGCGTCGTCAGGCCCGCGCCGAGCGAGACCAGCACCAGCGGCGTCGGCGCGCCGGGCCGGTGCAGGTTGGCAAGGCCGAGGCGCAACGCCGGCCGGCGCAGGTGCCGCGCCCGCCGCGCCGCCGCCATCAGCGCCCAGGCGCCGAGCCGGAACAGCAGCAGCGTCGCCGCCGCCGCGAGGCAGAACCAGAGGGCGAGGCGCCGGTTCTCGGCCGTCGCCACCACCAGCGCGGCCAGCGCCAGGGCGGCGCAGGCGACCGCCGCGGCGACCGCGGCCCCGGGCCAGCGCCCTGCCGGCGCGACCACGTCGCGGAACAGCGCCGCTCCGGGGATCCGCTGCGCCCGTCCGAGCGGCCAGAGCGCGAAGGCGAGCGCGGCGAGCAGGCCGTAGAGCGCGGCCAGGGCGAGCGGCCCGGGGTAGAGGCCGAGCCGCGGCGGCACCGGCAGGACGCCCGCGAGCAGCTGCGCCGCCAGCCCGCTGAGCGCCACGCCGGCGGCCAGCCCGATCGCGATCCCGAGCCCCGCCAGCGCCAGCACCTGCGCGAGGCAGGCCGCGAAGATCGCCCCTGCCGGCGCGCCGAGGCAGCGCAGCGTGGCGATGCTGCGCGCCCGCTGGTCGAGCCAGGCGCGCACCCCCGTCGCCACGCCGATCCCGCCGACCAGCAGCGCGGTCAGCCCGGCGAGCGTCAGGAAGGAGGCCGCCCGGTCCACGAACCGGTTCACGCCCGGCGCCGCGGCGTCCGCGGTGCGCACCCGCCAGCCGCCGTCGGGGAAGGCGGCGCGCAGCGCCTGCACGAAGGCCGCCCGGTCGGCCGCGGGCGGCAGGCGCAGGCGGTAGGCGTAGCGAAGCTGGCTGCCCGGCTGGACCAGCCGCGTCGCCGCCAGCGTCTCGAGGGCGATCAGCGCGCGCGGGCCGAACAGGGCGGGCCCCGCCACACGGTCCGGCTCCTGCGCGACCACGCCGCGCAGGACGAGGGTGGCCTCGCCGATCCGCACCCGGTCGCCGGGCCCAAGGCCGCCGAGGCGCTCCGCCACCGCGGCTTCCACCGCCACCTCGCCGGGACCCGGCGGCGGACCGGGCGGGTCGAGCCGCAGGGCGCCGTAGAGGGGATAGGCGGAATCCACCGCCTTCAGCGCGACCAGCGCGCGTGCGCCGGAGCCGGGCGCGATCGCCATGGCGCGCATCTCCACCACCTCGGAGACGGCGGCGCCGCGGGCGCGGAGCCAGTCGCGCGCCGCCTCCGGGATCGGGCGGTGGCTGACGGCGATCTCGACATCGCCGCCGAGGAGGCGCGCGCCGTCGGCGGCGAGCCCCGCCTCGGTCGCGGCGCGCAGCGTGCCGACCGCGGCGATGGCCGCGACGCCGAGCGCGAGGCAGGCGAGCACGAGCCGCAGGCCCCGCGCGCCGCCGCGCAGCTCGCGGCGGGCGAGGCGCAGGGCGAGGACGAGGGCGGCGGCGCCGCGCCTCATGCCGCCGGGACCGCCGCGCCGGCGGCGGACGCCGCCGCGTCGCCGCCGTCGTCGGCGACGATCCGCCCGTCCTCCATGTGCACCCGCCGCGCGCAGCAGGCGGCGAGCGCCGGATCGTGCGTGACCAGCAGCAGCGTGGTGCCGAGGCGCGCGCGCAGGTCGAACAGCAGCGCCATCACCTGCGCGCCCGTGGCGCGGTCGAGATTGCCCGTCGGCTCGTCCGCCAGGAGCAGGCGCGGCCCGGCGACCACGGCGCGCGCCAGCGCCACGCGCTGTTGCTCGCCGCCCGAGAGCTGTCCCGGATAATGCCCGAGCCGGTGCCCGAGCCCGACCGCGGCCAGGGCCGCCTCGGCGCGGGCGAAGGCGTCCCGCCGCCCGGCGAATTCCAGCGGCACGGCGACGTTCTCCAGCGCCGTCATGGTCGGGATCAGGTGGAAGGCCTGGAAGACGATGCCGACGTGGTCGCGGCGGAACCGCGCCAGCGCGTCCTCGTCCATCGCCGCGAGGTCGTGGCCCGCGACGCGCAGCCTGCCGCCCGTGGGCCGCTCCAGCCCGGCCAGCAGCATCAGGAGGGAGGTCTTGCCCGAACCCGACGGCCCGACGATGCCCACCGCCTCTCCCGGCGCGATCCGGAGGTCCACCCCGCGCAGGATGTTGACCGGACCGGAGGCGGTGGGGACGGTGAAGGCGAGCCCCGCGGCCTCGACCAGCGGCGGGGGCGCCGCGCCCGGACCGGAAGGGCCGGCGGCGGCCCCGGCGGGCGGGGGGCGCAACGGGGCGGCGGAGCGGCTCTCCGGAACGGGGGCGTCCATGGCGGCGGGGATTGCGGGAATGAGCACAGGATATGGCCGCCGGGCGGCGCTGCGCCACCTGGGCGCCGGTTGCGGATTGTTGCTGGCGCGGGCGGGGGCGGCCCGCACCCTGGGGACGGCGGCCGGGGACGGGGAGGAGGTCCGGCTGCTGATGCTGGGCGATTCGCTCACCGCCGGCTACGGCCTGCCCGCGGCGCAATCCCTGCCGGCGCGGCTCGAGGCGGCGCTGCGCGCCCGCGGCCGGGCGGTGCGGGTGGTCAATGCCGGCGTCTCCGGCGACACCGCGGCGGGCGGCCGGGCGCGGCTCGACTGGGCGCTGGCGGCGCTGCCGGAGGACGCCCCGGCGGCGGCGATCGTCGCGCTCGGCGCGAACGACGGGCTGCGCGGGCTGCCGGCCGGGGAGCTCCACGCGAACCTCGCGGCGATCCTCGACGGGCTGGGGCGGCGCGGCGTCCCGGCGCTGCTCGCCGGCATGTACGCTCCCCCCAATCTCGGCCCGGACTACGGGCGCGAATTCGCCGAAGCCTATCGGCGTCTCGCGCGCGAACGGTCCGAGGTGGTCTTCTACCCTTTCCTGCTGGAGGGCGTCGCCGGCGATCCCGCGCTCAACCAGCCGGACGGCATCCACCCCAATCCCCGCGGCGTCGAGGAGATCGTGCGGCGGATGCTGCCGGCGGTCGAGACGCTGCTCGATCGCGCCGGGCGGGGCCGCGGGCGGTGACGCGGCCGCGCGCCGCGGCGCGGCGCCACGCGCGGTCCGGCGGCCGGCGCCGCCTCCCAGCCGGGGCGGCGGTTGACCGGGAGCGGGCGCGGAGGCACCACGGCGGGGGCGCCGCGGCACGGGCTCTTCTCCGCTCCGGGCGCGACAGGGCCGTCGGCACGATTGCGGGGAGCATCCGGTCATGCGGCTGTTCGTGGGGCTCGCCCTGCCGGAGGCGGTCCGGACGCAGCTTGCCGGCCTGGCCGGAGGCATCCCCGGCGCGCGCTGGGTGCCGCCGGAGAACTACCACCTGACGCTGCGCTTCATCGGCGAGGTCGAATCCTGGCGCGCGCAGGAGATCGACGACGCGCTCTCCGCAATCCGCGCGCGGCCGCTGGAGCTTCGGCTGCGCGGCATCGGAACCTTCGAGAAGGCGGGGCGGGTGCAGACGCTTTGGGTCGGCGTGGAGAAGACCGAGGGCCTGATCCACCTGCAGGGCAAGGTCGAGACCGCACTGCAGCGGGTGGGACTGGAGCCGGAGCGGCGCCGCTTCTCCCCGCACGTGACGCTGGCGCGCTGCGAGAAGGTGACGGCGGCGGAGAAGCTCGCTGCCTTCGTGCAAGGCAACAACCTGTTCCGCGCGGCACCGGTGGTGGTGGACCGGTTCTGCCTGTTCTCCTCGCGGTTGGGGAAGGAACAGGCGGTCTATGCGATCGAGGCCGAATACGCCCTGGGGTGAGCGATCCCCTGCACCGGACCCGCGGGTTCGCCGTGCGCCCGCGGTCCGGCACGGAACCGCCTTGATTGCGGCTCCCTCTCGCGCGTGCGATGCTTGGCGCCGCGCATCCGCACAGGGGGAGGTGAGGCGATGCGTCAGTCGGTGCGTGCCCCTCTGGAGCCGGCGCCGCGGCCCGCCTTTCCGTTGCGCCTGCTGCTCCTGGCCGCCCTGCTGGTTCCGGCCCTCGCCTTCGCCGTCGCGGCGTGGCGGGAGCATGTCCGCCTGCACGACGAGGCGGCCGGATCGGTGGACCGCACCGCCGCCATCGCGCAGGAGCACGCCCTCAAGGTCATCGAGACCAACACCCTCGTCCTCGACCGCATCGAGGACAGCATCCGGGGCCTCGGCTGGGAGGAGATCGCCGCCCGCGAGCGGGAGATCCACGAGGCCCTGCAGGCGCTCGAGGCGCACATCGAGCAGATCAGCGCCCTCCACCTGATCCGTCCCGACGGCCGGCTCGCCGCCATCAGCGTCGCCTATCCCGCACCGGCGGTGGATCTGAGCGAACGCGCGTACTTCCAGCGCCACATGGCCGGCGAACGGGGGCTGCTGTTCGGCGAGCCGATCATCGGGCGAAGCACCGGCCGGCCAAGCTTCACCATGAGCCGCGCCCGCACCGCGCCCGACGGGCGGTTCGACGGCGTCGTGCTCGGTTCGGTCATGCCGGCGTACTTCGAGCGCTACTGGACCACGCTCGTGGCGGGAGCGGACGCGCATTTCGGCCTGGTGCGCGCGGACGGCATGCTGCTCGCGCGGCTGCCGCCGCCGCCCGCGCTCGCGACGCGCCTGCCGCCGGACGCCGCGCTGATGCGCGCCATCGCGGATGGGCGCGAGCGCGGCGTCGTCGTCGCCGACCCGGCGCTCGACGGCGGCCGCCGGCTGGTGGGGTTCCGCCGGGTCGGCGAGCATCCGCTCTACGTCTTCCATGCGCTTTCGCTCGAGGCGGTGCGCGCCGCCTGGCTGCGGCACGTGGCCCTCAGCGGCGCGCTGGCCCTGCTGGCCGCGCTGGTGCTCGGCGCCGCGACGCTGCTGGCGGCGCGGCGGTGGCAGGCGGAGCAGCGGGCCCTGGCCGAACTGGCCCGCTCCGCCGCCGAGCTGCGCGCCGAGATCGCCCGCCGCGAGGCCGCCGAGGAGGAGCTGCGCGCGGCGCAGCGGCTGGAGGCGGTGGGCCGGCTCACCGGCGGCGTGGCGCACGACTTCAACAACCTCCTCACCGCCATCCTGGGCAGCCTGCAGCTGCTCGAGCGCCATCTGGAGCGCCAGATGCCGGAGGCCGCGGTCCCCGGCCCCGGCGGCGAATCCCAGCCGCTGCTCGATGCCCGCACGCGCCGCCTGCTCGCCACCGCCCGCGACGCGGTCGAGCGCGGCAGCCGCCTGACCGCGAGCCTGCTCGCCTTCTCCCGCCGCCAGGCGCTGCGCGCCGAACCGCTCGACGCCAATGCGCTGATCGGGGCCATGCTGCCGCTGCTGCGCCGCGCCCTCGGCGAGGCGGTGGAGCTTCGCCTCGAGCTCGGCGCCGGCCTGCCGCGCTGCATGGCGGATGCGGCGCAGCTCGAGGCGGCGCTGCTCAACCTCGTCATCAACGCCCGCGACGCCCTGCCGCCCGAGGGCGGGCTGGTCACGCTCCGCACCTTCCGCGCCCTCCCGGCCGCCCGGCCCGGCGAGGGCCAGATCGGGATCGCCGTCAGCGACACCGGCGCCGGCATGTCGCCCGAGGCGCGCGCGCGCGCCTTCGAGCCCTTCTTCACCACCAAGCCGGTCGGCAAGGGCACCGGCCTGGGGCTGAGCCAGGTCTATGGCGTGGTCCGCCAGCTCGGTGGCGACGTGACGATCGACAGCGCCCCGGGCCAGGGCACGACCGTCCTCCTGCGCCTGCCGGAAGCCGACGCTGCGGACGCGCCGGCGGTCCCCGACCCGCCGGCTGCGCCGACGCCGGCCGGCGCCTCCGCCGAGGGCCTGGCTGCCCCCGGCATGCGGAGCGTGCTGGTGGTCGAGGACGACCCCGCGGTCCGCGAGATGGCGGCCGAGACCTTCCGCGAGGCCGGCTGGCAGGTGCGCGAGGCGCCCGACGGACGCGCGGCGCTCGCCCTGCTCGAGGGCGGCGCGGCGCTCGACCTCCTGTTCACGGATGTCGTGATGCCGGGCGGCCTCTCCGGCGTCGAGCTGGCGGAGGCGGCGCGACGCCTGCGCCCCGCGCTCGCCGTGCTCCTCGCCTCGGGCTATGTCGGCGAGGCGACGGCCCGGGAGGAGGACGCCGGCGCCGCCGCCTTCCCCCTCCTCGGCAAGCCTTACGACCGCGCCGCGCTGCTCGCCGCTGCGGCTGCCGTCTTCGGCACGCAGGCGGCCGCCCCGGCCGCCGGTGCCGCGAGCGCCCGCGCCGACGCGGCCGCCTGATCCGGCGCCGGCCGCTCCCGTCGCCGGCGGGCGGCGGCCGGCGCCTCTCCTGCCATCCCCCGCCGCGGCCACGACGCACGCGACTCCGGGCGCGCTGCAGCGTTGCAGGCGTGCAGCGGCCCGGTGCCGAGCGCGGGAGGGGGCCTGCCGCTCGGCTGCGGCCGGCCTCGCTCCCTGGGAGCCGGAGGGCGAGGCGGAGGCCGGGGAGGGGAGGTCTGCCAGCGATGGATCAGGACGAGCGCAGCGCGACGATCCCATCCTCCGATCCGCAGGCGGGCACGGGGGAGGCGCCGGACCGGCGGAATGGCGCCGGGGCGCGCGCGGGGCGGCTCCCGGCGCGGCCGCGGCGCGACGGGTGGGCTGCCGCCCTGCGGGGGAGCCGGCGCGCCGGGGGGCGCGCCGCGGCCGATCATGGCCGGCGCCGCCTGGCGCGCCGCGCCGTGCTCGCCGGCGCGGAGGCGCCGATCCCGGCGGTCCCGGCCCCGTCCCGGCCGCCTTCCGGTGATGCGGCGTCCCAGGCCGGAAACGCGGCGCTCGGACTCCTCGGCCCGGGGGGACGCCCGCGGGACCGCGACGCTGCCTGGCGCCGACCTCGCGGCGGCAGGCGCGCCGGAACTGAGCGCCGAGCTGGCGCGGCTGCGCGCGGCGGTCGCCGCGGAGCGCGCGCGGCTCGCGGCACTGGAGCGCCAGCGCGCGGCGCTGCTCGCCAGCACCGAGACACTGCGGCGCGAAGCGGCGCCCGCCGCGGCCGCCGCCCGGCGCGCGGAGGGTGCGCTGGCCGCCGCGGAGCCGAACGCGCTGCGGATCTTCGTGCACTATCGCGCCGGCTCGCCCCTGGCCGAACACGCCGCGGCCGAGCTTGCGGCGGCACTGCACGAGGCGGGCCTCGAGGTGGCCGGGTTCCGTCCGGCCGCGGCGGTGCCCGCGGTGCGCCCGGTGCGCTACTACCATGCCGACGACGCGCCCATCGCTGCCGGGCTTGCGGCCCAGCTCGGCCGCGGCTGGGTGGCGCAGGACTTCCACGGCCTCCCCGCCGCTCCTCCGGCGCGGACGCTGGAGATCTGGGTGCCGGAGCGGTAGGGCCGACCGCGGACGGCCCTATCGTTGCTGGCGCGGATCGCGTTGCTGGTGTGGCGGCGCCTGGCGGGGCGGCGCGGCGGCGGGCGCGGAGGGCGGCGGCGCAGCCAGGCGCGGCGGTGCGGGCGGCGGGCTGCGCGGCGGCGGAGCGGCGAGGTGGGGCGGGGGCGGCGGCTGTGGCCTGGGCGCGAAGCCTTCCCGGCCGCCGCCGCTTGGCGCGGGCGGTGGCATGGGCCTGGCCGCTCCACCGCCGGGAGGAGGCCATGGCGCGGCGTCCCTGCCGGGCGGCGGCCGCGATGCCGGAACGGAGGGCGGCGGCGCGAAGCCTCCGCCCCCTCCCGGGAACGGCCGACCGATTCCGCCTGTCGCCGTGCCAGGCACGGTTCTCGGGGCGGGCATGGGAGGTCCGGGAGCGGCCGTGAAGGCGCCGCCGTCCGCGCCCTCGCGGCGCGGCATCGCGGCGCGGGGCTCCGGTCCCCACAGCGGCGGGCCGGGCGCCGCCCGGGGCGCGAAGGCGCGTCCGTCCGCGGAAGGCGGGCGCCCGGCGGCGCCGGCCGCTCCGCCCGGCGGAAGCACTGCCGGAGGTGCGGCGGAGGCGGGGCCTCCACCACCGGGGGCGACGCCCGGGGTCGCGCCGCCGAGCCTCGCCCGGCCGCCGGGATCCGCGGGGACTGGCCAAGCGCCGCTCCCCGGAACGTCGCCGAAGCCGGCGGCACCGCCGGGCCGGGCGGCGGGGCCGCCTGCCTCCGGCGCGGCGGGCTTGAAGGCGCCCGGCAGCGGGCCGGCGCCACGCCGATCGAATCCCGCCGGAGGAACGCCGCCCGGTGCGGGCGGCTCGCGCAGGCCCTGCGGCTGCCCGGGCCGGAACGGCGCCGCCACGCCGGACCCGCCCGCGGCCCGGCCGGGGCCGGTCCCCGGC
>NZ_JAHZUY010000056.1 GCF_019458025.1 Caldovatus aquaticus | reverse complement strand
CCCGCGCCCGCGCCGGCGCGGCGGAACGGCGCATCCCCCTGCCGGCCGACCTGCCGGCGCTCACCCAGGCGCGGTCGGGCTCCGGCCTGGCCCGCTTCCTCGGCGCCTGGGGCGGCCCGACGCTGTGGAACGAGCTCGGCCGCGACCTGCTGCTGATCGTGCTCTCGGTGGACGAGGCCGCGCGCACCGCGGAGGTGCTGCTCGCCGGCAACCTCGGCAACCCCCGCACCTTCAGCGACGGGCTGCGCCCCGGCTTCGAGCGCGCCCGCGCCCGCTACGAGTTCGGCAAGCTGGTCTGGACCGACAGCGCCGGCGAACGCTACGAGGTCTCGCCGCTGCTTGCCGGCGACGGGCTCGAGCTGGTGCAGACCCGCTCGCTCACCAGCGCCTGGCGCACCGGCGACCAGGCCCGGACCCACCTGGCGCGCATCGAGTAGCGGCCGCGCCGCGGCCGCTCAGATCAGGCAGAGCGCCGCGAGTTCGCGCCGCAGCCGCGGCGGCAGCCGCTCCAGCCCGCGCGCCGGCACCGCCGGGCGCGCCGCGACGTCGGGCGGCGCGTCCTCCGGCGCCAGGTAGCGCCATCCCTGGAACGCCTTCACCGGCCGCGCCTCCACCGGCACCAGCGCCGGATCGAGCACGAGCGCCGCGCAGGCGCTGCCGTCCGCCATCCGGTCCTCGCGGATGTCGAGCACGCGCTGGCGCACGCGGACGAAGCCCGCGACCACCCAGTAGATCGAGCCGCCGGCAAGGATCTCCTCCGCCCGGCGGGGGAACAGGCGGGTGCGGTGGCGCAGCGGCGGGTCGGCGCGCCGCCGCTCCGCCTGGAGCGCGCGCAGCTCGGCCACGTCCCGCGGCCCGACCGAGAGCTTGAGGAGGTGCAGCGCCACGGCCCGATTCCGTGGACCGCGGGGCCGAGTCCGCGCAAGCCCCGTTCCGCCCCCGGACGCGCCGGCTCAGCGCGCGGGCGCCGCCGGTCCCGGCGCGCCGCGGGCGCCGCGCCGGCGCAGCCATTTCTCGACCTCGACGGCGGCGAACACGACGCCCGGCGCCAGCACGCAGAAGGCCAGCTCGCCGGCGCCGAGCGGCTCGGTCCGCATGACCTCGTTGAGGAACGGCACGTAGATCACCGCGAGCTGCAGCGCCGCGCCGAGCAGCACCGCGCCGAGCAGCGGCCGGTTGGAGCCCAGCCCCGCCTGGAACAGCGAGGCGTCGCCCGCCCGGATCGCCATCACGTGGTAGAGCTGCGCGAAGGTGAGCGTGCAGAACACCACGGTCTGCCAGCGCGGCGAGCCGCTCGCCATCGCGAAGGCCTGGGCGCCGATCGAGAGCGCGCCGATCAGCGTCCCGACCCAGACGATGTGCAGCCCGACGCCGCGGGCGAAGACGCTCTCGCCCGGCGGGCGCGGCGGGCGCTCCATGATGCCCTTCTCCTCCGGCTCGGCGCTGAGGGCGAGGCCGGGCAGCCCGTCCGTCACCAGGTTGACCCAGAGGATGTGGATCGGCAGCAGCGGCAGCGGCAGGCCGAACAGGGGCGCGGCGAGCAGGACCAGGATCTCGCCCAGGTTCCCGGACAGGACGAACTTGATGAACTTGCGGATGTTGTCGAAGATCCGCCGCCCTTCCCTGACCGCGGCGACGATGGTGGCGAAGTTGTCGTCGAGCAGCACCATGTCGGACGCCTCGCGCGTCACGTCGGTGCCGATCCGGCCCATCGCCACGCCGATGTCGGCGCGCTTGATCGCCGGCGCGTCGTTCACCCCGTCGCCGGTCATCGCCACGAATTCGCCGCGGCTCTGCAGCGCCTCGACGATCCGGATCTTCTGTTCCGGGTCCACGCGGGCATAGACCCGCACGCGCGCCGCCTCCGCCGCCAGCTCCTCGGGCCCGAGCCGCGCCAGGTCGCGCCCGGTGAGGACGCGCCCCTCCGGCCCTTCCAGGATGCCGAGGCGGAGCGCGATCGCGCGCGCCGTCAGCGGATGGTCGCCGGTGATCATCACCGGCGTGATGCCGGCGGTGCGGCACTCGGCGACGGCCTGCGGCACCTCGGGCCGGGGCGGGTCCATCAGCCCGACCAGCCCGACGAAGACGAGATCGCGCTCGACCGTCTCGGGCGCCAGCCTCTCCGGCACGGCCGGCCAGTCGCGGCGGGCGACGGCGAGCACCCGCAGCCCCTCCGCGGCCATGCGCTCCGCCTCCGCGAGCAGGGCCGACGGCTCGATCGGCGCCGGGCCGGCGGCGGTCAGGCGCGCCGTGCACAGCGCGATCACCCGCTCCGGGGCGCCCTTGGTGAAGGCGATCACGCCGCCGCCGTCCGGCGCGCGGTGCAGGGTCGTCATGCACTTGCGCTCGGAATCGAAGGGCAGCTCGGCGAGGCGCGGGGCACGCGCCTCGAGCGCCGGCCGCTCCACCCCCGCCTCGCGCGCGGCGAGGTAGAGCGCGACCTCGGTCGGGTCGCCGGTCACCGTGCCGTCGCGCCCCGCCGCCGCATCGTTGTTCAGCGCCAGCGCCCAGAGGAAGGAGCGCCAGGGCTCGGCTTCCGCCGCCCGCTCCGGCGCCGCGGCCCGGCGCTCGCCATCCACCGCGAAGGCCTCGGCCACCATGCGGTTCTGCGTCAGCGTCCCGGTCTTGTCCGAACAGATCACCGTCACCGAGCCGAGGGTCTCGACCGCCGGCAGGCGGCGGATCAGCGCGTTGCGCCGCACCATGCGCTGGGCGCCGATCGCGAGGCCGATGGTCACCACCGCCGGCAGCGCCTCCGGCACCGCCGCCACGGCGAGGCTGACCGCGGTCAGGAACATCAGCGCCAGCGGCTCGCCGCGCAGCACGCCGAGCAGGAAGACGGCCACGCACGCGGCGATCGCGAGCAGCGAGAGCTGGCGGCCGAACGCGGCGAGCCGCTGCTGCAGGGGCGTGCGCCCCTCCTCGGTGGCGGAGAGGAGCGAGGCGATCCGGCCGAGCTCGGTCGCCATGCCGGTGGCGACGACGAGTCCCTTGCCGCGCCCGTAGGTCACGACCGTTCCGCTGTAGGCCATGTTGACCCGGTCGCCGAGCGGCAGGTCCGCCTCGGCGAGCGGCGCGGTCCGCTTCTCCACCGGCTGGGATTCGCCGGTCAGCGCCGCCTCCTCGACGCGGAGCTGCACCGCCTCGACCAGGCGGAGGTCGGCCGGCACCACCGCGCCCGCCTCGAGGAGCACGAGATCGCCCGGCACCAGCTCCGCCGCCGGCACGCTCGCCGCCTGGCCGTCGCGCAGCACGCGGGCGCGCGGCGCGGCGAGCTCCTTCAACGCCTGCAGCGCGCGCTCGGCGCGGTATTCCTGGACGAAGCCGACCGCCGCGTTCAGCACCACGATGGCGAGGATCGCGACCAGGTCCTCGATCTCGCCGATCAGCGCCGAGATGCCCGCCGCGGCGACCAGCAGCAGGATCATGAAGTCGGCGAACTGCCGGAGGAAGATCGCGAGCGGGCCGCGCCCCTTGCGGGCCTCGAGCTCGTTCCGGCCGTGGACGGCAAGGCGGCGCGCCGCCTCCTCGCGGGTCAGCCCGGCCGTGGCCGAGCTGGCGAGGCGTGCCGCGACCGCCTCGGCCTCCAGCAGATGCCAGGGCGGCGCGGCTGCGGCATCCGTCGGGGGGCGGGATGCGGAGGAGGCGCGGGGCTGTGGCATCGGTCCTGGCGTTCCAAGAGGGGCGCTGCGGCGGGGGTCGGTGGCCAATAGGCCCGCCCGCGCGCCCTGGCGAGCCCCGAAGGGCCGCCGCTGCGGCGCGCGGGCCGCCGGCCGCTCCCCGCCGCCGCCGCGCGGAGCGCGGGTACCGGTGTCCGGCCCGATCGGGGCGCCCCCCGCCGGCCTCGGCGCGACGCCGGGCAGGCGCGGCTGCAGGGCCGCGCCGGCACCGCGGCTTGGCCAGGCCTCGGTCCGGGCAGGGCCGCGCGCGGCCGCGACGGCGCGCCGCGACCGGCCGGCGCGCCCCCGCTTCATCGGCGGTTAAGCGGGGCGGAGTCTCCATGCGGACGACCGCGCTTCCGAGGAGACCCGCCCGCATGCAGTTCTTCCGCAACCTGTCGGTCGGCAGGAAACTGGCCACCTCGGCCCTGTTCGCGATCCTGCTGAGCGTCGGCCTCGTGGTCCTGGTCCGCTGGCAGGCCGCGACGGTGGCGGAACAGCAGGCGGCGCAGGACCGCGCCATCCGGGCGGAGCTGGACCTCCGGCAGGCGCTCGCGACCTACGCCGCCGGCCGCGCGGCCGAGAGGGACGCCGCCGCCGCCCAGGTCCCGGCCGAACTCGACCGCCTCGCGGCCGAGGCCGGGCAGATCGTCGCCAGCCTGCGCGGCCTGGTCGAGGACGCCGCCGCCAGCGCCACCCGCCCGGCGACGCGGGAGGCGATCCTCGCCGTCCTGCCCGCGGTCGAGGACTGGCACCGCGCCTTCGCGACCCTGGTCGAGCAGCGGCGCGTCCTGATCGAGCGGCGCGATTCCCGGTTCTTCCCCCTATCGGGGGAGTACGATTCGTCGCTGGAGGCGGTGCAGAGCGCGCTGGAATTCGACCTGCCTCCGGAAGCGAAGGCGGAGGCGCGCGACCGCTACCAGACCTTCCACAGCGCCGTCTCCGAGATGCGGATCGCGGTCCAGGCCTTCCTCGCCAGCGGGGCGGAGAACCAGGCGCAGCGGGCGCGGCGGGGGCTGACCCTGGCGCGGGTGCACCTGCGCGGGGTGCAGGCCGCGGTCGGCGACGACGGCCCGGCCGCCGCGGTCTTCCGCCGCGTCGGCGAAGCGGCGCTCGGCCTCGCCGCGGCGACGGAGGAGATGATCGCCGCCGGCCATGCCGTGGAGACGGCGCGGCGCGAAGGGACGGGGCCGGCCGGCGAGCAGATCCGCCAGGCCCTCGCGGACGCGGGCGCGACCCTGCGCGCCGAGGGCGCGGCGAGCCGCGACGCCGTCGCCGCCGCGGTGGCGCAGATGGACCTCGCCGTGCTGCTCGGCGGCGTCGGGATGGCGCTGATCCTCGCGGTCTCCGGCACCCTGACGGCGCGCGCGATCGGCACGCCGCTGCGCCGCCTCGCCGGGATCATCGACCGGATCGCCGCGGGCGAGACGGCGCTCGAGGTGCCCGAACGCGGCCGCCGCGACGAGATCGGCCGCATCGCCGAGGCGCTCGAGACGCTGCGCGGCGAGGCGGCCCGCGCCTTCGCCCGCGGCCAGATGCTCGAGCAGATGCCGATCGGCGTCATGATGGCCGACCCGCGCAACGACTTCCGGATCACCTACCTGAACACGCGCGCGACCGAGATCCTGCGCCGGTGCGAGGACGCCCTGCCGGTGAAGGCCGATGCGCTCGAGGGCCAGAGCGTGGACATCTTCCACCGCGATCCGGGCCGCATCCGCGCGCTCCTCTCCGACCCCGCCCGGCTGCCCTACAGGACGCGCATCCGCCTCGGCGCGGAGACGCTCGATCTCACCGTCAGCGCCATCCGCGACGCCGCGGGCGGCTACGCCGGGCCGATGCTGGCCTGGTCGGTGGCGACCGAGCAGGCGCGCCTCGCCGACAGCTTCGAGGCGCAGGTCGGCGCGGTGGTCGAGGCGGTGGCGGCCTCCGCGGCGCAGGTGCAGGCGGCGGCGCAGGCGCTGGCGGGCGCAGCCGAGACCTCCGGCAAGGAGGCGACGGCGGTGGCCGAGGCCGGCAACCGCGCCAGCGCCGAGGTGCAGGCGGTGGCCTCCGCCGCCGAGGAGATGGCCGCCTCGGTCGAGGAGATCACCCGCCGCGTCGCCGAGGCCGCCGAGGTCGCGCGGCGCGCGGTGGAGGAGACGCGCGCCACCGACGCCACGGTGCAGGGCCTCTCCGAGGCCGCGGCGCGGATCGGCGACGTGGTGCGCCTGATCGGCGACATCGCCGGGCAGACCAACCTGCTCGCGCTCAACGCCACCATCGAGGCGGCGCGCGCCGGCGAGGCCGGCAAGGGCTTCGCCGTGGTCGCGGGCGAGGTGAAGACCCTCGCTGGCCAGACCGCGAAGGCGACCGAGGAGATCGCCCGCCAGATCGCCGGCATGCAGCAGGCCACGGCCCAGGCGGTGGAGGCGATCCGCGGCATCGGCGCCACCGTCGAGCGCACCTCCGAGATCGCCACCGCCATCGCCGCCGCCGTCGAGGAGCAGGGAGCGACGACGCGCGAGATCGCGCGCAGCGCCGCCCAGGTCGCCGACAGCACCGGCACGGTCGCGAGCCGCATCGAGGCGGTGCGCCGCGCCGCCGGCGAGACCGGCGAGGCGGCCGACGCACTGCTCGGCGCCGCCGGCGGCCTCGCCGAGCAGTCCACGGTCCTGCGCGGCCGCGCGGCGGAGTTCCTCGCCGCCGTCCGCCGGGCCTAGAGCGGATCGCGGACGGCCGGGAGCGCGGACCCGCTCGCCCGACAACGGGCCGGAACTGTTGCCGCGAACACGGCCGAGCGGAAAGGCCTCCGGCGCGCGGCGGGGATCAGCGGGCGAGCGGCGCGGTGCGCGCCATCTCGCGATAGGTGAATGCCCCGTCCGCCGCCGCGGCCTCCTGCACCGCGAGGTCGAGCAGCGCGTGGCGCGGCGAGAGCGCGCAGGCCGGGTCGGTCGCCGCCGCGTCGCCGGTCAGCGCGAAGGCCTGGCAGCGGCAGCCGCCGAAATCCATCTCGCGCCGGTCGCAGGAGCGGCAGGGCTCGGGCATCCAGGCGGTGCCGCGGAAGCGGTTGAACGCCTCCGAGCGGTGCCAGATCTCGGCGAGCGGCACCTCCCGCACGTCGGGGAAGTCGAGGCCCGGCAGGCTCTCCGCGGCATGGCAGGGCAGCGCCTTGCCGGCGGGCGTGACCGCCAGCACCCGCCGCCCCCAGCCGCCCATGCAGGCCTTCGGCCGCTTCGCATGGTAGTCGGGGATCACGTAGTCGATCACCAGCCGCCCCTTGTGCGCCGCGCGCGCGGCCTCGACCGTCGCGGTCGCGGCGTCGAGCTGCGCGCGCGTCGGCAGCAGCGCAGCGCGGTTGGCGAGCGCCCAGCCGTAGTACTGCACATGCGCCACCTCCAGCCGCCCGGCGCCGAGCTCGAGGGCGAGCGCGATCAGCGCCGGCAGGCGATCGAGGTTCTGCCGGTGCACGACCGCGTTCAGCGTCAGCGCCAGCCCGGCGGCGCGGACCAGCCGCGCCGCGGCGAGCTTCCTCTCGTGCCCGCCCGCCATGCCGCCGATGCGGTCGGCGGAGGCCGGCTCGGCGTCCTGGACGGAAAGCTGCACATGGTCGAGCCCCGCCGCCGCCAGCGCCTCGACCTTCGCCGCGTCGAGCAGCACGCCGGCGGTGACCAGGTTGGTGTAGAGCCCCGCCTCGGCGGCCGCGCGCACCAGCTCCGGCAGGTCGCGCCGCGCCGTCGGCTCGCCGCCCGAGAGATGCACCTGCAGCACGCCGAGCGCCGCCGCCTCGCGGAACACCCGCGCCCAGGTGGCGGTGTCCATCTCCTCCCCGGGCCGGGTCAGCGCCAGCGGGTTGGAGCAGTAGGGACAGCGCAGCGGGCAGCGATGCGTGAGCTCCGCGAGCAGGCCGAGCGGGGGCTCGACGGCAGGGCCGGCGGCGCTCACGTCACGATCACCCCTTTCGCCGCGAGGTCCTCGAGCAGCTCCGTCACGTCCGCCGCGATCTCCGCGCGCGGGGCATCGAAACGGGCAGCGAGCGCGTCCACGATCGCCTCCACGCTGCGCGCGCCGTCCACCAGGCGCAGCACCTCGAGCGCAGTCGCGTCGGGGACGAACAGGCGCTCCGGCGCCATCACCACCCAGCGGCCGCCGCGCGCCGCGTCCTCGCGCAGCCGCACGCCGCGCGCAAGCCGCGGGACGGAGGCGCCGGTGATGGCGGCGGCCGTCACGTCTCCTCCGGCCGGAAGGCGCCGGGCGGCGGCAGTCCCGGCTCGACATAGGCGAAGTGGAGCGCGTCGAGCTGCGCCCAGAGCAGGTCGCACTTGAAGCGCAGCGCGCCGAGCACGAGCTCCTGCTCGGCCCGCGTGCGCGCCTCGCGCTTGACGTAGGCGAGGGCGAACTCGGCGTCCTGCGGCGCCTGGGTCAGCCGCGGCGCGAAGTAGGCGAGCGTGTCCGCCGAGATGAAGTCGTAATTGCGCAGCATCCCCTCGACGCGCTCGCTGATGATGGCGGGCGAGAACAGCTCGGTCAGCGAGGACGCCACCGCCTCCAGCACGCTGCGCTCGCGCACGAAGGCGACGTAGGCGTCCACCGCGAAGCGCGTCGCCGGCAGCAGGCCCCGGAGCGAGGTCACGTACTCGCGGTCGAGGCCGAGCCCGTCGGTGAGCCTCAGCCAGCGCTCGATGCCGCCCGGCCGCACCCCGTCCCCGTCGTGGTCCACGAGGCGGCGGCGCCATTCGCGGCGCAGCTCCGGCGTCGGCAGGCGGGCGAGCAGGGTGGCGTCCTTCCTCGGGATGGAGGCCTGGTAGTAGTAGCGGTTCAGCGCCCAGGCCTGCACCTGGCCCCGGGTCAGCTTCCCGCCGTGCAGCAGCCGGTGGAAGGGGTGCAGGCTGTGGTAGCGCTCCGCGCCGATGGCGCGCAGGCGGCGCTCCAGTTCCTCGGGCGGGAGCGGTTCGGCGTCGCTCACAGCGCGATCTCCATGCCGTCCCAGGCCACTTCCCAGCCCGCGGCCTCGACCGCCGCGCGCTCCGGGCTGTCCTCGAGCAGGACGGGGTTGGTGTTGTTCAGGTGGATCAGGATCTTGCGCCGCACCGGCAGGTCGCGGAAGGCGGCGAGCGTGCCCTCCGGCCCGTCGAGGCTCATATGGCCCATGCGCGCGCCGGTCTTCGGGCCGGCGCCGGCGCGGATCATCTCGTCGTCGCGCCAGAGGGTGCCGTCGAACAGCACCGTGTCGGCGCCGGCGATGCGCCGGCGCAGCGCGGGGGTGAGGGCGGCGCAGCCGGGGATGAACAGCAGCGCCGGCCCGCCCCCCGCCGCGCGCAGCGCGAGGCCCACCGTCTCCCCCGCCTCCGTCCGGCCCGGGTCGGCACCGTCCGCCGCCTCCCGGAACAGCGGCACCTTGCCCGGCACGGCGAACGCCTCGACGAGCAGGCCGAGCGGCTCGCCCGCGGCGTCGCGGAGCGGCAGCGTCGCGCCAGACGGCAGCTCCCGGCGCGGCACGATCGCCGGGTTCACCGCGTTGAAGATCGGGTTCTCGCGCAGCACCGCGAGCACCGGCGCCCCGGCGTAGAGGGCGAAGGCGTGCCGCTCGCGCAGGGTGAGCAGGCCGGCGATGCAGTCCACCTCGCCCCCGGTCAGGATCACCGCCGCGATCGGCGAATGCCGCACCGCGCCCGGCGCGGGGCGCGGATGCAGCGGCGGATTGGCCTCGATCTGCGCCCGCAGGTCGGGCGCGGCGTTCAGCAGGACCCAGCGCTCCCCGTCCGCGGTGACGGCGAGCGAGGTCTGAGTGCGTGGCCGCGCTGCCGGGTCGCCCGCGCGCGCCCGGCGGCACCCGGGCCCGGCGGAGTTCCACTGCGGAAAGCCGCCCCCCGCCGCGGCACCGAGGACCAGCGCCCGGAGCATCCCCCTCACCCCCCGGCCGGCGGCCCATGTCGCGGCGGGCACGTCGCAGCTCCGGGGCGAGGGTCGCCCCGGCCCGCCGGCGCCCCGGCCACCGGCGCCGGATCAGGCCTCGGCGCAGGCGTAGCAATTGATCTCCATCGCCAGGGAGATCTCGGTCACGCGGGGCTTCTTCCAGCTCATGGGCGCATCCTCCGTTCGGTGCGTTGGCGCGAGGCAGCGGGCAGGCGATCCTGCCGCCCCCAGCATCGGGGGTCGGCCGCGAAGGTCAAGGCAAAACCATTCGCAGCCGCGGGGGAGCCCTGCGCGCGCGGCGCTTGAAGCGCCGGCCCGCGCACCGTAGAGGGACGCCGCGGCTCCGAGGGACGGGGCCGGGTGGACGGGAGCCAGCAGGTCATGGGCTATCGGGTCGCGGTCGTCGGCGCCACCGGTGCGGTGGGGCGCGAGATGCTGAAGACCCTCGCGGAGCGGGAATTCCCGGCGGACGAGGTGATCGCCCTCGCCTCCGGCCGGTCGGCCGGGCAGGAGGTGTCGTTCGGCGAGAAGGCCGTGCTCAAGGTCCAGAACCTGGAGAAATTCGACTTCACGGGGGTGGACATCGGCCTGTTCTCGCCCGGCGCCGCGGTCTCCGCCGTGCACGCGCCGCGCGCCGCCGCCGCCGGCTGCGTCGTGATCGACAACACCAGCCACTTCCGCATGGAGCCGGACGTGCCGCTGGTGGTGCCGGAGGTGAACCCGCACGCGCTGCGCCACTTCCGCAAGCGCAACATCATCGCCAACCCGAACTGCTCGACCATCCAGATGGTGGTGGCGCTGAAGCCGCTGCACGACATCGCCCGGGTGAAGCGGGTCGTGGTCGCCACCTACCAGTCGGTCTCCGGCGCCGGGAAGGAGGCGATGGACGAGCTGTGGTCGCAGACCCGCGGCGTGTTCGTGAACGACTCGCCGAAGCCGGAGCAGTTCACCAAGCAGATCGCCTTCAACGTCATCCCGCACATCGACCGCTTCCTGGAGGACGGCTCCACCAAGGAGGAGTGGAAGATGGCGGTCGAGACGCGCAAGATCCTCGACCCCGACATCGCCGTGATCGCGACCTGCGTGCGCGTGCCCGTGTTCATCGGCCACGCCGAGGCGGTGCACGTCGAGTTCGAGCGCCCGATCACCGAGCAGCAGGCCTGGGAGGCGCTGCGCGCCGCGCCGGGCGTGACGGTGCTCGACCGGCGCGACGACGGCGGCTACGCGACGCCGGTCGAGATCGCGGGCGAGGATCCGGTCTACGTCTCCCGCCTGCGGCGCGACCCGACCGTGCCGCACGGCCTCGCCTTCTGGTGCGTCGCCGACAACCTGCGCAAGGGCGCGGCGCTCAACGCGGTGCAGATCGCCGAGGAGCTGGTCCGCCAGGGCGCGATCGAGCGCAAGGCGGCGTAGTGTGCGGACCGGTGCGGCGGTGCCGCGCGGCGCGGCGCGCCGCGATGAGGAGCGCGCCCTCGCCGCGGCGCGGCGCGCCCTGACCGGCCGAGGCACGCAGTCCGCCCGGTCATGAACCGCATCGGCACGGAATGGCTCTGGCTGACCGCCGCCGGCCTGTCCGAGGTGGTCTGGACCGTCACGCTCAAATACACGGACGGCTTCGCCCGCCTCGGCTGGAGCCTCGCCACGCTCGCCGCCATGGCGGTGAGCTTCTACTGCATGTCGCGCGCCCTGCAGACGCTGCCGATGGGCACGGTCTATGCCGTCTGGACCGGGATCGGCGCCGCCGGCGCGGCGCTCTGGGGCATGGCGGTGGAGGGCGATCCGGCGACGCCGCTGCGCATCCTCTGCCTGGCGCTGATCCTCGCCGGCGTCGCCGGCCTCAAGCTCGCCCAGGGCTGACCCCGCGGCCCCCGCGCCCGCTTGCCGCCCCCGCCGCGTCCCCCCCCCACACTCGCGCAAGCCTTTGATCCCGCGAGCAAAACCTGCCGTGCCGTCCCCGGGGAGCGGCCGTGCAGGCCGTGCCGTGCGGGCGATGGCGGCCCCATCGGCCGGGAGGGAGCAAGCCATGGAAGGCGGGATCGGCAGGCGGAGCCTGGGCAGGGGCGCCGCGCTCGGGGCAGCGGCGGCGGCCGCGACGGTCGCGGGCGGCAGCGGCGCGGCGCGCGCCGCGGGCGGCGACCTTTCGCGCCAGGACCCGGTCGAGGTGGTGGTCGAGCTTGGCACCTCCGACGGGCGCCAAGCCTTCGAGCCGCGCCAGCTCCGCTTCGAGACCGGGCGCCTCTACCGGCTCGTGCAGCGCAACCGCAGCCCGCACCCGCACTACTTCACCTCCGAGGGCCTCGCCGCCAGCGTCTGGACGCGCAAGGCGCAGGTCGTGCAGCGCCGCGACGGCCACGCCGAGACCCTCGCCGAGTTCAAGGGCGCGATCCGCGAGATCGAGGTCTATCCCGGCCACGAGGCGGAGTGGCGGTTCGTCCCCGTCGCCACCGGCCGCTTCGCCGACCTGCGCTGCGACATCAGGGCGGAGGACGGCAAGACCCATGCCGAGCACGGCATGCGCGGCGAGATCGTCATCGCCTGACGCCCGCCGGCCGCGCCGTTTTCGCCCGGCAGCGCTCGCCGCAGCGGCCCCGGCCATCGCGGGGAGCGCCGGTTCGCGCTTCCGGCCGTCGCCGGCCGTCCGCGAGCGGCTCTACCGCGCGTCCGGATAGTCCCGCCCCGCCCGCGCGCGGTAGGGCGGCAGCGACCAGCCGTGCCGGATCGCCGCGCCGCGGATCGCGAAGCCGAGCGCGATCCCGGCCGCGAACGCCGCCTCGCGCGGCAGCGCCGGCAGGCCGAGCCGCAGCGCGACGAACCCCGCCGCCCCCGCGGCGGCGGCCGTGGCGTAAATCTCGCGCCGCAGGATCAGCGGCAGCTCCTGGCACACCACGTCGCGCAGGATGCCGCCGAAGGTCGCGGTGACGGTGCCGAGCAGCACCGCGGCCCACGGGTCGGCCCCGGCCGCCAGCGCGATCTCCGCCCCGACCACGGCGTAGAGCGCGAGCCCCGCCGCATCGGCCCAGAGCAGCGCGCGGAAGCGCGATTCGATCAGGTGGGCCGCGAAATAGCCGGCGAGCCCGACCGCGGCGCACAGCCCGACCAGCTCCGGCGCCGCCAGCCAGAACACCGGCGTGCGGCCGAGCAGGAGGTCGCGCACCGTGCCGCCGCCGAAGCCGGTGATCGCCGCCACCAGCACGAACCCGACCGGGTCGAGCCGCTTGCGCGACGCGACCAGGGCACCGGAGGCGGCGAACACCGCGATCCCGCCGAGATCGAGCCAGCCGAGCAGCCGGTCGAGCGCCGCGCCCACGGCGGACCGGACCGCTCCTACTCGGCCGCCACGGGACGGGCGGCCGGCGCCGTGCCGCGCCGGGCGGCCCGCGCCGCGCCCTCCGCCCCGCCCATGCAGAGCAGCGACAGCCCGAGCAGCGCCGCCACCGCCGGCAGCACCAGCTCCGGATGGCCGAGGTCCATCAGGAGCCCCATCGGCACCGGCATCAGCGCCGAGCCGAGCGGCAGGCCGGAGGAGACGAAGCCGAACACCTTGCCGATCTCGCCGGGCGGCGAGGCCTCCTTCAGCATCACGTCGCGCGGCGTGCGCGAGGCGCCGAGGGCAAGGCCCGCCGCCGTCGCCACCGCCGGCATCAGCGCCTCCGGCATCGGCACCAGGCCGAGGGCGAGCAGCAGCGCCATCGCCGCGAGCGTCAGCAGCACGACGAAGCCGGCCAGGCCGCGCCGTGCCCGGTCCGCCACCACGCCGCCGACCAGCGTGCCGAGAGTGGCGCCGGCCATGTAGCCGGTCAGCACCATCGAGCCGACCGCCACCGGCGTGCCCCAGAGCTGGCCGAGCACGGCGATGACGAAGCTCTGCACGCCGGAGCCGGCCATGGCGCTGAGCAGGAAGAAGCCGAAGAACAGCAGCATCGGCCTCGACAGCAGGAGCCGGCGCCCCGCCGGCGCCGCCGCGGCGTCCGCCGTCCGCTTCGGCTCCGGCTTCGCCTGGTCGCGCAGGATGCGGCTCTGCCAGAGGATCGCTGCGACCACCGGCACGCCGAGCAGGCCGACCAGCAGCAGGGCGGCGCGCCAGCCCATCGCGGTCGTCAGCAGCGCGATGGCCGGCGGCGCGAGGGCGAAGCCGAGGTTGCCGGTGAAGGTATGGAGCGCGAAGGCGCGCCCCATGAACGACTTGTGCACGCTGCCGGCGAGGATCGCGTAGTCCGCCGGGTGGATCACCGAATTCCCGACCCCCGAGAGCAGCGCCAGCGCCACGATCATCCAGAACTCCGGCGCCGCCGCCATGGCGGAGACCGAGAGCGCCATCAGCAGCGTGCCGCCGACGAGGAAGGGCCGCGCGCCGTGGCGGTCGATCCAGAACCCCATCGGCGTCTGCAGCGCCGCGGTGGTCGCGCTCATCACCGCCGTGGCGAGGCCGAGGGTGGCGTAGGAGACGCCGAACTCGGCCCGCCAGGCGAGGAACAGCGGCGGCAGGCAGAGCATGTAGAAGTGGCTGAGGAAGTGGCCGCAGCCGATCAGGGCGCAGATGCGGAGATCCCGGCGGCGCGACGCGGGCGGAGACGGGCCGGGGCCGGGCGGGGCGGCGCCAGGGGCAGCGGTCATCGGCAGGCGTGATCCATGCGGTTCCGCGGCAGTCTGCGTCCCGGCCGGAGGGGGGTCAATGCGCCGCCGGCCGGCCGGCAGGGCCGCGTCGCGCGCCGCGACCGCCTCGCGCCCGCATCGCCCGGCCGCGTCCGCCCCGCAGTCTCCGGCTTGACGAACCGCGGGGCTCCATCCTTTGCTGCGCGCGGACGACAACGACGCCCGCCTCGAGCGAGCGGGCGCAGCGGGACGCACGCGAGAGACGCGTTCGGGAGGACACCAAGCCGATGCCCAGCACCACCGCAACGACGAGGCGCGCCCTGCTGCGGACAGGGGCCGCCGGCGCGCTCGCTGCCACTGTCCCGGCCAGCCCGCGGGCCCAGGGGCCGGCGCGCGGCGAGCCGCTGCGCGTCGGCGTGATGACCGACCTCTCCGGCCCCTTCGCCGGCGCCGGCAGCCAGCCGCTGTTCTGGGGCGCCGAGGTCGCGATCGAGCTGTTCAACGAGCGCGGCGGGGTGGACGGGCGCCCGGTGCAGGCCGTCACCGCCGACAGCCAGAGCAAGGCCGACGTCGCGATCAACGAGGCGGAGCGCCTGCTCGGCCAGGAGGGGCTCGAGGTGGTGACGGGGATCTACTCCTCCGCCCACGCCGTGCCGCTCTCCGGCCGCTTCGAGCAGGCGCGGAAGATCATGTGGATCACCAGCGCCATCTCGACGGCGGTGCTGAAGGACCGCAACCTGCGCTACGTGTTCCGCCCGACCGTGCATTCCGACCAGTACGGCGAGGCCTCGGTCTCCTTCATCCACGAGCACGCGCAGTCGAAGCTCGGCACGCCGCCGGAGCGGGTGCGGCTGGCCGCGATCTACGAGGACGGCCCCTACGGCACCGGGGTTGCCGCCGCGATCGAGGCGAACGCGAAGGCGCGCAACATGCCGCTGGTGCTGAAGGAGGGGTATTCCGCCAGCGCGCCCGACCTCTCCACCCTGGTGACGAAGCTCCGGCGCGAGCGCCCGGACGTCATCCTGCACACCGGCTACAACCCGGACATCACCCTGTTCCTGCGCCAGGCCAAGGCGGGCGGGCTGCGCTTCAAGGCGCTGATCGGCCACGGCGCCGGCTACGCGCAGATCGACCGGCTGACCGAGGCCTTCGGCAACGACGTGAACTACGTCTACAACGTGGACCCGGTGGGGACGCAGATGCTGGACTGGTCGAAGCTCGGCCCCGGCGTCGGCGACCTGGCGAAGGTCTTCGTCGAGCGTTACCAGGCCAAGCACCGCGTGCGCGACCTTCCCGCGCACGCCTCGATGGGCTTCAACAACACCTGGATCTTCCTCGAGCACGTGCTGAAGCCGGCGGTGCGCAAGACGGGCGGCATGTCGGCCGAGGCGCTGCGCGAGGCGGCGCTGGCGGTGGACATCCCCGTCGGCGGGACCATCCAGGGCTACGGCGTCAAGTTCGCCGCGCCGGGCACGCCGATGTCCGGCCAGAACGAGCGCGCCTTCCCGGTGGTGATGCAGTTCGAGAACGCCAGGGGCCGGGTGGTGTGGCCGACCGCCATCGCCAGCGCGCCGCCGGTGCTGCCGCTGCCGCCCTCCAGCCCCTACGCGGCGCGTTCGTGAGCGTGGCGGCGCCGCCGCTGCTCGCCGTCGAGGGGCTGACCAAGCGCTTCGGCGGCTTCACCGCGGTGCAGGGGGTCTCCTTCACGGTCGCCGAGGGGGAGATCCTGGGGCTGCTCGGGCCGAACGGCTCGGGCAAGAGCACCACCTTCAACTGCATCGCCGGCATGCTGAGGCCGACGGCGGGCTCGGTGCGCTTCGCGGGGCGGGAGATCGGCGGCCTGCCGGCCGACGAGGTCTGCCGGCGCGGGATCGGCCGCACCTTCCAGATCCCCCGGCCCTTCCGCCATCTCACGCTGCTCGAGAACGCGCTGCTCGCCGCCCACTACGGCGCGGGCGGCGCGATCACGCAGGCGGAGGCGGAGGCGCGGGCGCGCGACGCGCTGCGCCTCGCCCAGCTTCCGGACGATGCGCACGCGACGGTCGCGGGGCTGGGCGCGGCGGGGCTCAAGAAGCTCGAGCTCGCGCGCGCCCTCGCCACGCGGCCGCGGCTGCTGCTCGCCGACGAATCGCTCGGCGGGCTCGACGCGGCGGAGATGCGCGCCGCGGCCGAGATGCTCAAGCGCATCCGCGACGAGCGGGGCATCACCATCGTCTGGGTCGAGCACATCATGGGCGTGCTGCTCTCGGTCGTGGACCGCGTGGTGGTGCTCGACCACGGCGCGGTGATCTTCGAGGGCACGCCGCAGGCGGCGCAGGAGGATCCGAAGGTGGCGGAGGTCTATCTCGGCCCGCCGGAGGCGCGCGCGGCATGAGCGCGGCCGTCGCCGCGGCCCGGAGCGCGGCCCCCGCGGCCGCGACCCTGGAGCTGTCCGGCATCCGCGCCGGCTACGGCGACTTCCAGGCGCTGTTCGGCGTGGACCTGCGCGTCGCCCCCGGCGAGGCGGTCGGCGTCGTCGGCCCGAACGGCGCCGGCAAGACCACCCTCTTGCGCGTGATCTCCGGCCTGCTGCGCCCGACGGCGGGGACGCTGCGCTACGGCGGGCACGACCTCACCGCGGTCGCGCCGCACGAGCTGCCCGCCCTCGGCATCGCCCACGTGCCGGAGAACCGGCGCCTGTTCCCGCACCTGACGGTGGAGGAGAACCTCCGGGTCGGCGCCTACGCCAGGACCGCGCGCGCGCACTTCGCCGAGCGGCGCGACCGCGTCTTCTCGCTCTTCCCGCGCCTCGCCGAGCGGCGCCACCAGCTTGCCGGCACGCTCTCGGGCGGCGAGCAGCAGATGTGCGCGATCGGCCGCGCGCTGATGTCGGGCCCGCGCCTCCTCCTCCTCGACGAGCCCTCGGCCGGCCTCGCGCCGATCGTGGTGCAGCAGGTCTTCGCCCTGGTCCGCCGCATCCGCGAGGAGGGGCTCACGGTGCTGATCGTCGAGCAGAACGTGGCGCAGGTGCTGCGCGTCGTGGACCGCGCCTACGTGCTGGAGACCGGCCGCATCGCGGCGGCGGGCAGCTCCGCCGCGCTCGCCGCCGATCCCGCCATCCGCCGCAGCTATCTCGGGATGCACTGATGGACCCCTTCCTGCTCGAGGCGCTGGTGAACGGGGTGCTGCTCGGCGGCGTGTTCGCCCTGCCGGTGCTCGGCCTCAACCTGGTCTTCGGCGTCGTGGACGTGATCTGGCTCTGCTACGCGGAGCTGGTGATGGTCGGCATGTACGCGGTGTGGTTCCTCTACACCCAGGCCGGATGGCCGCTCCCCCTGGCCTTCGCCGCCTGCCTGCCGTTCGTCGCCGCGCTCGGCGTGCTGCTGCACGTCCTGGTGGTGCGCCCGCTCCTGCGCGCGCCGCCGATCAACCAGGTGCTGGCGACGGGCGGCGTGCTGTTCGTGCTGCAGGGCGTCGCGACGCTGGTGTTCTCGACCGACTTCCGCAGCCTCGGCGTCGAGATGCCGCCGATGGAGGTGGGCGAGGTCTTCGTCTCGGGGACCAAGCTCGCCGCCTTCCTCGCCGCGCTCGCCGGCGCCGCGGCGCTCTGGGCCTTCCTCAAGTTCACCTACGTCGGCACGGCGATCCGCGCCATCGCCCGCGACCGCGAGGTGATGCCGCTGATGGGGGTGGACCCGCGCCGGATCTACCTCATCACCTCCGCGGTCGGCGGCACGCTCGCCGGCTTCGCCGCCTGCCTGCTGGTGGTGCAGCTCGACGTGCACCCCTTCGTCGGCCTCTCCTTCGGGCCGATCACCTTCATGATCTGCGTCATGGGCGGCCTCGGCAACATGCTGGGCGGCTTCCTCGCCGCCTTCCTGATGGGGCTGATCGTCTCGGTCGGCGGCTTCTGGTGGAACACGGAGATGTCCTACGTCGTCGCCTTCGTGTTCTTCATCGCCGTGATGTTCCTCCGGCCGCAGGGGCTGTTCGCCCGATGACGGCGCGCGAGATCCTGCTGGCGCTGCCCGTGCTGGCGGCGCTCGCCTGCCTGCCGCTGCTCGGGCCGCCCGACTACTTCATGCACCTCGCCATCACCGCGCTGCTCATCGCCCTCGCCTGCACCGGCTGGGCGCTGATGGGGCGCTTCGGCCTGGTCTCCTTCGGCCACGGCGCCTTCCTCGGCATCGCCGCCTACAGCATGGCGCTGCTGTGGAACCTCGCCGGCCTCACCCCCTGGATCGGCCTGCCCCTCGGCGTCGCCCTCGCCGCCCTCGCCGCCGCGCTGCTCGGCTGGCCGGCCTTCCGCCTGCGCGTGGTCGGCCACTACTTCGCCCTCGTCACCCTCGCCGCCGGCGAGATCGTGCGCATCCTGGTCACCGCGACCCGCTCCGTCACCGGCGGCTCGCTCGGCATGACGCCGAACCAGGCGCCGCCCGGCGAGGCGCTCGCCGCGATGCAGCTCGGCAAGGCCGGCTTCTGGTGGCTGGCGCTGCTCGCCTGGGCCGGCGGACTGCTCGCCTGGCGCCTGCTCGACCGCTCCATGACCTCGAAGGCGCTGGCCGCGGTGGCGGAGGACGAGGACGCGGCGGCCTCGATCGGCATCCGCGTGGCGCGGGAGAAGCTCAAGGTGACGCTGCTCTCGGCCGCCTTCGCCGGCCTCGCCGGCGGGCTGATGGCGCAGTACCGCATGTACCTCAACCCGGAGACGCTGGCGGGCCTCGGCATCTCGCTGCAGATCGTGTTCGGCGCGCTCGCGGGCGGCATGTACAGCCTGATCGGGCCGACCATCGGCGCGCTGTTCACGATCGGCCTCGACGAGACGCTGCGGGTCGCCTTCGGCACCCAGTTCATCGGCGCGGCGCCGCTGATCTACGGCCTGCTGCTGGTGCTGTTCGTGCTGTTCCTGCCGCGCGGCATCGCCGGGCTGCTCGAGCGGCGCCCGCGCCGCGCCCCGGCGGCCGCGCGCGCCGCGCCGGCCGAGGCGGCGGCGGTCCCGGCCGCCGATCCGCCGCGCGCCTGATCCGGAAGGGAGGACCCGCGCCATGACGGACTGGCTGCGTCTCCAGGGCCTCGCCTGCGTCGTCACCGGCGGCGCCGGCGGCATCGGCCGCGCGATCGGCGCCGGGTTCGCCGGCGCCGGCGCGCGCGTCGCCCTGCTCGACCGCGACGGCGCGGGCGCCGAGGCGGCGGCCGCGGCGCTGCGCGCGGGCGGCGCCGAGGCGATCGGCCTCGCCTGCGACACCACCGATCCGGCCGCGGTCGAGGCCGCCGCCGCCGAGGTGCAGCGCCGCCTCGGCGCCGCCGACGTGCTGGTCAACAACGCCGGCATCCTGCGCCCCGGCCCGCTCGAGTCGCTCTCGCTCGCCGACTGGAACCAGGTGCTGGCGGTCAACCTCACCGGCTACCTCCTCTGCGCCCAGGCCTTCGGGCGGCAGATGCGCGCGCGCCGGCGCGGCGCCATGGTGCACGTCGCCTCGATCGCCGCGCTCGAGCCGCAGACCAACAGCGGCGCCTACAGCGCGAGCAAGTCGGCCGTTGCCATGCTCTCGCGCCAGATCGCCGCCGAATGGGGCCCCTGGGGCATCCGCAGCAACGCCGTCTGCCCGGGCCTGGTGCGCACGCCGATGTCGCAGGCCTTCTATGCCGTTCCGGGCGTCGAGGAGCGCCGCAAGGCCATGGTCCCCGTCCGGCGCATCGCCGAGCCGGAGGACATCGCCGACGCCGTGCTGTTCCTCGCCAGCGCGCGCGCCGCCTACGTGAACGGCGCCACGCTGCTGGTGGACGGCGGGCTCGACTGCATGCTGATGGACCTCATCCCGCGCCCGGGCTTCGAGCGGGCGCCGCCGCCGGCCGGGACCTGAGGCGCGCGGGCGGCCCCCGCATTCCCACCGCCGCGCGCGGCGCCTATGCTGCGCGCCACGCGAGAGGAACCGCCCGCATGACCTCGAGGACCGACACGCCTCCGGCGCGCAAGCCGCGCGGCCGCCTGTTCTTCGCCAATCCGGGCCCGACCAACATCCCGGATTCGGTGCTGCTCGCCTGCGCGCACAACAGCGTGGACTTCAACGACGACGACTTCTTCGCCCTGTTCCAGGACTGCGTCGCCGGCCTCAAGCGGGTGCTGAAGACGCAAGGAGAGGTGTTCCTCTACACCGCCTCCGGCCACGGCGCGTGGGAGGCGAGCCTCGCCAACCTGTTCTCCCCCGGCGACCGGCTGCTGATGCTGGAGACCGGCTACTTCTCCGAGGGCTGGGCGCAGATGGCGCGCGACCTCGGCCTCGAGGTGCAGACGGTCGCCGCCGACTGGCGGCGCGGCGTCGAGATGGCGGCGGTGCGGGCGGCGCTGGCCGGGGACCGTGCGCACGCGATCAGGGGCGTCTGCGTCGTCCACAACGAGACCTCGACCGGCCTCCGGCTCCCGGTCGAGGAGGTGCGCGCCGCGCTCGACGAGACCGGCCATCCCGCGCTGCTGCTCGCCGACACCATCTCCTCGCTCGCCTCCTTCGACTTCCGCATGGACGAGTGGCGCGTGGACGCCGCGGTGGGCGGCAGCCAGAAGGGCCTGATGCTGCCGACCGGCTTCAGCTTCACCGCCGTCTCGGAGAAGGCGATGGCGGCGCACCGCACGGCCCGCCTGCCGCGGCACTACTTCAACTGGACGAACATGCTCGCCCGCAAGCACCGCAGCTTCGTCGGCACGGTGCCGATCGCGCTGTTCTACGGCCTCAAGGAGTCGCTGCGCCTGCTCGAGGAGGAGGGCCTCGAGGAGGTCTTCGCCCGCCACGCGCGGCTCGCGCGCGCGGTGCGCGCCTGCGTGCAGCACTGGTCCGGCAACGACGGCCCGCAGATCTTCTGCGCCAACCCCGCGCGCTACTCCGATACCGTCACCACGGTGCTTATGCCGCCCGGCCACGACGCGGAGGCGGTGCGGCGCACCGCGCTGCAGCGCTTCAACGTCTCGACCGGCGGCGGGCTCGGGCGGCTCGGCGGCCAGGTGTTCCGCATCGGCCATCTCGGCGACCTGAACGAGCCGATGGTGATCGGCACGCTCGGCGCGGTGGAGATGGCGCTGCGGCTGAACGGCGTGCCGCACGCCCCGGGCGGCGTCGAGGCCGCGCTCGAATCGCTGACCGCCTCCGCGCGCGGCTGAGCGGGCCCCGCCGGCGCGCGGCGCGGCAGGAGGGACGCGCGCACCGCGCCCGTTCCGGGCCGGCGCCGCATGGCCGACGTGCGGGCGGAGAAGCCGCGGCGCGTCCCCTCGTCGCGCGTCGGCGGCAGAGGCCCGAGGCACATGCTGGGGTGCGCGGGGGTTTCCCCCGCCTCCTTCCCGGCTGGCTGCAGCCGCGCCTGCGGGCGCGCATCAGGGGCGGCCAGGGCCGGGATGCCTGCCTGCGGGAACAACGGCCTCCTCTCTGTTCTTCAAGGGTTCCCAGCGGATAATCAACATCTCGTGAATTCCGGCGTTGCGTCGCCATTCGGGACTCGCGCGTTGGCGCTGCGATGTCGTTTCTTTCTCGAAATCCGAGCAGAAACCAGATCGCCTTACGCCAAGAGTTGCCCGCCCCGGGCGGCAGCACAACCGCCGCAGCGGCCAGCGGGAGGACTGCCCATCACCAGCCCCTGGAGGAGCGAATCATGACCTACCTGCACAAGCCGACGATCCTCACCACCGCGCCCGCGCAGGCCTCGAGCCCCGCCGACGCGGCGGCGCGGCTGGGCGTTCCCGCCGGCGGCTCGCACGCCCCGGCGCATGTCGAGGTCGCGGCCTGGCGCTACGACAACCTCGAGGTCGCGCTCGACACGGAGCACCGCTGCTTCTGGGCTTGGCAGCGCCCGACCGGGCGGCCGAGCTACACGATGGCGCTGATGCAGGACATCAGCGCCATGCAGTTCGCCATCCAGCGCCTGTTCGCCGAGCGCGCCGCGGGCGGCGAGAAGCCCTTCGACTGGTTCGTGATGGGCTCGCGCGTGCCGGGGATCTTCAACCTCGGCGGCGACCTCGGCCTGTTCGGCGAGCTGATCCGCAAGGGCGACCTGGAGTCGCTGCGCCACTACGGGCACGTCGCGGTGGAAGCGATCCATCGCAACCACACCGCCTTCGACGTGCCGGTGATCACCCTCGCCCTGGTGCAGGGCGACGCGCTCGGCGGCGGGTTCGAATGCGCCCTCTCCTACGACCTGATCGTGGCGGAGAAGAGCGCCAAGCTCGGCCTGCCCGAGATCCTGTTCAACATGTTCCCCGGCATGGGCGCCGTGAGCTTCCTCTCGCGCCGCCTCGACCGCGTGCGGGCGGAGAAGCTGATCACCAGCGGCAAGATCTACACCGCCGAGGAGCTGCACGAGATGGGCGTGGTGGACGTCCTCGCCGAGGACGGCATGGGCGAGGCGACGGTGGAGGAGTTCATCGAGCGCAACGCCCGCAAGCACAACGCGCTCTACCACATGCAGAAGGCGCGCCGCCGCGCCAACCCGATCACGCTCGAGGAGCTGCGCGACGTGGTGGACCTCTGGGCCGAGGCGGCGGTCAACCTGACCGAGCCCGACCTGCGCAAGATGGCGCGCCTGACCGCGGCGCAGGACCGGCGGATCGCCAGCCTCACCCCGGCCGCCCCGGCGATGGCCGCGGAGTAGTCGCCGTGCGGCGGGGCTCGCTCCCCGCCGCGCCCCTCCCCGGCCCGGGACGAGGGACGTCGTCTGGCATGCGCGGGACCGGCGGTGCCCCCGATGCCGCTTCCGTTCGGCGGTACGCGCGGCAACGGCCCTTCCGTGTTGGCTGAGGCGCCGAGCCGCGCGTCGAGGCGGTTCTGGTGGCCCGCGACCCGTTCTCAGGCTGTTTCCGCTCGGTGTTGCGCGCCGCAACGGCTGCGGCAACGGCTTTGCCCCGTTGTCTGCCGAGCCGATTGCCACCCCTGCCCGTTTCCTGCCCGGCGCGCTCCGCGCTAGGGTCTGTTAGAGCTTGAATGCTATGCCCATGTTGTGGGGATGGCGGAGAAGAGCGGCGGCGTTCAGGTGTTCACGGATGCGGCCTGGGCGGAATGGGAGCCGCTGATCGAGGCGACACGGCCG
>NZ_JAHZUY010000055.1 GCF_019458025.1 Caldovatus aquaticus | reverse complement strand
GCCTGCGTCCCGCGATCGCCCGATTGTCCGCTGGCGCGCGCCCGGCCCGCCGCGGCCGGGGCTGCCGCCGCGGACCGCTTGGCCGGGGCCTTGCCCGGCCGGGCGGCGCGGGCACGGACGGCCGGGCTGTCCGCCTTGGCGCGTGTCCTGCCGGTCGCGCCGCCGGCCTGAGGGCGGCGCTTCGGTCGCTTCTCGTCCGTGTCTTTCGGGGAGCGGGCGATGGTGGCCTCCTCTGTCTTTCGCTCGGTTGCGGGGTCCTCGGGACCGCCGGGGCAGGCGCCGGTGGGCGGGTCCGGCCGGCGCCGCAGGTTGTTCGGCGCATCGGCGCCGTTGTCGAGACCGGCGGACCGTTCCCGCCCGGCGCGGTCGGCATGTCCGCGCCGGCGCTCCGGTCCCGGCCGGGCCGGCTCATGCCGCCCATCCGCTCGCGGCCGCGCTGCGGATGGCAGTCGCCGATTCGGGGCGCTCCGCCGCCGGGACGAAGGCCCAGGGCGCGTGCCTGCCGGCGTCCTCCGCCATGGCCAGCAACGCCCCGGGGCGCCGCCGGTGGCGGGCCAGCCGCCGTGCCGCCTGCCCGGCCAGCGCCCGCCAGGTCCAGCCGGGACGCGGCAGCACCGCGATCGGCGTCCGGCGCGCGATCTCGGTCCAGCGCCGCCAGCGCGGCAGTTGCGCCAGGTTGTCGGCGCCGAGCAGCAGCACGAAGCGGGCGCGCGGGAAGCGGCGGCGCAGGAGGGCGAGCGTGTCCACGGTGTAGCGCGTGCCGTTCCGCGCTTCCCAGTCGCTCGCCACGATGCGCCGGCCGTCGGCGATGCGGCACGCGCTCGCCAGCCGGCGCGCGAACGGCGCCATGCCGGCGGAGGGCTTCAGCGGATTGCCGGGCGAGACCAGCAGCCAGACCTCGTCGAGCCGCAGGGCCCGCAGCGCCTTCTCCGCCACGTGACGATGGCCGGCATGCGCCGGGTTGAAGCTGCCGCCGAGCAGGCCGATCCGCCGCCGCCGCCGGTCGCCCCAGCGCCCCGGCGGCGTCCTGCCGCCGCTCCGCGGCGCGCAGCGGTCCGACGCCGCCGCGGGGACCGCGCCGTTCCTGTCCCCGGCGCCTCCGCCCACGGCCGGCGCCGGGAGGGTGCGCCGCGCGCGGGCGTCGCCGCAGGCCCCGGCGCTCATGCCTGGCCGCGGGCGGTCACGGCGCGGGCGCGATGCGCACGCTGACGCTGGCCGGCCGGCCGGGCAGTAGGCCCTCGTAGCGCACGGTGTAGGTGCGGCCGGGCTCCGGCGTGATCAGCGGCGAGAAGCCGGCGATCGAGAGGAGCTGCCCCGCCTCCAGCCGCTTTCCGGCCTGCGCGAGGTCCTCGGCCAGGAAGGCGGCGGCGTTCAGGGGATGGCCGAGCACCGCGCTTCCCGGCATCCGCGCCAGCTGCCGCCCGGTGTCGTCGGTCATCGTCACCACCATCGTGCCGAGGCGGCGGGCGAAATCTTCCGTCGCCTCCACCGGGATCGGCTCGCCCAGCACGCCGAGCCGCGCGCCGGCGTTGGCCGCGAGCAGGTTCGCCGCGTCCGGCGGGCCGGAGAGCGGCAGATCGGCCAGCTCGATGTGGGGATCACCTGGTCGAGGTGGCGCAGGATCGCCACCGGGTTGCGGCCGGCGTTGTTGATGCCGTCGTCGCGCACCCGGACCAGGAAGTCGGACGCGACGACCGGCGCGGCGCCGAAGCGGGCCGGCACCTCGGCGCCGCTCCGCAGGCGCACGGTCTGCTCGAAGATCACGCCGCGGATCGGGTGGCTGACGCCGAAGCGCTGCTGCACCGGCGCGCTGGTGAGCGCGAGCTTGTAGCCGACCGGCCGCCCCCAGTGGCGCTGCAGGATGCGCACCAGCTTGTCCTGCGCGCACAGCCCGTCCGCGAGCGAGGTCATGCCGCCGAACAGCGGCGAGGTGCGGTTCGCCAGCAGGTTCCGGGCGAAGGCGTCCACCGCCTCGTCGGAGGGGCAGCCGGGGGTGGCGCGCGGCGCCGCCTCGGGCGCGGCCCGCCCGGCGGCGGCCGGCTGCGCGCGCGCCGCGGCGGCGGCGCAGGCGGCGCCGAGGAGAAGGGCGCAGGCGGCGAGCATCGGCGTCGGGCGGCGCATGGCGCGGCTCCTGTGCAGCGGCGCAGCACTCTAGCCGCGATCCCCGCGCCGCGGGAGGCGGTGGCGCCGCCGCGCGCGCCCGGCGCGCCGCGGCGGGCCGCTCACCGCACGCGGACGGAGACGCTCACCGGCTGCTCGAGCAGTCCCTCGTAGCGCAGGGTGTAGGTGCGGCCGGGCTGCGCCGGCACCGAGGGCGCGAAGCCGCCGAGCGAGACGATGTCGCCGGCGCGCAGCCGCCGCCCGCTGCGCGCCAGGTCGCCGACCAGCCACGGGATCACGTTCAGGGGATGGCCGAGCAGCGCGCTGCCCTGGGTGCGGGCGAGCTCGCGCGTGTCGTCGCTGAACACCACGGTCATGGTGCCGAGCCGGGCGGCGAAGTCCGCCTCGGCGCGCGCCGGGATCGGCGTGCCGACCACGCCGAGCCGCGCCGCCACGTTCACCGCGACCAGGCCGGGACCGTCCAGCGTGCCGCTGACGCCGCGGCGCGGCAGCTCGATGTAGGGGATCACCTGGTCGAGATGGCGCAGGAGGGCGACATGGTCGCGCCCGGCCTCGTTGATCGCCTCGTCGCGCACCCGGACCAGCAGGTCGGCCTCGACGCCGACATCGGGGACCGGCGGGGCGAGGGTCAGCTCGGCGCCGTCGCGCAGGCTGACCGTGCTCTCGAACATCACGCCGTACACCGGGCCGCTCAGGCCGAACATGCGCTGGACGGCGGCGCCGGTGGCGCCGGCCTTGTAGCCGATCGGGCGGCCCCAGTGGCGCGCCAGCAGCGGCACGAGCTTGTCGCGCGTGCATTCCGCATCGGCCAGGGACAGGCCGGCGGGGGCGGGCACCGGGCGGCCGGTGACGAGCGCCTCGGCCAGCCGCGCCACCTCCTCGTCGGAGAGGCAGGCGGCGCGGGCGGACAGGCCCGGCGCCAGCAGGGACAGGCCGCCGGCGGCCAGGAACAGTCGGCGATGCATCATGGCTTCCTCCCCGTGCGGCGGGGATCAGGGCCTGACCTGCCCGCTCCCCAGCACATGGTAGCGATAGGTGCAGAGCTGCTCCAGGCCGACCGGCCCGCGGGCGTGCAGCCGGCCGGTGGCGATGCCGATCTCGGCGCCGAAGCCGAACTCGCCGCCGTCGCAGAACTGGGTCGAGGCGTTCCACATCCCCACCGCCGAATCGAGCCCGTCGAGGAATTCCCGCGCCGCGGCGGCGTCCCCGGTGACGATCGCGTCGGTGTGCTCGCTGCCGAAGCGGCGGATGTGGGCGAGGGCGTCGGCCACGCCGTCCACCACCTTCACCGACAGCACCGCGTCCAGCCATTCGGTCGCGAAGTCCTGCTCCGTGGCCGGCTTGAGGTCCGGCACGATGGCGCGCGCGCGCGGACAGGCGCGGAAGTCGCAGCCGAGCGCGCGCAGGTCGGCGATCAGCAGCGGCAGCAGCGCCGGCGCGATCGCGGCGTCGATCAGCAGCGTCTCGGTCGCGCCGCAGATGCCGGGACGGCGCATCTTGGCGTTGGCGAGGATGCGCCGGGCCATGTCGTGGTCGGCGGCGGCGTGCACGTAGGTGTGGCAGAGCCCCTCGGCGTGGGCGAGGACCGGCACCCGCGCCTCCTGCATCACCCGCGTCACCAGGCCCTTGCCGCCGCGCGGCACGATCAGGTCGATCAGGCCCGCCGCGGCCAGCATGGCGCCGACGAAGGCGCGGTCGGCGGTCGGCGCGACCTGCACCGCGGCCTCCGGCAGCCCGGCCGCGCGCAGCCCCTCGAGCAGGCAGGCGTGGATCGCGCCGGCGCTCCGCGTGCTCTCCGAGCCGCCGCGCAGGATCACGGCGCTGCCGGCCTTGAGGCAGAGCGCGGCGGCGTCGGCGGTGACGTTGGGGCGGCTCTCGTAGATCATGCCGATCACGCCGATCGGCTGGGCGACGCGGCGGATCAGGAGGCCGTTGGGGCGGGTCCACTCGGCCAGCACCCGCCCGACCGGATCGGGCAGGGCGGCGACCTCCTCGAGCCCCCTGGCCATCGCCTCGACGCGCGCCGGGGTGAGGGTGAGGCGGTCGCGGAAGGCGGGCGTCAGGGAGTCGGCGGCGGCGAGGTCGGCCGCGTTGGCGGCGAGGATCTCCGGCGTGCGGGCGCGCAGCGCGGCGGCGGCGGCGGTGAGCGCGTGGTCCTTCGCGGCGCGCGGAGCGCGCGCGAGCACCGCGGCGGCGGCGCGGGCGGCCCCGGCGGCCTCGCGCAGCAGGCGGGTGGCGGGAGCCTGGTCGGCGGCGGCGATCACGGTCACGGCGCGGCGTCCTGTCCTGTGCCTCTTCGCGTGCCCGCGCGCCGCCGGAGGCGGCCGGGGCGAAGGGCGCACCCATCCGTAACGCGACGGGCCGGCGGCGGAAAGCGGGGCGCGCCGGCACCGGGCGCCCCCGGTCCGGCGGGAGGGCGCAGGTGCCAGGGGATCGCCGCACCGCCGCTTGGGTGACCGCTTGAGAGCGGCTTGGCGCGACGCGGCGGGGTGCCGTCGCGAAGGCCGCTGGTTGGTCGGCGGCTGAGCGAGGATCTTCTGGCCGGCCACCGCGCCGAGCGCTTCTATCGCGCGGTGCTCGGCGCCACCGTGAACCGGGTGTGGGAGAAGGGCAATCCCAGCCCCGTCTCTCCTCCCTCGCTGGGGATGGCGCCTTCGGCATCGCGGTAGGCGTCCGCGTCGGCGTTGAGGACGCGATCGCCGCGAGAGTGCGCAGCCCCGCCTCGAGTGATCGAGCATGGGCCGGAGGACCGGTCGTGGGCCACAGAGACTGGCCGTGCCGCGCGCCAGCCGCCGCGATGAGCCGCGATGACAAGGCTGCGAGGGTTGCGACGATCACGCGCTGCGGCAGCAGGTCGAAAGCAGGACGCAAGTGCCGCGCCACTGGCCTGGCCGGCAATGATGCTCCCGGTGCCGATCCCGCGAGCGTATTGACAGCAAGTGCGTTCGCTCTGGCCGATGACGTAGGGCTTCGGGAACGTCGAACCGCCGTCCCAGGGTCTGCGCCCAATTGGCGTGGGTGCGGCGCGATGATTCGCCCTGCCCAACGGCGGGGGGACGGACCGTGTCGCGCCTGTTCCGGCTGAGCGACGTGCAGTGGGCGGCGATCCAGCCGCATCCGGTCGGGTGTCGTCCTCAAGGCCGACACCCCAAGAATCATGCTTCTCCGCGCGCCGGAAGCCCCTTCTCAAACACGCTCTCAGGCTTGGAGGCAGCGCAGGACCGACTGCCCTCGCACCAGGGGGCGGCCGGCCGGGAGTGCGGACGGAATGGCGAATCTGCTGCTCAAGGCCCTGTCGGTGGCGGTGCTTGTTGCCGCCATGGCGTTCGCAGGCGCGCTGATCGCCCTCATCGAGCAGGGCGTCTCCGCGGAGCGGGGCGCGGTGCCGGCGGGATCCGCGGCGGGCCACGCCGCGGCGGCACCCGGCTGACCGGCCGCCGGGGCGCGGCAGCGCCGCGCCTGCCGCGGCGCGAAACAGGCTGCGGTTCCCCGGCCTGCCCGGAGCGCATGGCGCGGCCTGCCGGAATGATGGGGGCCGGCGCGGACCGGCGGCGCGGCCAGCGGCGGGGTTGCCTGCGGGCGCGCGCCCTTTGCCGCGGATCGCGACGCGCCAATTTGGCTTCCGGCACGTCTGCCGCGCCCGCGCCTTGCCCCGTGCGGGGGGCGGGCCTCGCCGCACGGAGGGCGACCCGGTCCATGGTCGAGAGCCTGCTCGCATTCGCCGCCGTCGGCTTCCTGGCGCAGACGGTGGACGGCGCCATCGGCATGGCGTACGGCCTGTCGGCCGCCAGCGTGCTGCTCAGCCTCGGCGTGGCGCCGGCGGTGGCCAGCGCCAGCGTGCACGCGGCGGAGGTCTTCACCAGCGGCGCCTCGGGCCTGTCGCACTGGCTGCTCGGCCATGTGCGGCGCGACCTGGTGCTGCGCCTCGCGGTGCCGGGGGCGCTCGGCGGCATCCTCGGCGCCTATGCGCTGGTCGGCCTGCCGATCGGCGCCGTGCGCATCGGCGTGAGCCTCTACCTGCTCGGCATGGGCGGACTGATCCTGTACCGGGCCTTCCGGCCCCGCTCCCCGGCGATGATGCGGCCGCGGCGCCAGATCCTGCTCGGCTTCTGCGGCGGGCTGCTCGACGCGATGGGCGGCGGCGGCTGGGGGCCGATCGTCACCTCGGTCCTGATCGGGCACGGCAGCGCGCCGCGCATCGCGATCGGCTCGGCGAGCCTGGCCGAGTTCGTCGTCACCGTCAGCGTGTCGGCGACCTTCCTGGTGACGATCGGGGTCTCGCTGTGGCCGGTCGTGACCGGTCTGGTGCTGGGCGGCGTCGTGGCCGCGCCCTTCGCGGCGGTGCTGACACGCTGGCTGCCGGAGCGGATGCTGACGGCGGTGGTCGGCGTGGTGGTCTCGCTGCTGGCGCTGCGCCTCCTGCTGACGGCGCTGGGCGGGATGGCGGGGGGAACGGGGTGATGCAGGGGTGGGCCCGCCGCCGCATCGCACGCCGCCCGGCGTGGGATCCGCTCTCGCCGGCGTGTCCGGGGACAGCCCCGCTCCGTGTCGTCGCCCTTTCCCTGCGCCGCGCGCAGGCGCGGCGGGCGACCATACGCCGGCGCCGGTCGCCGGCTGACCGGCGGGGGTTGCGCCGGAGCTCAGGCCGCCTCCCCGGCGGGCGCGGCCTCGCGGCCGCGGAGGAAATCGGCGGCCTTTTCCGCGATCATCAGGGTCGTCGCGCAGGTGTTGGCGGAGGGCATGCCCGGCATGATCGAGGCGTCCGCCACCCGCAGCCCCTCCATCCCGTGCACCCGCAGCCGGTCGTCCACCACGGCGGTCGGGTCGCTCGCCGGCCCCATGCGCGCGGTGCCGATCAGGTGGTAGGTCGTGGTACCGTTGCGCCGCGCGTAGTCCAGCAGCTCGTCGTCGGTCTGCACCTCCGGCCCCGGCATCGTCTCGCGCTCGACATACGGCGCGAGCTCGGGGGTGGAGAGCAGCCGCCGCACCAGCCGCATGCCGGCGAGGTGCACGCGCCGGTCCAGCGGGTCGGAGAGGTAGTTCGGCTGGATCTCCGGGTCCTCGAACACGTCGGCGCTGCGCGCGCGCACCCAGCCCGCGCTCTCCGGCCGGTGCTGCCAGGCGCCGGCGGTCATGCCGGGATAGTCGTCGAGGACGTAGGTGCGGCCCGGCGCGTAGCTGCCCGGCGTGAACACGCATTGCAGGTCCGGCGCATCGAGCCCCGTGAAGGACTTCCAGAACACGTGCACGTGCGAGGGCGAGGTGGCGAGGATGCTCGGCCGCCCGAGCGCCCAGCGCGCGATCTCGGCGCCGAGGCGGAGGCCGCGCGACAGCTCGTTCAGCGTCGGCACGCCCGGCCGCGCGCGCACCACGAAGCGCGAGGCGTAGTGGTCGCGGAAGTTCTCGCCCACCCCGCGCAGCTCGTGCACCACCGGCACGCCGATCCGCTGCAGCAGCCAGGCCGGCCCCACGCCCGAGACCTGCAGCAGCCGCGCCGTGTTCACCGTGCCGGCGCTGACGATCACCTCGCGCCGCGCCCGCACCTCCTCCTCGGGGCCGCCGCGCGCGCGGAGGTAGCGCACGCCGACGGCGCGCCGGCCCTCGAACAGGATGCGGCTCGCGCGCGCGCTGGTGCGCACCACGACGTTGCGCCGCGCCATGGCGGGCTTGAGGAAGGCGCGCGCCGCGCTCACCCGCCGCCCGCGCAGGATCGCGCGCTGGAAGTAGCCCACCCCGGCCTGGTCGCCGCTGTTGTAGTCCGGGTTGCGCGGGATGCCGAGGCCGACGCAGCCGGCGATGAAGGCCTCCGAGATCGGGTGGAGCCAGTCCATGTCGGTGACCGGGATGCCGTCCGCGGCGCGCCCGCGCACGCGCGCGTCGCCGAAGCCGATGCGGTTCTCGCTGCGCCGGTAGTAGGGAAGGCAGTCGGCGTAGCCCCAGCCGCGGTTGCCGCGCTGCGCCCAGGCGTCGAGGTCGGCGGGCTGGCCGCGGTTGTAGATCATGCCGTTGATCGAGGAGGAGCCGCCGAGCACGCGGCCCTGGGTGGTGGCGATCGGCCGCCCGCCGGTGTTCTCCGTCGGCTCGGTGCGGAACTGCCAGGTGCAGGAGGGGTCGAAGAGCGTCCTGATGAAGCCGGCGGGGACGTGGATCCAGGGGTTGCGGTCCGGCGGCCCGGCCTCCAGCACGCAGACCGTCACCGCCGGGTCCTCGCTGAGCCGGTAGGCGAGCACGGAGCCGGCCGCGCCGGCGCCGACGATCACATAATCGAAAGCGTCGGCGCCCGGGGCGGCGGTCGGCATCGCGGGAAGGTCCTCCGAATGGGGCCGCCGGCCTGTCGCGCCGTCCGCCCGCCCGGCCGGCATGGCGGGTCCGGTTCGCGCGCTCCGGCGCCCGCGGCCATTCTACCGTGCCGCGCGGGCCGCGCACGCGGCGGCAGCGGTCTCGGGGGCGGTCCGCGGCCGCGCGCGTCCGGTGGCGCGCCGGCGCGCCGGAATCGTCGCCGGAGGCGCGGCGCCGGCTGGATGGCGGGCGGCTCCATGCCGAATTGAGGGACGGGCGAGCGGTTCCCGAACCGGCCCGGCGCGCCGGCACCGGCGGACAGGCCGCTGGCCTGCCGCGCGTGTTGATCCCAGGGAGGCCGAGGATGACGATCGCGAACCGACTGCAGCAATACCTGGACGGCGCAGGGATCGGCTACGACACCGTCGCGCACCCGCGAACGATGACCGCGGCGCGGTCGGCGGAAGCCGCGCACGTGCCGGGGAGCCAGGTGGCGAAATCCGTTCTCGTGCACTGGGAGGACGGCTACTTCCTGGCCGTCGTCCCGAGCAGCCACCGCGTCGAGCTCGACACCCTCCAGGACATCGCGGACAGGCGTCTTGGCCTGGCCACCGAGGACGAGATCGCCAGGGTGTTCGACGACTGCGAACTCGGCGCCGTCCCGCCGGTCGGCGCCGCCTACGGCGTGCCGGTGTTCCTCGACGCGAGCCTGGACGCCGCCCCGGATCTGTATTTCGAGGGCGGCGACCACACCACGCTGGTGCATGTCAGCGGCGAGGCGTTCCGCGCGCTGATGAAGGACGCGCGCCGGGCGCGCTTCAGCCATCCGGCCTAGGGCGGATCGCGGACGGCGGGAAACGGCCGGAAGCGCGGACCGGCGCGTCAGGCGACGGGCCGGAGCCGCTGCCGCGCGCACGGCCGGGCGGGAACGGCTCCAGGGCGGAGCGCGGGCGGCCGGAAGCGCGGACCGGCGCGACGGACCACGCGCCGGGGCCGCCGCGGCGGGCACGGCCGGGCGAAGGCGGCCCTGGCGCCGGATCGGGCGGCGCCGGCGTCCGGGACGCTCCGCGGTCCGGGCGCCGCCCGCCGGAGAGGCGGGGGCGCCTCAGTCCGCGAAGCGCATCGCCACGCTGCCGAGCGGGCCGAAATCGGCGAACACCGCATCGCCCGGCCCGACCGGCAGCGGCACGAGGCAGGTGCCGGTGGTGACCACCTGGCCCGCGGCGAGCGTGATCCCGTGCCGCGACAGCTCGTTGGCGAGCCAGGCGAGGGCGGCGCGCGGATCGCCGAGCACGTTGGCGCCGACGCCCTCGCGCTGCAGCCGCCCGGCGACGGTCCCGCGCACGCGGTGCGCGGCGAGGTCGCGCGCGCGCCAGTCCGCCGCTGCCGCGGGGCCGAGCACGAACTGGTGCGCGCAGGCGTTGTCGGCGATGAGCTGCGCCGCGCCGACGGCCGCGAAGTCCGCGAAGCGCGAATCCGGGATCTCGATCGCCGGGTGCAGGGTGGCGACGGCGTCCAGCACCTCCGCCACGGTGTAGGGCGCGGCGCGCGGCGGCAGGTCGCGCGCCATGCGGAAGGCGAACTCCGCCTCGGCGACGCGCATGCGGTTGGCGCCGAAGGGCACCGTGGCGCTTCCCGCCTCGTGCCACCCCTCGGCGAGCAGCCGGCCGGCGAGCGGGCCGTCCACGCCGATATGCGCCTGGCCGGCGGCGCTGGTGGCGGCGATCTTCCACCCCAGCGGCGGATGCGCGCTGCGCGCGGCGAGGCGGGCCTGGATCGCGTAGCCCTCGGCCCGCGTCGCCGGGCGGAGCGCCTCGGGCAGCGCCGCGAGCCGCCGCCCCTCGCGCCAGTGCCGCCAGAGCAGCGCCGCCGCCTCGTCCGCCCGGTCCTCGCCTGGCATCGCGAGCCTCCTCACGCCGGCCAGCGCGGCGCGTGGGTGCCGAGCGGCACCGCGGGCAGCGCCCAGAAGGGCGGCGTCTCCTCGAGCTGCGCCGCGTGACGGAGGGCGGTGAGGCGGCCGAAGGGGCTGTCGCTCACCTCCAGCAGGTCGGCGATGTCCTCGAAGCGCTGCTCGGGGCAGGCAAGGCCGCCCTCGACCCGCCCGAGCGAGCGGATCCAGTGGCCGGTCGCGGCGAGCGAAACCCGCACATGCCAGCTTCCGCCCTCGCGCGCGCGGCGCAGCAGTGCGGCCATCGCCCCGAGCGCCATCAGGTAGCCCGAGGCGTGGTCGAGCGCCTGGCAGGGCAGGGGCCTGGGCTTCGTCTCGCCCGCCGCCGCGGCCTCCTCCAGGTTCATCCCGTTGGCGTTCTGCACCAGCGAGTCGAAGCCGCGCCGCCCGGCCCAGGGCCCGGCGTGGCCGTAGGCCGAGAGCGAGACGCAGACGATCCCCGGCCGGATCGCCGCCACCTGCTCCGGCGCGAAGCCGTGGCCGGCGATGGCGCCCGGGCGGTAGCCCTGCACGAACACGTCGGCCTGCGCGGCGAGGCCGCGCAGGGCGGCGCGGCCGGCCTCGCTGCGCAGGTCGAGATGCGCCGCGAGCTTGCCGCGCCCGGTGTCCATCACCAGCGTCGGCGTGAAGGGCAGGTGCGCGGCGGTGACGTTCAGCACCGTCGCCCCGTGCGCCGCGAGCGTCCGCCCGCAGACCGGCCCGGCGATGACGCGGGTGAGGTCGAGCACGCGCACGCCCTCCAGCGGGCGCCTCGGCGGACCGGCGGGGAAGGGGGTCGGCGGCGCCTCCCCGATGCGCTCGATCAGCAGCACCGGCAGGCCGGCCACCGCCCGGCCCTGCGGATGCGCGTCCCACTCCCCGGTCGTGCGCGCCATGGTGACGACGAGGCCCGCCGCAGCGGCCGCCGCCTCGAATTCCTCCGCGGTCCAGCGGGCGAGGGCGGCGCTCACCGCCGCACGATCGTAGCCGCAGCCGAGCAGGCGCAGCACGCCGTCGCGGTGGTGCGGATAGTTGGTGTGCAGGCGCAGCCAGCGCCCGTCGCCCGCCTGGTAGAGCCCCGCGATCCTGTCCCACAGCTCGGGCGCCGGCGTGCCGTCGAGGCGCAGGTGGCGCTCGGAGCGGAATTCGGCGGCCGCGTGGCGCATGGCGACGGCGACGCGCTGCGCGCGGCCGGTGCGGCCGCGCCAGACCTCCGCCGCGGCGAGGCCGGCGGCGGCGATCGCGGCCTGCGCCGCGGTGCCGACCGCGTAGGTGGAGGGCAGCACCGGCTCGCGCCCCTCCAGCGTGGCGGCGCCGAGCGCCTCCGCGGGCAGCCCGGTGTGGCGCCAGAGGCCGGCAAGGGCGTCGGCGGGCGGGATCGGGGCCATGATTCGGTGCGCCTCCGCGACAGGGCGGCGAGTGTGGCCCGCGCCGTGCGGCGCTGGCAATCCGTCGCCGCCCCCGCCCGCCGCGGCCGGCGCGGCGGGGCGCGCCGGCTCTCACTCCCGCCGGTGCAGGCCCTCCAGCACCGCGGCGTGGCGCTCGAGCACCGCCCGCCGCCGCACCTTCAGCGTCGGCGTCAGCAGACCGTTCTCGACCGTGAAGGGCTCGGCGATCGCGAAGCGCCGCACCCGCTCGACGGGAGAGAGCCTGGCGTTCACCCGCGCCACCGCCTCGGCGAGCCGGCCCTCCATGCCCTCCGCCGGCACGAGGAGCGCCACCAGCGCGGGCTGGCCCTCGCCGGCGACGACAGCCTGGGCGATCTCGGGCTCCGCCATCAGCAGGCCCTCGATCCTGGCCGGGCTCACCATCTCGCCGCCGAGCGTCTTGATGAAGTCGCGCTTGCGGTCGGTGATGCGGAGGTAGCCGTCCGCGTCTAGCGCGCCGATGTCGCCGGTGTGCAGCCAGGGCGGCGCGCCGGGCGGGTCGCCGGCCGCCGGGCGCAGCGCCGCTGCCGTCGCCTCCGCGTTGTTCCAGTAGCCGTCCATGACGAGGTCGCCGCGCACCAGGAGCTCCCCGTCCTCCGCGATGCGCACCGCGACGCCGGCGAGCGGCGGCCCGACCGTGTGGCGCCGGTTGGCCCAGGGCGGGTTGACCGAGACCACCGGCCCGGCCTCGGTCTGGCCGTAGCCCTGGATCACCGGCAGGCCGAGCGCGAGGAAGAAGCCCGAGAGGTCCGGGTCGAGCCGCGCCCCGCCCGAGACCAGCGCCACCAGCCGGCCGCCGAAGCGCGCGCGCACCCTGTCGCGCACCAGCCGCTCGAGCGCCGCGTCCTCGAGCCGTTCGAGCGGCCCGAGCGGCGGCCCGTCCATCCTCCTCAGGCCGAGGGCGATGGCGCGCGCGAACAGCCGGCGCCGCAGCGCCGGTCCCTTCTCGAGCTCGGCGAGCATGCGCGCGCGCAGCACCTCGAACAGCCGCGGCACGGCGGTGAGGACGGCGGGCCGGACCTCCTGCAGCTCCGCGGCCAGGCGGTCGGCGCCGCGCGAATAGACCACCTCCATGCCGAAGGAGGGCAGCAGGAAGCCGCCCACCGTGTGCTCGTAGGAATGCGACAGCGGCAGGAAGGAGAGATAGCGCTCCCCGGTGAAGTCGAGGCGCTCGGCCAGCACGCGCACGCCCTCGCGGTTGGCCAGCATGGCCCTGTGCGGCAGCATCACTCCCTTGGGCGCGCCGCCGGTGCCGGAGGTGTAGATCAGGCAGGCGAGACGGGTGGGCGGCGCGGCGTTCGCCTCCGCCTCCAGCAGGGCGGGATCGCCCGGCGCGGCGAGCGCCTCCTCCCAGCGGTGCACGGCCACCCCCTCGGGCGCGGGCGGCGGGTCGTCGCAGCAGAGGAGCAGGGCGAGGCCGGGGCCGCTCGCGCGCGCCGCGTCCAGCACCCGCTCGGCCAGGCGCCGGGTCGAGACCACGGCGGCGGAGGCGCCCGAATCGCGCAGGATGTGCGCGTGGTCGGCCACCGTGTTGGTGGTGTAGGTCGGCACCGAGACCGCGCCGATCGCCATGATCGCGGTGTCGGCGATCGGGAATTCCGGCCGGTTCTCGCTGACGATCAGCACCCGGTCGCCGGGCGCGACGCCGCGCGCGCGCAGGAAGGCGGCGACCGCGGCGACCTGGCGCGCGAACTCGCCCCACGCCATGCGGCGCCAGGCGCCGCCGCGCCAGTAGCGCAGCATCGGCCGCCCGGCCCATTGCCGGGCGCGCGCCAGCATCATGGCCGGCAGGGTCGGCCAGGTTCCGCGCTCGTACGCCATGCCCTGCCCCGGCGCTCCCCTCGTTCCGGCTCCCGCGTCATCCTGGCGCGGAGGGCCCCTCTTCGCCACCACCCGCCAGGGCTTATATGGGCGACGTGAGCCACATGCATCCCATGCCTGCCGCCGCCGTCCGCGCCCCGCTGGACGCCGGCGCCTCCGACGTCCTCGGCCCGCTGCCGGTCTGGGACCTCTCCGACCTCTACCGCGGCCCGGACGATCCGGCGCTCGCCGCCGATCTCGACCGCGCCGAGGCCGAGGCCAGGGCCTTCGCCGAACGCCACGCCGGCCGCCTCGGCGCGCTGGAGGGCGACGCCCTCGCCGCCGCGATCGCCGAGTACGAGCGGATCGAGGAGCGGCTCGGCCGGGCGATGTCCTACGCCCAGCTCGTCTTCTCGGGCGACGCCGCCGACCCGGCCAACGGGCGCTTCTACCAGACCGTACAGGAGCGGGTGACGGCGATCTCCTCGCACCTGCTGTTCTTCACGCTGGAGCTGAACCGGATCGAGGAACCGGCGCTGGAGGCGCGGCTCGCGGCGAGCCCCGCGCTCGCGCGCTGGCGGCCCTGGCTGCGCGACCTGCGCGTCTTCCGCCCGCACCAGCTCTCCGAGGAGCTGGAGAAGCTGCTGCACGAGAAGGAGGTCACGGGCCGCGCCGCCTGGACCCGCCTGTTCGACGAGACCGTCGCCGCCATGCGGGTGCCGGTCGCGGGCGAGGAGCTGACCGTCTCTGCGGCGCTGAACAAGCTCTCGGACCGCGACCGCGCGGTGCGCGAGGCGGCGGCGAAGGGCATCTCCCAGGCCTTCGGCGAGCGGATCCGGCTGTTCGCGCTGATCACCAACGTCCTCGCCAAGGACAAGGAGATCGTGGACACCTGGCGCCGCTACCCGCGCCCGACCAGCGCGCGCAACCTCGCCAACATGGTCGAGGACGAGGTGGTGGACGCGCTGGTCGCCGCGGTGCGGGAGGGCTATCCCCGCCTCTCGCACCGCTACTACGCGCTGAAGGCGCGCTGGCTCGGCCTCGAGAAGCTGCGGCACTGGGACCGCAACGCGCCGCTGCCGGAGGAGGAGGACCGCCTCGTGCCGTGGCAGGAGGCGGTGCAGCGCGTGCTCGACAGCTACGCCGCCTTCAGTCCCCGGCTCGCCGAGATCGGCGGCCGCTTCTTCGAGCGGCCGTGGATCGACGCGGCGCTGCGGCCGGGCAAGGCGAGCGGCGCCTTCGCCCATCCCACGGTGCCGAGCGTGCACCCCTACCTGCTGCTCAACTACCACGGCAAGCCGCGCGACGTGATGACGCTCGCGCACGAGCTCGGCCACGGCGTGCACCAGATCCTCGCCGCCGAGCAGGGCTACCTGATGTCCGGCACGCCGCTCACGCTGGCCGAGACGGCGAGCGTGTTCGGCGAGATGCTGACCTTCCGCGCCATGCTCGACGCCGAGAGCGACCCGCGCCGCCGCCGCGCCCTGCTCGCCGGCAAGGTCGAGGACATGCTCAACACGGTGGTGCGCCAGATCGCCTTCTACCGCTTCGAGACCCTGCTGCACGAGGAGCGGCGGCGCAGGGGCGAGCTGGCGCACGAGCGGATCGCCGAGCTGTGGATGGAGGTGCAGCGGGAATCGCTCGGCCCGGCCTTCGAGCTGACGCCGGACTACGGCGTGTACTGGGCCTACATCCCGCACTTCGTGCACACGCCCTTCTACGTGTACGCCTACGCCTTCGGCGACTGCCTGGTGAACGCGCTCTACGGCGCCTACCGCGAGGGCGCGGTGCCGGACTTCGAGGCCAAGTACCTCGACATGCTGCGCGCCGGCGGCACCAGGCGGCACAAGGAGCTGCTCGCCCCGTTCGGCCTCGACGCCTCCGACCCCGCCTTCTGGCGGCGCGGCCTCGACGTGATCGCGGGCTTCATCGACGAGCTCGAGGCGGGCGGTGTCTGACGCGACGCGCGGGGAGGAACGCGGCGAGAGCACGCTGTTCGGCGAGCTGCGCCGGATGGCGCGCACCTCCGGCGCGGTGGGGGGCATCGCCGCGCGCGTCGCGGGCGAGCGCCTCCTCGGCATCAAGACCGACCGCGCGGCGCATGCCGCGGACCTGAAGGCGATCCTCGGCGGGCTGAAGGGCCCGCTGATGAAGGTGGCGCAGTTCCTCTCCACCATCCCGGACGCGCTGCCCGCGGAATACGCCGCGCAGCTCGCCACCCTGCAGGCCAACGCGCCGCCGATGGGCTGGCCCTTCGTGCGCCGGCGCATGGCGGCCGAACTGGGGCCGGACTGGGAGAGGAAGTTCGCGCGCTTCGAGCGCGAGGCGGCGGCCGCGGCCTCGCTCGGCCAGGTGCACCGGGCGGTGCTGCCCGACGGCACGCCGGTCGCCTGCAAGCTGCAGTACCCGGACATGCCGAGCGTGGTCGAGGCGGACCTGCGCCAGCTTCGCCTGGCGATGAACCTCTACCGCCGGCTCGACAACGCCATCCAGCACGACGAGGTGTACGAGGAGCTCTGCGAGCGCCTGCGCGAGGAGCTCGACTACCTGCGCGAGGCGGCGCAGATGCGCCTCTACGGCATCATGCTCGCGGGCGAGCCCGCCATCCGCGTGCCGCGCCCGATCGAGGGCTACTGCACGCGCCGCCTGCTCACCATGACCTGGCTCGAGGGGCGCGCCCTGCTGCGGCGGCTCGAGGAGGAGCCGCCGCAGGAGGAGCGCAACCGCTACGCCGAGGCCCTGTTCCGCGCCTGGTACGTGCCCTTCTACCGCTACGGCGTCATCCACGGCGACCCGCACCTCGGCAACTACCAGGTGCGGCCGGACCAGCACGGGATCAACCTGCTCGACTTCGGCGCCATCCGTGTCTTCGCCGCCCGCTTCGTCACCGGCGTGATCATGCTCTACGAGGCGGTGCGCGACCGCGACGACGACAAGGCGCACGCGGCCTACGAATCCTGGGGCTTCACCGGCCTCTCGCGCGAGAAGATGGCGGTGCTGAACCTGTGGGCGCGCTTCCTCTACGAGCCGCTGCTCGACGACCGCGTGCGCCGCATCCAGCTCAGCGACGATCCCGCCTACGGGCGCAAGGTGGCGGAGCAGGTGCACGCCGGCCTGAAGCGCACCGGCGGCGTGCGCCCGCCGCGGGAGTTCGTGCTGATGGACCGCGCCGCGGTCGGCCTCGGCAGCGTGTTCCTGCGCCTGCGCGCGGAGCTGAACTGGCACCGGCTGTTCCAGGAGCTGATCGCCGACTACGACGAGGCGAAGGTCGCCGAGCGCCAGGCGGCGGCGCTGCGGGCGGCGGGGGTGCCGGGGGCCGGGTGAGCGGGCGGGCGCGGCCCTCCGCGGCGGTCAGGCCTTCTCCCCGGCGTAGGGGTTCCGCGTCTCCCGGAGCTGCAGCCGGATCGGCACCCCGGGCATGCCGAACGTCTCGCGGAAGCTGTTGACCAGGTAGCGCCGGTAGTCCTCCGGCAGCTCCTCCACCCGCGTGCCGAACACCACGAGCGTCGGCGGCCGGGCCTTCGGCATGGTCACGTAGCGCAGCTTGATCCGCTTGCCGTCCACGACGGGCGGCGGGTGGCGCTCCTTCGCCGCCTCGAACCAGCGGTTCAGCTCGCCGGTGCCGACGCGCCGGTTCCACAGCGCGTAGGCCTCGCGCACCGCCGGCATCAGCTTCTCCACCCCGCGGCCGGTCAGCGCCGAGAGCGGCACCACCGGCACGCCGCGCAACTGCGGCAGGCTCGTCGCCAGCACGTCGTCGAGCCGCTTGCGCGCCGCGGCGCGGTCCGCCACCGCGTCCCACTTGTTGAGCGCGATCACCACCGCGCGCCCCTCGCGCTCGGCGAGGCGGGCGATGCGCAGGTCCTGCTCGTCCATGCCGAGCAGCGCGTCCACCACCAGCACCACCACCTCGCTCTCGCGGAGCGCGGCGATGCTGGCGCCGACCGACATCTGCTCGAGCGCCGCGCCGCGCGCGACGCGGGCGCGCTTGCGCATCCCCGCCGTGTCCACGAGGCGCACGCGCCGGCCGGTCTCGTCGGTCCATTCGACGGCGACGGCGTCGCGGGTCAGGCCGGGCTCCGGCCCGGTGATCATCCGCTCCTTGCCGATCAGCGCGTTGAGCAGGGTGGACTTGCCCGCGTTCGGCCGGCCGACGATGGCGAGGCGCAGCGGCTGCTCCCGTTCCTCCTCCGCCGGCGCCTCGGCTTCCGCCGCCGGCAGCGCCGCCGCGATCGCCTGGTGCAGCACGCCGATCCCCTCGCCGTGCTCGGCCGAGACGGGGATGGGCTCGCCGAGGCCGAGCTCGTAGGCCTCCAGCGCCTGCTGCCCGCCGGCCTTGCCCTCGGCCTTGTTCGCCACCAGCAGCACCGGCTTGCGCGCGCGCCTGAGCCAATTGGCGAAGGCGCGGTCGGCCGGCGTGATGCCGGCGCGCGCGTCCACCACGAACAGCGCCAGGTCGGCCTCGCGCAGCGCCGCCTCGGAGGAGGCGCGCATGCGGCCGAAGATGCTCTCCGGCGGCGCCTCCTCGAGCCCCGCCGTGTCCACGAGGCGGACCCGGCGGCCGGCGATCGTCGCCTCGGCCTCCTTGCGGTCGCGCGTCACCCCCGGCGTGTCGTCCACGATGGCGAGCCGGCGCCCGACCAGCCGGTTGAACAGGGTGGACTTGCCGACATTGGGCCGGCCGAGGATGACGACGGTGGGAAGCCGCCCGGTCATGGCAGGGGCCCGGCGCGCCCGGCGCGGCTCAGGCCGAGGCCGTCCCGCGCAGCGCCACCAGCGTCGCGTCGTCGGTGGCGAGGTAGAGCGTCCCGCCGGCCACCGCCGGCTGCAGCGTCACGCCGCCGGGCAGCCGCCGCCGCTCCAGGATCCGCCCCTCGGCCGGCTCGACCGCCACCAGCTCGCCGCCGCTGCCGGCGACGTAGAGCCGCCCGCCGGCCAGCACCGGCGCCGCCCAGTACACCCGCGGCGGCTCGCGCCGCCCCTCGCGCGGGCGCCGCAGGTCGGTCACCCAGCGCACGCGGCCGTCCTCGCGGCCGAGCGCAGCGAGCTCGCCATCGCTCGTCAGCAGGAACAGCCACTCGCCCACCGACCAGGGCGCCTCGGTGCCGGCGACCTCGCGCTCCCACAGCCGCCGCCCGGAGCGCAGGTCGATCGCGATCGCGAGGCCGCCCATGCCGATCGCATAGACCCGGCCCCGGTCCACCACCGGCAGGGCGCGGATGCCGGCGATCTCCGCGAGGCTGCTGCCGCCCGCGGGGGCCAGCGTCTCGGTCCACAGCACCCGCCCGTCGGCGGCGCGCAGCGCCGACAGCTCGCCGGAGGCGAAGCCGGCGACGACGATGTCGCCCTCCACCGCCGGAGCCGGCAGGCCGAGCGGCACGGCGGTCGCCGGGCTCGCGCGGTGGGTCCAGAGCCGCCGCCCGTCCTCGGCCGAGAGGGCGAGGAGCTGGTTCTCGATGGTCGGGACGAAGATCCGCCCGCCGGCGACGGTCGGCGCGCCGCGCGTCGGCGCGGGCAGCCGCGTCCGCCAGCGCACGGTGCCGTCGGCCGGAGCGACCGCGAGCATCTCGGCGAGGCCGGAGGCGACGTAGAGCGTGTCGCCCTCGAACGCCGCGCCGCCGCCCACCGCGCCGTCGCGTTCCTGCTCCGGGCGGCTGTCCAGGCGCCAGCGCCGGCCGCCGGTGGCGGCGTCGAAGGCCGAGACGACGCCGACCGCATCCACCGCGTAGGCCGTGCCGCCGGCGACGATCGGCACGCCCGTGATGCGGCTGCGGTAGCCCGAGCCGGTGCCGAAGCCGGCGCGCCAGACCTCGCGCAGCGCGCCGCCGTCGCCCTCCAGCGCCGGGTGGCCGGGCGCGTGGCTCGGCCCGCCGCCGGCCTGGGGCCAGTCCGGGTTCAGGGCGGGAGGCGGCAGGCTGACGGGGCGCGACAGCAGGGCCTCGTCCGCCGCGAGGCCGCCGCGCCGCTCGGCGGCGCCGAGCACGGAGCGGCGCTCGCCGGAGAGCGGCACCTTGCGCTCGCCGAGCAGGTCGTCGAGCCACTCGCAGCCGCCGAGCAGGCCGGCGGAGGCGAGCAGCAGGGCACGGCGGCCGGCAGGCGGGAGCGCGCGCATCAGCCGCCGAGCCCCGCGGCGATGCGGCCGGCGCGGCCGCGGATGCCCTGCGGCGCGGTGACGTCCTCCGCCAGCGCCTGCAGCATCCGTCGCGCCGTCTCGCGCTCGCCGCGCTTCAGGGCGAGCAGGGCGGCGACCTCGCGGGCGGAGGCCTGCCAGGGATTGGCGGAATCGGTCAGCGGCGCGACGCGCTCGGCGAGGCGGGCGAGGTCGGCGGCCGGGGAATCGAGCGAATGCAGCACGAGGAGCACCGTGGCGAGATCGCGGTAGAGCGGGTCCACGCCGGAGTCGCGCGCGATCCCGTCCCAGAGGGCGAGCGCCGCCTCGCGCTCGCCCGTCTCGGCCTTGAGCGCGGCGGCGCGCAGCGCGGCGAGGACGCGGTAGCCGCCCGGCGCCTCGCGCGCGATCGCCGCGAAGCGCTCGGCGGCGGCCCGGAGGTCGGCGCCCGGGGCGCCGGCATCGCGCTCGGCGGCGAGGTAGGCGGTGGCGGCCGCCGCGAGCTGGCGCTGCCGGTGCCACTCCCACCCCTGCCAGGCGGCGACGCCGAGGACCACGAACAGCGCCGCGCCGATCACCAGGCTGCCGTACCGCTTCCAGAGCCGGGCGGCGCGTTCGGCGCGGAGGTCCTCCTCGACCTCGTCGAAGATGTCGGGCAAGGGCAGCGACTCCCGGGACAGGCGCGGCGGACCATAGCCGGGCCTTGGCGGTGCGTTAAGCCCGGCGCGGTATCGGTCGCCGGGCCATGTGCCGCTCCGCCCCCGCGCCCCCCGCCCGCCGGCGTCCGCCCCGGCTGCTGCTCGCGGCGCTGTCGCTGCTGCCCCTGCCGGGCTGCGCCGCGCTCGCGCCCTGGCTGGCGGCCGAGGCGGCGTCGGTAATGGTGTTCGACCGCGCGATCGGCGATGTCGTCGTCTCGGCCGTCACCGGACGCGACTGCTCGGTGGTGCGGCTGGACATGGGCCAGCCCTATTGCCGGCCGGAGGAGCCGGCGCCCGCGCGCCCGCCGCTCTGCACCCGCAGCCTCGGCGCGGTGGACTGCTGGCGCGTCGCGCCGCCGCACGCCTGGCCGCCCTATCGCGGCGTCGCGGACGGACCGGGTCCCGAGGACGGGGCGGAGCGGGGCCGGCGCTGGCCCGCCCTGTTCTGACGCGGCGCGCCGTCGGCCGCGCGAGGGGCCGGGCGGCTCAGCGGCAGGAGCAGGCCCGCCCCGCGCCGCCGAGGTTCCGGCGGGCGAATTCCTGCGCGTCCGAGAGGTAGCGGAAGCGGGGGCCCATCTGGCACACGCCGGAGCCGCGCGCGATGCGCATCTGCTCGGGATCGCGCCCGTCCACCTCGATCCTGCCGTTGGCGCAGTAGACGAAATAGTCGGCCAGCGCCGCCGTCGGCGTTGCCAGCGCGACGGCGGCGACGAAGGCGGCGGCGAGCGGCGTGCGCATGGCGGCGGACCCTCCCTCTGGCCGTTGCGGCACGGGGATGATGCGGCGCGCCGCGGGCCGGCGGCAAGCGCGCCGGCGGGCGGGGGCGCGCGAGGGGCGGGGCTTCGTCAGCGCCCGCCGAGCGCCGCCTCGGCGTCGCGCACGGCCTGCAGCGGCAGCGCGGCGCGCCCGACCACCCGGCCGCCGACCACGGCGAGCCAGCGCCGGTCGGGGTCCGCCGGCGGGCGCAGCTCGACCACCCGCGCGTCCGCGTCGCGCGCCGCCGCGCGGCGGAGCCGCCAGCCCGCTCCGCGGGGCTCCGGAACGCGAACGACGCGGGCGATCGCCTCGCCCGCGTCGTCGCAGCCGACCCACTCCCGGGTCCGGTCCGCGTCGTCCGGACCGTCCCCGTCCTCCGTGCGGCCACGCACCCAGCGGAGCCGCACCGGGGGACCTCAGGCGCTCTTGGCCATGATCTCGTCCGCGATCTGCCGCGGCACGGGATCGTAGTGGTGGAACTGCATCGAGAAGCTGGCGCGCCCCTTGGTCATGCCGCGCAGGTTGGAGATGTAGCCGAACATCTCCTTGAGCGGCACGTGGGCACGGACGATGACGGAGGTGCCCGCCATGTCCTGGCTCTGGATCACGCCGCGGCGCCGGTTGAGGTCGCCCACCACGTCGCCGACGTGATCGGCGGGCGTCGTCACCTCGACGTCCATGATCGGCTCGAGGATCACCGGGCCGGCCTTCTTCATGCCCTCGCGGAAGCAGGCCTTGGCGGCGATCTCGAAGGCGAGCGCCGAGGAGTCCACGTCGTGGTACTTGCCGTCCACGAGGGTGGCCTTGAAGTCCACGGTGGGGAAGCCGGCGAGCACGCCGGTGTCGGCCTGGGTGCGGATGCCCTTCTCGACCGCCGGGATGTACTCCTTCGGCACCGCGCCGCCGACCACCTGGTTCTCGAACACGATGCCGGAGTTGCGCTCCAGCGGCTCGAAGACGATCTTGACCTCGGCGTACTGGCCGGAGCCGCCGGTCTGCTTCTTGTGCGTGTAGGTCTCGGTGTGCGCGCGCGTGATGGTCTCGCGGTAGGCGACCTGCGGCGCGCCCACGTTCGCCTCCACGCCGTACTCGCGCTTCAGCCGGTCGATGACGATCTCGAGGTGCAGCTCGCCCATGCCGGAGAGGATGGTCTGGCCGGTCTCCGGGTCGGTGCGCAGGCGGAGCGAGGGATCCTCGCCGGCCAGCTTCTGCAGGCCGAGCGTCATCTTCTCGATCGCGTCCTTGGTCTTCGGCTCGACCGAGATGTCGATCACCGGCACCGGGAAGGCCATGCGCTCGAGCACCACCGGGTCGGCCGGGTCGGCGAGGGTGTCGCCGGTGGCGGTGTCCTTCAGGCCGACGAAGGCGACGATGTCGCCGGCATAGACCTCCTTGATCTCCTCGCGCTTGTCGGCGTGCATCTGGAACATGCGGCCGATGCGCTCCTTGTGGCCCTTTGTGGTGTTGAGGACCATGTCGCCGGTGCGCGCGACGCCCGCATAGACGCGCACGAAGGTCAGGTTGCCGTACTTGTCGTTGATGATCTTGAAGGCGAGCCCGGCGAAGGGCGCCTTCTCGTCGGCCTTGATGACGCGGCGCTCGGAGTCCTCCGCCTCGCCCTCGGCGGCGGCGACCTTGATGCCCGGGATGTCCACCGGCGAGGGCAGGTAGTCGATCACCGCGTCGAGCAGGGGCTGCACGCCCTTGTTCTTGAAGGCGGTGCCGCACAGCACGGGGCGGAAGGCGCCGCTGATCGTGCCCTTCTTGATGCAGCGCTTGAGCGTCTCGACCGCGACGTCGCCCTTCTCGAAGTACTCCTCCATCGCCGCGTCGTCCACGCTGAGCGCGGTGTCGAGCAGGATCTGGCGGTACTCCGCCGCGCGGTCCTTGAGGTCGTCGGGGATCGGCGCCTCGTGGAACTTGGCGCCGAGCTCGTCGCCCTCCCAGATCAGCGCCTTCATCCCGACCAGGTCGACGACGCCCTTGAAGGTGTCCTCGATGCCGATCGGAAGCTGCAGCGCCACCCAGGTGATGCCGAGCTTCTCCTTCAGCGTGTCCGCCGCGCGGTAGAAGTCGGCGCCGGTGCGGTCCAGCTTGTTGATGAAGATGATGCGCGGGACGTTGTAGCGGTCGGCGAGGCGCCAGTTGGTCTCGGACTGCGGCTGCACGCCCGCCACGCCCTCGATGATGAAGACCGCGCCGTCGAGCACGCGCAGGGACCGGTTGACCTCGATGTTGAAGTCGATGTGGCCCGGCGTGTCGATGATGTTGATCCGGTGGCCCTTCCACTCGCAGGTCACGGCGGCGGAGGTGATGGTGATGCCCCGCTCGCGCTCCTGCTCCATGTAGTCGGTCGTCGTGGTGCCCTCGTGCACCTCGCCGATCTTGTGGGAGCGGCCGGTGTAGAAGAGGATGCGCTCGGTCGTGGTGGTCTTGCCGGCGTCAATGTGGGCCGTGATGCCGATGTTCCGGATCCGGTCGAGCGGGGTGCGCGCCACGATGGGCCTCCATACGCGAAAACGGGCCCGACCGCGGGGGTTCTGCCCCGCGTCGCCCGTGGTCTGGTTCGGAAAAGGGATTGGCTACCGAGTTCCCGGGGGAGAAATGCGCAATCGCGGCGGGATTTGCAAGCGCCCCGCCGGCGCCCCGGGACCCGGCCGGCGCATGCCGCCCGGCGCGGGGCGCAGGGCTCGCGCCGCCCG
>NZ_JAHZUY010000054.1 GCF_019458025.1 Caldovatus aquaticus | reverse complement strand
TGTCTCCTGCGGCGCCCGTCATCAACACCTCCATCGCCATCGACGCGCGCGGCGCGGACGCCGGCGTCGAGGCGCGGCTGCGGCTGCTGGCCGGGCAGATCGCCCGCCAGGCCTCGGCCATGACGCTGGATGCCATCCGCCGCGGCGGGGTCGCCTACGAGACGGTGCGGGGATGACCGAATACGCCTGGCCCGAGGCGCTGCGCCCGACGCGGCTGACCTTCTACCTGCAGCACAACACCACCCGCTTCGTCTCGCCGGTCACCCGCGCCACCCAGGTGCTCCGGCGCGAGGGCGCGCGCTGGGTGGCGCAGGCGACCTTCGACCCGCTCGACCGCATCCGCGCCGGCCTGCTCGAAGGGCTGCTCGCCGCGCTGGCCGGCTCGATGAACACGGTCCGCATCTGGGACTGGCGGCGCGAGTTCCGCACCGGCGACCCGCGCAGCCAGGGCGACGTGCCGAGCGGGCCGTTCTCCTACTCCGACGCCACCATCTTCACCGACGGCACCGGCTTCGTGGTCGGCTCCGGCAACCCGGCGCTGGCCGCCGGCGCGCCGCGCGGGGCGCTCTCCATCCAGACCCAGGGCTGGTGGCCGAACGGTATCGCGGTCGGCGCCGGCGACCTGATCGGCCTGGCGGGGCGGCTGCACATCGCCACCGAGACGGTCACCGCCTCCGGCGCCGGGACGGCGACCATCCCCATCGCGCCGCCGCTGCGCGAGGCGCTGCTGATCGACCAGCCGCTGGTGCTGACCAAGCCCACGGTCGCCATGCGTCTGGTCTCCGACGACGAGGCCGCCAACCCGACGCGGCCGGGGCGCTTCACGGCGATCACCATCCGCCTCGAGGAGGCCCTTTGATGTCGGATGTTCACGGCACGCCGCGGCTGTCGCCGCACGCGGCTTCCTCCGCCACCTCGCCGGTCGCCGCCCCCGTCGTGCTGGTCGAGCTCGACTTTGCCTCCGGCGCCTTCCGCGCCTGGACCGGGCTCGGCCAGCTGAACTGGGCGGGGAAGGTGTTCGAGGGCGTCGGCTCGATCGGCGCCGTCGGCGAGGTCGAGGAGACGGTCGAGCTGCGCGCCGTGCGGCTGACGCTCGCGCTGTCACCCGTGCCGCAGGAGGTGGTGGACATCGCGCTGGCCGAGCGCAGCTTCCGGCTCCGTCCGGCTCGTCTCTGGGGCGCGCTGCTCGACGCCGAGGGCGCCTTCGTCGCGGATCCGTTCCCGCTCTGGGCTGGGCTGATGGACACGATGGAGGTGACGGACGGCGCGGAGCCGCGCGTCGCGCTCACCTGCGAGAGCCGTCTCGTCGACCTCGAGCGCGCCGAGGTGCGCCGCTACACCGACGCCGACCAGCAGGCCGAGTATCCGGGCGACCGCTTCTTCGAATTCGTCCCCGCCCTGCAGGAGGCGGAGATCCGGCTGCCGTCGCAGTGACGCGGCGGCCGGACTGGGCCGTGCGGCTGGCAACGCTGCTGTCGGCGGTGGAGACGCGCCCCTTCGACGCCCATCGCTGGAACTGCGGTCGCTTCGCGCTGGCCGCGGTGGAGGCGGTGACGGGAGAGCGGCCGCAGGTTCGCGTCCTGCCCGACTTGGTGGCCACGGCGGACAGCGCCGGCTTTCCGCGCATTGCGCCGCTGCGGGCTCGCATGGGCGACATCGTGCTCGCGCCCAATCCCGACCGCCTCGGCGTGGTGCTCGACGCCGGCCGCGTCGCCTTCGTCGGGCCGCGTGGCCTGCTCCGCGCACCGATCACCCTCTGCACCATCGCTTGGAGGATCGGCTGATGCCTGCCGCCGTTCCCCTCATTGCCGTCGTCGCCGGCGGAATCGCCTCCGCTGCCGTGGGCGGCGGCATCATCGGCGCGATCGTCGGCGCCGGCGCCGCCTTCGTGGTCTCCACCATCGGCGCCTCCGTCTTCCCGGCCAAGCGGCCGACCGCGCCGACGTCCTCGGCCGCGCTCCGCCCCGGCGATGACCCCACCGCGCCCGGCGCCGGCCGCACACAGTCCTTCCGCCAGCCGATCACCGAGCACCAGATCGTTTTCGGCCGCTGCAAAGTCGGAGGACCGATCGTCTTCATCCACTCGGCCACCGACGACGCCGGCCGCGCCGATGGCTGGTTCTACGCCGTCGTGGTGCTGGCCGCGCACCGCGTCCGCGCCATCGGCGAGGTCTGGCTCGGCGACACGCTGGCCACCGACCCGAAGTTCGCCGGCCTGGTGCGCATCGACCGCCACCTCGGCGATCCCGACCAGGCCGCGAACGCCAACCTGATCGCCGAGACCGGCGGGAAGTGGACCGCGGAGCACCGCGGCCGCGGCCGCGCCCATGTCGCCGTCCGGCTCAAGATCACCGCCGAGGCCTTCCCCGCCGGCCCGCCCAACATCGCCGCCCTCGTCGAGGGCGCGGACACGATCCTCGACCCACGCACCGGCGCGACGGGCTGGTCGGACAACCCGGCGCTCTGCCTCGCCTGGTACCTGACCGCGCCCTTCGGCTGGAAGGCGTCCTGGGACGACATCGACATCCCGGCCCTGATCGCCGCGGCGAACATCTGCGACGAGCTGATCGGCACCCGCGCCGGCGTCACCGAGCGGCGCTACACGGTGAACGGCCGCGTCTCGCTCGGCGAGGGCAAGATCGCCATCACCCGCAAGCTGGTCGCTGCCATGGCGGGCGCGCTCGTCGTCTCGGGCGGGCGGTTCTTCATCCACGCCGGCGGGCCGGCGCTGCCGGCGGCGACGCTCACCTCGGACGACCTGCGCGGCGACGTCACCATCCAGGGCAGCCGGCCGCGGCGGGACCTCTTCAACGGGGTGCGGGCGGTCTACGTCGACCCGGCGAAGAACTGGCAGCCGACTGACGCGCCGCCGCTGCTGGCGAGCAACTACGTCGCCGAGGATGGCGGCGAGCAGATCTACCGCGACATGGAGTTCCCGCTGACCACCTCGGTCGCGACGGTGCAGCGGCTGATGAAGGCCGAGCTGGAGCGCGTCCGCCGCCAGCGCGAGGTGGCCTTCCCGGCCAACCTCTCGGCGCTGCGGCTGCGGCCCTGGGACGGGGTGACGGTCGCCCTCGACCGGGTCGGGCCGTTCCCGGCGCGGGTCACGGGATGGCGCCTCTCGCCGGATGGCGGCGTGGACCTCACCCTCTCCGAGGAGGACCCGGCCGTGTGGGACTGGAACCCGGCGGTGGACGAGCGCGCCGCCGGCGACAGCCCCGCCGTCGTGCTGCCGAACCCCGGCGTCATCGCTGCCCCGGCCTCGATCGCGGTGGACACGCCCACGGGAGCCGCCTTCGCCGCGCTCGGCGTGTCCTGGTCGGCGGTCGGCAGCGCCTACCTGGCCGGCTACGAGCTCGAGTTCCGCCCCGCCTCCGTCGCCACCTGGCAGGGCTACGGCGGCGCCCTGGGCGCGACCGCGGCCTCGATCCCCACAGGGGAGCCGACCGCCTTCCGGGTGCGCGCGGTGGCGCGCAGCGGGGCGGTGTCGGGCTGGCGGGAGGCGGCCATCCCCGGCGCCGTCACCGCGCCCGCCGTCCTCGGCATCAGCGGCGGCGTGCGTCTGTCCGGCGGCTTCCCGGCCGACGCCGTGCGGCTGCAGGTCTTCGAAGCCAGCAGCAACAGCCTCACCGCCGCTGTGAAGCTGCCCACGGAGCCGACCGCACTGCCCTGGGACCGCACCGGCCTCACCGCCGGCCAGACCCGCTGGTACTGGCTCCGCGCCGTCTCCGCCGAGGGCAACGTCTCGGCCCTCGCCGGGCCCGTCACCGCCACCGCGCTCTGATCGGAGGCAGCCCATGGCCGCCCGCATCGACGACCTGATGGTCCTCGGCCAGAACATCTCCAAGACCGACCTGGCGAAGTACCTCCGCGACCGCGAGGCGGTGCTACCGCGCGACTTCGGCGGCCTCGGCGACGGCGCGGCGAACGACCGCGCCGCCACCCAGGCCTGCTTCGACCGCGCCGCGGCAGACGGAAAGTTCGCCGTCATCCCGCCCGGCACCTGGAACGTCGACGCCGGGGTGACGCTCGGCGGCGGCGCCCGCGGGCTGATCATGCAGGGGGTGATTCAGTACACCGGCGCCGCCAACGCGCCGGCGACCGTGCTGACGCTCGGCGACGGCGGCACCACCCGCAACGGCGAGAAGCTCTACCTCAACCTCCAGGTCACGCGGCAGATCCAGTCCGACTGGCTGAACGAGGCCGACATCGGCATCCTCGCCCGCAACCTCGACTCCTCGACCCTCGACCTCCGCCTGGTCTCGGGCTTCACGATCGGGTTGCGCACGCTGGGCGACAGGCGGGGCTTCGAGGACACCACGCTGATCCTCGGGCGGATCCTCAACAACCGCTACGGCCTCGACGCGCACTGCGCCACCGCCACGGCCTGGAACACCTCGATCCGCTACTACGGTGGCCACTTCGCCTGTGCGACCGGGATCAACCCGACGATCGACCGCTTCGGGATCCGCTTCTCCCGCGGCGCTCCGGACGCCTACAACAACCACAACCGGCACGTCTTCGACGCGCCGAACTTCGAGCTGCGCCAGCTCGACCCGAACGTCGCCATCCCCTTCCTGAACGAGACCAATGGCAGCGCCATCATCGGCCGGGCGCTGCGCATGGAGGCCTGCTCGCCCATCGTCGCCCGCCACACCGGGGCGGCGCAGGACTGCGAGTACGAGGTGGCCTGGGCCAACACCTACCAGGTCGGCATCGAGTACACCCCGACCGCCACCCGCTGCGGCAACGCGGTCTACAACCGCCACCGCGCCCCGGCCTCGCGCCACCTCCGCCTGCTCGGCAATGTGCCGAACCTGCGCGCCGCCGCCTTCCGGCACAGCGCCGCCGAGATCGGCGTCGAGGGCCTGGCGACGGTCGCCACCTCGACCACCGCCGCCACCACCCTGGCCGGCCTGTCCTTCAACGGCCTGGACGGCATCACGCCGACCGGCCGCGGGCTGCTGCTGGAGGCGCAGCGTGGGCTCGCCTTCGTGGTGGACTGCTCCCAGGCGAAGGAGTTCGCACTCGCCCACTGGCTGGTCGCCGGCGCCGACGGCGGGCGGCTCTTCGTGCGCTGCTTCGACGCGGCGATGGCCGTGCGCGAGGACCTCGCCGGCGACGTCCTCGCCTCGCTCACCACGATGCAGTGGAACGCCCCCGCCAAGGCCTGGACCGGCGGCGCGGTGATGGCCGACGCCTCCCTGAACCGGCGCATGACGGTGCGGCTCGGGCCCGCGGTCGCCTTTGCCCAGATCGGCATCGTCGGCTTCGATGGGCAGATCGAACTCGAGGCGCTGCGCCTGTATGGCCTGCCGGAGCACGCCCCGGCGCTCCTCTGCGGCACGCCCGCCCTGCCGGTGGGCCAGCGGGAGTTCGTCGCGGAGACCAGCTGGGACCTGCCCTCGCTCGCGCCGGGTGCAACCAGCCTGCTCGACGTCACGATCACCGGCTGCCGGCAGGGCGACCTGGCACAGGCGGCGCTCGCCTCCTCCACGCGCTTCGTCGAGCTCGACGCCACGGCCTGGACCACCAACACGGTCCGGGTGATGGCCAGGAACATCTCGCCCTCCGCCACCTTCGACCTCGGCCCGGCCACGCTCTCCGTCGCGGTGACGAAGCGGCGACTTCCGTAGCAGACCAATCATGGTGCGCTTGACGTTCCCACACGGGAAGGGGGCAGGCTGGCGCTGCTGGTGCGGTCGAAGGTCGGAAGCATGTCACGCCGCCACGGCGGTCGGCTGGAGGATCAGATCCTGACCGCTCTCGGGAGTGCTCTGGTCGACGGCCGCCTGGACGTCGCCGATCATCTGCTGCGGGCCCTCGAGGCCCTCGCGCCCAGCTTGGCCCCGGGATCACCCCTGGCCGAAGCCTATCTTGCGATCGGCGAGCCGTCCTCACCCGCCGGGCGGTCGGCGCCCGTCCCAGGCCCCGCAGGACCGGAGGCGTATGCGCCGGCGACTCGCCCGCGTCGCGCTCACGTCACCCGATGCGCGCGGCCCTCAGCCGGAGGGCGTTCCCGACCACGCTGACCGAGGACAGCGCCATCGCGGCGGCGGCGATCACCGGCGAGAGCAGGATGCCGAAGACTGGGTAGAGCACGCCGGCGGCGATGGGCACGCCGGCGGCGTTGTAGGCGAAGGCGAAGAACAGGTTCTGGCGGATGTTGCGCATCACCGCGCGCGACAGCCGCCGCGCCCGCACGATGCCCATCAGGTCGCCGCGGAGCAGCGTCACGCCCGCGCTCTCGATCGCGACGTCGGTGCCGGTGCCCATGGCGATGCCGACGTCGGCCGCGGCCAGCGCCGGGGCGTCGTTGACGCCGTCGCCGGCCATCGCCACGCGGCGGCCCTCGGCCTTCAGGCGCTCCACGATCCGCTGCTTGTCCTCGGGCAGCACCTCGGCGATCACCTCGGCGATGCCGAGCCGCCGCGCCACCGCCTCGGCGGTGGTGCGGTTGTCGCCGGTCAGCATCACCACCCGCACGCCCTCCGCGGCGAGGGCCGCGAGCGCCGCCGGCGTCGTCTCCTTCACCGGGTCGGCGACGGCGACGATCCCGGCCGCGCGCCCGTCCACGGCGACGAAGAACACCGTCGCGCCGTCGCCGCGCAGCCGCTCCGCCTCGGCCGCGAGCGGCGCGGCGTCCACCCCGGCCTCCTCCATCAGCCGGGCGTTGCCGACCGCGACGCGCCGGCCCTCGACGGTGCCGGTCACGCCGCGCCCGGCGGGGGCGTCGAAGTCCGCGACGGCGGGAAGCGCGAGGCCGCGCCGCTCCGCCGCGCGCACCACCGCCTCGGCGAGCGGGTGCTGGCTCGGCTTCTCCAGGCCGGCGGCCAGGCGCAGCACCTCGTCCTCGGCGAAGCCGGCGGCGGGGACGACGGCGACCACCTCCGGCCGGCCGACGGTGAGCGTGCCGGTCTTGTCCACCACCAGGGTGTCGATCCGCTCCAGCCGCTCCAGCGCCTCCGCGTTCTTGATGAGGATGCCCGCCTGCGCGCCGCGGCCGATGCCCACCATGATGGACATCGGCGTGGCGAGGCCGAGCGCGCAGGGGCAGGCGATGATCAGCACCGTCACCGCCACGACGATGGCGTAGGCGGCGCGCGGCTCGGGGCCCCAGACCGCCCAGGCCACGGCGGCGACCGCCGCGGTCGCCACCACCGCCGGCACGAACCAGGCGCTCACCTCGTCGGCGAGCCGCTGGATCGGCGCGCGCGAGCGCTGCGCCTGCGCCACCATGCGCACGATCTGCGCCAGCACCGTGTCCTGGCCGACCCGGTCGGCGCGCATCACGAACGTGCCCTGGCCGTTCAGCGTGCCGCCGATCACCCGCGCGCCCGGCCCCTTCGGCACCGGCACCGGCTCGCCGGTCACCATGCTCTCGTCCACGTTGCTCGCGCCCTCCAGCACCTCGCCGTCGAGCGGCACCTTGTCGCCGGGGCGCACGCGCAGCCGGTCGCCGACCCGCACCGCGGCGAGCGGCACCTCCTCCTCCGTCCCGTCGGGACGGATCCGCCGCGCCATGGCCGGCGCCAGGTCGAGCAGCGCGCGGATCGCGCTCCCGGTGCGCTCGCGCGCGCGCAGCTCCAGCACCTGGCCGAGCAGGACCAGGACGACGATCACCGCCGCCGCCTCGAAATAGACCGCGACCGCGCCGTCCGGGCCGCGGAAGGCGGGGGGGAAGACGCCGGGCGCAAGCGTCGCGACCGTGCTGAACAGCCAGGCGATGCCGACGCCCATGGCGATCAGCGTGAACATGTTGAGGCGGCGGTTCACCACGGACCGCCAGCCGCGGACCAGGAGGGGCCAGCCGGCCCAGAGCACGACCGGGGTTCCGAACAGGAACTGCAGCCAGTTGCCGACGCGCGGCCCGCCGACGAGGTGCACCAGCCCCGTCAGGTGCCCGCCCATCTCCAGCGCGAGCACGGGCAGGGTGAGCACGAGTCCGATCCAGAAGCGGCGGGTGAAGTCCGCCAGTTCCGGGTTCGGCGCCTGGCCCGGCGCCGCCACCTCCGGCTCCAGCGCCATGCCGCAGATCGGGCAGTTGCCGGGGCCGACCTGCCGCACCTGCGGGTGCATGGGGCACGTGTAGATCATGCCAGGTGCCACCGGTTCGGCGCGCGGTTTCGGCGCGTCCGGCCCGCCGAGGTAGCGGGCCGGGTCGGCCACGAACCTGGCGCGGCAGCCCGCCGAGCAGAAGTGGAACGCCTGCCCGGCGTGCTCGGCGTGGTGCGGCGTCGCGCGTGGGTCCACCTTCATCCCACAGACCGGATCGGTGGCCTCGGCGCCGCCGGGGGCTGTGTGCCCTTGGCGCTCGGCGGCCGAGGCATCTCCCGCTGCGAGGAGATGGCCCTGGGCGGGATGACCGTCGGGGTGGTGCTGCATCGCGGCCTTCCTCCGGCACCCGTCCGCCGGCTCGGGACGGGGCCTTCCGGAGGGGAAAGGTGGGGCCGGCACGGGAGAGGACAACCCGGCGCCCGCGCGGGCGCCCGTCGCGCCGGGCTGCGAGGCGCGCGTCCCCCGCCCTGCGCCGCGGCAGGCGCGGCCGCCGCACCCCCCGTCCGGGCGCCTGAAGCGGGGCATGAGCGGTCGCCTCCGCGGCCGCGCGTTCGCGTCGCGAAGGGCTCCGCCTTGCGGAACGATCGGCCCCCGGGCCGGCGCGACCGGGCGTCCGCAACAAAACGATGCGTCACGGCCCCGCCCCGGCGACGCGGTTCACCCCTATAGTCCTCGGCGCTCGGGGACCTGCGCCGCATGCAGCCTGCGATCCCGGCCGACGGGTCAGCCGCCGACCGGGATGGGGCCGCCCTCGCGCCGACGGCAGGGGAGCACAGCCTCGCGCGCCGGTGACCGGGCACGGGGCGGCCCATGCGTCCAGGCGAGCCACGAGCCGCTGTCAGGGGAAGGGAAAGGGTACCGGGATACATGATAGCATGGAAACGCCTGCGCCTTGCGGCCGTCCTCGGCCTGACGGTCGGCGTGCTCGGCGGCGGCGCGGCGACGGCCGATTCCGCCTACCGCGCGTTCGGCGACCGCGGCCGCCCGCAGGACGCGCGACGGACGATCACCGTCGTCATGCGTGACAATTCGTTCGAGCCGCAGACCATCCGAGTGCGTGCTGGCGAGACGGTGCGCTTCGTGGTGCGGAACGAGGGCGCGCTGCTGCACGAGTTCAACCTCGGCACCCGCGAGATGCACCGGCGGCACCAGCGCGAGATGCAGACGATGTTCGAGCACGGCATGATGACCGCGACGAGCATCGGCCCGGTGCCGGCGCAAGGCGGCTCCCACGCCGGCGGCCCTCACGCCGGCGGGCACCAGGTGGGGCACGGGCAGCACATGGCGCAGATGCACCACAACGACCCGAACAGCCTCCTGCTGGAGCCCGGCCAGAGCGGCGAGCTGGTTTGGAAGTTCACCCGCGCGGTGGAACTGGAGTTCGCCTGCAACATCCCCGGCCACTACGAATCCGGGATGGTCGGTCGGGTGGCGTTCGTGCGCTGAGGAGCGGCCGGGCACTCAGGGCGGTGCCCCCCCCGAAGGAGATGAGTTCAGGATGAGCAAGGTCCGCTTGAGCCGTCGCGCCGCACTTGGCGCCAGCCTCGCCGCCGTCGCCCTCCCGCATGCGCCGGGCGCGCTGGCGCAGCCGCGGATCGGACGCGCCGCGCCGCGCGAGTTCCACCTCGTGCTCGAGCACGCCACCATGAACGTCACGGGGCGGCCGCGCCCCGCGATGACCGTCAACCGGCAGATCCCGGCGCCCGTCCTGCGCTTCCGCGAGGGCGAGGAGGTGATCATCAACGTCACCAACCGGCTGCGGGAGGAGGCCTCGATCCACTGGCACGGACTGATCCTGCCGAGCGGCCAGGACGGCGTGCCGGGCATCAGCGACGGCTTCCAGGGCATCGCGCCCGGGACCACGCACCAGTACCGCTTCCCGCTGATCCAGTCCGGCACCTACTGGTACCACAGCCACTCCGGCCTGCAGGAGCAGGCCGGCATCTACGGCCCGCTCGTCATCGATCCCGTCCGGCCGGACCCGTTCGGCTACGACCGCGACTACGTGATCATGCTGTCGGACTGGACCGACGAGGACCCGCGGCGCGTCCTCGCCAACCTCAAGCGCGATCCGGGCTACTACAACTACAACAAGCGCACGCTTGCGAGCCTGCTCGGCGAGCTGGCCGCCGCCCCCGACGGCGCCGCGCGCGCGGCGATCATCGCCGACCGGCTCATGTGGGGCGCGATGCGGATGGACCCGACCGACATCGAGGACGTCTCCGGCTACACCTACCTCGTGAACGGCCGCCCGCCGCAGGCGAACTTCACCGCCCTCTACCGGCCCGGCGAGACGGTGCGCCTGCGCTTCATCAACGCCTCGGCGATGAGCCACTTCGACGTCCGCATCCCCGGCCTCGAGATGACGGTGGTGCAGGCGCACGGCAACAACGTCCGGCCCGTGACGGTGGACGAGTTCCGCATCGCGACCGCCGAGACCTACGACGTGCTGGTGCGCCCGCGCGACGGGCGGCAGTACGCGATCCTCGCCGAGTCCATGGGCCGCCAGGGCTTCGCCAGCGCGAGCCTGGCGACGCAGGAGGGGCTGCCGATGCTGCCGCTGCCGCCGCACCGGCCGCGCCCCGTCCTGACCATGGCCGACATGGGCGGGCCGTACGGCCCGACCGGCCTCGACCGGGGCACGCCGCTGCCCGAGACCGACCGGCCGGGCCAGGTCGCGCCGCCGATGGGCATGGACCATGCGGGCATGCCGGGGATGTCGCACGGCGCCGCCCCGCCGGCCGCGCTCGGCACGGGCCACGCGCCCGTGGCGGCGATGGACCACTCCGCCATGGGTCACGCTGCGATGGGCCACGCGGCCATGGGTCACGGCACGCCGCCGGCTCCGGACCGAGCGGCGATGGACCACTTCGCCATGGGCCACGGCGGCATGGCTGCGCGCGATCCCTTCACGAACGACACCGGCGCGCCGCCGGGCACGCGGGTGCTGTCCTACCGCGACCTGCGCGCGCTCTCGAGCCCCTACCCGGCGCGCGCGCCGGACCGGGTGATCGAGGTCCGCCTGACCGGCAACATGGAGCGCTACATTTGGTCCATCAACGGCAACCGCTTCAGCGAGGCGCAGCCGATCGTCCTCCGCTACGGCGAGCGCGTGCGGCTGCGCCTCATCAACGAAACCATGATGAACCACCCGATGCACCTGCACGGCATGTGGATGATCCCGCAGGTCGGCAACGGCGCGGAGAACCCGCTGCTGCACGTGGTGAACATCAAACCAGGGACGACTCTCGACGTGGATGTGGAGGCCGACGCCGAGGGCGGCTGGGCCTTCCACTGCCACCTGCTCTACCACATGGAGACGGGCATGATGCGCAAGGTCGAGGTCCGGCGGCCGGCGCGGACGGCGTCGGCGCGATGACGGAGCCGGGGAGAATGCGGCGCGTCGCCGAGGCGGCCATGGCCCTTTCGTTCGCCATGGTCGTGGTGCCGCCGGTCCTGGCCGGAGAGGCCGCGGCCCAGCAGGCCGCACCGCCGGCGGCCGCGGCGGAGCCGCACGGAGGCCCGCCCTCGCCGGCGGGGCACGAGCTGTTCTTCGGCGCGGTGCTCGTGGACCAGGCGGAGGTGCGCAGCAACGGCCGCGGCCAGGGCATCTACGCCTTCCGGGGGCTCGGCTCCTACGGGACCGACTACGACAGGATCCAGCTCAACCTCCGCGCCGAATCCAACGAGGCCGCGCGGAGCCTCGAGCGGGCGGAACTGCAGGTCCTCTACTCGCGCCTGGTCGCCTACTTCTGGGACCTGCAGCTCGGCGTGCGCCACGATGTCCGGATCGCGCCGCGCGGCGGCACCCCGGGGCGCACCTACGGCGTGGTCGGCCTCCAGGGCCTCGCCCCGGGGTTCTTCCACGTCAACCTGCAGGCCTTCCTCGGCGACCGGGGCGTGCCCCTGATCCGCGCGGAAGCCGCGTACGACCTGCTCATCACCAACCGCCTCGTGCTGCAGCCGGAGGCGGAGCTGAATTTCGCGATGGGGCGGGACGAGGCCGCGCTGATCGCGCCGGGTCTCTACCGCATGGAGGCCGGGCTGCGCCTGCGTTACGAGATCACGCGCGAGGTGGCCCCCTATGTCGGCATCTCCTACGAGCGCGCCGTCGGGGGCGCGGCGGGCCTGGCCCGCCGCCTCGGCGAGAAGCCCGAGGCGACGGCCGTGGTCGCTGGCGTCCGCCTGTTCTTCTGACCCGGAGAGGATCGAAACCGTGCGTCGTGCCCTGCTCGCTGCCGCCGTCGCGTTCGGCATAGTCGCGTCCCCCGTCCTGGCGGAGCCGGCGACTGTGGTGCGCATGCTAAACAGAGGGCCGGCTCCGGGCGACAGCTTCGCCTTCGACCCGGCGCTGATCCGGATACCGGTGGGCGGCACGGTGCGGTTCGAGCCCACCACGCCGGGCCACAACGCGGTGCCGATCCCGGCCCTGTGGCCGGAGGGCGGCCCGGTGCTGAACGTCCCCTACGGCCAGGCGGCCTCGGTGACATTCGACCGCGCCGGGGTGTATGGCGTCCAGTGCACGCCTCACGTCGGGCTCGGCATGGTTGCGCTGATCGTGGTGGGCGACGCCGACCCGGCGCCCGTCGCGCAGCGGATCGCCGCCATCCCTGGCCTGCCGCCGCGCGCGAAGGCCAGGCTGACCGCCCTTGCGAACGGTGGCGCATGAGGCGAGCGACCGGATGGGCGCTGCGCGGAGCCGCGCGTTCCCGCGATGCGGGTCGAGCCAAGCGGAGTCGCGGCCCCGAAACAGGCAGCACACAGTCTCGGAATTCGAAAGGGAGAACACTATGCGCAAGTACCTGATCCTCGCCGCCACGGTCCCGGCGTTCGCGGCGTGTAGCGCCGCCGGCCCGAACCTGTCGGACCACGGCACCGCACCGGGTGGCGCCTTCGGGAGCGCCCCCGCGCATATCGACCAGGCAAGCGGCAGCGGCCCCGAGATCCACCGGCCGGCACCGATCCCTGGCACGGGCGTTGTGACCGGCGCCACCGGCTTCATCGGCGAAGGTGCCGGTGGTCCCACCGTCCTCCATCAGGGGGCCGGCCGAGGCAACTATGGCTCACCCGCAGGAGGCAAGATCACGGGCACCACAGGCGGCGGCGAGGTCGAGGTGGAGCACGGGCACGTGGCAACGGAAGGGCGTCAGCGGCCGCGCTGAAACACGCAGCGGAGGCGCGTCGACATCCGCTGAGACGGATTCCGCGAGCTCCTGATGGCTCCACCGCCCCGCCATTCAGCTCCGCCGTCGTTCGGTGATCCGGATGCAGGCCACGCGCCGGCCGGGGCGGGACTCGCAAGGTGACGGTCGGGCGTGACCTGAACCGGCAAGGACCCGGCGGTCCGATCGCCCCGTCGCCCCGCGCCCTTTCCGACGACGGCGCCAACCGTCTGTTGGTAGAGAAGGAAGCATGACCATGATCGCGTCGAAGTTGCTCGCCCTGGGGATACTGTCCCTCCTGAGCATCGCCGCTTGCGCGCCGCAGCAACAGGCGCCGCCCGCCGTGGCCGCTCCGGCCGCGGAGATGTCGCTCGGGAGTGCGCCATCCCGCAGCGCGTCGGCGCAGGCCGCCCCCTTGCAGGGCGCCCCCGCCAGCGGCATGCAGGGCCACGACATGTCGAGCATGGACATGCGGAGCATGATGGCCCACTGCGCCGATCTCCGCGGCCAGGTGCGCGGGGGCGCGGCCATGACCCCTGACCTGCGGCGGATGCTCGCGCAATGCGACGAGATGGACCGGGCGCACGGCACCGCCCCGCCGCGGCGCTGAACCCCTGCGACCCTGGCGGGACCGGCGGTCCCGGGCCGGGCGGCGACCTCCGGCCCGTCCTGTCCGGCGAGGGCCGGCACATCCTGGTCGTCGAGGACGACGCGGAGCTCCGCGCCCTCTTGCTCTCGTCGCTGCGCCGCAGCGGCTTCCGCGCGAGCGGCGCGGCCGACGGCGCGGAAATGCGCGAGGTGCTCGCCGGCGCGCCGGTGGACCTCGTGCTGCTCGACGTGATGCTGCCCGGGGACTCCGGCTTCGCGCTGTGCCGCGAGATCCGCGCGCGCGGGCGCCTGCCGGTGATCCTGCTCACGGCCTTGGCCGCCTCGTCCGACCGGGTGCTGGGCCTTGAGCTCGGCGCCGACGACTACGTCGTGAAGCCCGCCGACCCGCGCGAGCTCGTGGCGCGGATCCGCGCCGTGCTGCGCCGCGCCGAGGCCGCCGGGCCCGCCCCGGGCGGGGCGCGGCACGTCGCGCGCTTCGCCGGCTGGACCCTCGACACCCGCAGCCGCGAGCTCCTCTCGCCCGAGGGGGTCGTCGTGGACCTCACGAGCGGCGAGTACGACCTGCTGCTCGCCTTCGTCGAGCGGGCGCAGCGCGTGCTGAGCCGCGAGCAGCTCCTCGACCTCGCCCGCAACCGCCCCTTCGGCGGGCTGGAGCGCTCGATCGATGCGCAGGTGAGCCGGCTGCGCCGCAAGATCGAGCCGCCCGAGGCCGCGACGCCGCTGATCCGGACCGTGCGCGGCGTCGGCTACCTCCTCTCGGCGCCGGTCGAATGGCGCTGATCCGCCGCCTGCCCTGGCCATCGAGCCTGGCGGGACGCACGACGCTGCTGCTGCTCGCGGCGCTCGGCGCCTTCCATGCGCTCTCGGTCGGTCTGCACCAGCGCGTGCTGGACACCGCCGTCGTCCGCACGCGCGATGCGGCACTCGCCGAGCGCATCGTGGCGATCCGCCAGGCGCTCGCCGCGCAGCCGCCGGAACGCCGCGAGGCGGAGGCGCACGCCCTGTCGGCGACGACCATCGAGGTGCACTGGGACACCGCGCCGGTCGTGCGCCCCGCCTCGCCCGCCGCCGCGGGCGAGGGAAGCGCCGCCCACCCCGAGGGACTCGAGGCGGAGCTGCGCCGCGCGCTCGCTCTCGCCGACCCTGCGGCGCTCCGCCTTGCCTTCGAGGGCCTGCCGCCGGGGCAGGGCGGCCAGGGCGGCCACGTCGCGCTGGTCTCGGTCGCGCTGCCGGACGGCACCTGGCTCAACCTGCGCGCGGTGCGGTTCCCGGTGCCCGGCGGGCACGAGGGCATGCGGTTCTGGCCCTCGCTCTCGATCATGGCGCTCGGGATCGTGGTCGTCTCGGTCTTCGTGGTGCGCGGCCTGACGGCGCCGCTGCGCAGCCTCGCCGCGGCGGCGGACGCGATGGACCCGAACGGCGGCGGCGCGGAGGTGCCCGAGGACGGGCCGGACGAGGTGCGCCACACCGCGGCCGCCTTCAACCGCATGCGCGCGCGCATCCGGCGCATGTTCGAGGAGCAGAGACGGGCTCTTGCCGCGATGAGCCACGACCTCATGTCACCCATCGCGCGGCTCAGGTACCGCGTGGACGCGCTGGAGGACGCAGAGCTCCGCCGCCGGTTCGGGCGCGACCTCGACGAGATGGAGGCGATGGCGCGTGGCGTGCTCGACCTCCTGCGCGGGGAGACCGAGGCGGAGGCGCCGCGCCGCTTCGACCTCGCGGCGACGCTGCGCACGATCTGCGACGACCTTGCCGACCGCGGCGCGGACGTCGCCTACGACGGGCCGGACCGGCTCGCCATCGAGGGACGCCACCTTGCACTGAAGCGCGCCTTCGCCAACCTGGTCGAGAACGCCGTGCGACACGGCGGCGGATCGGCGGTGCGGGTCGCGCTCCGGCCGGCGGGAGTGGACCGGCGCCTCGCCGTGGAGATCGCGGATGAAGGGCCGGGAATCCCGGCGGCGGAGCTGGATCGCGTCTGCGAGCCCTTCTACCGGGTGGACAAGGCTCGGGGGCGGGAGACGGGCGGAAGCGGCCTCGGCCTTGCGGTGGCCAAGGCGGCCGTCGAGCGGCACGGCGGCAGGCTGGCGCTGCGGAACCGCCCGGGCGGCGGCCTCGCCGTACTGGTCACACTGCCCACGGACGCCTGAACTCCATGTTTCCGTCCATCACCTGATCGGCTCCGCCGGCGGCGCTCCGTTCGCGGGCGGGGCAAGAAGATCTGCATCGTTTTGTGCCAGAGGCGCCAAGCGTACCGGCAATTGATCCTGCGCAAGGCCGCTCCGGTCTATGGCTGCTCGGATCGAGCGGTCAGATGATCGAGTACTTGGAGGACGCCGACATGCAGACGCACAGTCGGTCCGGGACACGCCGACTGCGGACGCCGCAAGGCGGCGCTCCTACGTAACGGACTGGGAGGACCACATGGTCTCGGTCGTGAGCCTCGGCACGGGCCGCACCGTGGCCGCCATCCGGGTCGGCGCCGCTCCGCACGGGTTGCGGCTGCGGCCGGACGAGCGCGAGGCCTGGGTGGCGAACGTGGGGAGCGGGAGCGTCTCGGTGGTGGACCTCGGACGCGGCGCGGAGACCGCACCAATCCCGGTCGGGCCGGCCCCGGTGCAGGTCGGCTTCACACCGGACAGCGTGCGGGCCTTCGTGTCGCTGCGCGACGCCGACGCGGTGGCGGAGGTCGACGTTGATGCGCGGCGCGTCGTGCGGCGGATCCCGGTTGGCCGCGGCCCGATCCAGGTGCACGTGACGCCGGACGGGCGGTTGCTCTACGTCGCCAACGAGGGAACGCGGGAGGACCCGGGCTGCACGGCGTCCGTGACCGACATCGCCGCCGGCGCGGTGGCGACGACGGTCGAGACCGGGCAGGGCGCGCACGGCGTCGTCGTCGCGGCGGACGGGACCCGCGCCTACGTCACGAACATCCACGAGGACACGGTCGCGGAGAACGGCGTCGCGACGCAGCGCGTGCGCGGCGCTTCGCGGTCGGGCGCGGCCCCAACGGCGTCACCTGGCGCCCGGTGGGCTAACGAGCGGAGGAGAAGGACGATGCACAAGACGACGATGCTGAGCACCTCGGCGATGGGGACGCTGCTGCTGCTGGCCCTCCCGGCGGCGGCGCAGCAGGACCACGACGCGCACCACCCGGGCGGCGGCGCCGCGGCGCAGTCCGCGCCGCCCGCCGCGCAGCCTCCTTCCGGCGTCGGCCCGCGCGGCGGCCCTGCTGGTCCGGCCGCGCCCGGATCCGGCCCCGGCGCCGGTCCGATGGGCGGCAGGGGCATGATGATGGGCCCCAGTGGCGGCATGGCGGGCGAGCCGGGCATGAGACCCGGGATGATGGGCATGTCCGATGAGGGCGTACGCCGGCGCATGATGATGATCCACCACCGCGCCGCGGACGGCCCGCCGATGAACGTCATCATCAACATCGGTCCCGGCATCCGGGTGGAGGCCGAGGAGGGCGACGACGGGCGCGGCGGCCGCCAGGGTAGGGGGATGGTTCCTCCCGGGGGCGCGGGCATGATGGGACCGGGGATGATGGGCATGATGATGGGGCCGCGGGGCGGCGCCATGGGCCCGGACGCCCTCCGGCACTTCGAGCGCATCGAAGCGCACCTCGCCTATGTCCGCGCCGCGCTCCGCGTCACCGACGCACAGATGCCGCAGTGGGACGCCTTCGCCGAGGCGGCCCGGGCCGCCGCGGGCGAGCTCCGGCAGGCCTACGCGCAGGCGGTGCAGGCGGCGGCCCAGCCCGCGTCGGCGCCGACGCAGCTCGAGCGGCGGGCGGCGCTGCTGTCGGCGCAGCTCGAGGCGACGCGCGCGGTCGCGGCGGCCGCGGCGCCGCTCTACGCGGCGCTGTCCGACGAGCAGAGGCGCACCGCCGACGAGCTGCTGGCAGAGCACCTGCGCGGCATGCGGATGCGCGGGCTGTGAGCGGCGCCGGCGCGAGGGCTGTGACCCGGCGGGGGGCCCTGCTCCTCGCTGTGGCGGTGGCGACGGGGACGGCGGCGCAGGCCGCCCCGGGCATCCGGGTGGAGGTTTGGCAGGACCCGAACTGCGGCTGCTGCGGGGGCTGGGTGCGGCACATGCGCGGCGCCGGCTTCGAGGTCGTCGCGCACGACACCGCGGAGCTGGACGCGGTGAAGCGAGCGAACGGCGTCCCCGAGGCGCTGTGGTCGTGCCACACAGCCCTGGTCGAGGGCTACGTCGTCGAGGGACACGTGCCGGTCGGCGCGCTAGCCCGGCTGCTCGCGGAGCGTCCAGACATCCGCGGTATCTCGCTGCCCGGCATGCCGCTCGGCTCGCCGGGCATGAACGGGCCGAAGACCGAGCCCTTCATCATCTACACGCTGCCGCGGGACCCGGCGGCGGAGCCCGCTGTCTATGCGGTCGAGTAGCCGCCGGGCCGGAGCCCGCCCTCGGCCGATCGAGGAAGGGCCCGACGCATGATGCACGACATGATGGGCGGCGGCGCGATCATGTGGGGCATGGGGCTGCTCTGGCTCCTGCTCCTCGTCCTGCTCGTCCTCGGGATCGCCGCCTTCATCAAGTATCTGTTCGGCGGATCGCAGTGATGGCGCGGCCGTGGCGGCGGCGGCGCTCCGCACTTCTGGCCGCTGCGATCCTCGTCGTGGCGGCAGCGGTCGCGGGCGCCGGTGCGCTGCTGCCGGGACAGATTCTGCTGGGCGCGGCGCGGCCCGCGATCGACGCGAGCGACCCCGCGCAGGTCGCGCTCGGCCGGCGGATCTATGCCGAATACTGCGCATCCTGTCATGGCGCCAATCTGGAAGGCCAGCCAGACTGGTGGTCCCGCCGCCTGGACGGCCGGCTGCCCGCGCCGCCGCACGACGCCTCGGGGCACACCTGGCACCACCCAGACGGCGTCCTCTTCCGGATCGTCAAGCACGGCCCGGCTGCCATCGTCGGCGAGGGCTACGAGAGCGACATGCCGGGCTTCGAAGGGGTGCTCTCGGACGCGGAGATCCGCGCCGCCCTCGCGTTCATCAAGAGTACCTGGCCGGCGCGCGAGCGGGAATTCCAGGAGCGCCAGAGCCGCTTCGAGCGCGGCGAGGCGGCGCGGTGAGCCCCCGGTCCGGTGCGAGGCGCCGCGTCCTCGATGCGCCCGAGGCGAACGTGGCGGTGTTCGCTTTCCTGCTGAACTACCCCTGGGAGTTCCTGCAGGTGCCGCTGTTCCGCGGCATGGCCGAGGCGCCGCACTGGGAAGCCGTGAAGTTCTGCACTGGCGCCACCCTCGGCGATGCGGTCATCGCGGTGGTGGCCTTCTGGGGCGTCACCGCTGCTTGCGGGAACCGTCGTTGGATCCTCCGCCCGAGCGCCGTGCAGGTCGCGGGATTCACCGCCACCGGTCTCGCAATCACGTTGGTGCTCGAGTGGCTGGCGACTGGCCCACTCGGGCGGTGGGCGTACGCGGAGGCCATGCCCATCGTCCCGCTGCTCGGGGTCGGCCTCTCGCCGGTGCTGCAGTGGATCCTGCTGCCGCCGCTCGTGGCGTGGCTCGTCCGGCGGCAGATGACTTGACCGGAAGCCACGCCGCAGTCGCAGGGCTGGTCCGGCGCCGGCGCGCCCTCAGCGTTTCAGCGGTGCGCTAGCGTGCGCTGGCCCGCTTTGGGTGCTGCTGCTGGAGAGGCGCGGCTACGGGCAACGTCCCCTTGGCGCGGGCCCGACGCAGGCCCGCTGCGAGAATCTTCCCGACCTCCTCGATGCGCTGCCGGGCCGTCAGCCGATCAGGATCGGGGCCGATGGTATAGCGTGCGCTGTCCAACCTGAGCCTCCCACCAGAACGGCCCGACAGAGGCGTGGACAGACACCGAAGTCCAGATTTCCTGACGGCCGCTGCGTCCTGTGTAAGCGTCATCCCTCGGCTGCCTTGCGGCGCGGAGCGGTGATCGGCTGACCTGCCTGGCTGCTGGGCGGGGCGGTGATCCGTTGGCGCGCTCAAGCCTAGGGGTAAGGGCGGTGCCGGACGGTCGCATGGGCGAGGTGATAAGCGTGGTGGCGCGGCGTCGGCGCTGGACGGTGGAGCAGAAGCTGGCGCTGGTGGAGGAGGTGTCGCGGCCGGGCGCGTCGGTGGCGGCTGTGGCGGATCGGCATGGGATGAGCCGGAGCCTGCTGTTCGAATGGCGGCGCCAGGTGCGCGAGGGGACGATGCCGGGCGTGGTGCGCGCCGAGACGGCTCCGGCGCTGGTGCCGGTCCGCATCGTGGAGGACGCACCGCCGAAGGAGGCGCCGCGCCCGCCGCCGTCGTCGCGCGGGTCGGCCGAGCGCGCGGGCAAGTCGGCGGCGACGGTCGAAGTGGTGCTGCCGAACGGCCGTGTGCTGCGTGTCTCCGAGACGATCGCGCCGGAGGTGCTGGGTCGGCTGGCGGCGGTGCTGGACGGCTGATGCTGGCACTGCATGCCGGGATGCGCGTGCACCTCGCGCTGGGCGCGACGGACATGCGCAAGGGTTTCGACGGTCTGGCGGCGCAGGTGCAGACCGCGTTGAAGGCCGATCCGTTCTCCGGCCACCTGTTCCTGTTCCGCGGCAAGCGAGGCGATCTGCTGAAGGCGTTGTGGTGGGACGGCCAGGGCCTGGTGCTGCTGGCCAAGCGGCTGGAGAAGGGCAGGTTCATCTGGCCGACGATCGCGCGCGAGGGCGTGGTGACGCTGACGACGGCGCAGTTGGCGATGCTGCTGGAGGGGCTGGACTGGCGCACGCCGACGCCGAGCTGGAAGCCCGAGATCGCGGTGTAGCCTCTTGCGCCGACGCGGCGGCGTCTGAGACGATTCGGGCGTGACGCCGCACCCCGACAGCGCGCTGCCGAATGATCCCGCTTCCCTGGCGGCGGTGATCGCGGCGCTGCAGGGCGAGTTGGCTGAGGAGCGCGCGGCCCGTCGCGCGGCGGAGCTCGGCCTGCAGGCCAAGACGCTCGAGGCGGAGCGGCTGCGGGTGCAGATTGCGCGGCTGCGGCAGGAGCGGTTCGGGCGATCGTCGGAGCGCCTGGCGGGCGAGGTCGAGCAGTTGGAACTGCGGCTCGACGAGGTGCTGGCTGACATCGCTGCCGCGGGCGGCGCGGACGACGCCGAGGACGACACCGCCAGCGCCAAGGCGCCGGAGGAGAAGGCTCGGCGCCGCGGCCGCAAGCCGCTGCCGGAGGGACTGCCGCGGCGCGATATCGAGCACCTGCCCGCCGCGGGCTGCACCTGCTCGGCCTGCGGCGGCGCGCTGCGCAAGGTCGGCGAGGACGTGACGGAGATCCTCGAATACCGTCCGGGCCGGTTCGAGGTGGTGCGCCACGTCCGTCCGGCATTCTCCTGCCGGGCCTGCGAGGCGATGACGCAGGCGCCGATGCCCTCGCTGCCGATCGAGCGCGGCAGGCCGGGCCCAGGGCTGCTGGCGCATGTGCTGGTCTCGAAATACTGCGACCACCTCCCGCTCTATCGCCAGAGCGAGATCTACGCCCGTGACGGGCTGGACCTGCCGCGCGGGCTGCTGGCGGGCTGGGTCGGCAGATCGGCTCATCTGGTGGAGCCGATGGCGGCGTTCATCGGCCGCCATGCCCTGGCCGGGGCGCGGGTGCATGCCGACGACACGCCGATGCCGATGCTCGCGCCCGGGCGCGGCAGCACGCAGGCGGCAAGGGTCTGGGCCTATCTGCGCGACGACCGGCCGTTTGGCGGGTGCGACCCGCCCGCGGTGTTCTACGAGTTCACGCCGGACCGGAAGGGCGAGCACCCGCAACGACGCCTGCGTGACTTCCAGGGCATCCTGCAGGCCGATGCCTATGCCGGGTTCAACGCCCTCTACGAGCGTGGCCGAGTGGTCGAGGCGGGATGCTGGACGCATGCACGTCGCTACTTCCACGACGAGTTGCTGGCGAACGGCAGCCCGCTCGCGCGCGAAGCCATCGAGCGCATGCAGCCGCTGTTCGCCATCGAGGCGGAGATCCACGGCCAGCCGCCGGAGGCGCGCCTCGCCGCCCGCCAGGCCCGCTCGGCGCCGCTCATGGCCGACCTGCACACCTGGCTGGAGGCGACGCTACGTCGCATCTCCGGCAAGTCGGACCTGGCCAAGGCGATCCGCTACACGCTGGCGCAGTGGGGTGCGCTGACGACGGTGCTGCGCGACGGCCGCGCCTGCCTGCACAACAACGCCGCCGAGCGGCGGATGCGCCCGCTGGCACTGGGGCGGAAGAACTACCTGTTCGCCGGGTCGCTCGAGGGCGGCAGGCGCGCGGCGATCATCTACACCCTCGTCGGCACCGCGGAGATGAATGGCTGGGATCCGCAGGCTTATCTGCGCGCTCTCCTCGATCGCATCGCCGCCCACCCGATCAACCGCATCGCCGAACTCGCCCCGTGGAACCTCCGGCCCGATACCACCTGACCTCGACAACACCCCACCACCGCAGCCGTCAGTGCACGCTTACCGTCCTGTCGCAGCTCGCATCGTATCCATCGGGACAAGAGAGACGGGCCTGACCGCCGATTTCCCAGAGAGTGTCCCCTCCCGGTTCCGCCCGCCACGCCACCCTTCCGCAGAAAATCGCCGTTTTCCCAGGGGCCGCAAGGTTCAACAGATGCCCTTGGGTCCCCCCGAGTTGCCTCCGTGTGGTAGCCCAGTGGTAGCCGGGACCATGCGGATCACCAAGCGCACCTGCGACGACCTCGCCCGCCAGGCAAACGGCAGAAGGACCGTCCATTGAGACGATCGGCTTCCCGGCTTCGGGGTCCGCTACAACGGCCCCGGCCGCCTCGCCTTCGTCCTGAGGTACCGGGTGCGTGGTAGCCCGAAGCGGCTCTGGGCTACCGTCGGCGACTGGCCCGCCACGAAACCGGAGGCGGCCCGCGAGGCGGCGCAGGAGATCCGCGCCGCCGCGGCGCTCGGCCGCGATCTCGTGGAGGAGCGCCGGGCCGCCCTGCGCGCCTTCGTCGAGACCGCTCGACAGCAGGTCCCGGTGGCCCGGCTCCTCGACCAGTGGCGCGCCGAGACCGAGCGCCAGGCGTAGGCCAGGAAGGCCCGCGGGGAGGGCGCCCGCTATGAGCGCGAGTTGCCGCTCGTGGAGCGCAACCGCTTCCGCCCGGCACTCAGGGGCCTGTCGGCCGCGGATGTCGACGGAGAGCGCCTCCAGGCGCTGATCGCGGTGCAGACCAGCCTCTCGACGGCCCGCAACCTCCGCAACCTGCTGGCCCGCTTCACCCGCTTCGCGGTCACGTCCGTCAACGTGGTGGAAATTGTTGATGGGCTTGAGGTGGTCACGGTTCAGGCGGCCTTGGGTGGAAGTTGCAGGGTTTCGTTGGCGAGCGGTGGGCCGAGCATCTCGCCCATGGCCTCGACGCCCATGTGGCGGTGCCGGAGTTGCCACTCGTCATTGGCCTCGAGCAGCACGGCGCCGATCGGGCGGATGATGGAGGCCTCGGAGGGAAAGATGCCGACGACATCGGGGCGGCGCTTGACCTCCTTGTTCAATCGTTCGAGCGGGTTCGTCGAATGCAGCTTGGTCCGGTGCTGGGCCGGGAACGCCATGTAGGCGAGCACGTCGTCCTCGCTGTCGTCCATGAGCTTGCCGAGCCTGGGCCAGCGGGGGCGGAGCTGGTCGGCGACGTGGCGCCAGGTCTGCCGGGCGCCCGCCTGGCCGGGCTGGAGGAAGGCCTGGCGCAGCGCGGCGGCGGCCATGGACTGCTGGGCCTTGCCGACATGGGCGAGCGCGTTGCGCATCCGGTGCACGCGGCAGCGCTGCCACGTCGCCCCAAGCACACGGACAATCGCGGCCTTCAGCCCTTCATGGGCATCGGAGACGACCAGCTTCACGCCGGCCAGGCCGCGCTTGACCGGGCTCTTGAGGAAGGTGGCCCAGAAGGTCTCGGCCTCGGAGGGGCCGATGTGCAGGCCGACGATCTCGCGCCGCCCCTCGGCGTCGCAGGCGACAGCGATTATGGCAGCGACCGAGACGATGCGCCCGCCCTCGCGCTGGCGGAGATAGGTGGCGTCGAGCCAGAGATGGGGCCACTCGCCGGAGAGCGGGCGGTCGAGGAAGGCGCCGACGCGCTCGTCGATGTCCTTGCAGAGCCTGGCGACGGTGGACTTCGAGATGCCGGTCAGGCCCATGGCCGGCACCAGGTCGTCGACGCGGCGCGTCGAGACGCCGCCGATCCAGGCTTCCTGGATGACGGCCGCCAGGGCCTTCTCCGAGGTCTTCCTGGGCTCCAGGAAGGGCGGGAAGTAGCTGCCCTGTCGCAGCTTCGGAATGCGCAGCTGCATCTGCCCCAGCCGCGTATCCAGCGAGCGGTCGCGGAAGCCGTTGCGGTAGTTCAGCCGCTCGCCGGTGCGCTCGTGCCGCCCGGCGCCGATCAGACCTTCCACATCGGCCTCCATGAGCATCTGCAGCACGGCCTCGGCGACGCTGCGCAGGAAATCGCCGTCTCCGGCTTTCGCCAGAAGTTCGGCCAGTGGCAGTCTGTCCTCGGTCATCGGATCCCCGGGCGGTTGGCAGTGGGCGTGTCGCAACGCCACCCTAGCCGTCCGAACCGATGACCGCCCCAAGCCCGGCCCCGCGGCCGGGATCGGCCCCGCCGGATCGGCTACGCCGACCGCCAGGCCCAATCCCACCCGCAACACTCAGCGAATTTCCACCACATCCGCGGACGCTAACCGGCTGGCCGCTGCGAGAGATCGCCAACGCCATCTTCTACGTGCTGCGGGCGGGCTGCACCTGGCGCCTGCTGCCCGACAGCTTCCTGCCCTGGCGCACGGTCTATCGCTGGTTCGTCCGCTGGTTCGTC
>NZ_JAHZUY010000053.1 GCF_019458025.1 Caldovatus aquaticus | reverse complement strand
CGGCGGCGCGACCTCCAGCCCGAGCTGCTCGCGCAGCACCTTGGGGCTCACCTCCTCCACCGCCCCGCGCGGCAGGGAGCCGAGCTGGAACGGCCCGTAGGCGACGCGGATCAGCCGCGTCACCTGGAGGCCGAGATGCTCCATCACCCGCCGGATCTCGCGGTTCTTGCCCTCGCGCAGCGACACGGTGAGCCAGGAGATCAGGCCGTGGCGCGAATCGAGCGCCGCCTCGATCGGGCCGTAGGCGACGCCGTCGATCGTCACCCCCTTGGCGAGCGCGGCGAGGTCGCGCTCGTCGAGCTTGCCATACACCCGCACCCGGTAGCGCCGCAGCCAGCCCTGCGCCGGCAGCTCCAGCCGCCGAGCCAGCGCGCCGTCGTTGGTCAGCAGCAGCAGCCCCTCGCTGGTGAGGTCGAGCCGGCCGACCGAGACGAGGCGCGGCAGGCCGGGCGGCAGGCGCTCGAACACGGTCGGGCGGCCCTGCGGGTCGCGGTGCGTGGTCACCAGGCCCGGCGGCTTGTGGTAGCGGAACAGGCGCGTGCGCTCCGGCGGGGCGACCGGGCGGCCGTCCACCGCCACGACGTCGCCGGGGCGGACGAAGGTCGCGGGCGTCTCGACGCGGCGGCGGTTCAGCGCGACCCGGCCCTCGGCGATCAGCCGCTCGGCGTCGCGCCGGCTGGCCACCCCGGCGCGGGCGAGCCACTTGGCGATGCGCTCGCCGCGCGCGGTCTCCGTCCCGCCCTTGTCCTCCTCGTCCCCGCTCACCGGCGGCAGGCTTCGACGAAGGCGCGGAAGATCAAGGGGTCCGCGGGGTCCACGGCGTATTCCGGGTGCCACTGCACTCCGAGGGCGAAGCGGTAGCCGGGATGCTCGATCCCCTCCACCACCCCGTCGGGCGCGACCGCGTTCACCACGGCGCCGTCCCCGGGCCGCTCGACCGCCTGGTGGTGCGCGCTGTTCACCGCCATGCGCGGCTTGCCGACGATGCGGGCCAGCAGGCTCTCCGGCCGGATCGCGACCTCGTGCCCGGGCTCGGTGCGCGGGTTGGGCTGCTCGTGCGCCAGCGCCCCGGGGACGGCGTCCGGGATGTGCTGGATCAGCGTGCCGCCGAAGGCGACGGCGAGGAGCTGCTCGCCGCCGCAGACGCCGAGCACGGGCAGGTCGCGCGCCAGCGCGCCGCGGGTGACGGCGAGCTCGAACGCGGTGCGGCCGGGCTTGAGCGTGACCGCCGGATGCGCCGGGCCGCCGCCGTAGAGCGCGGGGTCCACGTCGAAGGCGCCGCCGGTGACGAGCAGGCCGTCGAGCGCGTCGAGATAGGCCTCCGCCAGTTCGGGATGGTGGGGCAGCGCGACGGGCAGGCCGCCCTGCGCGGCGATCGCCGCGAAGTAGTTCTGCCGCAGCGCGTACCAGGGCAGCCGGGAGTAGCCGCCGGGCGGCTCCGCATCGAGGGTGACGCCGATCAGGGGCCGGGGACGGGGCATGGCGGCGTTGCTAGCGTTCGGGACCGCGCCGAGGCAAGGTTCCCGCCATGACCCCGATCGAGATCGCGCTCGAGGAGGCCCGCGCCGCCGCCGCCCGGGGCGAGGTGCCGGTGGGCGCGGTGGTCACGGACGCCGCCGGCCGCGTCCTCGCCCGCGCCGGCAACCGGGTGGAGGAGCTGGCCGACGCCTCCGCCCATGCCGAGCTGCTCGCGCTGCGCGCCGCCGCCGCCCTGCGCGGCGAGCCGCGCCTGCCCGACTGCACCCTGACGGTGACGCTCGAGCCCTGCCCGATGTGCGCCCAGGCGGCCTCCTTCTTCCGCATCCGGCGCCTGGTCTTCGGCGCCTACGACCCGAAGGGCGGCGGCGTCGAGCACGGGGCGCGGATCTTCGCCGCCGCCTCCTGCCATCACGCGCCGGAGGTGGTGGGCGGGGTGCGCGAGAGCGAATGCGCAGCGCTCCTGCGCGGCTTCTTCGCCGTCCGGCGCTGAGCCTGCCCCGGCGCGGGCTTGAGCGCCGCCGCCGCCCGGCCTAACCCAGCGCCCGAGAGGGAGGAGACGGCATGATCGGCTGGCCCCTGGACGATTCCGGCTTCCTCGCCGCCTGGCGCGCGGCCTGCGAGCGGGATGCGGTGCTCGCGCTCTGGCGCCCGGGTGCGGCGGTGCGCGTCGCGCTGGAAAGTGGCGGCGCCGAGGCCGCCTTCGCGGTCGGCGAGGCGCCGCCCGGCCCGCCCGCCTTCACCCTGCGCGCGCCGCCCTCCGTCTGGGCCAGGTTCCTCGCGCCCGTCCCGCCGCGCCACCACCACAACCTGTTCGCGATGCGCGCGCGCGTGCCGGAATTCGCCGTCGCGGGCGACGAGCTGGCGCTCGCCCAGCACTGCCACATCGTCCGCCGCACGCTGGAGATCGGGCGCTGGCTGGTGCTGCACGGCGCGCAGGGCGACGCCCGCGTGCCGGCCTTCCCGCGCCCCTCGCTGCCGGAGCCGGAACCGGCGGCGATCGCCGGCGCCTACCTGCCGATCCGCGTGGACGGCGTAGCCTGCCGCATCTATCGCGAGCAGGCGGGCGAGGGCCCGCGCGACCTGCTCTGCCTGCACACGGCCGGCGCCGACGGGCGGCAGTTCCACCGCCTGATGGCGGACCGGCGCCTGACGCGGCACTGGCGCCTGACCGCCTTCGACCTGCCCTGGCACGGCAAGAGCCCGCCGCCCGCCGCCGCGCCGCCCGGAAGCTGGCGCCTGACCACCGACCGCTACGTCGCGATCATCATGGAGGTGGTGCGCGCCGCCGGGCTCACCCGCCCGGTCGTGCTCGGCGCCTCGATGTCGGGCGAGATCTGCCTCGAGCTCGCGCTGCGCCATCCGGAGGCCTTCTCCGCCATCATCGCCTGCGAGGCGACCGACAACATCCAGGGCCGCCAGACCCCCTGGGCCAACCACCCGCGCGTCAACCAGGCGCTCTTCGTCCCCGAATGGGTGTTCGGGCTGATGGCGCCGCAGAGCCCGGCGGAATGCGCCGCCGAGATCTGGTGGCACTACAGCCAGGGCGGCCACGCCACCTTCGCGCGCGACATCGAGTTCTACTCCGGCGAGTGGGACGCGCGCGAGCGCGTGCACCTGATCGACACCGCGCGCTGCCCGCTGTTCCTGCTCACCGGCGAGTACGACTACTCCTGCACCGTCGAGGCCTCGGCGGCGACGGCGGCGAGGATCCGGGGCGCGCGCTTCACCGCGATGCCGGGCATCGGCCACTTCCCGTTCGCCGAGAACCCGCCGCTCTTCGCCGAGCACCTGCTGCCGATCCTGGACGAGATCCGCGCCACCGCGAGGGAGTGAGCCGGCCATGGCCGCCAACGACATGACGATCCGCGACCTGCGGACGACGCTGCTGCGCCTGCCCTGGCCGGACGACCCGTGGCTCGCGGGCCACGCGCTCGGCCCGACGCGCGACCTCGCGGTGGTGGAGGTGGAGACCGCCGGCGGCATCGTCGGCATGGGCTATCTGCACCCGCTCGGCGCGCCGCCGGTGCTGCGCACGCTCGGCGCCTGCCTCGAGGAGGTGGTGAAGCCGCTCGCCCTCGGCCGCGACGCGACCGAGATCGAGGGCCTCTGGCGCGACATCTGGCGCGCCACGCTGCCCAAGGGGCGGGGCGGGATCGTGATGATGGCGGCCTCGGCGCTCGACATCGCGCTGTGGGACGCGGTGGGGAAGAAGGCCGGCCTGCCGCTGCACCGCCTGTGGGGCCACGTGCGCTCCGAGGTCCCGATCTACGGCAGCGGCTGCTTCCGCGGCGCGGGCGGCGACGGCATGATCGCCAAGGCGAAGCACTACGTCGCCCAGGGCTTCCGGGCGATCAAGATGCAGGTCGCCCACGTGCACGACCTCAAGACCGACCTCGACAACGTGCGCCGCATGCGCGAGGCGCTCGGTCCCGACGTCGAGATCATGATCGACGTCAACATGGGCTGGACCGCCGACGTGGCGATCCTGATGGGACGGAAATTCGAGGCCTACGACATCTACTGGCTGGAGGAGCCGGTGGTGGCCGACGACGTCGCCGGCTACATGCGCGTGGCCGAGGCGCTCGACCTGCGCGTGGTCGGCGGCGAGACGCACTTCTCCCGCCACGACCTCAAGCCCTTCTTCGAGAACCCGCGCCTGCCGATCCTGCAGCCCGACCCGATGCGCGGCGGCCTGACCGAGCTGCGCAAGATCGCGGCGGTCGCCGACACCTGGGGCATGAGCATCGCGCCGCACCTGTTCCCGGAGCTGAACGTGCACCTGCTCGCCTCGATCCCGAACGCGAGCTGGGCGGAGCACATGGGGCTGCTCGACGACCTCTGGGTGCATCCGCCCGGGATCCGGGGCGGCATGATCCGGGCGCCGGAGCGGCCCGGGCACGGGCTGGCGTTCCGGCCGGAGGTGCTGCGCGACTTCCGGCTGTAGGCCGCGGCGCGGCAGCGGGGAGCGGGCCGCGCCCGGGCGGCCCGGCCCGCCGGGCGGGTCCGTGCGCCGGCGCAACCGTTGCCCGGCGGCGGCCTTCGCCCCATCTCTCCCCCATGAACGATACGGACAGGACCGGCTGGCACGGCACCACCATCCTCTGCGTGCGCAAGGGCGGGCAGGTGGCGATGGCCGGCGACGGCCAGGTCTCGCTCGGCCAGACCGTGGTCAAGGGCAACGCGCGCAAGGTGCGGCGCATCGCCAACGGCAAGGTGCTGGCGGGCTTCGCCGGCGCCACCGCCGACGCCTTCACCCTGCTCGAGCGGCTGGAAGCGAAGCTCGAGCGCTTCCCCGACCAGCTCGAGCGCGCCTGCGTCGAGCTCGCCAAGGACTGGCGCACCGACCGCTACCTGCGACGGCTGGAGGCGATGCTGGCGGTGGCCGACGCGCGCCGCTCGCTGCTCCTCACCGGCCAGGGCGACGTGCTGGAGCCGGAGGATGCGATCATCGGCATCGGCTCGGGCGGCAATTTCGCCCTCGCCGCGGCGCGGGCGCTGATCGGCGTGGACGGCCTCGGCGCCGAGGAGATCTGCCGCCGCGCGATGCGGATCGCCGCCGACATCTGCGTCTACACCAACGCCAACATCGTCATCGAGACGCTGGAATCGCAGGCGTGAGCACCGAACCCGTCAACCTCTCCCCGCGCGAGATCGTCTCCGAGCTCGACCGGCACATCGTCGGCCAGCACGACGCCAAGCGCGCGGTCGCGGTCGCGCTGCGCAACCGCTGGCGCCGCCAGCAGCTCCCCGACGGGCTGCGCGAGGAGGTGGTGCCGAAGAACATCCTGATGATCGGCCCCACGGGGGTCGGCAAGACCGAGATCGCGCGCCGCCTGGCGAAGCTCGCCAACGCCCCGTTCCTCAAGGTCGAGGCGACGAAGTTCACCGAGGTCGGCTATGTCGGCCGCGACGTCGAGAGCATCGTCCGCGATCTGGTCGAGGTCGCGATCAACCAGCGGCGCGAGCAGGCGCGCAAGGGGGTGCAGGCCAAGGCCGAGCTGGCGGCGGAGGAGCGCCTGGTCACCGCCCTGGTCGGCGAGGGCGCCTCCGGCGAGACCCGCATGAAGTTCCGCCGCATGCTGCGCGAAGGCCAGCTCGAGAACCGCGAGGTCGAGGTGCACGTCTCGGAGGCGGGCGGCGGCCTGCCGATCGGCATGATCGACCTGCCCGGCGCGCCGGGCATCCAACTCCAGAACATGCAGGAGATGCTCGGCAAGCTGTTCGGCGGCCGCCAGCGCCCCCGCCGCATGACCGTCGCCGCGGCGCGCGAGGCGCTGATCCGCGACGAGGCCGACAAGCTGCTCGACATGGAGGCGGTGACGCGCGAGGCGGTGGCGAGCGCCGAGAACAACGGCATCGTCTTCCTCGACGAGGTGGACAAGATCTGCGCCCGCGGCGCCGGCGAGGGCGGCGGCGGCTTCCGTGGCGCCGACGTCAGCCGCGAGGGCGTGCAGCGCGACCTGCTGCCGCTGATCGAGGGCACCACGGTGATGACCAAGCACGGCCCGGTCAGGACCGACCACATCCTGTTCATCGCCTCCGGCGCCTTCCACCTCGCCAAGCCCTCCGACCTGCTGCCGGAACTGCAGGGCCGGCTGCCGATCCGCGTCGAGCTCTCCGCCCTCACGCGCGACGACTTCCGCCGCATCCTGACCGAGCCCGAGCACTCGCTGATCAAGCAGTACGTCGCCCTGCTCGGCACCGAGGGGGTGACCCTCGAGTTCACCGAGGACGCGGTGGACGCGATCGCCGACCTCGCGGCGGAGATCAACGCCCGCATCGAGAACATCGGCGCGCGGCGCCTCGCCACGGTGATGGAGCGGCTGCTGGAGGAGATCTCCTTCACCGCCTCCGACCGCCGCGGCGAGACGGTGCGGGTGGACGCCGCCTATGTGCGCGAGCGGGTGGCGCCGCTGGCGGCGAGCGCGGATCTCAGCCGGTTCATCTTGTAGGGCGCCCGGGCTGCCGGCGGGGGCGGGGCGCCAGGGCCGTCCGCGGCCCCTGGAGCGCGCAGGGCGCAACGGCCACCTTCCGGCCGGCTGCGGACCCCGGGCGCCGGCCCGCGCGGCGACGGCGCCGCGCGCCCTTCCCGGAACGCCCCCTCGCCGAAGAAGCATCCCGTGTCCCAGCATCCGCTCGCCATGCCGCCGGACCCCGCCGCCAGCCTCCCCGTCCCCGGCCTCCCCGACGCCGCCCGCGCCGAGCTGTCCGGCGCCGTGGCCGCGCTGGAGGGCACCTCGCTCGCCGTCCGCCTCGCCGCGCTGGTCGGCACGCCGATCGAGGCGCTGAAGGCGCGCCTGCCGGGCCCCGCGCAGGCGCTGCTCGACGCCGCCCTCCGCCGCGCGCTCGCCGGCGCGATGGCGGCCGCGCTGCGGTCCGATCCCGCGCGCACGCCCCTGCCCGTCTCCTCCGCGTGGTTCCACCGCGGTCTCGCCGCCGCGAGCGGCGCGGCCGGCGGCGCCCTCGGCCTAGCGGGCACGCTGCTCGAGCTTCCCTTCGCCACCACGCTGCTGCTGCGCCAGATCGCCGCCGTCGCCGCCGAGCAGGGCGAGGACCTCCGGCGCCCGGAGGCCGCCGCCGAGTGCCTGAAGGTGTTCGCCCTGGGCGGCCGCGACCCCTACGACGACGCGGCCGAATCCGGCTACTTCGCCGTGCGGATCGCCCTCGCGGAGGCGCTGCGGGGCGCGGCCGGCCGCAGCGCCGGCGCGATGCTGCCGGGCTTTCTCGGCGCCGTCGCCGCCCGCTTCGGCGGCCCCGTCGCGCTCAAGGTCTCCGCGCAGGCGGCCCCGATCGTCGGCGCCGCGGCGGGGGCGGCGGTGAACCTCGCCTTCCTCGAGCACTTCCGCTCCGTCGCCCGCGGTCACTTCACCGTCCGGCGGCTGGAGCGCGCCCATGGCGCCGCCCTGGTCCGCGCCGCCTACGAGGCGATGCGCGACGCGCGCTTCGCCGCCTGAGGTCGCCGCGCGCCGCTCCGCGCGGCGTTGCGGGCGCCGGACGGGCGCGGCAGCATGGGCCGCCCCGCGCGGCGGACCGGCGGCGGGGGCGCCGGCCTCCTGCGGCAGGACACCAGGGAGACGCATGCCATCGTGCACGACCCGCCCGCGATGGTCCGGTGCGGATCGCCCGCCGCACGATCCCCGCGCCGATCCGGCGCGCCGGCCGGCGCGGCCGGTCGCCGCGGGCATTCCCCCGGGCCGGGACGCCGCCGGCGGCCCCGCCCGAGCGAGCACGGAGGGAGGGTGGGCTGACCTCGCCGCGCACCGCTTCCGCCCGCTTGCCGTCGCATGTCGCCGACCGGCGGCACCGCCATGCCGGCTGAGGCCGCGCCGCCGCCGCGGCGCGCGGCGTCCGCCGGCGTCGCGGAGGCGGTCGGCGCGCCGGCGGTGGCGATGGCCGCGACCTTCCTCGCCTTCGGCGCCGCGGTGCGCGAGGCCGGCCTGCCGATCGGCTGGGCACTGGCGGCGAGCTGGGGCGTGTACGGCATGCCGGGCCAGATCGTGCTCGTGCAGCACGCCACCGCCGGCGCGGCGGGCGTGCTGCCGGCGGTGCTCGGCGCGGTGGCGGTGAATGCGCGCTTCCTGCCGATGGCGATCGCGCTGGCGCCGATGCTCGCCGCGCCGCGCCGTCCGCGGGCCTGGTCGCTGCTCGGCGCGCCGTTCGTCGCCATCACCCCCTGGGCGGCGGCGATGCGCGCCCTTCCGGGCATCGCGCCCCCTGGCCGGCTGCCCTGGTTCCTCGGCTTCGGCCTGACGAGCTGGCTGATCGCCGGCGCGGCGGCGGCGGCGGGACACGCGGTCGCCGGCCTGCTCGATCCGGCGACGCGGGCGGCGCTGGTCTTCGCCAACCCGCTCTACTTCGCGCTGCTGCTCGCCGCGGATCTCGGCCGGCCCGGCGTGCGCGGCGCGCTCCTCGGCGGCGCGCTGGCGGCGCCGCTCGCGCTGGCGCTGCCGGCCGCGTGGGGCCTGCTCGCCGCCGGGCTCGCCGGCGGCACGACGGCCTTCCTGCTCGGTCGGGGCACGCGGCGGCGTGGCTGACGCCGACCTCGCACTGCTGCTGACGGCGCTGGCATGCCTTGCGCTGCGCATCGCCGGCCTGGCGGTGGCGGGCGCGCTGCGGCCGGACCATCCCTTCGTCGCCTGGGCGGCCGCGGTGGCGCAGGCGACGCTCGCCGCCTTCGTCGTGCTGGCGGTGGCGGCGCCGAGCGGCGCGCTCGCCGCCCTGCCGCTCGCCGCGCGCATCGCGGCGCTGGCAGCCGGACTGATCGGCTACGCCGCATTCGGGCGCCGGCTGCTGCCGGCGCTGCTCGTCGGGCTCGCGGCGCTGGTCCTGCTGCGCGCGGTCTAGACGGATCGCGGACGGCGGGAAACGGCCCGGAGCGTGACTCCGCCCGACAGGCAACGCGCCGGAGCCGTTGCCGCGCGCGCCCGAGCGGAAACGGCCCTGGCGCTGTCGTTCGCGGGGCGATCCGCGCGCTCGGCCGCTTCCCGCCGCCCGCGCGGCGCGGCCCGGGCCGTGCGGCGCGCCTTCGCCGATGCGGAGCCGCGGCGGGGTGCGGCCGCGGCACCGTCGTGCGCGGCCGCGGCCGAGGGAAGGAAGGACGGAACGCGCCGCACCTCTCGCGCGGATCGTCGCCGTGCTCAAGCACCGGGCGCGGCGACGGCGCGCGATTTGCCCGCCCCGGGGGCCTGCGCTAGCCTGCCCGACCGGCGCACCGCGCGGCGCACCCGCGCGCAGCCCCGGCGCGCCGTGCGGGAGGAGCGAGTGCACGAGGCCGCCGCCATGCGGAATGCCGGGACATGACCGCGCCGCTGGAAGGCTTGCGCGTCGTCGAGATCGGCGTCGCCATGGCCGGCCCCTTCTGCGCCATGATGCTCGCCGACTACGGCGCCGAGGTGGTGAAGATCGAGCGCGTCGGCGCCGGCGACGACAGCCGCTCCTGGCCGCCCTACTTCCACGACAGCCTCGGCTACTACTTCGCCTCCGCCAACCGCAACAAGCGCAGCGTCGCGCTCGACCTCAAGAGCGCCGAGGGCGTCGAGATCGCGCGCCGGCTGATCGCGCGCGCCGACGTGCTGGTGGACAATTACCGCATCGGCGCGCTGGAGCGCGCGGGCCTCTCCTACGAATCGCTCGCGCGCGAGAACCCGCGGCTGATCTACTGCGCGATCAGCGGCTTCGGCGCGACCGGGCCGCGCGCCGAGGAGCCGGCCAACGACCTCTTCATGCAGGCGTATTCGGGCGGCATGAGCATCACCGGCGAGCCCGGCGGCGGCCCGGTGAAGATGGGGATGTCGGTCGCCGACATCGGCGCCGGGATGCTCGGCGCCATCGGCGTGCTGACGGCGCTGGCGGCGCGCGAGCGCACGGGGCGCGGGCAGCGCGTGGACACATCGCTGCTCGAGGGCCAGGTGGCGATGCTCGCGCACTTCCTCACCCGCTACTTCGCCTCGGGCGAGGTGCCGGGGCCGAGCGGCGCCGGGGCGCTGACCAGTCCGACCTATCGCGCCTACCGGGCCGCCGACGACTGGATCATCATCGCCGCCTTCAACGAGCGGATGTGGCGCGACCTCTGCGGCGTGCTGGAGAAGCCGGAGTGGATCGAGGACCCGCGCTTCCTCGACGCCCGCCGCCGCGTCGAGAACCGCGCGCTGATGATCGCGCTGATCGGCGAGGTGATGGCGACGCGCCCGGTCGCGGAGTGGGAGCGGCGGCTGAAGGCCGCCGGCGTGCCCTGCTCCCCGATCAACCGGATAGACCGCGTGGTCGAGGAGGAGCAGGTGCATGCGCGCGGGATGATCGCGCAGCTCGACCTGCCCGGCCTCGGCCCGATGCGCATGGCCGGGCTGCCGATCAAGCTCAGCGAGACGCCGGGGCGGATCGCCCTGCACCCGCCGCGCCTCGGCCAGCACACGGCGGAGGTGCTGCGCGGCCTCGGCTACGGCGAGGACGCGATCCGGGACCTGGCGGCGCGCGGGATCGTCGGGCTCGATCCCGGCTGGCGCCGCATCAGCGGCGCGGCGAAGGCCGCAGAGTAGAGGGGAACCCATGCCGCTCCTGACCGACGAGGTCCGCAAGCACATCGGCGCCGAGAGCGCGCCCTTCCCGGCCTGCGATCCGGTGGAGAAGGGCGCGGTGCGGCGCTACGCCCAGGCGATCATGGACCCCGATCCGGCCTACGCCTCGGACGAGGCCGGCGCGCGCTACGGCGGCGCGGTGGCGCCGCCGCTCTACCCCGCCTTCATGTTCCGCACGCCCTTCGGCGCGCCGGACGTGCTGACCGAGCGCGCGCACGACCCGGACTTCGACGGCCTCGTCATGGGCGTGCGCGACGGCCTGCCGGAGCTGCCGCTGCACGGCTTCGCGCTGCTCAACGGCGGCGCCGAGGTCGAGTTCTACCGCTACGCCCGCCACGGCGAGACGGTGTTCCAGAAGTCCCGCTACGCCGACATCTACGAGCGCGAGACGCGGGCGGGGCCGATGATCTTCGTCGTCATCGAGACCGAGTACACCAACGGCGCGGGCGAGCTGCTGATGCGCGCGCGCAAGACCATCATCCGGCGGAAGTGAGCGAAGGCCATGGCGCGCGTGGATTTCGAGGACGTCGCGATCGGCCAGGAGATCGGCCCGCTGGTCAAGGGCCCGCTCACCACGCCGCACCTGATGCGCTGGTCGGCGGCGATGGAGAACTGGCACAAGATCCACTACGATGAGCGCTTCGCCAGGGAGCACGACAAGCTCCCCGGCCTGCTGATCAACGGCTCGCTAAAGCAGCAGTTCATCGTCCAGCTCCTCAAGGACTGGGCCGGGCGCGAGGGCTGGGTGTGGAAGGTGAACTTCCAGTTCCGCGCCATGAACATCGTCGGCGAGACCCTCTCGGTCTGGGCGAAGGTCAGGGGCAAGCGCGAGGCGCCCGCCTACGGGCTGGTCGAGCTCGACCTCGGCATCCGCAACGAGAAGGGGCTGGAGTCCACGCCCGGCTCGGCCGTGGTGGCGCTGCCCTATCGCGGCGGCGTGCCGGTTCCCTACCCCTTCGTGCCGCCGCCGTGAGGCGCGCCCTCCGATGAACGACGCCACCGCCGTTCCGGAGCCCGAGGAGACGCTGCGGCGCATCGCCTCGGCGGCGCGCCGCGTCGAGACGCCCTGCGGCGAAGGCGCGATGGTCTGGCACCTCTGGGGCGAGCGCGGCCCCGCCCTCGTGCTGCTGCATGGCGGCGCCGGGTCCTGGCGGCACTGGGTGCGCACCATCGAGACCTTCGCCGCGCGCCATCGCCTCCTGGTCCCCGACCTGCCGGGCATGGGCGAGTCCGCCGACCCGCCGGCGCCGCCCAGCATGGCGGAGATCGCCGCGATCACCGCGCACGGCCTCGAGCGCATCCTCGGCCCGTCCGAGCCCTACGACCTGGTCGGCTTCTCCTTCGGCGCCTCGGTCGGCGGCCACGTCGCGCTGCGGCACGGGGCGCGGATGCGCTCGCTCACCCTGATCGGCCCGGGCGGGCTGGTCCCGCCGCGCCAGCCGCTGCGGCTCGAGCGCGTGCGCGGCAAGACCGGCGCCGAGCTGGTCGCGGCGCACCGCACCAACCTGCTGCGCCTGATGCTCGCCGATCCGGCGAGCGTGGATGCGCTCGCGCTCGCCATCCAGGACTGGAACGCGCGCCACGCCCGGCTCGACACGCCGGCGCTGATCGCCCGGCGCCCGCTCGCCGAATCCCTGCCGCGGCTCGCGATCCCGGTGAACGCGGTGTGGGGCGAGCGCGACCAGTACGCCTACTGGGGCCTCGAGGAGCGCATCGCCGCCCTGCGCGCGCTCTGCCCGCACGCGCACGTCCACGTCGTCCCCGGCGCCGGGCACTGGCTGCCCTACGAGGACGCGCCCGCCTTCAACGCCTACCTGGAAGACCGCCTGCGCGCGCGCGCGGCGCCGTGACGAGGAGACCCGCCATGCCGGACTTCCCGAAATTCGTGCAGATCAACGAGGAAGGCCCGCGCGAGGGCTTCCAGATCGAGAAGGGCCCGATCCCCACCGAGCGCAAGGTCGAGCTGATCGACGCGCTGTCGGAGACCGGCCTCACCCAGATCCAGACCGTCTCCTTCGTCAACCCGGCGCGCGTCCCCGGCTGGGCCGACGCCGAGGAGGTGGTGCGCCGCTTCCGGCGCAAGCCCGGCGTGCGCTACACCGCGCTCTGGCTGAACGACAAGGGGTTCCTGCGCGCGCTCGCGGCCGGCGATCTCCACCTGCGCGGCTCGATCTCGCTCACCGCCTCGGAGGCGTTCCTGCTGCGCAACCAGCAGCGCACGCTGGCGCAGAACTACGAGGCGCAGCACGGCATGATCCGGCTCTATCTCGAGCACGGCGTGCCGGTGGACCGCGGCAGCATCATGGCTGCCTTCGGCTGCAACTTCCAGGGCGAGGTGCCGGTCGCGACGGTGGTGGACATGGTCGGCCAGATCCTCGACCTCGGCAGGCAGTACGGGCAGGAGATCAGGACCGTCTCGCTCGCCGACACCATGGCCTGGGCGACGCCGGAATCCATCAAGCGCGTGGTCGGCGCGGTGCGCGACCGCTACCCGGACCTCACCCTGGCGCTGCACCTGCACGACACGCGCGGCATGGGCATCGCCAACGCCTATGCCGGACTGCAGATGGGGGTGGCGATCTACGATGCCACCGTCGCCGGCCTCGGCGGCTGCCCCTTCGCCGCGCACCGGGGCGCGGCGGGGAACGTCTGCACCGAGGATCTGGTCTTCATGCTGCACGAGATGGGGATCGAGACCGGGATCGACCTCGAGAGGCTGATCGAATGCGCGCGCCTCGCCGAGGACATCGTCGGCCACCCGCTGCCGGGCAGCGTGAAGATGGGCGGCAGCCTGCGCGCGCTGCGCGAGAGGCTGCAGGCGGCGTAGGACGGAGGGAGGAGGACGGCCATGCCACTGACCAGGGCGCTCGGCGAGTTCGTCGCCGGCCTCACCTACGCGCGGATCCCCGCCGAGGCGGTGCGGATCGCGCGCACGGGCTTCGTCGACTGCGTCGGCACCATGATCGCCGGGCGCGAGGAGGACGCGGTGCAGATCCTGCGCCGCACCCTCGGCGTCGGCGGCGCCGCGGGCGAGGCGACGCTCTACTTCTCCGACCTGCGCGCGCCGGCGCCGGAGGCGGCGTGGATCAACGGCGTCGCCGGCCACGCGCTCGACTACGACGACGTCGCGCTGCGCGGCCACCCGAGCACGGTGCTGGTGCCGGCGATCCTCGCCGAGGGCGAGGCGCTCGGCGCCTCGGGCGAGCAGATGCTCGCCGCCTACCTCGCGGGCTACGAGACCTGGGCCGAGCTGGTCCGGCGCGACCAGGGCTTCCACCACGTCAAGGGCTGGCACCCGACCGGCATCTTCGGCGCCGTCGCCGCCGCCGCCGCCTGCGCCTCGCTGCGCCGGCTCGACGCGGCGAGGGCGGCGATGGCGATCGCCCTCGGCGCCTCGCAGAGCGCCGGCCTGACGGCGAATTTCGGCACCATGACCAAGCCCTTCCACGCCGGCCGCGCCGCCCATGCCGGAGCGATCGCGGCGCGCCTCGCGCAAGCCGGCTTCACCGCGCACCTCGACGCGCTCGAGCACCCGCAGGGCTTCCTCTCCGCCGTCTCGCAGCACGGCGAGGTGGACCGCGCGAGCGAACCGACGGCGCTCGGCCGGGAGTGGCGGATCCTCGCCGAGGGCCTCTCCATCAAGAAGTATCCGACCTGCTACTGCACCCACCGCGCGATCGACGGCGCGCTGCGGCTGTTCCGGGAGAACCCGGTGAAGTGCGAGGAGGTGAGGGAGATCCGCGTCTCGATCAGCGACCGCTACGCCACCATCCTGCGCAACCACCGCCCGAAGACCGGCCTAGAGGCGAAGTTCAGCATGGAGTTCGCGATGAGCAGCGCGCTCGTCGCGAAACGCGTCGGCCTGCCGGAGCTGACCGATTCCTTCGTGCAGCGCCCCGACGTCCAGTCGCTGATCGAGCGCGTGGCGATCGACACCACCACCGAGTACGATCCGGACGGCTCCGGCGCCGCCCCCTTCGACCAGGTGACGGTCTCGCTCGCCTCCGGCGCCACGCTGAAGGGGCCGGAAGTGCGCCACGCCACCGGCCACGCCCGGCTGCCGCTCTCCGACTCGGAACTGTTCGAGAAGTTCCAGGGCTGCCTCGAGGCCGGCAAGGCGCACAACCGGGCCGGCGCCCTGTTCGAGCGGCTGATGTCGCTCGAGCGGACCGAGGCCCGCGCGCTCGCCACCCTGGCCTGAGGACGGAGGGAGGCGCGACCGATGGACGCCCACGTCACCCCTGCGGGCCAGGGCGGCTACGTCCTGCCGCCCGAGATCGTCCAGTACCGCGATCTCGCGCGCCGCATCGTGCGCGAGGAGCTGATGCCGCTGGAGCGCGAGTACCTCGCGAGCCCGCGCCACGCCTACGGCCTGCCGCCGATCACCAACCTGCGCGCGGTGTTCGATGCCAGGACCGTGGACCGCCTGATCAGGCTCTCGCGCGATTCCGGCCTCTGGTACCTGATGGTGCCGGAGCGGTACGGCGGATCGAGCCTCGGGATGCTGGCGCAGTGCGTGATCCTCGAGGAGTTCAACTACTGCGCGGTGCCCTTCCCCTTCGCCAACGTCGCCAACATCCTCTACGAGTGCAGGGGCGAGCAGGTCGAACGCTTCCTCAGGCCCGTCATCGAGGGCGAGAAGACCACCTGCTTCGGCCAGTCGGAGCCCAACGCCGGCTCCGACCCCGGCGGCATGATGCAGACGCGCGCGGTGCGCGACGGCGACGGCTGGATCCTCAACGGCACCAAGATGTGGATCTCGAACGCGCACGAGAGCGACATCATGATGGTGCAGGCGGTGACCGACCCGGAGAAGCGCCAGCGGGGCGGCATCACCATGTTCGTCTTCGAGCGCGACACGCCGGGGGTGACCATCGAGACCCCCGGCATCGCCACCTGGCTCGGTCCGCGCGCGGCGCAGTACGTGGTGCACTTCGACAACGTCCGCCTCGGCCCGGAGAACGTGCTCGGCGAGGTCGGCAAGGGCTTCACCCTCGGCCAGCGCTGGCTCACCATCCACGACCGCCTGCTGCGCGGGCCCTACGCGCTCGGCAAGATGCAGCGCGCGCTCGACATGTCCATCGAGTGGGCGAGGCAGCGCGTCACCTTCGGCCGGCCGATCGCCGACCGCCAGGCGATCCAGTGGCGCCTCGTGGACATGCACGTGGACATCACCGCGCTGCGCTCCATGACCTACGAGATGGCCGCGCGCGCCGACGCCGGCGAGGACGTGCGCGCCGAGGCCGCGGTGGTGAAGCTCTGTTCCGGCGAGTGGGGCGCGCGCGTGCTCGACAGCGCGATCCAGGTGCACGGCGCCATGGGCGAGACGCTGGAGCTGCCGCTGACCTACTTCTACCGCCTGCTGCGACACGCGCAGATCGGCGGCGGCACGACCGAGATCCAGAAGGTGCTGATCGCCCGCAAGCTGCTCGGCAAATGACGCACACCACCTCTCCCCCGCTGCCGCGGCGCCGCCTCGCCGGCCTCGCGCTCGCGCCCCTCGCCGCGCCCGGCGCCGCGGCGCAACAGGCCGGCGGCTATCCCGACCGGCCGGTGCGCGTCGTCGTCGGCTTCCCGCCGGGCGGGGCGACCGACAGCGCGGTGCGGCCGATGCAGAACCGCCTCTCCGCCCTGCTCGGCCAGCCGGTGGTGATCGAGAACCGCCCCGGCGCCGGCAGCACGCTCGCGGCCGAGCTGGTCGTGCGCGCCGCGCCGGACGGCCACACCGTGCTGCTCGGCACGATCGGCGTGCTGGCGATCGGCCGCCTCCTCAACCCCGCGCTCGCCTACGATGCCGAACGCGACTTCGCGCCGGTCGCCAGCGTCGTCTCGGTGGTGAGCGTGCTGGTGGTGCCGGCCGACCGGCCCTGGCGCAGCGTCGCCGACCTGGTGGCGGCGGCGCGGGCGCGGCCCGGCGCGCTGTCCTGGGGCGATTCCGGCATCGGCACCTCCGGCCACATGGCGGGGGCGCTGCTCGACCATCTCGCCGGCCTGCGCACCGTGCGCGTGCCCTATCGGGGCGGCGGACCGCTGATGACCGACCTGCTCGCCGGCCGCATCGACTACGCCTTCTCCACCGCGCCGCCGGCGATCCCGCACGTCGAGACCGGGCGGCTGCGCGCCCTCGCCGTGCCGCACCGCAGGCGCTCGCCCGCCCTGCCGGAGGTGCCGACGATGGAGGAGGCCGGCGTGCCCGGCTATGCGGTGGAGAACTGGTACGGCCTGGTCGTGCCGGCCGGCACGCCGCCCGCGGCCATCGCCCGCCTCGCCGCCGCGGTGCGCGCCACCCAGGACGACCCCGAGGTGGTCGCCGCCTGGCTGCGCGCCGGGCTCGAGCCGCTGCCCGGCGGGCCGGAGGAGCTCGCCCGCCGCATGCGCGAGGCGCGCGAGCAGTGGGAGCCGATCGTCCGCGCCACCGGCGCCACGGTCAACTGACCGCGCGCCCGCCGCCGCTCAGCCCGCGCCCGGCGCGCCGTGGCGGAACAGCCACGGCCGGCGCGTCCGGTAGCCCCGCTCGAACGCCGCGATCGCGTCCTCGTGGCGCAGCGTCAGGCCGATCTCGTCGAGGCCGAGCAGCAGGCGCCGCTTCCGCGCGGGCTCGATCTCGAAGGCCAGCGCGCGCCCGTCGGGGGCGGTGATGCTCTGCCGCTCCAGGTCCACCGTGATCCGCGCGCCGGGCCGGGCATGGAGCTGCCTGCGCAGCGCGGCGACCTCGGGCTCGTCGAGCCGCACCAGCAGGAGCCCGCCCTTGACCGAGTTCTCCCAGAAGATGTCGCCGAAGCTGATGGCGATGACGCAGCGGATGCCGCCGTCCACCAGCGCCCACACCGCCTGCTCGCGGCTCGATCCGCCGCCGAAGTTGCGGTCGGCGACCAGGATGCGCGCGTCGCGGTAGGGGGGACGGTTGAGCACGAACTCCGGCCGTTCCACCCCCGGCGCCGCATAGCGCAGGTCGTGGAACAGCACGTCGGCGTAGCCCTCCCGGCGCGGCCGGCGCAGGAAGCGGGCCGGCGCGATCTGATCGGTGTCCACGTTCGGCACATCGAGCGGCGCGGCGACGGCGGTGAGGGTGGTGAAGGGCTCCATCTCAGCCTCCCGCGAGCTCGCGCACATCGGTGATGCGCCCGGTGAGCGCCGCCGCCGCCGCCATCGCCGGGCTCATCAGGTGGGTGCGGCTGCCGCGCCCCTGCCGGCCGCGGAAGTTGCGGTTGGAGGTGGAGGCGCAGCGCCTGCCCGGCGCCACCAGGTCGCCGTTCATGCCGATGCACATCGAGCAGCCGGACTCGCGCCACTCGAACCCGGCCTCGCGGAAGATGCGATCGAGCCCCTCCGCCTCCGCCTGGCGCTTCACCAGCGTCGAGCCGGGCGAGACGATCGCCGGCACCACCGCCCGGCCGCGCCGCGCGATCGCGGCGGCGGCGCGCAGGTCCTCGATCCGCCCGTTGGTGCAGGAGCCGATGAACACCTGGTCCACCGCGATGTCGGTCAGCCTCTGCCCGGGGCGGAGGCCCATGTATTCCAGCGTCTCGCGCCAGGCCGCCCGCTGCGCCGCGGAGGGCGCGTCGGCGGGATCGGGCACGCGGCCCGTCACCGGCAGCGCATCCTCCGGGCTGTTGCCCCAGGTCACCATCGGCTCGAGGCGCGCGGCGTCGAGCGCCACTTCCGCGTCGAAGCGCGCGCCGGGATCGCTCGGCAGCGTCCGCCAGTAGGCGAGCGCCGCGTCCCAGTCGGCGCCGGCGGGGGCGAAGGGGCGGCCCTTCAGGTACTCGTAGGTCTTCTCGTCCGGCGCCACCATGCCGGCGCGCGCGCCGGCCTCGATGGACATGTTGCAGACCGTCATCCGCTCCTCGACCGACATCGCGCGGATGGTCGAGCCGGCGTACTCGATCACGTGCCCCGCGCCGCCGTTGGCGCCGATCCTGGCGATGACGGCGAGGATCACGTCCTTCGCCGCCACCCCCGCCGGCCGCTCGCCCTCGACGGTGACGCGCATGGTCTTCGGCCGCCTGCGCCAGAGCGTCTGGGTGGCGAGCACGTGCGCCACCTCGGAGGCGCCGATGCCGAAGGCGAGGGCGCCGAGCGCCCCGTGCGTCGAGGTGTGGCTGTCGCCGCAGACGAGGATCAGGCCCGGCTGCGTCACCCCCTGCTCCGGCCCCACCACGTGCACGATGCCCTGGCGCGGGTCGTCGAGGCCGAACAGCGTGAAGCCGTGCTTCGCCGCGTTGCGCGGCAGCGCCTCCACCACGCGGCGCTGCGCGGGGTCGGCGATGTCCTCGACGCGGCGGCTTATGGTCGGCACGCCGTGATCCGGCGTGGCGAAGGTCTGCTCCGGCCGGCGCAGCGCGAGGCCGCGCTCCTCGAGCGCGGCGAAGGCGTGGTAGGAGCCGTCATGGGCGAGGTGGCGGCCGACCAGCAGCAGGCACTGGCCGTCCTCCTCGAGGATCAGGTGGTCGTCCCAGATCTTCTCGAGCAGCGTGCGCGGTCCAGCCATCGCCCCTCCTCTCGCCCCGCGGCGGCGCCGACCATAGGGCCGATCGCGGACGGGCGGAACCGGCCGGGAGCGCGGACCGGCCGGGGCGCAACAGGGCGCGGCCGCGGGCGCCGCCGCGCTTGCCTCCCGGGCGCCGGCCGCGCGAGGATCGGCGCGTCATGAGCCCCACCCCGCCCGAAGCCGTCGCCGGCTACCACGCGCACATCTATTACGACCCGGCGACGACGCGCGACCGCGCCGCGGCCCTGCGCGCCGAGGTGGCGGAGCGCTTCCCGGCCGCGCGCCTCGGCCGCATGCACGACGTCCCGGTCGGGCCGCACCCTGCGGCGATGTTCCAGATCGCCTTCCCGGTCGGGCTGTTCGCCGCGCTGGTGCCGTGGCTGATGCTCAACCGCCGCGGCCTGACCGTGCTGGTGCATCCGGAGACGGACGATCCGCGCGCCGACCATCTCGAGCGCGCGCTGTGGATGGGGGCGGTGCTGCCGCTCGACGCCAGCGTGCTGCCGGAGCGACGCGCGCCGGCTGCGCGCCCCTAGAGCGGATCGCGGACGGCCGGGAGCGTGACTCCGCCCGACAGGTAACGCGCCGCAACCGCCGCCGCGCGCACGGCCGAGCGGAAACGGCCCCGGGCCGCGCCCGGCGCGGCCGCGATCCCGGGACGGCCGGCCAGCCCCGCGACACCCCCGCGCCTCAGCCGATGCGGCGTAGCCCGGCGGCGAAGCGGCGCCAGTTGCCGACATAGAACTCGGCCGAGAGGCGGATGATCTCCAGGATCTTCGCGTCCACCTCGCGCGCCACCTTGGCCGGAGCGCCGACGATCAGCGAGTTGTCGGGGAACTCCTTGCCCTCCGTCACCAGCGCGTTGGCGCCGACCAGGCAATTGCGGCCGATCCGCGCGCCGTTCAGCACCGTCGCCCCCATGCCGACCAGCGAGTCGTCGCCGATGGTGCAGCCGTGCAGGATCGCGTGGTGGCCGATGGTGACGCCGCGGCCGACGCGCAGCGGAAAGCCCGGGTCGGTGTGCATCATCACCCCCTCCTGCACGTTGGAGCGGGCGCCGATCTCGATCGGCTCGTTGTCCCCGCGCAGCACGGCGCCGAACCAGATCCCCACCTCGTCGCCGAGCACGACGCGGCCGATCACGTGCGCATCCGGCGCCACCCAGAAGCGCCCCGCCTCGGGCAGGGTGGGCACGCGGTCCTCCAGGGCATAGATCGGCATCGCTGTTCCTCCTCGTCCTCGGCGCGCCGCCGGCACCCCGGCGCCTCCCGCCGGCGCGCCCGCGCCCGCGATCGCCCGCCCCCGCCGCGCCGTCAAGCGCCCTCTCGCCCGCGCCGCCCGGCTGCGCCAGAATGGCGGCGGTTCGGACGGACAGGGGAACAGGGGACAGGACAGCCATGGCGGAAGCGGAGACGCGCGGCGAGGGCCCGCAGCACGCGGTCGTCGTCGGCCAGGGGCTGATGGGCTGCGACATCGCCGCGATCTTCCTCGCCGGCGGCTGGCGCGTCACCGGGGTGGAGCCGAACCGTGCCGCCTGGCCGGGCTGCCTCGACCGGGTGCGCTCCTCGCTCGCCCAGCTCGGCGCCGATCCGGAGCGGGTCGAGCACCTGTTCCTGGTCGCCGCGCTCGGGGAGGTGGGCTTCGCCGACGCCGCCTGCGTGGTCGAGGCGGTGCCGGAGAACCTCGACCTCAAGCGCCGCGTCTTCGCCGAGCTCGACCGCCTGGTGCCGCCCGGGGTGCCGATCGGCTCCAACTCCTCGGCCCTCCGCATCACCGACATCGCCGAGGGCTGCGCCACGCGCTCGCGCATGGCCAACCTGCACTTCTTCCTGCCCGCGCACCTCGTGCCCGGCGTCGAGGTGGTGCGCGGCGAGCACACCGATCCCGGGACCTGCGACCGCCTCGCCGCGATCATGGCCGCGCTCGGCCGCAAGCCGATCCGCGTCGCGCGCGACGTGCCGGGCTTCCTCGCCAACCGCATCCAGCACGCGCTGATGCGCGAGGCCTTCGCGGTCATCGACCAGGGCCTCGCCACCGCCGAGGACGTGGACGCCGCCGTGCGCTACGCCTTCGGCTTCCGCTACGTCGCCGCCGGCCCGATCCTGCAGAAGGAGCTGGCCGGGCTCGAGACCCAGCTCGCCGCCGCCCGCGCCATCTACCCCACGCTCTGCAACGACACCGAGCCGAGCCCGACGCTCAAGCGGCTGGTCGCCGAGGGCAGGCTCGGCACCAAGAGCGGCGAGGGCTTCCGCCCCTGGCCGCCGGAGGTCGCGGCGCGCGAGCGCGAGCGCTACGAGCGCGTGCTGCTCGAAGCGGCGCGGCTGCTGCGCGAGGAGTAGGCGCGCCGCCCGCCGCCGAAGGGCCTGCGCGGGGCCGCCGGCGGCGCGCGCCTCAGCCGAGCGCCTCCTCGATCACCGCCCGGTAGAGCGCGGCGAGCGCGCGCAGCTCGGCCACCGGCGTGCACTCGTCCGCCTTGTGCATGGTGGTCCCGACCGCGCCGAGCTCCGCCACCGGGCAGTAGCGGGCGATGAAGCGCGCATCCGAGGTGCCGCCGCCGGTGTCGAGCACTGGCTCCTCGCCGGTCGCGCGCCGCACCGCGCGCTTCAGCGCCTCGACGAACGGCCCGGGCCGGGTCAGGAACGCCTCGCCCGAGACCGAGACCTCGAGATCGAAGCGCGCCCCCTCCGCCTCCAGCGCCGCGCGCAGCATGCGCGCAAGCGATTCGCCGGTGTGGCGGTCGTTGAAGCGGATGTTGAGCCGCGCCCGCGCCGCCGCCGGGATCACGTTGGTCGCCGCGTTGCCGACATCCACGCTGGTCACCTGCAGCGAGGACGGCTCGAACCACTCCGTCCCCTGATCGAGCGGCCGCGCGATCAGCCCGTGCAGCACGCGCAGGAGGCGATGCACCGGGTTGTCCGCCCGCTGCGGGTAGGCGACGTGGCCCTGCACGCCGTGCAGCGTGATCGCCGCGTTGAGGCTGCCGCGCCGGCCGATCTTGATCACGTCGCCGAGCCGCGCGCGCGAGGTCGGCTCGCCGACCAGGCACATGTCGGGGACCTGGCCGTGCGCGGCCATCCACTCCAGCACGCGCGCCGTGCCGTCCACGGCCGGCCCCTCCTCGTCGCCCGTGATCAGCAGGCTGAGGCTGCCCGGCGCCTCCGGCCGCGCGGCGAGGCGGTCCGCGACCGCCGCGACGAAGGCGGCGATCGCGCCCTTCATGTCGGTCGCGCCGCGGCCGTAGAGCAGCCCGGCGCGCACCTCGCCGCCGAAGGGATCGGCCGTCCACGCCCCGGCGTCGCCCGGCGGCACCACGTCGGTGTGCCCGGCGAAGCAGAGATGCGGCCCGCCCGCGCCGCGCCGCGCGAACAGGTTCTCGACCTCGCCGAAGCGCAGCCGGCGGCAGGCGAAGCCGAGCGGGGCGAGCGCCGCCTCCAGCATCGCCATCGCCCCGTCGTCCGCGGGCGTGACGGAGCGGCAGCGGATCAGCGCCTGCGCCAGCGGCAGCGGATCGGTCGCCACGGCGGCGTCAGTCGCGCAGCAGCTCGTTGATCGAGGTCTTGGCGCGCGTCTGCGCGTCCACCCGCTTGACGATCACGGCGCAGTAGAGGCCGGGCCCCGGCGTCCCGTCCGGCAGCGGCTTCCCGGGCAGGGTGCCCGGCACCACCACCGAGTAGGCCGGCACGCGGCCGACGAACACCTCCCCCGTCGCGCGGTCCACGATCTTCGTCGAGGCGCCGAGGAACACGCCCATCGAGAGCACGCTGCCGCGCTCGACCACCACGCCCTCGGCCACCTCGCTGCGCGCACCGATGAAGCAGTCGTCCTCGATGATCACCGGATTGGCCTGCAGCGGCTCCAGCACGCCGCCGATGCCGACGCCGCCCGAGAGGTGGCAGTTCCTCCCGATCTGCGCGCAGGAGCCGACGGTCGCCCAGGTGTCCACCATCGTTCCCTCGGCCACGTAGGCGCCGATGTTCACGAAGGAGGGCATCAGCACCACGTTGCGGCCGATGAAGGCGCCGCGGCGCACCACCGCGCCGGGCACGGCGCGGAAGCCGGCCTCGCGGAAGCGGTTCTCGCCCCAGCCCTGGAACTTCAGCGGCACCTTGTCGTAGGCCCCGGCCGCGGTCGCCATCGGCACCGAGTCGGCGAGGCGGAAGGAGAGCAGCACCGCCTGCTTGAGCCACTGGTTGACCTTCCACCCGCCGCTGCCGTCCGGCTCCGCCACCCGCGCCCGGCCGGAATCGAGCAGCTCGATCGCGGCCTCGACCGCCGCGCGGTCCTCCCCGCCCGTGGCGGGCGAGATCCGGTCACGGCGCGCCCAGAGCGCCTCGATGCGGGCCTGAAGGCTGGCGGTGTCCATCCTGGCGGCGTCCCGTCGCTGCGAGAGGAGGTGCGGCGGCCTCGCGGCGGCCGCGGCGCGGACGATGCACGCGGGCGGCGCCCTGTCAACGCCGCCCGTCCCGCCGTCAGGGCCGGATCAGCGTCCCCGCCCCGCTGTCGGTGAAGAGCTCCACCAGCACCGCGTGCGGCACGCGCCCGTCCAGGATCACCGCGCCCTTCACGCCGCGCTCGATGGCGTAGATGCAGGTCTCGACCTTCGGGATCATGCCGCCGGAGATCCAGCCCGCCGCGATCCCGGCGCGCGCCTCGGCCACCGTCATCTCCGGCACCAGCGCCCCGTCCCGGCCGAGCACGCCGGGCACGTCGGTCAGCAGCAGCAGCCGCTCCGCCTTGAGCGCGCCGGCGATCGCGCCGGCGGCGGTGTCGGCGTTGATGTTGTAGGTCTGCCCGTCCTCGCCGACGCCGACCGGCGCCACCACGGGGACGATGTCGGCGCCGATCATCAGCTCCAGCACGCGCGTGTCCACCCGCTCCGGCTCGCCGACGAAGCCGAGGTCGAGCGCCTGCTCGGCGCCGTTGTCCGGGTCGCGCACGGTGCGCGTCAGCTTGCGGGCGCGGATCAGGCCGCCGTCCTTGCCGGAGATGCCGACGGCGATCGCCCCGGCGCGGGTGATCGCCTCGGCGATCTGCTTGTTGACCGGCCCGGCGAGGACCATCTCGACCACGTCGAGCATCTCGGCGTCGGTCACGCGCAGGCCCTGGACGAAGGTGGACTTCACGCCAAGGCGCTTGAGCATGGCGTTGATCTGCGGCCCGCCGCCGTGCACCACCACGGGCTTCACGCCGACCTGCTCCAGCAGCGCGATGTCGCGGCCGAAGCGGAGCGCGGTCTCCTCCTCGCCCATGGCGTGGCCGCCGTACTTCACCACCACGATCTGCTCGTCGTAGCGCTTGAGGAACGGAAGCGCGCCGACGAGCATCGCCATCTGGTCGCGCGCGGTGTCGTTCATCGGCGTGGCGTCCTTCCCCCGGGGGTCGCGGCTGGCGTCTAGGCACGCCGCCCGCGGGGGTCAAGCGGGCGCGGGCGACGACCGGCCGGTCCCCGGCCAGCGCCGCCCGCTCCACCGGCGGCTCAGGGAAGCGGCAGCGGGATCTCGCCGACCGCGCCGGCGGCGGCCGCGAAGGGCCGCTCGTACCACCGCCCGTCGGCGAACACCCGGGCGAGGTAGGCTCGGGACCCATTAATCGCTTGGAGCGACGCGAGGGTGTATGATTCTGAGCATGGCGGAGGTTCCGCCATGCCCGGCCCAAAGCCGCCTTTCCTCCTCTCGCCCGCGCAGATGCGCCGCCTGT
>NZ_JAHZUY010000052.1 GCF_019458025.1 Caldovatus aquaticus | reverse complement strand
TCGCGGCCGCGACCTCCCCCGGCCACCCCCTCCCCGCCCCGCTGGACGACAGGCCTCCCGCCTCGCAACATGGCGGGGCCCGGGAGAGTGACGCCATGCTGCTCCACCTCATCCTGAAGCGCCTCATCCGCGCAGGCACGCTCACCGTCCGCCTGCCCGACGGCACGCTGCGCCGCTACCGGGGCGCGCAGCCCGGACCGGCCGCCGGGATGGAGATCCGCACCCGGCGCGCGGTGCGGCGGCTCACCCTCAACCCGGCGCTCGCCTTCGGCGAGGCGTACATGGACGGCGAGGTCGTCCCGCTCGACTGCTCGATCTACGACCTGCTCGAGCTGGTGTGCATGAACCTCCACGCCGGCGAGGGCCGCCACCCCGCCGAGCGGGCGATGGAGCTGTGGCGCCTGGCGCGGCGGCGCCTCGACCAGCTCAACCCGGCGCCGCGCGCGCGCCGCAACGCCGCGCACCACTACGACCTCAACGGCCGGCTCTACGCGCTCTTCCTCGACCGCGACCGGCAGTACTCCTGCGCCTACTTCCCGACCGGCCAGGAGACGCTCGAGGAGGCGCAGGCGCTCAAGAAGCGCCACATCGCCGCCAAGCTGAAGCTCGACCGGCCCGACCTCGAGGTGCTCGACATCGGCTCCGGCTGGGGCGGGCTCGCGCTCACCCTCGCGCGCGACTGGGGCGCGCGCGTCACCGGCATCACCCTCTCGACCGAGCAGCTCGAGGTCGCGCGCGCCCGCGCCGCCGAGGCCGGCCTCGCCGACCGCGTGCGCTTCGAGCTGATGGACTACCGCGCCTGGAACCGGCCGGTGGACCGCATCGTCTCGGTCGGCATGTTCGAGCATGTCGGCATCGGCCACTACCGCGCCTTCTTCCGCATGGTGCGCGACTCCCTGCGCGAGGACGGGGTGGCGCTGATCCATGCCATCGGCCGCTCCGACGGGCCGGGCAGCACCAACCCCTGGCTCGCCAAGTACATCTTCCCCGGCGGCTACTCCCCGGCGCTGTCCGAGGTGCTGCCCGCGGTCGAGAAGGCCGGACTGTGGGTGACCGACATCGAGGTCCTGCGCCTGCACTACGCGCACACCCTCGCCCACTGGCGCCGCCGCTTCGCCGCCAACCGCGACGCCATCGCCAGCCTCTACGACGAGCGCTTCTGCCGCATGTTCGAGTTCTACCTGGCCGGCGCCGAGCTCGCCTTCCGCTACGGCGGGCACATGAACTGGCAGCTCCAGCTCGCCCGGCGCGTGGACGCGCTGCCGCTGACGCGCGACTACATGGTCGAGGCCGAGCGGCGCGCCGCGGCGGGCGCGGCGGTGGCGCCCTCGGTGGCCGCCGACCCCTCCCGCCGGGTCACGTCGGCGTGAGGCGCGGGCGCCACAGCGCGGCGCCCTTCCCCCCGCCATCCCCGCTATCCACAGAACGCAACATATCCACAGGAAGGCCGGGCGCCGTCCCGCGCGCTAGCCTCGGGCCATGAACACCATCGATCCGCCGAGTCGCGCCGAGGGGGAAGGAGCCGCGGGTGGGCTGCTCGGCCTCTCGCAGCGCCTGCCGCCGGCCAATCTCGCCGCCGAGCAGGCGCTGCTCGGCGCCCTGCTCGCCAACAACAGGGCCTACGAGCGGGTCTCGGAATTCCTCGCCCCCGAGCACTTCGCCGACCCGGTCCACGGCCGCATCTACCAGGCGATCCAGCGCCGCATCGAGGCCGGCCAGCTCGCCGACGTGGTGACGCTTCGCGCCGAGTTCGAGCACTCGGGCCTGCTCGACGAGGTGGGCGGGCCCGCCTATCTCGCGCAGCTCCTCTCGGCCATGGTCGGCATCATCAACGCCGGCGAGTACGGCCGCGTCATCTTCGACGCCTACCTGCGCCGCCAGCTCATCGAGCTCGGCGAGGTGATCGTCAACCGCGCCTTCGGCGCCGAGCCCGGGCTCGACGCCCAGGCGCAGCTCGAGGCCGCCGAGCAGGCGCTGTTCGAGCTGGCCAGGGACGGCACCACCGAGGGCGGCTTCGTCCCCTTCGAGCGGGCGCTCGCGACCGCGGTCGAGCACGCGGCGCGGGCCTTCTCCGCGCCCGGCGGCGTCGCCGGGCTCACCACCGGGCTGCGCGACCTCGACGCCAAGCTCGGCGGGCTGCACCCCTCCGACCTCGTCATCCTCGCCGGCCGCCCGGGCATGGGCAAGACGGCGCTCGCCACCAAGATCGCCTTCGGGGCGGCGCGCGCCATCCTGCGCGCGGCGCAGGAGAAGGACCCGCACGCCGTCCCCCGCGGCGGGGTCGCGATCTTCTCGCTCGAGATGAGCGCCGACCAGCTGGCGACGCGCCTGCTCGCCGAGGAGTCGCGCATCTCCGGCGACCGCATCCGCCGCGGCGAGATCGGCCAGCGCGACTTCGACCGCTTCGTCGAGGTCAGCCGCGAGCTCGCCGCCCTGCCGATCTGGATCGACGACACCCCGGCCATCACCATCTCGGCGCTGCGCACGCGCTGCCGGCGCCTCAAGCGCACGCGCGGGCTCGACCTCGTGATCGTGGACTACCTCCAGCTCATGCGCCCCGCCCCGGGCCAGCGGCCGGAGAACCGGGTGCTGGAGATCAGCCAGATCACCCAGGGCCTGAAGGCGATCGCCAAGGAGCTGTCGGTCCCGGTGCTCGCCCTCTCGCAGCTCTCCCGCGCCGTCGAGAGCCGGGAGGACAAGCGGCCGCAGCTCGCCGACCTGCGCGAATCCGGCTCGATCGAGCAGGACGCGGACGTGGTGATGTTCGTCTACCGCGACGAGTACTACCTCGCGCAGCGCGCGCCGAAGGAGCTCGCCTTCGACAACCCGGACAAGTTCGCCGAGGCGGTCGAGAAGTGGCAGCGCGACATGGAGCAGGCCCACAACAAGGCCGAGCTGATCATCGCCAAGCAGCGCCACGGCCCCACGGGCACGGTGAAGCTGTTCTTCGAGGCCGAGTTCACCCGCTTCGGCGACCTCGACACGCACCACGGCGGCGATGGCTACGGGGACTGAGGCGACCCAGGCCGTCCTGACGGTGGACCTCGCCGCCGTCGTCGCCAACTGGCGCGCCCTGCGCGCGCGCCATCCCGCCGGCGCGGTCGCCGCGGTGGTGAAGGCCGACGCCTACGGCCTCGGCGCCGCGCCGGTCGCCCGCGCGCTGCGCGACGCCGGCTGCCGCAGCTTCTTCGTCGCCCACCTCGCCGAGGGCCTCGCGCTGCGCGACGCCCTCGGGCCGGGCCCGGAGATCGCCGTCCTCAACGGCTTCGCGCCCTGCGCCGAGGCGGACCAAGCCGGCCTGCTGCCGGTCCTCAACGCGCTCGGCGACATCGAGGCGCACGCCGCGCACGCCCGCCGCCGCGGCGCGCCGGTCCCGGCGATCCTGCACCTCGACACCGGCATGGCCCGGCTCGGCCTCGACGCGCGCGAGCTCGGCGTCCTCGCCGCCGACCACGCCCGCCTCGCCGGGCTCGCGCTGCGCTGCGTCATGTCCCATCTCGCCTGCGCCGACGAGCCCGAGCACCCGCTGAACCGGCTGCAGGCCGAGCGCTTCGCCGCCGCCTGCGCGCGCCTGCCCGCGGGCCTGCCGCGCAGCCTGCCGAATTCCTCGGGCCTGTTCCTCGGCCCGGAATTCGCCTCCGATCTCGCCCGTCCCGGCTGCGCGCTCTACGGCATCAACCCCACGCCCGGCCGCCCGAACCCGATGCGCCAGGCGGTGACGCTCGAGGCGCCGGTGCTGCAGGTGCGCGAGGTCCCCGCCGGCGCCACCGTCGGCTACGGCGCCTCGGCGCGGGTCGAGCGGCCCTCGCGGATCGCCACGGTTGCCGCCGGCTACGCCGATGGCTATCTGAGGGCGCTCTCCAATCGCGGCGCCGTCGGCTCCTTCGCGGGGCGGCCGGTGCCGCTGCTGGGCCGGGTGTCCATGGACCTGACCACCTTCGACGTCACCGACCTGCCGGAGATCCGCCCGGGCGACCGCATCCTCCTGCTCGGCGCCGCGCCCGGCTGCACGCCGGACGAGCTCGCCGCGCGCGCCGGCACGATCGGATACGAGATCCTGACCTCGCTCGGCGCGCGCTACCGGCGGGTCCATCGGAACGGCTGACGCCTTGGGCCTCCTGCTCGACGCGCTGGCCGCGATCGGCCGCGCCGTGCTCCGGGCCTGCCGGCTGGCGGGGGCGGTGGCGCTGTTCGCGCTGGAGGCGCTCTCGCACCTCGTCCGGCCGCCCTTCCATGGGCGCATGTTCGGCCGCGCCTTCGCCGAGATCGCCTATTTCAGCCTGCCGGTCGTCGCGCTGACCGCGATCTTCACCGGCATGGTGCTGGCACTGCAGTCCTACACCGGCTTCTCGCGCTTCAACGCCGAGGGGGCGGTCGCCAACGTCGTCGTCCTCTCCATCACGCGCGAGCTCGGCCCCGTGCTCGCCGGGCTGATGGTGGCGGGGCGCATCGGCGCCGCCTTCGCCGCCGAGATCGGCACCATGCGCGTCACCGACCAGATCGACGCGCTGGTGACGCTCTCGACCAACCCGATGAAGTACCTGGTGACGCCGCGGCTGCTCGCCGGCACCATCGCGCTGCCGCTGCTGGTGGTGGTGGCGGACATCCTCGGCGTGATGGGGGGATGGGTGATCGGCACCTTCAAGCTCGACTTCTCCTCCGCCGCCTATCTCCGCTCCACCTTCGACTTCCTCGAGGCGGGCGACGTCGTCCACGGCCTCGTCAAGTCCGCGGTGTTCGGCTTCGTCGTCGCGCTGATGGGCTGCTGGTGCGGCTACACGAGCAAGGGCGGCGCGCAGGGCGTGGGCGGCGCCACCACCGCCGCGGTGGTGTCGAGCTCGATCCTGATCCTCGCGCTCGACTACGTGCTGACCGAGATGTTCTTCGCGCGATGAGGGGCGACGGCGACGCCCCCCCGCCCAAGATCCGCCTGCGCGGCCTGCGCAAGGCGTTCAACGGCAAGGTCGTGCTCGACGGGGTGGACCTCGACGTGGGCGCGCGGCGCTCGATGGTGATCCTCGGCGGCTCGGGCTCGGGCAAGTCGGTGATGCTCAAGTGCATCCTCGGCCTGATCGAGCCGGACGACGGCGCGATCGAGATCGACGGGCGCAACGTGCTGGCGATGTCGCGGCGCGAGCGCGAGGCGGTGAACGACCGCATCGGCATGCTGTTCCAGAACGGCGCGCTGTTCGATTCGCTCCCCGTCTGGGAGAACGTCTGCTTCAAGCTGCTCGCCCAGCGGCGCATAGACCGCCGCGCCGCGCGCGAGAAGGCGGCGGAGATCCTGGCGCTGGTCGGCCTCGCCCCCGAGGTCCGCGACCTCTACCCGGCGGAGCTGTCGGGGGGGATGCAGAAGCGCGTCGCCCTCGCCCGCGCCATCGCCGCGCAGCCCGACATCATCCTGTTCGACGAGCCCACCACCGGCCTCGATCCGATCATGGCGGCGGTGATCGACGGGCTGATCGTGGACGTGGTGCGCCGCCTCGGCGCGACCGCCGTCTCCATCACCCACGACATGACGAGCGCGCGGCGCATCGGCGACGACGCGGCGATGCTCTACGAGGGCCGCATCGTCTGGACCGGCCCGGCGGCGAGCCTCGGCCAGACCGGCAACCCGATCGTGGACCAGTTCGCGCGCGGCGAGCGCGAGGGCCCGATCCGCATGGAGCTCCGGCGCTAGCGCGGAGCGCCGACGGCTGCCGACGGCCGGCGGCGCGGATCCGCGCGACAGACGACGCGCCGGCGCCGTTGCCGCGCGCACGGCCGGGCGGAAACGGCGCTGGACGGCGCCGGCGGCCGCCCCACGCCGCCGCTTGACCCCGCGCTTGCCCCGGCGCACGCTTGCAGGCCGCGAGGCCGCCGCGGCCGGGCCCATGGCCGCCCGCGAGGGAACCGGCCCGCGCCGAGGACGTCCGCCCATGGCCCTGACCTTCACGCCGCTGCATCCGCTCTTCGTCGCCGAGGTCTCCGGCATCGACCTGCGCGAGCCGCTCACCCCCGCGCTCGCCGAGGCGATCCACCGCGGCATGGACCGCTACGCCGTCCTCGTCTTCCGCGACCAGCGCCTCGACGACGACCAGCAGATGGCCTTCGGCCGGGCGCTCGGCCCGCTCGAGCCGACGCGCGCCACCGTGGACGTCCACAAGCACCGCCTCAAGCACCAGGAGATGAACGACATCTCCAACCTCGACGAGGACGGCAACATCCTCGCGGCCGACGACCGGCGCCGCCTGTTCGCCCTCGGCAACCGGCTCTGGCACAGCGATTCCAGCTTCAAGGCGACGCCCGCGCTCTATTCGCTGCTGCACGGCCGCGTCGTCCCGCCAGAGGGCGGCGAGACCGAGTTCGCCGACATGCGCGCCGCCTGGGACGCGCTGCCGGAGCGGATGAAGGCAAGGGTGCGGGATCTCGTCTGCGACCACTCGCTCCTCTACTCGCGCGGCCAGCTCGGCTTCACCGACTACACCGAGGAGGAGCGCCAGCGCTTCGCCCCCGTGCCGCAGCGCCTGGTGCGCCGCCATCCCGGCTCGGGCCGGCTGTCGCTCTACCTCTCCTCGCACATCGGCCGCATCCACGGCTGGCCGGTGCCGGAGGCGATGGCGCTGATCCGCGACCTCATGGAGCACGCGACCCAGCGCGCGTTCGTCTATCGCCACCACTGGCGGCAGTACGACCTCGTCATGTGGGACAACCGCTGCACCATGCACCGCGCGCGCCCCTTCGACGACAAGGAGTATCCGCGCGACATGCGCCGCGTGACGCTGCAGGACTCGGCGCCGACCCTGCAGCAGGCGGCCTGATCCCGGACGGCGCCGACGGCCGGCGCGGACGGCGTCGCGGCCCCGCCCGGCGGGAGGGAGGAAAGGGACGCGCCGCACCCCTTCCGGCGCGGGCCGCCCCGGGCTACAGGCCCGGTGTCCGCGTTTCGTTCTCGCCGAGTCGCCCCGATGGCCAAGGACCGCTCCCGCTACGTCTGCCAGGCCTGCGGCGCCCCCCACCCGAAGTGGCAGGGCCGCTGCGACGCCTGCGGCGAGTGGAACACCCTGGCCGAGGAGGCGCCCGAACCCCGCCCCGCCGGCCCTGCCGCCAAGGCCGGCGCCGGCCGGCGCCTCGAGTTCGTCGGCCTCAAGGGCCGCTCCGCCCCGCCCGCCCGCATCGCCACCGGCCTCGCCGAGCTCGATCGCGTCCTCGGCGGCGGCTTCGTGCCCGGCTCGGCCGTCCTCGTCGGCGGCGATCCGGGCATCGGCAAGTCCACCATCCTCCTCCAGGCCGCCGCGCGCGTCGCCGCCGGCCGGCGCGCCCTCTACGTCTCCGGCGAGGAGGCGGTGGAGCAGGTGCGGCTGCGCGCGCTCCGCCTCGGCCTCGCCGACAGCCCGCTCGGCCTCGCCTGCGCCACCAGCCTGCGCGACATCGCGGCGAGCCTCGCGCAGGAGCGCGACGCCGCCCTGGTGGTGATGGACTCGATCCAGACCGTCTGGCTCGACAGCCTCGATTCCGCCCCCGGCACCGTCTCCCAGGTGCGCGCCTGCGCCGCGGAGCTGATCCGCCTCGCCAAGGCGCGCGGCTTCGCCCTGGTCCTGGTCGGCCACGTCACCAAGGAGGGAACCCTCGCCGGCCCGCGCGTGCTCGAGCACATGGTGGACGCCACCCTCTACTTCGAAGGCGACCGCGGCCACCAGTTCCGCATCCTGCGCGCCGTGAAGAACCGCTTCGGCGCCACCGACGAGATCGGCGTGTTCGAGATGACCGAGCGCGGTCTGGTCGAGGTGCCGAACCCCTCCGCCCTGTTCCTCGCCGAGCGCCGCGGCAACGTCTCCGGCAGCGCCGTCTTCGCCGGCCTCGAGGGCACGCGGCCCGTGCTGGTGGAGGTGCAGGCGCTGCTCTCCCCCTCCGCCGGCGGCTCGCCGCGGCGCTCCGTCGTCGGCTGGGATTCCGGCCGCCTCGCGATGCTGCTCGCGGTGCTGGAGGCGCGCTGCGGCCTCTCGCTCGGCCAGAACGACGTCTACCTCAACATCGCCGGCGGCCTGCGCATCGCCGAGCCGGCGGCCGATCTCGCGGTGGCCGCCGCGCTCGTCTCCGCCGCGACCGACCGGCCGACCGATCCCGGCATGGTCTATTTCGGCGAGGTCGGCCTCTCCGGCGAGGTGCGCCAGGTCGCGCAGGCCGAGGCGCGGCTGCGCGAGGCGGAGAAGCTCGGCTTCGCCGCCGCCACCCTGCCGCGCCGGCTCGCGCGCGGCGGCGGACGCGCGCCGGCGGCGCCGGCCGGCCTCACGCTGCACGAGATCGGCCACATCGCCGACCTCGTCGCCCCCTTCGCCGCCGCCGCGCGGCGGCCGCGCGAGGCGGGGCCGGAGGCGGCCGCGCCTCCCCCGCGAGGGCTTGATCCGCCCGCGGGCGGCGGGCATCCCCGCGCCGTCCGCACCGCAACGTGAGGGAGGAGACGCCTTGCCCACCGCCCGCCGCGCCGCCTTCGCGGCGCTCGCCGCCGCGGCCGCCGCTCCGGCCGCCGCCCGCATCCTCGCCGCGCCGGCGCGGGCGGCCGACTGGCGGCCCGACCGCCCGGTCAGGCTGGTCGTGCCCTTCGCGCCGGGCGGCAACACCGACCTGGTCGCCCGCGTCATCGGCCCGCGCATGAGCGAGCGGCTCGGCCAGCCGGTGGTGGTCGAGAACCGCGCCGGCGCCGCGGGCAGCGTCGCCGCCGCCCAGGTGGCGCGCGCGCGGCCGGACGGCCTGACGCTGATGATCGGCTCGAACGGCCCGATGGCGATCAATCCCATCACCCGGACGGATCTCGGCTACGAGCCGCTGCGCGACTTCGCCCCGCTCGGGCTGGTGGTGCGCACGCCGCTCGCGCTTGCCGTGCACCGCGACCTGCCGGCGCGCGACGTCGCCGCGCTGATCGCCCACGCCAAGGCCAGTCCCGGCCGGGTCGTGTTCGGCTCCCCCGGCGTCGCCAGCACCGGCCACCTGACGCTCGAGATGTTCAACGCCGCGACCGGCGCCGGCATCACCCACGCGCCCTACCAGAGCGGCGGCGCGCTGACGCCGGACCTCGTCGCCGGCACGGTGGCGGGCGCCTTCGTCGAGGTCGCGACCGTCCTGCCGCTGCACCGCGAGGGCGCGGTGCGGATCCTCGCCGTCACCGCCGGCCGCCGGCTGCGGGTGGCGCCCGAGCTGCCGACGGTGGAGGAGGCCGGCGTCCCCGGCTTCCGCGCCGCCTCCTTCGTCGGCGTGGTGGCGCCGGCCGGCGTTCCCGGCGAGGCGATGGCCGCGCTGCACGCCGCGCTCGCCGCCGCGGTCCGGGACCCGGAGGTGCGGCGCCGGCTGGAGGAGATGGGCAGCGAGATGGCGGGCGAGGAGGAGGCGAGCCCGGCCGGCTTCGCCGCCTTCCTGCAGCGCGAGACGGAGTGGACCCGCCTGGCGGCGGAGCGGGCCGGGCTGCGGCGGCCGCAATAGGGCGAGGGATCGCGGGGCCGGTTCCGGCCGGGAGCGCGGCCCCGCCCCGGGGGCGCGCGCCGGCGGAGCGTCCGCCCCGGAGGCGCGCCCGGCGACGGGTGACGGCGCCCCGGCGCCCGGCTATACCGCGCGCGCGATGAACTGGGTGGACGGCGCAGTGCTGGCGATCCTCGCCGTCTCGGCGATCCTCGCCTTCTTCCGCGGTCTGGTGCGGGAAGTGCTCGGCATCGGCGCCTGGATCGGCGCCGCGGTGGCGGCCTTCCTCGCCTGGCCGCAGCTCCGCCCCTGGGTCGGCCAGCACGTCGAGCCGGAGTGGCTGGCCAACGCGGTGGCCGCCGGCGGCGCCTTCCTCGCCGTGCTGCTCGTGCTCAAGGTGATCATCGCCTGGATCGCGGCGCGGGTGGAACGCTCCGCGCTCGGGGGGGTGGACCGCGCGCTGGGGCTGGTATTCGGCCTCGCCCGGGGTGCGTTCCTGGTGGTGCTCGCCTATATTCTCGCCGAGCGCGTCTTCCCGCTGGACCGCTGGCCGTCGGCCGTGCGGGAGGCGCGTGCCCTGCCGCTGATCGCCGACGGCGCGCGCTGGCTGGTCGAGCAGCTCCCGCCGGAGATCCGGCCGGGGCTCGAGGAGCTGCCGGAGCGTCCCCTCCCCGGCCTGAACGACCTGTTGCGCCCGCCCGCGCGCGACCGGACCTGAGGATCCCTCGCGCATGACGCACCGCCCGCTGCCGCCGCACGACGAGGACAAGCCGCACGAGGAGTGCGGCGTGTTCGGCGTCTGGGACGCCGCCGACGCCGCGGCCCTCACCGCGCTCGGCCTGCACGCCCTGCAGCACCGCGGGCAGGAGGCGACCGGCATCGTCAGCCTCGAGGGCGGCGGGCAGGAGGTGCGCAACGCCCGCTTCCACGCCCACAAGGGCCTCGGCCTGGTCGGCGACAATTTCAGCGACCCCAAGGTGATGGCGGGCCTGCCCGGCCGCGCCGCCGTCGGCCACAACCGCTACGCGACGACGGGCGAGACGGCGCTGCGCAACGTCCAGCCGCTCTATGCCGATTTCGAGTTCGGCGGCCTCGCCGTCGCGCACAACGGCAACCTCACCAACGCGCACGCCCTCAAGCGCATGCTGGTCCGGCGCGGCTGCCTGTTCCAGAGCACCACCGACTCGGAGGTGTTCATCCACCTCATCGCCATCAGCCTCTACTCGACCGTCGTGGACCGGCTGATCGACGCGCTGAAGCAGGTGCAGGGCGCCTACTCGCTCGTCGCGCTGCACAACCACGCGCTGATCGGCGCGCGCGACCCGCTCGGCGTGCGGCCGCTCGTGCTCGGGCGCCTGCCGGCCAGGGAGGGCGAGGCCCAGGCCGCCGGCAGCGGCTGGGTGCTGACCAGCGAGACCTGCGCCCTCGACATCGTCGGCGCCGAGTTCGTGCGCGACGTCGAGCCGGGCGAGATCGTCGTCGTGGACGACCAGGGCGTGCGCTCGATCAAGCCCTTCGGCCGCAGCCCGAGCCGCTTCTGCATCTTCGAGTACATCTACTTCGCCCGCCCCGATTCCCTGGTCGAGGGCATGCCGGTCTACGAGGCGCGCAAGCGCATCGGCGCCGAGCTCGCGCGCGAGAGCGCCGTCCCCGCCGACGTCGTCGTGCCCGTCCCCGACTCCGGCGTCCCCGCGGCGATGGGCTACGCGCAGGAGGCGGGCCTGCCCTACGAGCTCGGCATAATCCGCAACCACTACGTCGGCCGCACCTTCATCGAGCCCACCGACCAGATCCGCCACCTCGGCGTGAAGCTCAAGCACAGCGCCAACCGCGCGGTGCTCGCGGGCAGGCGGGTGGTCCTGGTGGACGACTCGATCGTGCGCGGCACCACCTCGCGGAAGATCGTCGAGATGGTGCGCCAGGCCGGCGCGACCGAGGTGCACATGCGCATCTCCTCCCCGCCCACCACCCATTCCTGCTTCTACGGCATCGACACGCCGGAGCGCTCGAAGCTGCTCGCCGCCTCGCACGGCGTCGAGGAGATGGCGCGCATCATCGGCGTGGACAGCCTCGCCTTCATCTCCCACGACGGGCTCTACCGGGCGCTCGGCAGGCCGGGGCGCGATGCGGCGCGGCCCGCCTTCTGCGACGCCTGCTTCACCGGCGACTACCCGATCCCGCTCACCGACCAGCAGGACAACAGCGAGCGCCAGCTCTCGCTGCTGCACGCGGCGCCGTGACGGGCGACGCCGCGCGCCCCCTCGAGGGCCGGGTCGCCCTCGTCACCGGCGCGAGCCGCGGCCTCGGCGCGGCGGCGGCGGTCGCGCTCGCCCGCCTCGGCGCCCAGTGCGTGCTGGTCGCGCGCACCCAGGGCGGGCTCGAGGAGACCGACGACGCCATCCGGGCCGCGGGCGGCCGCCCGGCGACGCTGCTGCCGTTCGACCTGGTGCGGGAGGCCGAGAAGATCGACGCCGTCGGGCCGAGCGTCGTCGCCCGCTTCGGCCGCCTCGACATCCTCGTCCACGCCGCGGCGGTGCTGAACAAGCTGACCCCGGTGGCGCACATCGAGCCGCGCGACTGGGCCGAGACGGTCGCCGTCAACCTGAGCGCCGCCTGGCGCCTGATCCGCACCTGCGACCCGCCGCTGCGCGCCTCCGACGCCGGCCGCGCCGTGTTCGTCACCACCGGCCGCGTGCGCGCGCCGCGCGCCTACTGGGGCCTCTACGGCGCGACCAAGGCCGGCGCCGAGCATCTCGTCCTGACCTGGGCGCAGGAGGTGGCGAAGACCCCGCTGCGCGTGAACCTGTTCGACCCCGGCCCGGTCGCGACCAGGCTGCGCGCCCAGGCCTTCCCCGGCGAGGACCCGGCGACCCTGCCGCAGCCGGCGGAGGTCGCGCCCGCCCTCGCCGCGCTCTGCCTGCCCGCCGAGTCGCGCCAGGGGGAGGTCGTGCGTTTCGTCGCATCCTGACCGGCGGCGCCCGCCCGCCGCCTTGCCACCCGCGCCTCCGCCGGGCTAGAGCCGGTCGCGGACGGCTGGACCCAGCCGGAAGCGAGAATCGGCTCTACAAACAACGGGCCGGAGCCGTTGCCGCGCGCACGGCCGGGCGAGAACGGCTCCAGGCGCCCTCGTTCGAGGGATCACCGCGATGCGACTGGCTGTCCTCAAGGAGCGCCGCGCCGCCGAGACGCGCGTCGCGGCGACGCCGGAGACGGTGAAGAAGCTGCTCGGCCTCGGCCTCGAGAAGGTCGCGGTCGAGACCGGGGCGGGGCTCGCCTCCGGCATTCCCGACGCCGCCTACCGCGAGGCCGGCGCCGAGATCGCCCCCGACGCCGCGGCCGCGCTCGCAGGGGCGGGGATCGTGTTCAAGGTCCGCGCCCCGACCGAGGAGGAGCTGGCGCTGATCCCGCGCGGCGCGCTGCTGGTCGGCATCCTCGGCGCCGACGAGGCCGCCGCCCGCGCCTACGCCGAGCGCGGCATCGACGCCGCGGCGATGGAGCTCCTGCCGCGCATCACCCGCGCCCAGTCCATGGACGTGCTCTCCTCGCAGGCCAACCTCGCCGGCTATCGCGCCGTGATCGAGGCGGCGGCGGCCTACGACAAGGCCTTCCCGATGATGATGACGGCGGCCGGCACCATCCCCGCCGCCAACGTCTTCGTCATGGGCGCGGGGGTCGCCGGCCTGCAGGCGATCGCCACCGCGCGCCGGCTCGGCGGCCGCGTCAGCGCGACCGACGTCCGCCCGGCGGCGAAGGAGGAGATCCGCTCCCTCGGCGCCGCCTTCGTCGGCTACGAGGACGAGGAGAGCCGCGCCGCCCAGACCGCCGGCGGCTACGCCCGGCCGATGAGCGCCGAGTTCCTGCGCAAGCAGGCCGAGGTCGTCGCCGGCCACATCGCCAAGCAGGACATCGTGGTCACCACCGCCCTGGTGCAGGGCCGCACGGCGCCGAGGCTCGTCTCCGCCGAGATGGTCGCGGCGATGCGGCCGGGCAGCGTGATCGTGGACATCGCGGCGGAGGCCGGCGGCAACGTCGCCCTGACGAAGCCGGGCGAGATGGTCGTCACGGAGAACGGCGTGAAGATCCTCGGCTACGCCAACTGGCCCGGGCGCATCCCGGCCGCCGCCTCGGCCCTCTACGCGCGCAACCTCCTCACCTTCCTCGCCACCTTCTGGGACAAGGAGGCCAGGGCGCCCAGGCTGCCCGAGGAGGACGAGATCGTCCGCGGCGTGCTGCTCACGCGCGGCGGGCGCGTGGTGCATCCGCAATTCGCGCCCGCCAAGGCCGCCTGAGGAGGGACCAGCCGAGCATGAACCCGACCGAGCTTGCCAACCAGGCGGCCGCGACCGCCCAGCGCGCGCTCGAGCTCGCCGAGCAGGCGCGCCGCGCCGCGGAGGCCGCGGCCGCGGCGGCGGCCCCGGCCGCAGCGGCGGCCGAGCCCTTCCTCTACCTGCTGACCATCTTCCTGCTCGCCTGCTTCGTCGGCTACTACGTGGTGTGGAACGTCACCCCGGCGCTGCACTCGCCGCTGATGGCGGTTACCAACGCCATCTCCTCGGTGATCGTGGTCGGCGCCATCCTCGCCACCGGCCTCGCCACGAGCTGGGTGGCGGTGGTGTTCGGCTTCCTCGCCACCGTGCTCGCCGCCGTCAACATCTTCGGCGGCTTCCTGGTGACGCGGCGGATGCTCGCCATGTTCAAGCGGAAGGGCTGAGGCGATGGGCGCCACCGTCTCCACCCTCGCCTATCTCGCCGCCTCGGTCCTGTTCATCCTCGCCCTGCGCGGCCTCTCCCACCCGGAGACCAGCCGCCAGGGCAACGTCTTCGGCATGGTCGGCATGGCGATCGCGATCGTCGCGACGCTGTTCCGGCCGGGCATGTCGGGCGGCGGCGTCGCGCTGGTGCTGCTCGGCCTCGCCGCGGGCGGCGCGGGCGGCTACGTGATCGCGCAGCGCATCCAGATGACGGCGCTGCCGCAGCTCGTCGCCGCCTTCCACTCGCTGGTCGGCATGGCGGCAGTGTTCGTCGCCGCCGCCGCCCTCTACGCGCCGGAGAGCTTCGGCATCGGCACGCGCGGCCACGTCAAGACCGCCTCGCTGGTCGAGATGTCGCTCGGCCTCGCCATCGGCGCCGTCACCTTCTCGGGATCGGTGATCGCCTTCCTCAAGCTCGACGGGCGGATGTCCGGGGCGCCGATCCTGTTCCGCAACCAGCACCTGCTCAACCTCGGCCTCGGCATCCTGCTGCTGCTGCTGGTGATCGGCTTCGTCGGCAGCGGCAGCGAGGCGCTGTTCTGGCTGATCGCGCTGCTCTCCTTCGCGCTCGGCTTCCTGCTGATCATCCCGATCGGCGGGGCGGACATGCCGGTCGTGGTCTCGATGCTGAACAGCTACTCCGGCTGGGCGGCGGCGGGCATCGGCTTCACCGTCGGCAACCTGCTGCTGATCATCACCGGCGCGCTGGTCGGCGCCTCGGGCGCCATCCTCTCCTACATCATGTGCAAGGGGATGAACCGCTCGATCGTCAACGTCCTCCTGGGCGGCTTCGGCACCGAGGGCGGCGCCGCGGCGGCGGCCAGGGCGGACCGCGGGCCGGTCAAGGTCGGCAGTCCGGAGGACGCCGCCTTCATCATGAAGAACGCCTCCAAGGTCATCATCGTCCCGGGCTACGGCATGGCGGTCGCCCAGGCCCAGCAGGTGGTGCGCGAGATGGCCGACCTGCTCAAGAAGGAGGGGGTGGAGGTGAAGTACGCGATCCACCCCGTCGCCGGCCGCATGCCCGGCCACATGAACGTCCTGCTCGCCGAGGCCAACGTCCCCTACGACGAGGTCTTCGAGCTCGAGGAGATCAACCCCGAATTCGCCGAGGCCGACGTCGCCTACGTGATCGGCGCCAACGACGTCACCAACCCCGCCGCCAAGACCGACCCCTCGAGCCCGATCTACGGCATGCCGATCCTCGACGTCGAGAAGGCGAAGACGGTGTTCTTCGTCAAGCGCAGCATGGCGAGCGGCTACGCCGGCGTGGACAACGAGCTGTTCTACCGCCCGAACACCATGATGCTGTTCGGCGACGCCAAGAAGGTGACGCAGGAGATCGTGCAGGCGCTGCAGCGCTGAGCCGCGGCGGCGCGGCCCGCCCCGCCAGCCCGGCGCGCCGCGGCGCCGCGCCGCGGAACGGCGACTGGCGGGAGGCGGAGGCCGGGTATAGGCTCGCCCCCGCACGGGCCCCGAGCCCCGCGGGAGGAAAGTCCATGGACGGTTCGACGTCCGGCGCGACGCGCCCCGACATCAGGCTCACCATCGCCAGGAAGGCGACCGCGCCCTACGTGAAGGGCCGGCGCGCCTTCTTCCGCTACCGCGACCTCGGCGTCTCCGACGCCACCGGTGGGCGGATGCGGGCGCAGGTGATGGAGGCCATCGCCGGCATGACCGAGCCGACGGGCTGGCACACGCACCAGTGCGAGGCGCAGTTCGTCTACGTCCTGAAGGGCTGGGTCGAGCTGGAGTTCGAGGACGGCACCCGCGGACGCTTCGAGCCGGGCGATGCCCTCCTCATCCCCGGCGGGATGAAGCACAACGAGATCGCCACCTCCGACGACGTGGAGATCCTGGAGCTCTCGGTGCCCGGCCCGATGGGCACGACGCCCTGCGACCCGCCCCCCGGCATGGCGCAGGCCTGAGGCCCGGCGCCTGCGCGGCAGCGGCGCGCGGGCGGGCGCGGCCGTTGCGCTTGCGGCGTGCCCGGGTTGATCATGCCGGCGCCCGCATCCCGGAGACCGCCGGCCGTGACACCCCCTGACCGCCCGCGCCGCCCGCCGGCACCGCGCCCGCACGGGACGGCCGCTCCCCGCGCCGGGCGCGCGCGCGGGGGACGAGGCGTCCGGCCTGCCTGCCGGGACCGCGCCCCGGGCGCCGGACGCGGCGCGCCGCGGCCGCGGGGGAAGCGGGATCGCGCGCGGAACGGGTGATGGCCGCACCGGCCCGCGCCGCCCCCTCGGACGCCACCCGCCCCGCGCCGCCGCCGGAGCGGTTCTGGACCCTGCCTGCCGCGGCGCTGCTCGCCCGGCTCGGCACCTCCCCCGCCGGCCTGAGCGCGGAGGAGGCAGCGCGGCGGCTCGCCCGTCACGGCCGCAACGCGGTGGCCGAGAGCCCGCGCCGGCACCTCGCCCTGAAGGTGCTGCGCCGGCTCGCCGAGCCGCTCGTCGCGATCCTCCTGATCGCCGCCGCCCTCACCGGCCTGACGGGCGACTGGCCCGGCTTCGCCATCATCGTCGCCGTCGTCGCCGGCTCCGTCGCGCTCGACGTGGCGCAGGAGCACCGCGCCGAGGCCGCGGCGGCGGCGCTGCGCGAGAGTGTTGCGGTGCGCGCCACGGTGCGGCGCGACGGCCAGCCGGTCGCCCTCCCGGTCGAGGAGATCGTTCCCGGCGACGTGGTCGAGCTCGCCGCCGGCGGGCTGGTCCCGGCCGACGGCATCGTGCTGGAAAGCCGCGGCGCCCAGGCCGACGAGGCGCTGCTCACCGGCGAGCCCTACCCCGTGCCGAAGCGCCCCGGCCCGTCCGACGCCGCCAGCCCCGCCGAGGCGTGCAACGCGCTGTTCGCCGGCACCGCGATCGTCGCCGGCGCGGCGACCATGCTGGTCGTAGCCACCGGCCGCGCGACGCGGCTCGGCCAGGTCGCCGCCGCGCTCGCCGCGCGCCGCCCGGCCACCGCCTTCGAGCGCGGGCTGCACGCGCTCGGGCTGCTGATCCTGCGGCTGACCGTCTTCCTCGTGCTGCTCGTGCTGCTCGCGCATCTCGCCTTCCACCGCCCGGCGCTGGAGAGCTTCCTGTTCGCCGTCGCGCTCGCCGTCGGCCTGACGCCCGAGCTGCTGCCGATGGTCGCGACCGTCACGCTCTCGCGCGGCGCGCTGCGCATGGCGGCGCGGCGGGTGGTGGTGAAGCGGCTCGCGGCGATCCACGACCTCGGCGCGATGGACGTGCTGTGCACGGACAAGACCGGCACGCTGACCGAGGCGCGGATCGTGCTGCGCGACTGCACCGGGCCGGACGGCGCCCCCTCGTCCCGCGCGCTGGCGCTCGCCGCCCTGAACGCGGGGCTCGCAAGCGGCGTGCGCACGCCGCTCGACGCCGCGATCCTCGCCGCCGCGCCGCCGGAGGCGACCGCGGGCTGGACGCTGCTGGCCGAGGCCCCCTTCGGCGCCGAGCGGCGGCGCGCCTCCGTCCTCGCCGCGCACGCGGACGGTCGCCGCCTGCTGGTGGCGAAGGGCGCGCCGGAGGCGATCCTCGCCGCCTGCACCGCGGTGGAGGACCCGGCCGGCGGCGCGCCCCGGCCGCTGGATGCGGCGGCGCGCGCCGCGCTGCTCGCCCGCGCCGAGGCGCGCGGGGAGGAGGGGCTCCGCCTGCTCGGCGTCGCCTGGCGCGAGCCGCCGGACGGGACGGTGCCCCCCGAGCTCGGGCCGGAGGACGAGCGCGGTCTGGTCCTCGCCGGCTTCTGCGCCTTCCTCGACCCGCCGAAGCCCTCCGCCGCGGGCGCCGTCGCGCGCCTCGCCGCGGCGGGCGTGCGGGTGAAGATCGTCTCCGGCGACGCCGCCCCCGTCGTGCGGCACCTCGTGGAGAGCCTCGGCCTCCCGGCGCGCGGCCTGATGACCGGCGAGGAGATCGCGCGCCTCGACGCCCGGGCGCTCGCCGCGCGCGTCGAGGCGTGCGACCTGTTCGCGCGCGTCTCGCCGGACCAGAAGCGCCGCGTGATCCTGGCGCTCAAGGCGCGCGGCCACACCGTCGGCTATATCGGCGACGGCATCAACGACGCGCCCGCGATCGGCGCCGCGGACGCCGGCATCTCGGTCGAGGGCGCCACCGAGGTGGCGCGCAGCGCCGCCGACCTGATCCTGCTCGCGCCCGATCTCGGCGTGCTGGCCGACGGGGTGGAGGAAGGGCGGCGCACCTACGCGAACGTGATGAAGTACGTGCGCATGGGCACCTCCTCGAATTTCGGCAACATGCTCTCGATGGCGGTGGCCTCGCTCGCCATCCCGTTCCTGCCGCTGACCCCGGCGCAGATCCTGCTCAACAACCTGCTCTACGACGTCTCCGAGATCGGCATCCCGTTCGATTCGGTGGAGCGCGAGGACCTCGCCGCGCCGCACGCGTGGGACATGCAGGCGGTGCTGCGCTTCACCCTGGTGATGGGGCCGCTGTCCTCGCTCTTCGACCTCGCGACCTTCGCGGTGCTGCTGTGGGGCTTCGGCGTCCCGCCGGAGGCGTTCCGCACCGCCTGGTTCGTCGAATCCATGGCGACCCAGATCCTGGTGATCTTCCTGATCCGCAGCGACCGGCCCGCCTGGCGCGCCGCGCCGCCGCACCCGGTGCTGGCCGCGACCTCGCTCGGCGCGCTCGCGCTCGCGCTGTTCCTCGCCCTCGGCCCGCCGGCGGGGGCGCTCGGCTTCGCGCCGCTGTCCGGCGCGCTGCTCGCCGCGGTCGCCGCGCTGGTCGCGCTCTATCTCGCGGCGGCGGAGGCGATGAAGCGCGTCGCGGTGCGCCGTCCCCCGGGGCGCGCCTAGCGCCGCCTCCGCCAGGCCGTGCGCGCGGCAACGGCTCCGCGTCGCCTGCCGGGCGGATCCGCGCTCCCGGCCGTTTCCGGCCGTTCGGATCGGCGCCGGGCCGGCCGGGAGCTCGCGACGCGGGCGTCACCGCGCGCGCGGGATGCCGGCGTCGGCGATGACGCGGGCCCATTTCGGGATGTCCGCCGCGATGGTCGCGCGCATCTGCTCCGGCGTGCTGCCGACCACGTCCAGGCTGAGCGCGGCGAACTTCCGCCTCATCTCCTCGTCGGCGAGGACCTTCGTCGCCTCGGCGTGCACCTTCTCGAGGATCGGCCGCGGCGTGCGCGCCGGCGCCATCAGGCCGAACCAGGAGGTCGCCTCGAAGCCGGGGAAGCCCTGCTCGGCGATGGTCGGCAGGTCGGGCGCGTTGGCCGAACGGGTGGGCGAGGTGACGCCGATGCAGCGTAGCCGGCCCTCGCGCACGAGCGGCATGGCCGCGCCCGCGTTCTGGATCCCGACCGGCACGATGCCGCTCAGCACGTCGGCCACGTTGGCGCCGCGGTAGGGGATGTGCTCCATGCGGATGCCGGCGCGGCGGCACAGCATCTCGCCCGCGATGTGCTGCGGCGTGCCGATGCCCGGCGACCCGTAGGAGAGCCGGCCCGGATTGGCCTTCGCGTGCGCGACCAGCTCGGGCACCGAGCGCACCGGCAGGTCGTTGTTGACGAACAGCAGCGACGCCATCGAGAGCGTGATGCAGACGGACTCGAGGTCCCGCAGCGGATCGAACGGCAGGTCCTGCAGGCTCGGCAGGATGGTGATGGCGGCGTTGCCGGTCCACATCAGCGTGTAGCCGTCCGGCGCCGCCTTGGCGACGCGGTCCACGCCGATGGCGCCGGAATTGCCGGGGATGTTCTCCACCACCACCGGCTGTCCCCAGGCCTCGCTGAATTTCTGCGCGAACATCCGCCCCGTGACGTCGGTGGCGCTGCCGGCGGTGAAGCCGACGACCATCCGGACCGGCCGGGCCGGCCAGGCGGCGCCCTGCGCCGAGGCGTGACGGTCCGCCGCGGTGCCGCCGACCAGCGCCGCGCCGCCCGCGACGAGATGCCGCCGCGCAAGCGGGAAGCTCATGCCGCGTTCCTCCCTCCCTCGTGTCGTTCTGGCCGCCGGCGCGGAGCGCGGGGCGCTCCGGCCGGGGTGCAGGGAGCGTAACGGGTCCGCGGCGAGCGCGTCCACGGCGGCGCGCCGGCCCCGCCGCGCCCGCGGCGGGCGCGCCCGGGCGCCGCATCGGAAGGGCCGGAAATGCAAGACCGCGGCCGGCGGGCCGATCCCGCGCCGCGGTCACCTCGGTGTGCGTTCCCCCGCCGCCGGCAGGGGCGCGCCGCGCGTCAGAACCCCTCGCGCTCGAGGCGCTTGCGCTCGACCTTGCGGGCGCGGCGGATCGCCTCGGCGGCCTCGCGAGCCCGGCGCTCGGAGGGCTTCTCGTAATGGCGGCGGAGCTTCATCTCGCGGAAGATTCCCTCCCGCTGCAGCTTCTTCTTGAGCGCCTTCAGCGCCTGGTCGATGTTGTTGTCCCGGACGACGACTTGCACGCGGTTCGGTCTCCTTTCCTGACGGGTTGAACAGGGTCGCCGGATGAGATAGGGCCCGGACGCGACCCGATCCAGGCCCCACGGACGGCGCGCCGGCTCCCGGCCCCCGCGAAGGGCCCGGATCACCGGCGCGGCAGCGCGCCTCCATAGCACGGCCGCGCGCCGCGCCGGAAGCCCTCCCGCCGCGGGGCCGGCGCGCCTACATCGCGTAGGCCGAACGAGCAACGCCCGAGCGAAGGCAGACGACGCCGCCATGGCCATCCTCAAGATCGCGCGCATGGGCCACCCCGTCCTGCTGCGCGTCGCCGACCCGGTCGCCGACCCGACCGCGCCGGAGATCCGCCGGCTGATCGCCGACATGATCGAGACCATGCACGATGCCCAGGGGCTCGGCCTCGCCGCGCCGCAGGTGCACGTGCCGCTGCGGCTGTTCGTGTACCGCTCGGGCCCCGCCGGCGCGAGCGTCCTGGTCAATCCCGAGATCGAGCCGGTCGGCGATGAGGAGGAGCGCGGCTGGGAGGGCTGCCTCTCCATCCCCGGCCTGCGCGGCTGCGTCGCCCGCGCCCGGCGGATCCGCTTCCGCGGCCTCGACGCCGAGGGGCGGCCGGTCGAGGGCGAGGCGGAGGGCCTGACCGCGCGCGTCTTCCAGCACGAGGCCGACCACCTCGACGGCGTGCTCTATCCGATGCGGATGGACGACCTCTCGCTGTTCGGCTTCACCGAGGAGCTCGCCCGCGCCGCCGCCGAGGAGGCCGAGCGCAAGGGGGCCGCCGCCGAGGGCGCCGCCGCCCCCGCGGCGCCGCGGCCGTGACGGCGGGCTGCGCCGCGATCGAGCGGAGCCCGGAGCGCGACGCCGCGATCCGCGCCATCCTTCGGCACGTCCCCGCGCGCGGCTGGACCTGGGCGGCGCTGCGCGCCGGCCTCGCCGATCTCGGCCGCGACCCCGTCGAGGCGGCCTCGCTCTTCCCGCGCGGGCCGGTCGGCGCGATCGAGGCATGGTCCGACCTCGCCGACCGCGAGATGGCCGAGGCCGCGGCGGCGGCGAACCTCGCCGCCCTGCGCACGCCGGCGCGCATCCGCCGCCTCGTCGAGCTGCGCCTGCGCGCGGCAGCACCGCACCGCGAGGCGCTGCGCCGCGCCCTCGCGCTGCTCGCCCTGCCCTGGAACGCCGCCGCCGCGGCGCGCTGCACGGCGCGCACCGCGGACGCGATGTGGCACGCGGCGGGCGACCGCTCGGCGGACTTCTCCTGGTACACGCGGCGGGCGAGCCTCGCGGCGATCTATCTCGCGACCCTCGCCTACTGGCTGCGCCCCGAGGCGGACGGAGCCGATCCCGAGACCCACCTCGCCGCGACCCTCGCCTTCCTCGACCGCCGCATGGCCGATCTCGCGCGCCTTGCCGGGATGCGCCGGGCGCTGGCGTGCGCGCGGCGCGCGCCGGCATGACCGCGGCCGCCGCAACCCGCGGCCCGATCCGCGCGTTGCCGGCCGTCACGGCGCGACAAGGCGAGGAACCCCGGCATTGCGCGGCATCCTGCTCTGGCTGGTCGGCATCCCGATCCCGATCGTCATCCTCTACCTGTTTGGCGTGATCTGACGGCAACCCCCTGACACGGAAAGGCGGCGACCGGCCGAACGAGGCTTCGCGCGACGGCGCCGGGCCTGTAGGATCGCGGCACGGGAGGGGGCCTGCGCGACCCTCGGGGCACGCGGGCCCGCCGCTCCGGCGGCGGCGCCGCCGCCGGGGCGCGCACCTGCGCGCAGGGGCTCCCGCCCGCCACACGCTCCTTCGGAGAACCCGGCCGCGATGACATCCTTCCGTTCGATCCTCGCCGGCATCGGCGCCCTGGCCGTCGCATCCTCGCCGGCCCTCGCCGCGCCCGCCCCCGCCTGCCTGCAGCCCGCCGAGCAGGCCGCGCTGGAGCTGCGCGCGCTGCAGAGCCGGCTGATGGTCGGCGCCGTCGCCTGCCGCCAGGAGGAGGCGTACAACGCCTTCGTCCGCCGCTTCCAGCGCGAGCTCGGCAGCGCCTACACCCAGGCCGAAGGCCATTTCCGCCGCCTCCACGGCGGCCAGGGCCGCACCCGCTTCAACCAGTACGACACCGTCCTCGCCAACGCGCAGTCCGAGGAGAACATCCGGCACGGCTCCTCCTTCTGCCGCGACACGCAGGTGTTCTTCCGCGAGGCGATGGCGCTCGACAGCGCGCAGCTCGCCCGCTTCGGGGTCGAGCGCAACATCATCCAGCCCTACCAGGCCGCGGCCTGCAGCGAGGCCACGACGCGGCCGAGCCGCACCCGGCCCGTCCGGGCGGCGCGCACCACCTCGGCGGCGAGCGCCGAGCGCCGCTGAGGCGGCCCGTCCCGCGGCGGCGCGCCGGCGACGCCGCCGCGATCCGGCCTCCGCCGCGGCCGGTCCATCGTCCCGGCGGCGCGAGGCTTGCCTGAGGAGGGAGGAATCGAGCCGATGGACGTGCAGGGAGCAGCCGCCCTGGTGACCGGCGGCGGGTCCGGCCTCGGCGCGGCGACCGCGGAGGCCCTGGCCGCGGCGGGCGCTCGCGTGGTGGTGATGGACCTGCGGGCCGAGGGCGCGCAGGAGGTGGCGAGCCGCATCGGCGGCGTCGCCGCGGCCGGGGACGTGTGCGACCCGGCGGCGGTCGAGGCCGCGCTCGACCGGGCGGCCGCGCTCGGGCCGGTGCGGATCGCGGTGAACTGCGCCGGCATCGCGGCGGCGGCGCGGGTGGTCGGGCGCGGCGGGCCGCACGCGCTCGACCTGTTCGGCCGCGTGGTGCAGGTGAACCTGATCGGCACCTTCAACGTGCTGCGCCTCGCCGCGGCGCGGATGATGCGCACCGAGCCGCTGGCCGAGGGCGAGCGCGGCCTGGTGGTGAACACCGCCTCGGTCGCCGCCTTCGAGGGGCAGATCGGGCAGTGCGCCTATTCCGCGAGCAAGGCCGGCGTGGTCGGCCTCACCCTGCCGGCGGCGCGCGAGCTGGCGCGGTTCGGCGTGCGGGTGGTGACCATCGCGCCCGGCCTGATCGAGACGCCGATGATGAAGGGGCTGAACGCCGAGGCGCGCGCGGCGCTGGAGGCGCTGCCGCTGTTCCCGAAGCGGCTGGGGCGGCCGTCCGAGTACGCGAAGCTGGTGCTGGCGATCTGCGCCAACCCGCTGCTCAACGGCGAGACGATCCGGCTCGACGGCGCGATCCGCCTGCCGCCCTGAGGCCGGCCGCCGGGGGCGGCGGACGGGGAGGGCCGGGGCCTCAGCCCGGCCGCGGCCCCTCTGCCATCTCCACCGCGCGCTCGAGGTCCACCGAGAGCAGCCGCGACACCCCGCGCTCCTGCATCGTCACGCCGTAGAGGCGGTGCATCCGCGCCATGGTCAGCGGGTGGTGCGTGACGATCAGGAAGCGCGTGCCGCTCTCCGCCGCCATGGCGTCGAGCAGGTCGCACAGCCGCTCGACGTTCGCGTCGTCGAGCGGCGCGTCCACCTCGTCCAGCACGCAGACCGGCGCGGGCTGGCAGCGGAACACGGCGAAGATCAGCGACAGCGCGGTGAGCGCCTGCTCGCCGCCCGAGAGCAGCGACAGCGCCGCGAGCTTCTTCCCCGGCGGCTCGGCGAAGATCTCGAGCCCCGCCTCCAGCGGATCGTCCGAGCCGACGAGGGCGAGATGCGCCCGCCCGCCGCCGAACAGGCGCGTGAACAGCGCGCGGAACTCGGCGTCCACGCGGTCGAACACCTCGCGCAGCCGCTCGCGCGCCTCGCGGTTGAGGTGGCCGATCGAGCCGCGCAGCTTGGCGATGGCGGCGCCGATCTCCTCGCGCTCGCGGCCGATCGCGGCGATGCGCTCCTCGACCTCGCGCGCCTCGATCTCGGCGCGCAGGTTGACGGGGCCCATCTCCTCGCGCTCGCGCGCGAGGCGCTCGAGCCTGCGGCGCGCCTTCTCCTCCGCCGCGTCGCTCAGGTCCTCGGCGGCCGGCAGCGCCTGGTCGGCGTCCGGGCCGAGGCGCTCGGCGATGCGCTCGGCGACCGCCTGCGCCGCGGCCTCGGCCCGCGCCGCCTCGGCCTCGGCGCGGAGCTGCGCCTCGCGCGTGGCGGCGAAGGCGGCATCGGCGGCACGCCGCGCCTCGGCGGCCGCGCGCGCCTCGGCTTCGGCGGCGGCGAGCGCCGCGGCGGCGGTGCGGTGCGCGGCCTCGGCCTCGGCCACGAGGCGCGCCGCCTCGCGCCGGCGTTCCGCCGCGGCCTCGGGCGCGCCCGCGAGCGCCGCGCACTCCGCCTCGGCCTCGCCGCGCCGCGCGCGCAGCTCCTC
>NZ_JAHZUY010000004.1 GCF_019458025.1 Caldovatus aquaticus | reverse complement strand
TGCGGGGCCTGTAGCGTTCGGCGTCGCGCGGGAAGGCAACCTTGCGCGACGAGGTGCCGGGGATGGCCGCGGCGGCGCCGGCGGTTGGCGTCGCAGCCCTTGTCGGCGACGAGTTCGCGGGGCGGGGCGACAGCCGAGACCGGCGTGGCGGCGGCGGTGACGGCGGCGCCGTTGCCGCCGGTCGGCAGGATCGCGTGCGGGCGGCCTTGCTCGTCGCAGAGCGCGTGGCCCCTGGCGGGGCGCCCACCGCGCGAGCGGCCGATCGCCTGGTGGCTGGCATCGCCTTCCCCCCCTTTCGCGCCGGCCGCCGAGCGGTGCGCCTTCACGGCGGCACTGCCGATCGGCGCGCCCCGCGGCGGGTCGGCGCAGGCGACGAGGGCGGCGAGGATGCGCTGCCAGAGCCCGCGTTGGCTCCAGCGGTTCCAACGGTTGAAGACGGTGGCGTATGGCCCCTATTCCGGCGGCAGGGCACGCCAGCGGCAGCCTTCGCGGAAACGGTGCACGATGCCGCCGATCCCCCGCCGGTCGTCCACGCGCCGCGGCCCGGTGTGGACCATCGCCGGATGCGGCTCGCTCGCCGCCCACGGCACGTCGCTCAGCCCGAACAGGCGCAACACGGTCCATCCCCCCGCCGTTGGGCAGGGCGAATCATCGCACCGTTCCCACGGCAATTGGGCGCAGAGCCTGGGGGAGGCGCCGCCGGCAGAGGGGCCTGTCCTCGTCCTGTGCTTCGCCCGGCAGACGCCGCGCCGGAGCCATTGCCGCCCGCAGGAAGCGCGAACGCCTCCGGAGCAGGCTGCTCCTGACCGCGGCTTCGTCGGGGCAAGAGCCGCCCGGCTCGCCGGACGGATGGGGCGCGTGGTCGGCGTCTCGGCGCCGGCGCGGCCTGCCGCCGCGATGCCGAGATGCCTCGGGGGCACCGGCGTCGCAGCGCGGCGCGGGTCGGTCGGCGCCGATATCCGCCGCGGCGCACCCGCCACGCTGCGGGCACGCATCCGGGATCGACCGGGCGCGAGGCGACAACTTCGGCCCGCTTTCTGGCGCCCGCGGAACAGCCAAGCGTGGCCCCCCGCGATCCGCTCAAGGCCCCGCCCGCGGGGCGGCACTCTTTCTGGGCGCCGTGCCGCCCTGCCGCGCGGGCCCGCCCGGCGCAGCGTGCCGGGCGCGCGGCGACGGGTGGCGAAGGCGGAAGGCGAGCGTCGGCCGCGCCGCGGTCCCGCCTCCGCGCTCCATCGCCGCCCCGCGCCGCGCCTGGCCGCCGTGGCGGCCGGGGCCACGGGATCAGCCCTGGAAGCGGAAGGTGCCCGGCGGCGGCGCGGGCATGGCCGCGTCCTCCCCTTCCGGCGCGGCGGCGGGCTCCTGCACCTGGCGCTGCTGCGCCTCCCTCGCCCTGGCCTCGACCTGGCGCAGCAGGGCGATGAGGCCGTTGGCGAGCGCCGGCAACTGGACCAGCGGCACGCAGAGCTGGCCGACCGGGGTCGGCTTCCCCTCGGCGCCGCTCTGCGCCAGCGTGATGCGCACGACGCCGTGCACGACGCTGGCGTCGAGCATGCCGTCGGCGAAGAGGATCGTGCGGATTTCGGCCATGGCGTCCTGCCCTCCGTCGGGTAGCGCGGTTCGTCCCTTGCGGTTCCGTAGTGCCGCCGCCCGGTTCGCGGCGGGCGCTACTGCTCCCGGAAGGCGCGGTGGAAGCTGTCCAGGATCGGCTGGATCATGTAGCGGAAGAAGCTCCGTTCGCCGACCTGTATGTAGGCCTCAACCGGCATGCCGGGCACCAGATGCACGTTCGGCAGATGCGCGAGCTGGTCCTGGTCTATCAGGACGAAGGCTCGGAAATAGCTCTGCCGCGTGCGCTCGTCCATGGTCACGTCCGAGGCGACATAGGTCACGTGGCCGTGCAGATAGGGGACGAGGCGCTGCTTGAAGGCGGGCAGCCGGACCTCGGTGCGCAGGCCCGGATAGACGACGTCGATGTCGTGGGGCTGGACCATCACCTCGGCGATCAGCCGGTCCTGCAGCGGGGTGAGGTCCATGACGGCCTCGCCGGGGCGGACCACGGCACCGACGGTGAAGAAGCGCGAGTTGACGACGATCCCCGGCTCCGGCGCGACGATGTCGCGGCGCTGCGCCACGTCCTGCGCGGCGCGCAGCCGCTCCTCGACCTCGGCGAGACGGGTGCGGACCTCGTGCAGCTCGGTCGAGACCTCCTGCAGGCGCTGGTCCACGACCTGGCGGATCTGGCCGCGCGCCTCGGCGATGGCGTGGTTGGCGCGCTCGATGTCGGCCTGGGCGGCGACGATGCGCGCCTCCTGCTCGGTCGCGCTGCGCTGGATCTGCAGCAGGCGCGGCCGCTGGATCAGGCCCTGGCGGACCAGCGGCCCGATGTCGGCCTCCTCCTGCCGGAAGCTGGCGAGCTGCTGCTGCGCCGAGCGCAGCGTCCCCTCGGCCGACTCGCGCGCCGCGAGCTGCTGCTCGATGCGGGCCTCGAGCACGCCGATCTGGCTCGCGAGGCTCGCCTGCCGCGCCTCGAACAGGGCGCGCTGGCCGGCGACGGCGTCGCGCGCGCGGGGGTCCTCGGCGGCGAGCAGCTCCTGCGGGAAGGCGATCTCGCGCAGCCGGGCGAACTCGGAGGAGAGGCGCGCGTCCTGCGCGAGCAGCGCCCAGCGCTGGCTGCGCAGGGTCTCCAGGTTGGCGCCGGACTGGATGTCGTCGAGGCGCATCAGGACCTGGCCGCGCTCCACCCGGTCGCCGTCGCGCGCCAGGATCTCGCGGATGTAGCCGCCCTCCATGTGCTGGATGGTGCGGCGCTGCCCCTCGACCTTGATGACGCCGGGGGCGACCGCCGCCTCGGAGAGCGGGGCGAGGGCGGACCAGGCGCCGAAGCCCCCGAAGAACAGGAGGATGGCGGCCAGGCCGAAGAGCACCGGGCCGCGCGTGCGGGGACGCGGCGCGTCCAGGAGCGCGTCGCGCGCCGCCGCCGGCAGCGTGTCGGCGCCAGGGGTGCCGTGGGTGGCGAATGCGGGCAGGGCGACGCGGCGTGGCGCGGCGACGGCGCGGCCGCCCGCGGCAGGCGCCGCGGCCGGCGGGCTCGCGGCGGCCGGCGCGGCGCGGTCCGGCAGGCGGGTCACGGCGGTGGGGGGGCGGGTGGTGGTGCCGACGGTCATCGGGCGGCCCTCTGTCCCTCCAGGCCCGGTGCGGACCGGGAGGGCGCGGCGGGGATCTCCTGCGGGCGGGCGGGCTGCATCAGGCGCTTCAGCACCTCGGCGCGCGGGCCGAACATCTCCACCGCGCCGTCGCGCAGCAGCAGCACCTTGTCCACGCCCTGCACCAGGGTCGGGCGGTGCGAGACCAGCACCACCGTGGTGCCGCGGCGCTTGAGGTCGGCGAGGGCGCGCAGCAGCGCCGCTTCGGCGTCGCCGTCGAGGTTGGAGTTCGGCTCGTCGAGGACGACCAGCTTCGGGTTGCCGAACATCGCCCGCGCCAGGCCGATGAGCTGGCGCTGGCCGCCGGAGAGGTGCTGGCCGCCATCGCCGATCTCGGTGTCGTAGCCCTGCGGCAGGCGCAGGATCATCTCGTGGCAGCCGGCGAGCCGTGCGGCCTCGAACACCGCCTCCGGCTCGGCCTCGCCCATGCGGGCGATGTTGCGGAAGACGGTGCCGTCGAACAGCTCCACGTCCTGCGGCAGGTAGCCGACATGGCGGCCGAAATCCTCGCGCATCCAGGTGTAGACGTCGGCGCCGTCGAGGCGGACGTTGCCCGCGGTCGGCTGCAGCGTGCCGATCAGCAGCCGGATCAGGGTGGTCTTGCCGGCCGCCGAGGGGCCGATCACGGCGAGGCTCTCGCCGGCGGCGAGCGCGAAGGTCACCCCCTTGATGGTCGCCACCGGCTGGCCCGGGAAGGCGTAGGAGACGCGCTCCACGGTCAGCCGGCCGGTCGGCTCGGGCAGCGGCAGGCCGGGGGGGCGCAGGCGGGGCAGGGAGAGGAAGGCGTTGAGCCGGCGGAAGCTCTGCCGCGCCTGGACGAGCTGCTTGTAGCCGCTGATCAGCATCTCCACCGGGGCGAGCGCCCGGCCCATGATGATCGAGCCGGCGATCGAGGCGCCCGCGGTGATCTCCTGCCGCAGCACCAGATAGGCGCCGACGCCGAGGATCGCGATCTGCACGGCGAAGCGCATGAACTTGGTGATCGCCAGTAGCACCGCGGCCCGGTCCGAGGCCGCGCCCATGGCGGGGGCGGCCTCGCCGACCGCCTCGCGCCAGCGGGCCATCACCGCGGGCAGCATGCCCATGCTGTCGATCACCTCGGCGTTGCGGACGATGGACTCGGCCCGGCGCTGGCTCGCCATGGCCGCGGTGCTGGCCTGGCGCAGCAGGTTCGCGGTGGCGATCTCGTTCAGGACGGTCAGGACGAACAGCAGCGCCGCCCCGCCGACCGCGATCCAGCCCATCACCGGGTGCAGGGCGAAGATCGCCAGGAGATAGACCGGCACCCAGGGCACGTCGTAGAGCGAGAGCGCGCCGGGCGAACCGAGGTAGTTGCGGCAGACGGCGAGGTCGCGCAGCGCCTCCATCCGGTAGGGCCGGCCGCGGAGCTGGCTCTCGACCGCGCGGACGAAGCCCTCCGGGGCCACCCGGTGCTCGACCCAGGCGGCGACGCGGTGCATCACCTTGCCGCGCGCCGCCTCGAGCAGCGCCAGCAGGCCGATCGCCGCGACCGCGATCAGGGTGAGGTAGAGCAGCGTGTCCGTGCTGCGGGTCGAGAGCACCCGGTCGAACACCTGCATCATGTAGATCGAGACGGTGAGCTGGAGCAGGTTCACCACCCCGCTGAACAGCCCGACCGCCCAGAATTGCCGCCTGCAGGCGCCGAGCGCGCGGACCAGCGGCGTCTCGGCCGCGCGTTCGCCGGTCAGGCCGGCGAGGCTCTGGGCACGGTTGCCGAAGAACATCGTTCGCCTCAGCCTCCGAACGCCGCGAGCAGCCCGGCCAGCGTTTCGGGATGCCCCTGCAGCCAGGCCGCGGCCAGGGCGGCGAGGGCCAGGGCGATCAGGTTGGCGAGGACGAGCCTGGGGAGGCCGGGCGGCCGCGGATGGCGGCCGAGATGCTCGGCGATCGCCTCGGCGCGGATCTCCTCGACCCGGTTGTGGAGGAAGCGGAAGGCATGGTCGTGGAGCTGCCGTGCCGCCTGGTCGCGCAGGCGCCTGATCGCCTCGGGCGTCAACGGGGCGGGGGGCCTGGCCGCGGCGAGGGCGGCCTCGTGCGCCTCGACGGCGAGGGCGTAGGCCAGCAGGTCGGAGAGACGCCGGTCCTCGCCGCCGCCGCCGTCGCCCGAGCGGAAGGCGGCGAGGCGGGGAAGGGCGGGATCGGGGCCGGGAGAGGCGTCAGCCGCCCCGGCGCGGGAAGGCGCGCCTCCAATGGAGCCCAGCCGCAATGCTTCTGCAGACGACATCATCGCGCCTACCTATTGCGAAATACGATGAAGAAAACGTCGAAGCGCGCGGACCGCGCACCTCCACGCAATAAGCGAGGAAAGCCGGCTTCATTCCGAAGATGACCGGCCTTGCCGATGCGTGGTAGCACAACAACCCGGGGTTCCGCACCGGGAGTCGTCAGGTGTTCCGCTTCCGTGAATCTTTCGCGCCCATGGGCGCGGCAGCGCGCGGCCTGCTCCTGCTCGCCGGCGTGGCGGGACTTCCTGCGCTGGCCCAGACCTTCCCGCCGGAATCCACGGCGCGCGGCGTCACCGTGCAGACGCGCCCGCGGCCCGAGTTCGACCCGCTCGGCGTCCGCGCCGGCGCGTTCCGGCTCGATGCTGCGGCCGAGGCGGGGCTCAGTTACAACGACAACGTCTTCGCCACCCGCCGCGACCGAACCGGCGACGGCTTCGGCGCCTGGAGCCTCGACGCGGGCCTGCGGAGCGATTGGACCCGCCACGGTGTCGGCGTCACGGCGAGCTATTCGGAAGTGCGCCATTTCTCGCAAACGATCCTCGACTGGCGCGACTGGTCCGTCGGCGCCTTCGGGCGGCTGGACATCGGAGGCAGTTCGAGCGTCGAGGCCCGCTACAATCACCTGCGCCAGCACCTGGACGTCTTCAGCGTGGACATCCAGCAGGCGGGCCTTTCCCGCCCGGCGCCCTACGACGTGGACGAGTTCCAGGTCAGCGGAAACGCAAGGCTCAACAGGCTTTTCCTGACCGGCCTCCTCAACTACCGGATCTACCAGTTCGAGGACGTGTCGTTCGGCAACCGGGTCGCGCCGCTGTCCCAGAACGACCACAAGACCTGGCTCGCCGCCCTCGGCAGCGGCTACGCCCTGGCGCCGGGGCGGCTCGTCACGCTGATCGGCCGCATCCAGGAGATCCGCTACGACGACGCGATCTCGCGGGGCCGCGACAGTTTCACCTGGGAGATCCTGACGGGGTTCCAGTACGATTTCGACGGCGTCTGGCAGGCCCGCTTCGGGATCGGCTATCGCCAGCGCAACTACGATTCGCCGCAGATCAAGAATCTCGAGGGCCTGGCCCTCGAAGGCGAGGTCATCTGGACGCCGACCCTGCTCACCACCGTCACCTTCGGGGTGCGCCGGACCGTGGAGGAATCGATCGCCCTCAGCCAGGTCAGCTACACCCGCTCGCTGGCCCAGCTCCGGGTGGACCACGAGCTGCTGCGCAACGTGATCCTCGGGGCCGAACTCGGATTTGATCGCCGGGAGTACGAAACGCACCTGCGTGCGACCGATATGTACACGATCCTTTCGGGCCGCTGGCTGATCAACCGGAACATGTCGCTGAGCGCGAGCTATCAATTCCTGACCCGGATCGAGGCCAAGGGCGGCGCCGAGGAGTATTACCGGAACCTTTTCCAGGTGCGTTTGCGCTTCGCCCTTTAATCCGGTGTGAGAGGGATCCGGGGTGACAGGGCCGGGGCGATCGACATGATGCGCCGCGCGTTCGCTCGGTTCGGGGAAGCGCGGCAACGGCTCCTCCCTGCTGCCCGGCGGGCGGTTTCGCGTTCCCGGATCGGCGGCGCCGTCCGCGGCCCCCTCGGAGGCGCCTGTGCCCGCTCGGGCGGCAGTTCGCCCGACGGATCGGCCGACCTGGCGGGCACGCGGTGCGCGATAGCCGCGCAGCCCGCCGCCCCTCGGCCTGCCCTGGCCCCGACCTTGCGCGCGATCACGCCCCAACGGCTGATCTCCGCGGCGGGGAACTCGCGGCAGGCGGCGGGAGAAGGCGAGGTCAGCGGCTCGACGCCGGCGCGGACTTACACCGTGCGCGCCTGCGGCAAACGGCGCCCTCTCGGTGAGCGCGGCGTGCATCCGGTTGATGATCGCTTCCGGCGTGCGCGACGGAGCGAGCACGGTGAACCGCTGTGCCGAGGATCGGCGTGTACCCGTCCGCCTCCGCGCGTATCACGCGTTGCAGGCTGATCCGGCCGCTGCCGCCGCTGACGTTCTCTTCCACCACGCTGCGGCCGGGCGTGGGGCCTATCGCCCGGGCGAGGAAGCACGCGAGCGCGTCCAGCGCGGCGCCGGGCGCGGCAGGGACGGCGATCGTGGCGGCGCGGCCGGTCCGCACCTGCCGCGCCGCCTGCCGGCAGCGCCCGGGCGGACGGGTTCGCCGCCGCGAGCGCGACGGCGGCGCTTCCCGGCAGCGGGCGGCGATGCGGGGGCGGCATGCGGGTTTCTCTCCCCGGCCGGTCGCGCGGTCAACGCCGCGGCCGCCGGGCGGGGGGCGGTCAAGCGCCCTCTTGCCCGCGCCTCACTCCGCCGCGGCCCGCTCGCCGGGCAGGGTGGCGATGGCGTGGCGGAAGGCGTCCAGCGTCTGCGCCACGTCGCGCTCGTCGTGCGCGAGGGAGACGTAGAACTTGCTGTCGCCCTTCAGCACGCCGCGTGCGCGGAGCGTCGCGTTGACGTGGCGCTGCTTCGCCGCGTCGGCGCGCAGCGTGGCGCGGTAGTCCCGGATCTCCTCCTCGGCGAAGAACACGTCGAACAGCGGCGGCTCGCCCACCACCTGGCCCGGTACGCCCGCCTCGCGCAGGATCCGCGCGAAGCCCTCCATCAGCGCGCGGCCGGTGGCGAAGACGCGCTCGTAGGCGCCCGGGCGGCGCAGGATGTCGAGCGTGGCGAGGCCAGCGACCGCGGCGACCGGGTTGCCGGAGAGCGTGCCGACCTGGAACAGGAAGCGGTCCTCGCCGACGCGCGACCGGTCGAAGTGGGCCATGATTTCGGCACGCCCGGCGATCGCCGCGAGCGGGAAGCCGCCGCCGATGATCTTGCCGAGGGTGCAGAGGTCCGGCACCACGCCGTAGTACTCCTGCGCGCCGCCCCAGGCGAAGCGGAAGCCCGTGACGACCTCGTCGAAGATCAGCGGGATGCCGAAGCGCGCGGTGATCGCGCGCAGGCCCTGCAGGAAGCCGGGCGTGGGCGGCAGCAGGCGCTGGAAAGGCTCGACGATCACGCCGGCGATCTCGTCGTGGCGCGATTCGATCAGGCGCTCCACCGCCGCGACGTCGTTGAAGGGGGCGATCAGCACCTCGTCCTCGACGCTGCGCGGGATGCCGGCGGAATCCGGCACCGGACGGGGGAAATTGGCCGGGCGCTTCGGGGCGAGGCTCATCAGCGAGTAGTCGCTCATGCCGTGGTAGCCGCCCTCGAACTTCACGATCTTCTCGCGCCCGCGGAAGGCGCGGGCGGCGCGCATCGCGTAGAGGTCGGCCTCGGTGCCGGTGGAGACGTAGCGGAGCTGCTCGGCGCAGGGGACGGCCTCGACGATCCTCTCCGCCAGCACGATGCCGGGCTCGTTGTTGGCGAAGAAGGTGAACCCCTTGGGGAGCTGCTCCTGCACCGCGGCGACCACCTCCGGGTGGGCGTGGCCGACGAACATCGGGCCGGAGCCGAGCAGGTAGTCCACGTACTCGTTGCCGCTCACGTCCCAGACCCGGCTGCCGCGGCCCTCGCGGACGACGATGTCGAAGGAGACGTTGCCGAAGCCGCCCGCCGGCAGCACGCGGCGCGCCCGCTCCGCCAGCGCGAGCTCCGCCTCGCTGCGCGTGATCCCACTCATGGCATGGCTCCCAAATTCCTCTCGCCCCGGCGCGGGGTCGGCGGCAAGCCTAGAGCCGGTCGCGGAGGGCTGGAAACAGGCGGGAGCGCGGAGCGGCTCCGCCGATGGCAGGCGGGGGCTGCTGCCGCGGGCACGGCACGGGGAAGGACGGGCCCTGGAGGCGATCGCGGGCAACGGGAAGCGGCCGGGAGCGCGCATCCGCGCCACCAGCGGGCAGGCCCGAGCCATCCGGGCGGGCCGGCGGCGGATGCATCCGGTCCTGGCCGCGGGCCGCCAGGCGGCGCGCCAACCGTGCGCGGGCCGGCGCGTTGCAGCGGGCATCATGCCCCGCCCCCTGCGCCACCGTTTCGTTCCCCGGCCGCCCTTCCTCGGCGGCACGCTCCAGACCCTGCGCGGCGTCGCCTGGCCGATCCGGCCGGCCCTGCCGCGGCCGGGCCACCGGCTCCGGATCCCGCTGCCGGATGGCGACCAGCTCGCCGCCAGCCTGCACCTCCCGGCGGCGGAAGGCGCGCCGGAGCGCCGCCGGCCGCTGGCGCTGCTCGTCCACGGCCTGGTCGGCACCGAGAACGACCCCTGCCTGCGCGCCGCTGCGCGCGCCCTGATCGAGCGCGGCTTCCCGGTGCTGCGGCTCAACCTGCGCGGCAACGCCCTCTCCGGTCCGCGCAGCACGAGCCATTACCACATCGGCCGCGCCGAGGACCTGCGCGATGTGCTGCGCGCGCTGCCGCCCGCGCTCACGGAGGCGGGCGTCGCGGTCGCGGGATGGTCGCTCGGCGGGGGGCTGGTGCTGAACCTGCTCGGCCGCCATGCGGAGGAGGAGGGGATGCCGCGCCTCCTCGCCGGCGCGGCGATCAGCGCACCGCTCGATCCGGCGGCGGCGCACGCGGCGATGGAGGCGCATCGGCTGTTCGGGCCGCTGCTGCTTGCGCTCTACCGGCGCGAGGTGCTGGCGGTGGCGCGGGCGCGCGATCTCGACGCCGGGCTGCGCGTGGCGGCGGCGGCGGCGCGCTCGGTGCGGGAGTTCGAGGCGATGGTCTCGGCGCCGCGCTTCGGCTTTCCGAGCTATGCGACCTATGTCGAGCTGACCCGGCCCGGCCGCGCGCTGCCGGCGATCCGGGTGCCGACCCTGCTGCTGCAGGCCGCGGACGACCCGATCGTGCCGGCGGCGTCGCTGGAGGCGGTGGACTGGGCGGACTGCCCCGCCGTGCAGCCGGTGCTGGCCGCGGGCGGCGGGCATTGCGGCTTCGAGGACGTCCGCCTGGGGCGCGATCCGATGCAGACCCGGGCGCTGGTCGCCTTCTTCGAGGGGGCGGCCGAAGCCGCGGCGGCGGGTCAGGCGGGCGCAAGCGCCGGGGCGATGGCGGCGGCGACGGCGCACCAGGGCGCGGGGTCGGAGCCGTCCTCCACCGCCCAGGCCGCGGCAAGGGCGGCGCCGGCATAGCCCCAGCCGGCGGTCCGCTCGCGCGACAGGCCGGCCGCCTCGGCGAGCAGGGCGATGCGGCGCGCCATGTCCGCGGCGGCAGGGGCGGGGCCCGGCGGGTCGCGCAGGAAGGCGGCGGCCTCGAAGGCGGGATCGCCGATCAGGCCCTTGGGATCAACGGCGCGCCAGCCCTGCGCGCCGTCGCTGAGGATGTTGCCGGCGTGCAGGTCGCCATGCAGCAGGACCGGCGGCGGCGCGCTGGCGGCGAGCGCGCGCATCAGCGCCGCCGCGCGCGCGAGCATCGCCCGCGGCAGCGGGCCGGGGGCGTCCCTGGCGCGTTCCAGCGCTCGCACCCAGCCGGCGGCGTCGGTGAGCACCGCGCCGGCGGGCGGCGGGCGGCGCAGGGCGCGCATGACGGAGGCGGCGGCGAGGATGGCGGCGTCCGGGTCGCGCGCCGCAAGCCGGCGGAGCGGGGTGCCAGGCTCGAGCCGCTCGAGGAGCAGGGCGCCGAGGCCCGGATCGGCCGCGAGCAGCCGGGCCGCACCCCGGCCGGCGAATCCGGCGAGCGCCGCCGCCTCCGCCTCCAGCCCCTGGCCGGGCGGGGCGAGCTTCAGCACCGCGGGGGCGCCGTCCGGGCGGCGCACGGCGAAGAGCTGCGCCGCCGTCTCGCCCGCGGCGAGCGGCCCCTCGATGGCAAGCGACCAGCGCGCCGCCGCGCCGTCCAGGCGCTCCGGAAGGCGCCGACGCCAAGCGGCAAGGCGCGCGGCGAGGCGCGGGCTCGCCATCCCGCGCAGGCCTGGGCGCGCCGTGTCCGCCGCGCCGCTCATCGCGCCCCGGGCCCGCCGGACGCGGGGGCCCGGGAGTGTCGCCCCGCCGCCATGCCTGGCCCGCCCGGCCTCGGCGCCTCGGCTCAGCCGCCCCGCCGCAGGCGCTCCGCCGCCTCGACCGCGAAGTAGGTGAGGACGCCGTTGGCGCCGGCGCGCTTGAAGGCGAGCAGGCTCTCCATCACCGCGCGCTCGCGCTCGAGCCAGCCGTTCCGCACCGCAGCCATGATCATCGCGTACTCGCCGCTCACCTGGTAGGCGAAGGTCGGCACGCCGAAGGCGTCCTTCACGCGGCGGACGATGTCGAGATAGGGCATGCCCGGCTTGACCATCACCATGTCGGCGCCCTCGGCGAGGTCCAGCGCCACCTCGCGCAGCGCCTCGTCGGAATTGGCCGGGTCCATCTGGTAGGTCTTCTTGTCGCCCTTGAGCGCCGCGGCCGAGCCCACGGCATCGCGGAACGGGCCGTAGAACGCGCTCGCGTACTTCGCCGCGTAGGACATGATGCGGGTGTGGATCAGGCCCTTGGCGTCGAGCGCGGCGCGGATCGCGCCGACGCGGCCGTCCATCATGTCCGACGGCGCGATCACGTCTATGCCCGCCTCGGCCTGGATCACCGCCTGGCGCGCCAGCACCGCGAGCGTCTCGTCGTTGGCGACGTAGCCGTCGCGGATCACGCCGTCATGGCCGTGGTCGGTGTAGGGGTCGAGGGCGACGTCGCCGATCAGGCCGAGGTCGGGGAACTCCTTCTTGAGCAGCCGCGCCGAGCGGCACATCAGGTTGTCGGGGTTGAGCGCCTCCGTCCCCTCGGCGTCCTTCCGCTCCGGCGGCGTCATCGGGAACAGGGCGACGGCGGGGATGCCGAGCGCGACGGCGCGCTCGACATGGCCCGGCAGCCGGTCGAGGGTGACGCGCACCACGCCCGGCATCGACGCGACGTCGCTGGTGCGGCCGGTCCCCTCCATCACGAAGACCGGCCAGATCAGGTCGTCCACCGCGAGCGCGCTCTCGGCCACCAGCCGCCGCGTCCAGGCGTCGCGGCGGTTGCGCCGGAGGCGCGTCGCGGGGAAGCGGCCGAGCGCGCTCGCGTCCATCACTCCGCGGCCCTCTGCAGGCCCGACCCCGTGGCGGCGGCGAGCGCCTGGTCGAGGTCGGCGATGATGTCGTCGATGTGCTCGATGCCGATCGAGAGCCGGACGTAGCCCGGGGTGACGCCGGTCGCCGCCTGCTCGTCAACGCCGAGCTGGCTGTGCGTGGTGGTGGCGGGGTGGATGGCAAGGCTGCGGGCGTCGCCGATGTTGGCGACGTGGTAGAACATCTTCAGCGCCTCGATGAAGCGCCGCCCGGCCTCGGCGCCGCCCTCCTTCAGCTCGAAGCCGATCAGGCTGCCGTAGCCGCCCTTGAGGTAGGCGTCGGCGCGGCGCCTCGCCTCGCCGGTCATCAGGCTCGGGTGGATCACCTTGCCGACGGCCGGGTGCTTCGCCAGCCAGGCGGCGACCTTGAGCGCGTTCGCGCAGTGCCGCTCCATGCGCAGCGGCAGGGTCTCGAGGCCCTGCAGCGCGAGGAAGCAGTTCATCGGCGCGAGCGGCGCGCCGAGGTCGCGCATCAGGCAGGTGCGCATGCGGACGATGTAGGCGACGGGCCCGAGCGGCTTCACCGCTTCGGTCCAGACGGCGCCGTGGTAGGACGGATCCGGCCTGGTCAGGGTGGGGAAGCGCTCGGCGTGCTTCTCCCAGTCGAAATTGCCCCCGTCCACGACGATGCCGCCGATCGCGGTGCCGTGGCCGCCGATCCACTTGGTGAGCGAGTGCATCACCACCGCGGCGCCGTGCTCGAGCGGGCGGCAGATGACGGGGGCGGCGGTGTTGTCCATGATCAGCGGCACGCCGAGGCGGCGGCCGATCGCCGCCACCTCGGCGATCGGGAACACCTCGAGCTTCGGATTCGGCAGGGTCTCGGCGTAGTAGGCGCGGGTGCGGGCGTCGGTGGCGCGGGCGAACGCCTCCGGGTCGGCCGGGTCCACGAAGCGCACCTCGACGCCGAGGCCCTTCAGCGTGTTGGCGAACAGGTTCCAGGTGCCGCCATAGAGGTCGGTGGAGGAGACGATGTTGTCCCCCGGCTCGGTCAGGTTGAGGATGGAGAAGGCGGTCGCCGCCTGGCCGGAGCCGAGGGCGAGGGCCGCGACACCCCCCTCCAGCGCGGCGACGCGCTTCTCCAGCACGTCCTGGGTGGGGTTCATGATGCGGGTGTAGATGAACCCCATCTCCTGGAGCGCGAACAGCCGCGCCGCGTGCTCCGTGTCCCGGAACTGGAACGAGGTGGTCTGGTGGATCGGCACCGCGACCGAGCCGGTGGTCGGATCGGCGCGCCAGCCGGCGTGCAGGACGACGGTCTCGGGGCGCGAGGAGGCGGGGGGCGTGTCGGTCATGCGGCTCGGCTCCTGTGCGGGGCGACGGTCGCGCGGACCCTACGCCGCCGCGCGCGCTTCGGCCAGTCTGCCACGGCCGGGCGGGCCCGGCGCGAAGGGGCTTCCCCGCGTCGCGCCGCGGCGGGCAGGTCCGCCTCCGCCGGCCGGGGGCGGGCGAAAGGTTTCGCTCCCCCGCGGCGGCCCGAGTCGCGGCCGCTTGCGCAACGGTCGGCCACCGGAGGGCCGGGGCCCACGTTTCTCCTTTCCCCGCGGCATGGTAGGAGGCCCCCGATGACGCCCGCCGACACCCCGATCGCCCTCGGCGCCGACCACGCCGGCGTCGGCCTGAAGACCGTGCTGCGCGATGCGCTGCGCGCCGCCGGCCACCCCGTGCTCGACCTCGGCACCGACGACGAGGAGAGCGTGGACTACCCGGACTTCGCCCGCGCCGTCTGCGCCGCGGTCAAGGAGGGCCTCGCCCGCTTCGGCGTGCTGGTCTGCGGCACCGGCATCGGCATCGCCATCGCCGCCAACCGCGACCCCGCCATCCGCTGCGCCGTGGTGCACGACGTGACCTCGGCGCGGCTGACCCGCGCGCACAACGACGCCAACGTGATCGCCTTTGGCGCCCGGCTGATCGGGCCGGAGGTGGCGCTCGAGGCGCTGCGCACCTTCCTCGCCACGCCCTACGAGGGCGGCCGGCACAACCGCCGCGTCGCCAAGCTCAGCCCGGACTGGATCCCGCCGCCATGAACGAACAGTGCCCGCCCGTCGCCCCGGCCCGCTTCTTCTCCGCCCCGCTCGCCGAGGCCGACCCGGAGATCGCCGAGGCGATCGGGCGCGAGCTCGCCCGCCAGCAGGACGGGATCGAGCTGATCGCCTCCGAGAACATCGTCTCCCGCGCCGTGCTGGAAGCGCAGGGCAGCGTGCTGACCAACAAGTACGCCGAGGGCTATCCCGGCCGGCGCTACTACGGCGGCTGCGAGTTCGTGGACATCGCCGAGACGCTGGCGATCGAACGCGCCAAGCGCCTGTTCGGCTGCGGCTTCGCCAACGTGCAGCCGCATTCCGGGGCGCAGGCGAACATGGCGGTGTTCTTCGCCCTGCTGCAGCCGGGCGACGTCTTCATGGGGCTCGACCTCGCCGCGGGCGGGCACCTGACGCACGGCTCGCCGGTCAACATCTCCGGCAGGTGGTTCCGGCCGGTGCCCTACACGGTGCGGCGCGAGGACCAGCGCATCGACATGGAGGAGGTGGCGCGCATCGCGCGCGAGAGCCGGCCGAAGCTGATCATCGCCGGCGGCAGCGCCTATGCGCGCCACTGGGACTTCGCCCGCTTCCGCGAGATCGCCGACGAGGTCGGCGCCTACTTCATGGTGGACATGGCGCATTTCGCCGGGCTGGTGGCGGGCGGGGCGCATCCCTCGCCGTTCCCGCACGCGCATGTCGTCACCACGACGACGCACAAGACGCTGCGCGGCCCGCGCGGCGGGATGATCCTCACCGACGACGAGGCGCTGGCGAAGCGGATCAACGCCGCGATCTTCCCCGGCACCCAGGGCGGGCCGCTGATGCACGTGATCGCCGCCAAGGCGGTGGCGTTCGGCGAGGCGCTGCGGCCGGAGTTCCGCGCCTACGCCCGCCAGGTCGTGGCCAACGCGCAGGCGCTCGCGGAGGCGCTGGCGGCGCAGGGCTTCGGCCTCGTCACCGGCGGCACCGACAACCACCTGGTGCTGGTGGACCTGCGGCCGAAGGGTCTCACCGGCAAGGCGGCGGAGGCGTCGCTGAACCGCGCCCATCTCACCTGCAACAAGAACGCCATTCCCTTCGACCCGGAGAAGCCGATGGTCACCTCCGGCATCCGCCTCGGCACCCCGGCGGGGACCACGCGCGGCTTCGGCGAGGCGGAGTTCCGCGCGGTGGCGGGGCTGATCGGCGAGGTGCTGGACGGCCTCGTCCGCGCCAACGCGCCCGAGGGCAACGCGGCGGTGGAGCAGGCGGTGAAGGAGCGGGTGCTCGCCCTCTGCCGCCGCTTCCCGATCTATCCGGCGGCCTGAGGGGCGCGGGGCGGTGGGTCCAGGGAGGAAACCATGCGCTGCCCGTTCTGCGGGGCCGAGGACACCCAGGTGAAGGACAGCCGCCCGGCGGAGGAGGGCGGCGCGATCCGGCGCCGCCGCGCCTGTGCCGGCTGCGGCGCCCGCTTCACCACCTTCGAGCGGGTGCAGCTCCGTGAGCTTACCGTGATCAAGTCCGACGGCCGGCGCGTGCCCTTCGACCGCGAGAAGCTCGCGCGCTCGATCCGCATCGCGCTGCGCAAGCGGCCGGTGGACGAGGACCGGATCGAGCGGATCGTCAACGGCATCCAGCGGCGCCTCGAGACCGAGGGCGAGCAGGAGGTCACCTCGCGCCAGATCGGCGAGATGGTGATGGAGGTGCTGAAGGACCTCGACCAGGTGGCCTATGTGCGCTTCGCAAGCGTCTACCGGAACTTCCGCGAGGCGAAGGACTTCCAGGCCTTCCTCGGCCAGCTCGACAGCGCCTGAGAGGGCGCCCGGCGCCTCCCGCCCGGGCGCGGCGTGACGCCAGGGCCGCGCCGCGCCCGGTTCCGCGGTCCGCGCCGCGCGACGGCCTGGGGCGCGCCCGGCGCCGGTCCCGCCGCCTTGCGGCGTCGCCGCCGGGGCGGTCTAACCCCTTCCGCATGCCGCCCGCCGAGCCCGACGACCTCGCCCACATGCGCGCCGCCCTGGCGCTGGCGCGGCGCGGGCTCGGCAATGCCTGGCCCAATCCGGCGGTGGGCTGCGTCCTGGTGCGCGACGGCCGCGTGGTCGGGCGCGGCTGGACCCAGCCCGGCGGCCGCCCGCACGCCGAGACCGAGGCGCTGGCCCGCGCCGGGGCGGCGGCGCGCGGCGCCACCGCCTACGTCACCCTCGAGCCCTGCTCGCATCACGGCCGCACGCCGCCCTGCTGCGAGGCGCTGATCGCCGCCGGCGTCGCGCGCGTCGTGATCGCCCTGCAGGATCCCGATTCGCGGGTGAACGGCACCGGCATCGCCCGCCTGCGCGCGGCGGGGATCGCCGTCGAGACCGGGCTCTGCGAGGCCGAGGCGCGGGCGCTCAACGCCGGTTTCCTGCGTCGCATCAGGCTCGGCCTGCCGCTCGTGACGCTCAAGCTCGCCACCACGCTGGACGGCCGGATCGCCACTGCGGCCGGCGAGAGCCGCTGGATCACCGGCCCCGCCGCCCGGCGCGAGGCGCACGCGCTGCGCGCGCGCCACGACGCCGTGCTGGTCGGCAGCGGCACGGTGCTGGCGGACGATCCGGACCTCACCTGCCGGCTGCCGGGGATGGCGCGGCTTCCCGCGCTGCGCGTGGTGGCGGACGCGCGCCTGCGCACGCCGCTCGCCGCCCGGCTGGTGGCGAGCGCGCGCGAGGTGCCGACCTGGATCGTCACCCGCCCCGGCCACCCGCCGGCCCGGCGCGCACCCTACCAGGAGGCCGGGGTCGAGATCCTGACGGTGCCGGCCGGACCCGCGGGCGGCCTCGACCTCGGCGCCCTGCTCGGCGCCCTCGCCCAGCGCGGCGTGACGCGTGTGCTGGCCGAGGGCGGGGCGGCGCTCGCCGCCGGCCTGCTGCGGGCGGGGCTCGTGGACCGGCTCGCCTGGTTCCACGCGCCCGCCGTCATGGGCGGCGACGGGCGGGCGGCGGTGGAGGCCCTGGCCGTGACAGGGCTCGCCGAAATGCCCAGATTCCACCGCGTCGCCTCCCGCCCCCTGGGCGAGGACTGGCTGACCGAGTTCGAGCGCGGCAACTGAAGAACGGGGCGCAGACAGGCATGTTCACCGGCATCGTCACCGCCCTCGGCACGGTGCGCGAGGTGCAGCCGATCGGCGGCGGCCACGACCTGCGCCTGGTGATCGGGGTGGCGCCCGCCTTCCTGCGGGAGCCCGCGCCGGCGGCCGTCGGCGCCTCGATCGCCTGCTCCGGCTGCTGCCTGACGGCGGTGCAGCTCGGCGACGACTGGTTCGCCGTGGACGCCTCGGCCGAGACGCTGGCGCGCACCACGGTCGGGCGCTGGCGCGCGGGCAGCCGGGTGAACCTGGAGCGCTCTCTCCGCCTCGGCGACGAGCTCGGCGGGCACCTCGTCAGCGGCCATGTGGACGGGGTGGCCGAGGTTCTGTCGGCCACGCCCGAGAACGCCTCCGTCCGCTGGCGCTTCCGCGCGCCGGAGGCGCTGGCGCCCTTGATCGCGCCGAAGGGCTCGGTGGCGCTGGACGGCGTCTCCCTGACCGTGAACGAGGTTGACGGGGCCGTCTTCGGCGTCAACATCATCCCCCACACCAGCGCCGTCACCACCTTCGGCACGCTGCGGCCGGGCGACGCGGTGAACCTCGAGATCGACGTGCTCGCCCGCTACGTCGCTCGCCTGCTGGAGTTCCGGACATGAGCGCCGCCGCGAGCGCGACCCGTCCCCTGCGCGCCGGCTTCCACGAATTCATCGCCCCGACCGAGGAGCTGATCGAGGAGGCGCGGCGCGGGCGCATGTTCATCCTCGTGGACGACGAGGACCGCGAGAACGAGGGCGACCTCGTCATCCCCGCGCAGTTCGCCACGCCGGACGCGATCAACTTCATGGCCAAGCACGCGCGCGGCCTGATCTGCCTGGCGCTGACCCGGCAGCGCGTCGAGCAGCTCGGCCTGCCGCTGATGGCCCAGGCCAACGGCACGCGGCACCAGACCGCCTTCACCGTCTCGATCGAGGCGCGGGACGGCGTCACCACCGGCATCTCCGCACACGACCGCGCCCGCACCATCGCGGTGGCGATCAACCCGGAGCTCGGGCGCGAGCACATCGTCACCCCGGGCCACGTCTTCCCGCTGGTGGCGCGCGAGGGAGGCGTGCTGGTCCGCGCCGGGCACACCGAGGCGGCGGTGGACCTTGCGCGGCTCGCCGGCCTGATCCCGGCCGGCGTGATCTGCGAGATCATGAACGACGACGGCACCATGGCCCGCATGCCGGACCTGGTGGCCTTCGCGCAGCGGCACGGCCTCAAGCTCGGCACCATCGCCGACCTGATCGCCCACCGCCGGCGCACCGAGCGCCTGGTGCGGCGCGTCGAGGAGGGCGTGCTGCCCGGCGCGGTGGGCGGCGAGTGGCGCGTGGTGGTGTTCGAGACCACGCTCGAGCCCGGCGAGCACGCGGCGCTGGTGAAGGGCGACATCACCACGCCCGAGCCGGTGCTGGTGCGGATGCACGCGGCGAACCTGCTGGAGTCGGCGGCGGCGGGGCGGAACATCCGCGAGCTCTACGGCGCGATGCGCATGATCGCCGAGGCCGGGCGCGGCGTCGTCGTGCTGATCCGCGACTGGCGCCCGACCGGCCTCTCCGAGCAGGTGCGGCGCATCCGCGAGCACCGCGCCCTCGCCCCGGAGATCCGCGACTACGGCATCGGCGCGCAGATCCTCGCCGATCTCGGCGTGCGGGAGATGATCCGCCTCTCCAACAACCCCCGCCCCGTGGTCGGGCTCGAGGGCTACGGGCTGCACGTGCTCGAGACGCGGCCGATCCCGCTGCCGTCGGGGGAGGTGCCCGCGTGAGCACCGCCGACAGCCCGGTGCGCGCGGCGCCGCGGATCGAGGGGCCGCCGCCGCGCGTCCTCGTCCTGCAGGCGCCCTACTATCGCGCGGTGATCGAGGGCCTGCGCCAGGGCGCCGACCCGCTGCTCGCTGCGGCCGGCGCCACGGTCGAGACCGCCGAGGTCGCCGGCGCCTTCGAGCTGCCCGGCGCGCTGCGCCTCGCGCTCCGGGCGCCGCGGCGGCGCTGGGACGGGTTCCTGGTGCTCGGCTGCGTGGTGAAGGGCGAGACCGACCACTACGACCACATCTGCCGCGAGGCCTGCCGCGGCGTGATGGACATCGCGGTGGAGACGGGCGTGCCGATCGGCTTCGGCCTGCTCACCGTGCACACGCTGGCGCAGGCCGAGGCGCGCGCGCGCCCCGACCGCCACAACAAGGGAGCGGAGGCGGCGCAGGCGCTGCTGACCCAGATCGCCCTCGCCCGGCGCTGGGGCGTGGCATGAGCGGGGCGCCGAAACGCCGCAGGCCGCGCGCCAGCCCTCCGCCGGGCCGCCCCCGCACCGGGGCGCGGCTCGCCGCGGTGCAGGCGCTGTTCCAGTCCGAGCAGACCGGCGATCCGGCGGAAGCGGTAATCGAGCAGTTCGTGCGCCACCGCATCGGCGCCGTGCCGGGCATGGGCGGCTTCGAGGAGGGGCGCGTACCGCAGGCCGACGTGCCGCTCTTCATCGCGATCGTCCGCGCCGCGGCGCGCGAGGGCGCGGCGCTCGACCAGGTGGTGCGCGAATCGCTCGTCGCCGACTGGCCGCTGGAGCGGATTGATCCGGTGCTGCGGGCCCTGTTCCGCGCCGCCGCGGCGGAACTGCGCGATCCCGCCGGCCCGCCGGCCAGGGTGGTGATCAACGAATACCTCGACGTGGCGCACGGCTTCCTGGACGCCGAGGGCGTGCGCTTCGCCAACGGCGTGCTCGACGCGATGGCGAAGCGCCTGCGCCCGGCGGAGTTCGCGCCGGCCGGACCGGCGCCGGCGGGGGGCAAGGCGGAGTGAGCCTGCCGCCGGAATTCGCGCTGATCGCGCGCCACTTCCGGCCGCTCGCCGGGCCCGGCGCGCTCGATCTCGCCGACGACGCCGCGCTGCTCGACCCGCCGCCTGGGCGCCAGCTCGTGCTGGCGGCGGACGCGATGGTGGAGGGGGTGCATTTCCTCCCCGCCGACCCGCCGGAGACGGTGGGGCGGAAGCTGCTGCGCGTGAACCTCTCCGACCTCGCCGCGATGGGCGCCGAGCCGCTCGGCTACCTGATGACGACGAGCTTGCCCCGCGGGGTGGCGGATTCCTGGATCGCCGGCTTCGTCGCCGGCCTCGCCGAGGACCAGCGGATCTTCGGCCTCTCGCTCCTCGGCGGCGACACGACGGCGACGCCGGGGCCCGCCTGCCTGTCGCTGACCATCCTCGGGACGGTGCCGCCCGGTGCGGCGCTGCGGCGGGCGGGCGCGCGGCCGGGCGATGCCGTCTGGGTCTCGGGCACGCTCGGCGACGGCGCGCTCGGGCTGCGGGTGCTGCGCGGCGAGCTGCCGGGCGACGCGGCGGGGCATCTCGCCCGGCGCTACCGGCTGCCGGAACCGCGGCTCGCCCTCGGCCAGGCGCTGCGCGGCCTGGCGCGGGCGGCGCTCGACGTCTCCGACGGGCTGGTGCAGGACCTCGGCCATCTCTGCCGCGCCGCCGGCTGCGGTGCGGTGATCGAGGCCGCCGCCGTGCCGCTCTCGGCGGCGGCGCGCGCGCTGGTCGCCGCCGATCCGGCGCGGCTCCTCCTCGTGCTCAGCGGCGGCGACGACTACGAGCTGCTGTTCGCGGCGCCCGCCGGAGCGGAGGCCGAGGTCGAGCGCCGTGCCGCCGCCGCCGGCACGCCGGTCATGCGGATCGGGCAATTCGTCGCCGGCCCGCCGGAGGTTGCCGTGCTCGGCCCGGACGGCGCGCCGCTTGCACTGGCGCGCGAGGGCTGGAGCCACTTCTGATGGACACCGCCGCCGCCACGGCCGCGCAGGAGCGGGCGATGAGGCGCAATGTCTGGCTGCTCTTCTGCTGCCAGGCGCTGATCCACGCCACCATGTCGGGCCAGGTGACGATGGCGGCGCTGATCGGGCACACGCTGAGCGGGGACAAGGCGCTCGCCACCCTGCCGGTCGCGGTGCAGATGACGGCGGTGATGGCGGCCTCGATCCCGGCCGGCATCGTCTTCTCGCGGCTCGGCCGGCGGGCGGGGTTCACGCTCGGGGCGCTGAGCTCGACCGCGGGCGCGCTGCTCTCCGCCCTCGCGATCTGGCGGGCCGACTTCCTGCTCTACTGCGTCGCCTCGGCCTTCGTCGGCGGCGGCTTCGGCATCGGCCAGCACTACCGCTTCGCCGCCGCCGAGGTGGCGACGCCCGAGTACCGCGCCCGCGCCATCTCGCTGGTGATGGCGGGCGGGGTGATCTCGGCCTTCCTCGGGCCGGAGCTGGTCAAGCACACGCGCGACCTCGGCGCGCCCTATCTCTTCCTCGGCACCTACCTGGCGCTGGCGGCGCTGCCGCTGGTCTGCCTCGGCGTGCTCGCGGCGGCGGTGCTGCCGCCGCCGCCGGCGCGGGAGAAGGCGGCGACGCCGATCGGGACGATCCTCTCGCGCCCGGCCTTCGTGACGGCGGCGGTCGTCGGGCTCGTCGCCTTCGGCACGATGAACCTGGTGATGACCTCGACGCCGGTCGAGATGACGCTGTTCTGCGGCTTCGCCTTCAGCGACAGCGCCACGGTGATCCAGGCGCACGCGGTGGCGATGTACGCGCCGGGCTTCGTCACCGGATCGTTGATCGGGCGCTTCGGCGCCGCGCGGATCATCGCCGCCGGGGCGGCGATGACCGCGCTCTGCGTCGCGGTGGGGCTGGGCGGGGCGAGCTTCTGGCACTTCGCGGTGGCGCTGGCGCTGCTCGGCGCCGGCTGGAACTTCATGTTCGTCGGCGCGACGACGCTGCTCGCGACCGCCTACCGGCCGGAGGAGCGGATGCGCGCGCAGGCGGCGAACGACTTCATCGTGTTCGGCACCACCGCCTGCACCGCCTTCCTCTCCGGCGTGCTGCACGCCAAGGCGGGGTGGGCGGGGCTGAACCTGGCGCTGCTGCCGCCGCTCGCGGTGGCGCTGGCGCTGCTCGCCTGGTTCAGGCGCCGCCAGCGGGCCGCCGCGGCCGCGGTGGCGCCGGCATAAGGGCGGAGGGCGGGCGCCGCGCCGGCGGGCGGCCCGCTCAGCGGGCCGGCGCGGCGTGGCCGGGCGCGGTCTTCAGCGCCTCGGTCGTGTCGAAGTCGCGCAGCACGGCGTCCGAGGCCATCTCCACCTCGACCAGCCGGTCCCGGTACTTGCCGACCAGGTGGCGGGCGCCGACATCGCCCGTGATGGCGAGCATCTCCGGCACGAATTCGCGACTCCAGAGCATCGGGTTGCCCTGCTTGCCGCGGAAGGTCGGCATGACGATGGCGCGCCCCTCTTCGGGGTCGAAGGCGGCGAGCAGCCGGTCCATCATGGCGCCGGTGACCAGCGGCATGTCGCCGAGGCAGATCAGCACGCCCTCCGCGTCCGGCGGCAGGGCGCGCAGCCCGGCCTTGAGGCTGGCGGAGAGGCCCTCGGCGTAGTCCTCGGCGTGGGCGAACAGCACCGGGCGGCCGGTCAACGTCTCCTCGATCCGCTCGCGCTCGTGCCCGGTGACGACGATGACCGGCCGGGCGCGGGAGGCGAGGACGTTGTCCACCACGCGGGCGATCATCGGCACGCCGTGCTCGTCGGTGACGAGCAGCTTGTTGAGCGGCGCCATGCGGCGCGAGCGGCCGGCGGCGAGCACCACCGCGGCGACCTTGCGCGGGCGGCGCGGCGCGGTGGCGGGCGGCGGTGTCTTCGGCGCCTGCTCGCGCGGCAGCGGACGGCTCTCGATCTCCTTGAGCAGCCCGCCCACGCCCATCGCCATGATGTCGCGCGAGGTCACCGGGATGCCGGCGAAGGTGCGCTGCAGCACCCAGTCGAAGCCGTTGAGCTTCGGGCTGCGGGCGCAGCCCGGCAGGACGAAGGCCGGGATGTCGCCGATGCGCCCGGTGCAGATCAGGTTGCCGGGGTCCACCGGCATGCCGAAGTGCTCGATCGTGCCGCCGGCCCGCACGATCGCGGCCGGCCCGACGTCGCGCCGGTCCACCACGGCGGAGGCGCCGGCGATCAGCAGCAGCTCGGCCCCGGCGCGCCGCAGGCGGTTCAGCGCCTCGGCGACGGCGGCCTCCTCGTGGCGGCAGCGCTCGACGGGCAGCAGCGTGCCGCGCAGCGCCTCCACCCGGGCACGCGTCGCCTCCACCGTGCCCTCCAGGACGCTTTCCTTGAGGCCGGGAAGCTCGGTCAGGACGAGGCCGACCTGGAGCGGGCGGAAGGGCTTCACCTGCAGCGCCGGCGCGCCGGCGCGCGCGATCGCCTCGGCGACCTGGAGCACGGGGGTGGCGACGGCGAAGGGGATGATCTTGATGGTGGCGATCATCTCCCGCGGCTCGACCACCGCGTAGGGCGGCAGGGTGGCGACGGTGATCGCCTCGTCCACCGCGTTGATGCGGTTGATCTTCGCGGCATCGAGGACGAGCAGCCCGGCGGTCTCGGCGAACAGGTTGACGCGGCCGGTCGCGGCGCGCGAGCGGGCGATCAGCGGGGCGCGCAGCGCCTCGGCGATGCGGTCGGCGGCCTCGTCCTCCGGCACGTCGCCGGCCTCGAGGCGGGCGACGGTCACCTCGCGGCGCCCGGCCTCGCGCAGCGCCGCGAGCGCGCCCTCGTCGAGCACCGTGCCCTTCTTGATCACCTGGCCGCCGGGCAGCCGGATCGTGTGGGCGAGGATGGCGCCGCGCGCCTCCTCGAGCGGGACAGGGCCGAAGATCATGCGGCGGCAGGGGCGGAGGCGGCGGCGCCCTGCGGCGTCCCGTCCCGGCGCGCGGCGAGCGGGGCGCCACGGCGCACGGCGACGATCTCGGCGAGGATCGAGAGCGCGATCTCGGGCGCCGTCACCGCCGCGATGTCGAGGCCGACGGGGGCGTGGATGCGCGCGAGGGCGGCGTCGTCGAAGCCCATTTCCTTCAGCCGCGCGATGCGCTTGGCGTGGGTGCGCCGGCTGCCGAGCGCGCCGATGTAGAAGGCCGGGCTTTTCAGCGCGCGGTCCAGCGCCGGGTCGTCGAGCTTCGGGTCGTGGGTGAGGGTGACGACGGCGGTGCGCGCATCGGGGCGCAGCGCGTCCAGCGCCTCGTCGGGCCAGTCGGTGCGGAGGGTGACGCCGGCGAACCGCTCCTCGGTGGCGAAGGCGCGGCGCGGGTCCACGACGGTGACGGCGAAGCCGAGGCGGGCCGCCATCGGCACCAGCGCCTGGGCGATGTGCACGGCGCCGACGACGACGAGGCGGAGCGGCGGGTTGTGCGGGTGGACGAACCAGGGCTCGCCGTCGAGGGTGACGGTGCGCGCCTGGTCGTCGCGCAGCGCCGCGGCGGCCGCCTCGGCCAGCGCGCCCGGGCAGGCGTCGTCGGGCCAAAGGCACTGCTGCCCGTCGGTGAGGCGCGTCAGCAGCGCGACCGGCCGGCCGGCGGCGCGGTCGGCGAGCAGGCGCGCAAGGATCTCCGGCGTCACGACAGCTTCTCCACGAACACCTTGAGCTTGCCGCCGCAGGCGAGGCCGACCTCCCAGGCCCGCTCGTCGCTGATGCCGAAGTCGAGGAGCTGCGGCGCGCCGGTGGCCATGGTCTTCTTCGCCGCCTCGGCGACGGCGCCCTCGATGCAGCCGCCGGAGACGCTGCCCGCCAGCTTGCCGCTCGCGGTCACCGCCATCCGGCTGCCGGCCGGGCGGGGCGAACTGCCCCAGGTCTCGACGACGGTCGCCAGCGCCACGGTCTCCCCCGCGGCGCGCCACTCCGCGGCGATACCGAGGACATCCTCCGAGTCGCTGCCGGTCGTCATGCGGCTCTCCTCCCGGGGCCCGCGCGCCGCGGGGCGGAGAGGGTTTCCACCAGCGCGCGCAGGCTTTCCAGATTGTGCACCGGGCGGAACTCGTCCACATGGGGGAGCATCGCCCGGATGCCCTGGGATTTGGGCTGGAACCCGGCGAAGCGCAACAGCGGATTGAGCCAGATCAGGCGCCGGCAGGACCGGCGCAGCCGGTCGGTGGCCTCGGCGAGGCCCTTGGCGCCCTCGCGGTCCAGCCCGTCGGTGATCAGCAGCACCACCGCGCCCTGGCCGAGCACGCGCCGGGCCCAGAGACGGTTGAACTGGGTCAGCGACTCGCCGATCCGCGTGCCGCCCGACCAGTCGGGCACGACGTGCGAGACCAGCTCGAAGGCGACCTCCGGGTCGCGGTGGCGGAGCTGGCGGGTGACGTTGGTGAGCCGCGTGCCGAACAGGAAGACGTGCACGCGGTCGCGCGCGTTCGTCACCGCGTGCACGAAATGCAGCAGGATCTGCGCGTAGCGCGCCATCGAGCCGGAGATGTCGCAGAGCACGACCAGGGGCGGCGGGCGCGTGAGGCGCCGCCGGCGGACGAGGGTCAGGATCTCGCCGCCCTCGCGCAGGCTGGCGCGGATGGTGGCGCGCAGGTCCACCGCCGGGCCGGCGGGGTCGGCGCGGAAGCGGCGGGTGCGGCGCTCGTCCAGCGGCAGGACGAGGCGGCGGATCTCGCGCTTCGCCTCGGCGATCTCGGCCGCGCTCATCGCCTCGAAGTCCATCTTCTGCAGGCGCTCGCGCTCGGAGACGGTGAGCGTGGCCTCGCGCAGCGGGGGCGGGGGCTCGGCCTCCTGCGGCGCCGGGCGCGGCCGGCCGGCCATCAGCGCCTCGGCGACGCGGCGGGCGGTGGGCGGCGGGCGCTCCTTCTCCTTGCCGGCCTCGAACAGCTCGAGCGCGGCGGCCTGGCGGCCGGCCTCGGGGTCGCGCCAGAACAGGGCGAAGGCCTGGTCGAACAGCTCGAAATGCTCGCGGCGGTGGACCATCACGGCGCGCAGCGCGGCCTGCACCTGCGCGCGGTCCGCAAGGTCCACGATCGTCAGCGCCTCGGCCGCGGCGAGCACCTCGCCGGCGCCGACGGGCAGGCCGGCGCGGCGCAGCAGCCGGGCGAAGGCGAGCAGGTTGGCGGCGAGGTGCCCGCGGCCGCCGCCCTCGCCGCCGGTCCCGGCGCGGAGGATCGCGCTGGCCGGGGCGAGCGCCATCAGGCGGCCGCCGCCTGCTTCGCCTCGGCCACCAGCTTCGCCGCCTCGGCGCCGCGCAGCCTGGCGATGTCGTCCTGGTACTTCAGCAGGGCGCCGAGGGTGTCGTCCACCACCGCCGGCTCCAGCTCCTTGCAGTCGAGGGCGTTGAGCGCGAGCGCCCAGTCGATCGTCTCCGCCACGCCCGGCAGCTTGAAGTAGTCGCCCTGGCGCAGGCGCTGGACGAAGGCGACGACCTCGGCGGAGAGGCGCTCCGGCACGCCGGGGGCGCGGATGCGCAGGATCGCGCGCTCGCGCGCCGCGTCCGGGTAGTCCACCCAGTGGTAGAGGCAGCGGCGGCGGATCGCGTCGTGCACCTCCCGCGTGCGGTTGGAGGTGATGACGACGACCGGCGGCACCTCCGCCTTGATGGTGCCGAGCTCCGGGATGGTGATCTGGAAGTCGGCGAGGATCTCGAGCAGGAAGGCCTCGAAGGGCTCGTCGGCGCGGTCGAGCTCGTCGATCAGCAGCACGGCGGGATCGCCGTCGAGCGCCTGCAGCAGCGGGCGCTCCATCAGGAACCGCTTGTCGTAGATCCCGCGCTCGAGCGCCGCGCGGTCCTTGGCCTCCCCGGTGGCCTCGGCGAGGCGAATCGCCATGAGCTGGCGCGCGTGGTTCCACTCGTAGGCGGCGGCGGCGAGGTCCATGCCGTCGTAGCACTGCAGGCGCACCAGCCGGCGCGGGAGCTGCGCCGCCAGGACCTTGGCGATCTCGGTCTTGCCGGTGCCGGGCTCGCCCTCGAGGAACAGCGGCCGGCCCAGGTGCAGCGCGAGATGGACGGTGGTGGCGAGGGCGCGGTCGGCGACGTAGCCGCCGGCCGCGAGCAGGCGCTGGGTCGCCGCGACGGAATCGGGAAAGGCCACGGCTCACCCCACCACGAACAGCAGGATCAGGATGATCAGCATCAGCACGGCGCCGATCCAGAACTGCATCGGCAGCCCGAAGGGCTCCATGGCGAAGAACAGGCGCAGCGGCCTGAGGTCGAAGGGCTCGGCGGGCGGGAGCGGGCCCGGCGCGGGGCCGGCCGCCGGCGGCGCGGCGGGCGGGGGGAGCGGCCCGGGGGGCGCCGCGGCCGCGACGGCCATCGCCTCCGCCGGGGCCGCCGCGACCACCACCGCTTCCGCCGGGGTGAGCTGCCGGGCGAAACGGTCGAAGAACTGGTCCGCCATCTGCTTGGCGGTCGAATCGATCAGGCGGGCGCCGAGCTGGGCCATCTTGCCGCCGACCTGGGCCTTCACGGCGTAGCTCAGCAGGGTCTCGGACGGACCGAGCTCGCGCAGGCTGACGTCGGCGCTGCCCTTGGCGAAGCCCATGGCGCCGCCCTGGCCCTCGCCGACGATGGTGTACGAATTGGGCGGGTCGAGGTTCTCGAGGCGCACCTTGCCGGTGAACTTCGCCGCCATGGGTCCGATCTTCACCGCCACGCGGGCGGCGAAGGAGTCATCGCCCGTCTTCTCGATCGTTTCGCAGCCGGGGATGGAGGCGCGCAGCACCTCGGGGTCGTTCAGCGCCTCCCAGACGCGCTGACGCGGCGCGGGAATGCGCCGCTCGCCGGTCATTTCCATCGTCGTCTCCATGTCGCGGCGCGGATCGGCCCGGCGCGGGCGTCACCGGGGCCCGGCCCGATCCGGCCGCCTGTCGGGCGGGACACTAGGGCCGGGAGGCGGGCCCGCAAACCCCCAAGCCTCCCGCCGGCTGCGCGGCGGTGCCGCCGGCGGGCCTGGCCGGGGGCCTGCCGAGCCCGCCGGAAGCGGCACCGGGCCGCCGGCCGAGCGGTTCCGCGGGCGGGCGGCCCGGGGGGCGCAGCCCCCGCCGGGCCCTTGCGGCCTCCGGAAGCCGCGGGCGTCGCGCCGATACCCCCGTCGCCCCTCGCGTCGCCCGCGCGCTCTCGTGACGCCGCGGCACTTCGTGTAGGAGGGGCACGCCGGACAGGGGCCGGAGTCCCGCGCCCCGGGGGAGGATCACGCCCGGATGCGCTTTGCCGTGCTCGCCGTCGTCGCGGCCTTGTCGCTGCTGCTGGCCGCGCCGCCCGCGCTCGGCGCGGAGGGGACGGCGGTGGACGGCCGCGCGCTGTCCCTGCTCTGGGGCCTCCCCTTCCTCGGCGTGTTGCTCTCGATCGCGCTGATGCCGCTGCTCGCGGGGCGGATCTGGCACCACCACTACGGCAAGATCGCCGCGGCCTGGGCGGCCCTCTTCCTCGGCCCCTACGCGCTGGCCTTCGGGGCGGAGGCCGCCTGGGCGGAGTTCACCCATGTGCTGGTGCAGGAATACCTGCCCTTCATGGCCCTGCTGCTCGCCCTCTACACCACGGGCGGCGGCGTGCTGCTGCGGGGCACGCTGGTCGGGACGCCGGCGGCGAACACCGCGCTGCTCGCGGCCGGGACGGGCCTCGCGAGCATCATGGGCACGACCGGCGCCTCGATGGTGCTGATCCGGCCCGTGCTGCGGGCCAACGCGTTCCGGCGGCGCAAGACGCACACCTTCGTGTTCTTCATCTTCCTCGTCAGCAACATCGGCGGCAGCCTGACGCCGCTCGGCGACCCGCCGCTCTATCTCGGCTTCCTCAAGGGCGTGGAATTCTTCTGGCCGACCACGCACCTGTTCGGCGAGTTCCTGTTCTGCGCCGGGGTGCTGCTCGCGCTCTACTACGCGATGGACCGCCTGGCCTGGGCGCGGGAGCGCCCGGCGCCGCCGGCGATCGCGGGGCGCGAGCGGCTGCGCATCGAGGGCTGGGTGAACGTGGCCCTGCTCGGCGCGGTGCTCCTCGTGGTGCTGGGGATGGGGGTGATGCCGCTCCCCGCGGTGTCCGTGCTCGGGCAGCCGGTCGGGCTCGAGCGCGTGGCCGGGATGGCGGCCTTCCTTGGGATCACGTTGGCCTCGGTGCGCCTGACGCCGCCCGCGCTGCGCGAGGAGAACGGCTTCGCCTGGGGGGCGATGGCGGAGGTGGCGAAGCTGTTCGCCGCGATCTTCGTCACCATGGCGCCGGTGCTCGCCATCCTGCGCGCGGGGCGGGAGGGCGGGGCGGCGGACCTCGTCGCCCTGACCTCCACGCCGGCGGGGGAGCCCATCCCGGCGGTCTATTTCTGGCTGACCGGCGCGCTCTCCTCCTTCCTCGACAACGCGCCGACCTACCTGGTGTTCTTCAACCTGGCGGGGGGCGAGCCCGGGCACCTGATGACGCAGGGCGCGCTGACCCTCGCCGCGATCTCCTGCGGGGCGGTGTTCATGGGGGCCAACAGCTACATCGGCAACGCGCCGAACTTCATGGTCAAGGCGATCGTCGAGGAGCAGGGGGAGCGCATGCCCTCCTTCTTCGGCTATTGCGCCTGGGCCGTCGCGGTGCTGATCCCGCTCTTCGTCCTTCTCACCCTGCTGTTCTTCTGATCCGGAGCCCCGCGCCATGCCCTACGTGATCGCCGACGACCTGCCGACCGAGCCCGCCGGGGTGCGCTTCCGCCGGCTGCTGGAGCGGCCGCAGATCCTCGAGATGCCGGGCGCGCATCTCGGCCTCGCCGCGCTGCTCGCCAAGCGCGCCGGGTTCGAGGCGCTCTACCTCTCGGGCGCGGCGATGAGCGCGACCATGGGGCTGCCGGATCTCGGCATGATCACCGTGGACGACGTCTGCTTCCACATCCGGCAGGTGGCGCGCGCCGCCATGCTGCCGGTGCTGGTGGACGGCGACACCGGCTACGGCGAGGCGCTGAACGTGATGCACATGGTCCGCGCCTTCGAGGAGGCGGGCGCCGCGGCGGTGCACCTCGAGGACCAGCTCCTGCCCAAGAAGTGCGGGCACCTCAACGACAAGAAGCTGGCGAGCGCCGACGACATGGCGGCCAAGGTGGCGGCGGCGCGCAAGGCACGGCGCCACCTCTACATCATCGCCCGTACCGACGCGGCGGCGAGCGAGGGGCTGGAGGGGGCGGTGGCGCGCGCGAAGCGCTACCTCGAGGCCGGGGCGGACGCGATCTTCCCCGAGGCGCTGACCTCGGCCGAGATGTTCCGGGAGTTCGCGCGCCGCCTGCCGGGGGTGAAGCTGCTCGCCAACATGACCGAGTTCGGCCGCACGCCCTTCTTCACCGCCGCGGAGTTCCAGGCGATGGGCTACGCGATGGTGATCTGGCCGGTCTCCCACCTGCGCGTCGCGGCGAAGGCGATGGAGGAGCTCTACGCCGCGATCCGGCGCGACGGCGGCACGCAGAACATGGTCGGCCGCATGCAGACGCGGGCCGAGCTCTACGAGACGATCGGCTACCACGCCTACGAGGCGCTGGACGCGAGCCTGGTCCGGACCGTCGTCCCCGAGGACATGCCGGCGCGCTGACCCCCTCCGCCGCGTCCGCGCGGAGGGGAGCCTCTTCCGCGCGGCCGGCGGAGGGAGGGGGGCGCGTGCCGCCGCCTCAGCCGGCGGGGGGACCGGCGCGCCGCGGACCGGAGCCGCGCGGCCGCTCGTCGGGGCCGCGCCCCGCCCGGCGCGTCAGCACCTCGCCGCGCTGGCCCGGGGTCATCGCATTCCAGCGCTCCCGGATGGCGGCCTCGTCGAGATTCGGGGTGCCGGCGCGGAAGGCGGCGACGACGCGGTCCTTGGCGCCAGGCGGCAGGGCGTCGAAGTCCTGCTCCAGCACCTGGTCGTGCCGCGCGCCGCGCCGGGCGGCCGGCTGGGCGAGGGCGGCCCCGGCGGGCCCGCCCGCGAGGAGGAAGGCAAGCAACAGGCGTCGCTGCATGGCGGTGTCTCCTCTCTCTTGCGCATGTCGAAGGCGTGCGCGCGCAGGAGATTAGGTAGGAGAGGGGAGCACCCGGAGCCTTGCGCGAGGTCAATTCTGCTCGCGCAACAGCCCGGGGCGGCAGGCTCCGGGGGCGCGCCGCGGCGCGGCTCAGTCGAGCCGCGCGCCCGAGATCTCGACAAGACGCCGCCACTTCGGCGTCTCCGCCTCGATCAGCCGCCGGAGCGCCGCGGGGCTCTCGCTCACCACCGTGCCGTAGCCGAGCGGGCGCAGGCGCTCGACGAAGCCCGGGTCCGCCGCCACGGCCTTGATCGCGCGCGCGAGCTCCGCCACCACCGGCGCGGGCGTGCCGGGCGCGGTCATGATGGCGTTCCAGGTGACGACGGAATGCTCGCCGAGGCCGAGATCGGCGAATTCCCTCATCCCCGGCACGTCGGGCAGGGCCGGCACCCGCTCCGCGCTGCTGACGGCGAGGGCCTTGAACTTCCCGCTCCGCACATGCGGGATCAGCGCCGGCATCACGTCGAACATCATGTCGATGGTGCCGGAGAGCAGATCCTGGATCGCCGGCCCGCCGCCGCGATAGGGCACGTGCAGGATGCGCGCGCCCGTCAGGTGGTTGATCGCGGCGATGTTGAGGTGGCTCGCGGTGCCGGTGCCGGAGGAGCCCATCCGCACCTGCTCCGGATGCGCCCGCGCCCAGGCGATGAGGGCGCGGAAGTCGGTCCAGCCGCGCTGGCGCGCGGTCTCGGCGTTCGCCACGCACAGCAGCGAGCCGTCGGTTATCTGCGTCACCGGCTCGAGGTCCTTCTGCGGGTCGAAGGGCATGCGGCTGTGCAGGAAGGGGAAGGCGCAGAGGGTGGTGACGCCGATGATGCCGAGGGTGGTGCCGTCCGGCGCCGCCTTCGCCACCGCGTCGGCGCCGAGCATCCCGCCCGCGCCGGCGCGGTTCTCGACCACCACCGTCTGGCCGCCGAGCTGGGCGGGCAGCCGGTCGGCGAGCAGGCGGCCGAGGATGTCGATCGCGCCGCCCGGCGGGAAGGGGACGATGATGCGGATCGGCCGGCCGCCGGCGATCGGCTGGGCGCGGGCGCCCGCCGGCAGGCCGGCGAGCAGCGGGGCGGCGGCGAGGAGCACGGTGCGGCGGCGCGGCATGGGCCCATCCCTTCTCGTGTTCGCGCGGAGCCTGACCGGGAAGGCAGGGGCCGGGCAAGACCCGGCGCGGCGGATCAGACGCCGGGGCAGTCCGCCAGGCGGTGGCGCGCCTCGGCGATCACCCGGAGCGTGGCCTCGGTCAGCGCGTAGCGCGGGAGGTCCCCCGGCGCCGCCCAGGCCACCTCGGTGACGTCGCCGCCCGGCCGCGCCTCGCCGGACCGCCAGCGGGCGAGGTAGTCGATGATGGTGTAGTGGAAGCGGATCGCGTCGCACTCGTCGCGGGTGATGCCGTCCACCACGGCGAGCAGCCGGAGCGGGCCGACCTCGATGCCGGTCTCCTCGCGCAGTTCCCGCCGGGCCGCCTCCTCCGCCCGTTCGCCGAGGCGCTGCGCGCCGCCGGGCAGGGACCAGGCGCCGAGGCGCGGCGGCTTGCCGCGGCGCACCAGCAGGACCGCGTCGCCGCGGAAGGCGACGACGCCGATGCCGACCCAGGGCCGGTCCGGATATTCGCGCCGGCTCACTGCGGCGCGTCGCCTGGCGCGGCGGCGGGCGCGGCGCCGGCCGGCGCCTCCGGTGCCGCACCCGCCTCCTGCCGCAGCAGGTCTTCGAGCCGCGGCACGAAGGCCTTCTCCTTCCACTGCCCGACCTGGTAGGCCCAGCCGCGCCAGCGCGCGTTGAGCCGCGCCGCCTCCTCGTCGCCCTCGGCGGAGAGGCGGATCCAGACCAGCGCGTCCGCCTTGTAGGGACGCACGGTGACGGCGAGGTTGTCGGTGAACTCGAACCGCGCCTCGCCGAGCGGCTCGCCGGGGATCTCGGCCTCCGGCCTCACCTCGAGGAAGGTGAGGAACTCGAAGCCGCGCGCCACCTCGTCGAGACTGGTCTCGTCGAGCGGCGGGTGCTCCGCGGGCTGCGCCAGCGCGAGCCTGGCGTCGGCATCGCCGGCGCGGGTCAGGACCAGCTCCGCCGTACCGGCGCGGCGCACCACGACGCGGCGCAGGCGGTCGGGCGGCAGGTTGGCGAGGTCGCGGTCGAGCCAGAGCTGGGCGTCGGCGTCCACCGGGATGCGGCCCTCGGCGAGCCAGGCTTGGGTCTCGTCCGGCCGGCGCACATAGGCACTCTCCGGCACGTTGCCCTGGGTGCGCACGCGGCGGCGGCCGACCACCAGTTCGGCGAGCGGGGCGCCCTGCGCATCGAGCACGCGCAGCAGCGAGGAGGTGGCGCCGGGGCGCTCGGGGTCCTCGAGGCCGAGCCGGTCCAGCAGCGCGGGGTCGGAGGTGCGCCGCTCGGCGAGGCGGAGCTCGGTGAGGCCGGTCAGCAGCTCGCGCACGCGCTCCGGGCGGGCGGGGTAGTGCGCCTTGTCGGGCAGCACCCAGGTCTCGCCCTGGCGCTCGACGCGGAGCGTGCCGTCGTGCCGCCGCACCTCGATCGCGGCGGCGCGCTGCAGGCGCTCGGCGAGGCCGGGGAAGGCGAGCGCGCCGTCCGAGGGCGCCGGCGGCGGGGTGGTGCCGGGGGTGAGCAGGACGGCGGCGCCGGCGACGAGGGCCGCTGCGCCGCCGAGGAGGACGAGAGTACGCCGCCGCATCGGCCTTCCCTTCTCACGCCCGCGCCGCGGCGCGGCGGCGGGCGCGCGCCACGCCGAGGAAGACGGCGAACAGGGTCAGCAGCGCCGGCACCAGGGCGATGTTGGCGATGCGCAGCCAGGTCTCCAGGCGCTCGATGTCGCGGCGCAGCTCGAGCTGCACGGTGCGCAGCTCCTGGCGCGTGCGCAGGATCTCCGCCCGTGCGCGGTCGATCTCGGCGCGCTGCTCGGGGGTGATCACGGCGCCGGCCGCCTGGCCGCCCTGGGCGCTGCCGGCGGCGGGGCCCTGGCGCAGCTCGCGCAGGCGGCGCTCGGTCTGCTCCAGGGTCTGCTGCAGCTCGCGTTCGCGGGCGCGGAACTTGCGGTCGGCCTCGCGCCGGATGTCCTCGACCAGGGTGAAGGGGCGCAGCGACTCGCCGCGCGAGCGCAGCGAGATCAGCGCGTCGCCGCCGGCCAGCGTGTCCGCGACGTTGGCGACGAAGGCGCCGTTGTCGGAGAAGGGGGTGGCGATCTCCTGGCCGAAGAAGTCCTGGATGCGCACCCAGAAGCGGTCCTCGAGGATGTCGGCGTCGCCGGCGACGACCAGGTTGGCCGGCCCCTCGGTGCGGGTGCGGTGCGCGGGGAAGTCGGCCGGGCGCTCCTGGCCCTCGGGCGGCTGCGGCGGGCCGTCGGGGAAGGCGGAGCGGAGCTCCCCGCGCACCCGCGCCGCGATCACGCGGCGCTGCCCGTCGGGACGGAATTCGGCGAGGAGCTGGGCCGGGTTCGGGTTCTCGCGCACCCGCTGGGCATCCACCACCATGCTGCGCTCGCTGGTGGTGAGGAGGGGGGTAAACTCGATCGGCGGGCCGCCTTCGCGGCGGCGGACCTCGCCGGCGGAGGCGACGGTGACCTGGGCGAGCTCGCCGGTGGCGACGTCGGCGCGGTTCAGCGAATCGCCCTGGAGGTTGTACCAGGCGACGTAGTCCACCGCCTGCACCCGGTCCTGCGGGTTGGCGCGCACCCGCCAGGCGCCGCGCAGGTCGAGCACCACCTTGTCCGACGGCGCCTCGATGCCCCAGGCGCTGAGCAGGCGGTCGAGCGAGGAGGCGGTGGAGGCGGGCGGGCGGCCGAGCGGCGCGCGGCTCGCCTGGCTCTCGGAATGCGGGTCGGTCAGCACGAACAGCTTGCCGCCGCGCATGACGAACTGGTCGATCGCGTAGAGCGTCGCCTCGGACAGGTTCTGCGCGTGCGCGACGATCAGGACCTGCACGTCGTCCGCGATCCGCTGGGCGTCGAGCGGGATGTCGCGCACCGTGAGGAACTGGCGGAGCTGCTGCATCACCACGAAGGGCTGTCCGCCGCCGCTTCCCATGCGCATCATCATCAGGCGCGGGTCGCCGTTGAGCGGCAGCGAGGACATCACGCCGACCACCGGCCGGCGGGGGTTCGAGAGCTCGAACACCACCCGCGTCAGGTCGTACTCGAGGAAGCGCTCGCGCTCCGGCTGGAAGAAGGGGATGGTGCGCTCGTCGTCGAGCAGGTTGGTGCCGGCGAGGCCGAAATAGACCTGCTCCCCGGACTGGTCGAGCGGCACGCCCTGCAGGCCGTAGGCCAGCGCCCGGTCCTCGGTTTCGCTGAACGGCTCGGGGTCGTGGAATTCGAGGCGGATCTTGCCGCCGGAGAGGGCGGCGTATTCCTGCAGCATCTCGCGCACCCGGTCGGCGTAGGCGCCGTAGATCGGCAATTGCGCGCCGAGCTTGCGCGAGTAGTAGAGCCGCAGCGTCACCGGGTCGCGCAGGCCGGCGAGCACCTGCCGCGTGCCCTCGCTCAGCGTGTAGAGGCGCTGCGCGGTGAGGTCGAGCCGGGCGCGCGGCAGCAGCCGGTCCGCCAGCGCGTTCACGCCGACGGCGAGCGCGGCGGCGGCGAGCAGGGCGAAGGCGGAGGACCAGCCGCGCCGCGCGGCGGGGCGCGGGGCGGGGCGGGCGGCGGCGGTGCCGGCGGTGGTGGCGACGCTCATGGGGTCAGTCCGCCTTGCGGTGGTCCACGGCCACCGCGTTCGCGAACAGCCAGAAGCCGATGAAGCTGGCGAAGAAGACGATGTCGCGCAGCGCGATCACGCCGCGCTGGAAGCCGCCGAAGCGCTCGGTCACCGAGAGCTGGCGCGCGACCTCGGCCAGCGCGGGGAGGCGCCGCGAGAGGAACTCCGTCACCACCTGGGTGCCGGCGGCGGCGAACACGAAGCAGACGGCGACGGCGAGGACGAAGGCGATGACCTGGTTCTTGGTCAGCGCCGAGAGCGCGGCGCCGACCGCAAGATAGGCGCCGGCGACCAGCAGGCAGCCCGCGTAGCCGCTGAGGATCACGCCGTTGTCCGGCTCGCCGAGCACGTTCACCGTGATCCAGAGCGGGAAGGTGAGGGCGAGCGCGATCGCGCAGAACGCCCAGGCGGCGAGGAACTTGCCGAGCACCGCCTGCCACTGCGCGACCGGCAGGGTGAGCAGCAGCTCGATCGTGCCGAGGCGGCGCTCCTCGGCCCAGAGCCGCATGGTGATCGCGGGGACGAGGAACAGGAACAGCCAGGGGACGAGGTTGAAGAAGGGCTGCAGGTCGGCCTGGTTGCGCGCGAAGAAGCCGCCGGCGGTGAAGGTCAGCGCCCCCGAGAGCACCAGGAAGATGACGATGAACACGTAGGCGACGGGGGTGGCGAAGTAGCCGGCGAGCTCCCGCCGCGCGACGGCAAGGGTGGCGCCCATCTCAGGCGGCCTCCGCTGCCGCGGGCTCCGGCGCGCGGGCGCCGCCGAGGGTGAGCTCGCGGAACACCTCGTCGAGCGTCCTGCCCGGCGCCTCCAGTGCGCGCGGTGTGGCGTCCACCACGACGCGGCCGCGGGCGATGATCACGGCGCGGGTGCAGACGGCGTCCACCTCCTCGAGGATGTGGGTCGAGATCACGATCGCCTTCTCGGGAGCCATGGCGCGGATCAGCTCGCGCACCTCGTGCTTCTGATTGGGGTCGAGGCCGTCGGTGGGCTCGTCCATCACCAGGGCCGGCGGGTCGTGCAGCAGCGCCTGGGCGAGGCCGACGCGGCGTTTGAAGCCCTTGGAGAGCGTCTCGATCGGCTGCAGGCGCACGCCTTCCAGGCTCGTCAGGCGCATCGCGCGGGCGACGCGGTCCTCCGCCTCCGAGCCGCGGTAGCCGCGCACGCGGGCGACGAAGCGGAGAAAGCCCAGGACGCTCATCTCCGGGTAGGTCGGCGCGCCCTCCGGCAGGTAGCCGAGGCAGCGCTTCACCGCCACCGGCTCGTCCACCACGTCGTGGCCGCAGACGCGGGCGGTGCCGGCGCTCGGCGTGACGAAGCCGGCGAGCATCTTCATGGTGGTGGACTTGCCGGCGCCGTTCGGGCCGAGGAAGCCGACCACCTCGCCGCGGTCCACGGTGAAGGAGACGTCGTCCACGGCGGTGAAGCTGCCGAAGCGCTTGGTGAGGCGCTCGATCTCGATCAGCGCGGGCACGGCGTGGTCCCCCTGGGTCACTCCCCCGACGGTGGGCGGATTTACATGCGGGCGGGGGCCTTGCAACCCCCTGCGGCGGCGCCGCCGCCGGAACGGTCCGCCGCCCCCGGCGGGCGGGCGGCGCGGCCGGATCAGCCCGCGTGCAGCGTCTCCATCGCCGCCTCCTTGCCGAACAGCGCAAGCAGCAGCCGCGCCGCCCGCCCGCGCTCGGAGGCGAGCCGCGGGTCCTTCTCGAGCAGCAGCTCCGCGTCCTGGTGGGCGAGGCGGATCAGCCCCTCGTGCTCGACGGGATCGGCGAGGCGGAAGCCGGGCAGGCCGGACTGGCGCGTGCCCAGCGCCTCGCCGGCGCCGCGCAGGCGGAAGTCGGCGTCGGCGATGGCGAAGCCGTCCTCGGTGTCGCGCAGGATCAGCAGGCGCTCGCGCGCGGCGTGGCCGAGGCCCTCGTCGTAGAGCAGCAGGCAGTGGCTCGCCTCCGCGCCGCGCCCGACGCGGCCGCGGAGCTGGTGGAGCTGGGCGAGGCCGAAGCGCTCGGCGTGCTCGATCACCATCACCGTGGCCTCGGGCACGTCCACGCCGACCTCGATCACCGTGGTGGCGACGAGGATGCGCGTGCGGCCGGCGGCGAAGTCGCCGAGCGCCGCCTCGCGCGCGTCCGTCTCCAGCCGGCCGTGGGCGAGGCCGACCAGGGCGCCGAAGCGTTCGCGCAGTTCCGCCGCGCGGGTCTCGGCGGCGGCGATGTCGCTCGCCTCGCTCTCGGCGACATGCGGGCAGACCCAGTAGACGCGCGCGCCGCGGTCGAGGGCGCGGGCGATGGCCTCGGTCACCTCGGGCAGCTGCCTGAGCCCGTGCAGCGTGGTGCGCACCGGCCGCCGCCCCGCGGGCTTGTCGGTGAGCCGGCTGACCGCCATCTCGCCCCACTGCGTCAGCAGCAGCGTGCGCGGGATCGGCGTCGCGGTCATCACCAGCATGTCGGCCTGGCTGCCCTTGCCGGCGAGCATCAGCCGCTGGGCGACGCCGAAGCGGTGCTGCTCGTCCACCACGGCGAGCCCGAGGTCGCGGAACTCCACGCTCTCCTGGAACAGGGCGTGGGTGCCGACGACGATCCTGACCGAGCCCTCGGCAAGCCCGGCCAGCACGCGGCGGCGCTGCGCGCCCTTGACGCTGCCGGTCAGCAGCTCGACGCGGACCCCGGCGGGCAGGCACAGGCGGGCGAGGGTGCGCAGGTGCTGGCGCGCCAGGATCTCGGTCGGCGCCATCAGCGCCGCCTGGGCGCCTGCCTCGACCGCGCGCAGCATCGCCAGCACCGCGACCAGGGTCTTGCCGGAGCCGACATCGCCCTGCAGCAGGCGCAGCATCCGCGTCGGCGCGGCGAGGTCGGCGTCGATCTCGGCCACCGCCCGGGCCTGGCTTGGCGTCAGGGCACGGCCGAAGGCGGCGAGCGCCCGCGCGCGCAGCGTCCCGTCGCCGGTCAGCGCCCGCCCGGGCCGCGCCCGCACCCGCCGCCGCACCAGGCCGAGGGCGAGCTGGCCGGCGAGCAGCTCGTCGTAGGCGAGGCGCCGGCGCGCCCCTTCCGGCAGCGGGCCGGCGGGCACCTGCAGGGCGCGAATCGCGGCGGCGAAGCCGGGCCAGCCCTCGCGCCGCAGGAGCGCCGGGTCCTGCCACTCGGGCAGCTCCGGCAGGCGCTCCAGCGCGGCGCGCATGGCGGCGGCGAGGCGCGGCTGGCTGAGGTCGCGCACCAGCGGCCAGACCGGCTCGGCGAGCGGCAGCGCGGCCTCCTGCGCCGCCGCGAGCGGGTTCAGCATCGCATAGCCGGCGCCCTCCGGCAGCAGCCTGCCGGCGAAGAAGCGCACCTCCCCGACCGGCAGCTTCTCCTTGAGCCAGGCGAGGCGGCCGTTGATATAGCGGATGGTGAGCGGCCGGCCGGCGGCGCTGGCCCGCGCCTCCACATAGGGCCGGCCGGTGCGGGCGACGGCCGCGCGCAGCGAGCGGATGGTGGCGGCCAGCACCACCTCGCCCTCGGCCGGCGCCTCCGCCGGGTCGGCGAGGCGCCGGCGCAGCACCACCCGCTCCGGCAGGTGGAACAGCAGGTCGAGCACCCGCTCCCCGCCCGCCGCCTCGGCGAGCAGCCGCGCGAGGCCCGGGCCCACGCCGCGCAGCGTGGCGAGGGGGGCGAGCAGCGGGGCGAGGCGCGGGTCGGCCTCGGCGGACGGCGCAGCGGGGGCGGCCGGCGGCGCCGCCCCGCGCCGGCCGCCTCGGGCTGACAGGATTCCCATCGGCCTCTATATGCCAGCCCGAGCCCGATCCCACGACATGCCTGACACGACCGAACTGGACCCCCGCCGCCGCCGCCTGCTGTTCCGCGCGCGGCACCGCGGCACCAAGGAGGCGGACCTCCTCATCGGCGGCTTCGTCGCCCGCGCCATCGCCACCCTCTCCGAGCAGGAGCTCGACGAGCTCGAGGCGGTGCTGGAATACCCCGACGCGGACCTCGCCGACTGGCTGTCCGGCCGCCGCCCCGTGCCGGCGGCCTGCGACAGCCCGATGCTGCGCCGGATCGCCGCCGAGGCGGCGGCGCGCGGGGCGGCGGAGGCCCCATGAGCCGCGGCCTCACCGTCTACGGCGCGCCGGAGGGCTACGATGCCCTGCTGATCGCCCGCCGCCGCGCCGAGACCGAGGCGCCGGTCGTGCACGTCTGCCGCGACGACGCGCGCATGGCCCGCGTCGCCGAGGCGCTCGGCTTCTGGGCGCCGGAGATCGAGGTGCTGCGCTTCCCGGCGTGGGACTGCCTGCCCTACGACCGCGTCTCGCCGAACCCGGAGATCGTCGCCGAGCGCGTCGCGACGCTGACCCGGCTGCTCGAGCTCCCCCGTCCCGGCCATCCGCGCGTCGTCGTCACCACCGTCAACGCGCTGGTGCAGAAGGTGCCGCCGCGCGCGGTGTTCCGCGGCGCGACGCTGCACCTCCGCAGGGGCGGACGGCTGCGGCCGGAGGCCCTGCTCGCCTTCCTCGAGGCCAACGGCTACGGGCGCAGCGGCACCGTGATGGAGCCCGGCGAATACGCCGTGCGCGGCGGGATCGTGGACCTCTTCCCGGCCGGCGAGCCCGATCCGGTGCGCCTCGACCTGTTCGGCGACGAGATCGAGAGCCTGCGCCGCTTCGACACCGGAACGCAGCGCAGCGGCCAGGCGCTGGAGGAGCTGTGGCTGCGCCCGGTGGGCGAGGTGTTCCTCGACGCCGAGAGCATCCACCGCTTCCGCACCGGCTACGTGGACCTGTTCGGCGCCGCGGCGACCGACGACCCGCTCTACGTCTCGATCAGCGCCGGGCGCCGGCATCCCGGCATGGAGCACTGGGCCGGGCTGTTCCACGAGCGCATGGAGACGCTGCTCGACTACCTGCCGGGGGCGAGCGTCAGCCTCGACCACCAGGCGGAGGAGGTGCTGGCGGCGCGGCTCGAGATGATCGCCGACCACTACGAGGCGCGCCGCGCCCCGGTGCGGCTCGGCGAGGGCGAGGTGCCCTACCGTCCGTCGCCGCCCGAGCGGCTCTATCTCGACCGCGCCGGCTGGGAGGCGATGCTGGCCGGCGGGCCGCTGCTGCGGTTCACGCCGTCGGCGCGGCCCGAGGGGGCGGAGGGCATCGACGCCGGCGGCCATCCCGGGCCGCTGTTCGCCGATGTCCGCGCCGCCGGGCGCAACGTGTTCGCGGCGTATGCCGAGCACGCCGAGGCGGCGGTGCGCGCCGGGCGACGCCCGATCGTCGCCGCCTGGACGCGCGGCTCGCGCGACCGGCTCGGCAACCTGCTGCGCGAGAACAAGGTCGCCGCGGCCGGCGTCGAGGACTGGGAGGCGGCGCAGGCGCTGCCCCCGGGCGTGGTGGCGCTGATCGTGCTCGGCCTCGAGCGCGGCTTCACCGCGCCCGGCCTCTCCGTGGTGGGGGAGCAGGACCTGCTCGGCGAGCGCCTCGCCCGCCCGCCGCGCCGGCGCCGCCGCGCCGACCAGTTCATCGCCGATGCGACCGAGATCGCCGAGGGCGACCTCGTCGTGCACCAGGACCACGGCATCGGCCGCTACGAGGGGCTGGAGACGATCGAGGTCAACGGCGCGCCGCACGACTGCCTGCGCATCCTCTACGAGGGCGGCGACAAGCTGTTCGTCCCGGTCGAGAACATCGAGGTGCTGTCGCGCTTCGGCTCCGACACCGTCGGGGTCGCGCTCGACCGGCTCGGCGGGACCTCCTGGCAGCACCGCAAGGCGCGTGCGAGGCAGCGCATCCAGGACATGGCGGCGGGGCTGATCCGCATCGCCGCCGAGCGCAAGATGAAGGATGGCCTGGTCGCCATCCCGCCCGAGGGGAGCTGGGACGAGTTCTGCGCCCGCTTCCCCTTCGCCGAGACCGAGGACCAGCAGCGCGCCATCGCCGACGTGCTGGAGGACCTCGCCGCCGGGCGGCCGATGGACCGGCTGGTCTGCGGCGACGTCGGCTTCGGCAAGACCGAGGTGGCGCTGCGCGCCGCCTTCGTGGTGGCGATGGCCGGCGCGCAGGTGGCGGTGATCGTGCCGACGACGCTGCTCGCGCGCCAGCACTACCGCACCTTCGCCGCGCGCTTCGAGGGCTTCCCGCTCAAGGTCGCGCAGCTCTCGCGGCTGGTCTCGGCGAAGGAGGCGGCGGCGGTGCGGGCGGGGCTCAAGGACGGCTCGGTCAACATCGTCATCGGCACCCATGCGCTGCTCGCCAAGGGGATCGAGTTCGCCGACCTCGGCCTGCTGATCGTGGACGAGGAGCAGCACTTCGGCGTCGCGCACAAGGAGAAGCTGAAGGCGCTGAAGAGCGACGTGCACGTGCTTACGCTGACCGCGACGCCGATCCCGCGCACGCTGCAGCTCGCGCTGACCGGCGTGCGCGAGATGAGCGTGATCGCGACGCCGCCCGTGGACCGCCTGGCCGTGCGTACCTTCATCATGCCCTGGGACGGCGTGGTTCTGCGCGAGGCGATCCAGCGCGAGCGCTTCCGCGGCGGCCAGGTGTTCTGCGTCGTGCCGCGCATCGAGGACCTCGAGACGACCGCCGCGCGGCTGCGCGAGATCGTGCCGGAGGCGCGGCTGGTGACCGCGCACGGCCGGCTCGCCGCGACCGAGCTCGAGCGCGTGATGACCGAGTTCGGCGACGGCAAGCACGACATCCTGCTCTCGACCAACATCATCGAGAGCGGACTCGACATGCCGGCGGTCAACACGCTGATCGTGCACCGCGCCGACCTGTTCGGGCTGGCGCAGCTCTACCAGCTCCGCGGCCGGGTCGGGCGCGGCAAGCTGCGCGGCTACGCCTACCTCACCTGGCCGCAGGGCCACCGGCTCTCGCCCGCGGCCGAGAAGCGGCTCGAGGTGATGCAGACGCTCGACAACCTCGGCGCCGGCTTCACCCTGGCGAGCCACGACCTCGACATCCGCGGCGCCGGCAACCTGCTGGGCGAGGAGCAGTCCGGCCACATCCGCGAGGTCGGCATCGAGCTCTACCAGCAGATGCTCGAGGAGGCGGTGGCGGAGCTGCGCGCGGGGCAGGGGCGGCGCGCCGAGACGGAGCGCGACTTCACGCCGCAGATCAACCTCGGCCTGCCGGTGCTGATCCCGGAGGGCTACGTGCCGGACCTGCCGGTGCGCCTCGGCCTCTACCGTCGCATCGGCGCCCTCGACTCCGACAAGGAGGTGGATGCGATGGCGGCCGAGCTCGCCGACCGCTTCGGCCCGCTGCCGGAGGAGGTGGAGAACCTGCTCGCCGTGGTCGCGATCAAGCGGCTGTGCCGCGAGGCGGGGGTGGAGAAGCTGGACGCCGGGCCGAAGGGGATCGTCGTCACCTTCCGGCTCAACCGGTTCGCCAATCCGGGCGGGCTGATCGCCTGGGTGCAGGCGCAGAAGGGGCAGGTGAAGCTGCGCCCGGACCACAAGCTCGCGCTGGTGCGCGAGCTCGATCTGCCGCGCCGGGTGAAGGCGGCGCGCGACCTGCTCGGGGCGCTGGCGCGCGTCGCGCGGCAGGCGCGGGCGGCCTAGCGGCGGGCCGGCTCACTCCTCGGCCAGCGCGACGTCGAGCAGCCGCTCCAGCACCTCCGGCTCCTGCGCGCCGGCGATGGCGTGGCGCCCGCCGATGACGAAGCAGGGCACGCCGTTGATGCCGAGCCGGTGGGCGCGGAGGTTGTCGGCGTGCACCTGTTCCGCCTCCGCCCCGCTGGCGAGGTGGCGGCGCACGGCGAAGGGATCGAGGCCGACCGCGGCGGCGATCGCGGCCAGGGCGTCGTGGTCGCCGATGTCGGCTCCCTCGGCGAAATAGGCGACGAACAGGGCGTCCACCAGCGCGTCGGCCATCCCCTCGCGCGCGGCGAGGCGGACCAGGCGGTGGGCATCGAGGCTCTGCGGCACGCGGCGGATGCGGTCGAAGCGGAAGGGCACGCCCTCGGCCCGGCCGAGCTCGGCGATGGTGGCGTGCAGCCGCCGCGCCCGCTCCTCGCCGCCGAACTTGCGCACGAGGTAGTCCTGGCGCGGCACCCCCTCGCGCGCGATGTCCGGGTTGAGCAGGAACGGCCGCCACTGGATCTCGGCCAGGATGTCCGGGCGGGCGCGGAGCGCGCGGCGCAGGCGCCGCGTGCCGAGGAAGCACCAGGGACAGACCAGGTCGAACACGACCTCGATCTGCAGGTTGGCGCGGGGCGGCGAAAGCAGGTTCACGGCCGCGGCATCCTATCCGGCCGGCCGGGCGGGTGCCACCGCCGAATCGGACGGCGCAGCCCGGCGCGCCCGCTTGACCGGAGCGGCCGGGACGGCGGAGCATGCGGGCCAGCAGGGAGGGAAAGGGATCATGAGCAGGAGCCGGCGGCTCGTCCTCGCAGGCTCGGCGCTCGGCGTCGCCTGTCTCGCCGCGGTCGGGGCGGCGGCGCAGCCGCAGCGGCAGGCGCCGCGCACGCTGGCGATCGGGGCGCAGACACCGCCGAGCGCGATGGACCCGCACTACCACAACACCACCAACAACAACATGGTGCTGCGGGGCCAGATCTTCGAGGCGCTGTTCGACCTCGACACCCGGGCGCAGCGCCAGCCGCGACTCGCGGAGAGCCTGCGGCCGCTCGACGACTTGACCTGGGAGGTGAAGATTCGCCAGGGCGTGCGCTTCCACGACGGCACGCCCTTCGAGGCGGACGACATCGCCTTCACCTTCGCCCGGGTGCCCACGGTGCCGAACAGCCCGGCGCTGTTCACCCCCGCGGTGCGGACCATCGCCGCCGTCGAGGTGGTGGACCCGGCGACGGTGCGCCTGCGCCTGCGCGAGCCGAACCCGCTGCTGCCCTGGGACCTGACCGGGCCGGTGATCCTCTCGCGGCGGGTTCACGGCCCCGACTGGCCGGCCACCGCGGACTTCAACTCCGGCCGCCTCGCCATCGGCACCGGCCCCTACCGCTTCGTCGCCTTCGCCCACAACGAGCGCGTCGAGCTCGCGCGCAACCCGACCTACTGGGGGCCGGCCGAGCCCTGGGAGCGGGTGGTGTACCGCTACATCCCGCAGGCCGGATCGCGCGTCGCCGCGCTGCTGACCGGCGAGGTGGACCTGATCGACTACGTGCCGGTGCAGGACATCCCGCGCCTCGAGCGCGACCGGCGCTTCGCCCTGTTCTCGGTGGACAGCGTCACCTTCGTCTATCTGTTCCCGGACTCGATGCGCGACACCTCGCCGCACGTGTTCGACAAGCAGGGCCGGCCGCTCGCGCGCAACCCGCTCGCCGACCGGCGCGTGCGCGAGGCGCTGTCGCTCGCCATCAACCGGCAGGCGATCGCGGAGCGGCTCTACCAGGGCCAGGCGCGCGCGGCCGACCAGTTCGCCGCTCCGGCCGCCGAGCACCGCATCCCCGACCTGCCGCCGCTGCCCTACGACCCGGCGCGGGCGCGGGCGCTGCTCGCGGAGGCCGGCTGGCCGGACGGCTTCCGCATGACGATCCACGGCCCGAACGGCTTCTTCCCGCTCGACGACAACCTGCTGCAGGCGATCGCGCAGGCCTTCACGCGCATCGGCATCGAGACCCAGGTGCAGGCGCTGCCGCCGGCCAACCTGTTCACGCGGGCGACGAACCGCGAGTTCTCGCTGTTCATGACCTATTTCAGCTCCTACCTGACGATCAACCCGCTGCGCCACGTGGTGATGACGCAGAACCGGGAGCTCGGCTTCGGGCCGTTCAACCGCCAGCGCTACTCGAACCCGGCGGTGGACGAGCCGGCGCGCCAGGCGCTGACGACGATGGACGAGGAGCGGCGCCGGGCGCTGACGCAGCAGGCGGCCCGGGCGCTGCTCGAGGACAAGGGCGTGCTGCCCGTCATCTTCCTGCGCAACACCTGGGCCGGCTGGCGCGACCGCGTGGTGTACGACCCGAGCCCGATCAACCACACCGCGGCGATCCACGCGCGGCCGGCCGAGTAGGCGGGCCGCGCCCCGACGCCGCCGGCGGTCGGACAGGCCCCGCCGGCCGGCGCGAGCGCGGGCCAGGCGGCGCCGCGGGCCGCGCGGACGGGATCAGGCCTGCAGAGCCGCGCCGGGGCGCGCCCGGCCTGGGCGGGCGGGGCTCGCGCGGACGCGGCCGGGGTGGCGGGGCGGCGCAAGCGTGGGGCGTGCCGCGACGCCGCAGGGGCCGGGTGCCGGCAGCGCGGCCGGGCCGGGGGGGGGCGACCGGAACCGCGCAGGGGTCCGCACCGCGGCCCGGCGGGGAACGCCCGGCGGCCGCCAGGACCCGGCCGCTCGTTGCATCGCCGCGGCGGGCATTGGCGCCGGCGTCGGGGAATGGCACATAGGCTGCCGACGGCGGCGCGACGGATTCGGGCGGGGTGGAGGACGGTCGGCCCGCCGGCCGGGGCTCGTGCCGGAGGGGCCGGGGACCGCTGTCCGGCAGGCCTTTTCCGGCGCCACGCCTCGCCCCACATCAGAACGCGCCCCCGGCGGCGCGGGCGGTCCGCGGGCAGGCGGCGATCCGGTATTACCCGCCGGGGCAGGAAGGGACAGACGATGCGTGACCGCGACCCGGTCGAGATCTACTCCAATGCCCTTGTTCCCATGGTCGTCGAGCAGACGGCGCGGGGCGAGCGGGCTTTCGACATCTATTCGCGTCTGCTGAAGGAGCGGATCGTCTTCCTTACCGGCCCGGTATATGACCAGGTGTCGGCCCTGATCTGCGCCCAGTTGCTGTTCCTGGAGAGCGAGAACCCGAACAAGGACATCGCCTTCTACATCAACAGCCCGGGCGGCGTGGTGTCCGCCGGCCTCGCGATCTACGACACCATGCAGTACATCCGCAGCCCGGTCAGCACGGTGTGCATCGGGCAGGCGGCCTCGATGGGCTCGCTCCTGCTCTGCGCCGGCGAGAAGGGCAAGCGCTACGCCCTGCCGAATTCCCGGATCATGGTCCACCAGCCCTCGGGCGGGGCGCAGGGCCAAGCGGCCGACATCGAGATCCAGGCCCGCGAGATCCTCACGCTGCGCAAGCGGCTGAACGAGATCTACGCCCGGCACACCGGCCAGCCGATCGAGCTGATCGAGCGCAAGCTCGATCGCGACACCTTCATGTCGGCCGAGGAGGCACGCGATTTCGGCCTGGTGGATCACGTGGTCGAGCAGCGTCCGCCCTCCATGGCGGCCGAAGGCAGCGCGAAGCCCTGAATGAGCGGTCCGTGCCCCGGGGCGGCCGGGGCGGAGGCGCAGGCGGTGACGGTCGCGCCATGAGGCCGGGGCGCCACACGGCCCCGGCCGGGGCCGGCCGCGCGGCCGATTGCCTTTCCCCCCGGTGCCAAGGGGGCTACAGTCAAGACCATGCCTCCCCGGGTGCCTCCCTGGGCGCCCTGGCGAGCGGAGAGTGCCCATGAGCAAGTCCGGCGATTCGAAGAACACCCTGTACTGCTCGTTCTGCGGCAAATCGCAGCACGAGGTCCGCAAGCTGATCGCCGGCCCCACGGTGTTCATCTGCGACGAGTGCGTCGAGCTCTGCATGGACATCATCCGTGAGGAGCACAAGACGCATCTGGTCAAGTCGCGGGACGGCGTGCCGACCCCGCGCGAGATCTGCAAGGTGCTGGACGACTACGTGATCGGACAGGACCACGCCAAGAAGGTCCTCTCGGTCGCCGTCCACAACCACTACAAGCGCCTCGCGCACGGGGCCAAGAACTCGGACGTCGAGATCGCGAAGTCCAACATCCTGCTGATCGGGCCGACCGGGTCGGGCAAGACGCTGCTCGCCCAGACGCTCGCGCGCATCCTCGACGTACCCTTCACCATGGCCGACGCCACGACCCTGACCGAGGCGGGCTATGTCGGCGAGGATGTCGAGAACATCATCCTCAAGCTGCTGCAGGCGGCGGACTACAACGTGGAGCGGGCGCAGCGCGGCATCGTCTACATCGACGAGGTGGACAAGATCAGCCGCAAGTCCGACAACCCCTCGATCACGCGCGACGTCTCCGGCGAGGGCGTGCAGCAGGCGCTCCTCAAGATCATGGAGGGGACGATCGCCTCGGTGCCGCCGCAGGGCGGGCGCAAGCACCCGCAGCAGGAATTCCTGCAGGTGGACACCACCAACATCCTGTTCATCTGCGGCGGCGCCTTCGCCGGGCTCGAGAAGATCATCGCCGCGCGCGGCAAGGGCTCCGGCATCGGCTTCGGCGCCGAGGTGCGGGCCCCGGACGAGCGGCGCACCGGCGCGATCCTCAAGGAGGTCGAGCCGGAGGACCTGCTCAAGTTCGGCCTGATCCCGGAGTTCATCGGGCGGCTGCCGGTGGTGGCGACCCTCGACGACCTCGACGAGAAGGCGCTGATCGAGATCCTGACCAAGCCGAAGAACGCGCTTCTCAAGCAGTACCAGCGGCTGTTCGAGATGGAGGGGGTGAAGCTCACCTTCACCGAGGACGCGCTGCGCTCGGTGGCGGCGCGCGCCATCCAGCGCAAGACCGGCGCGCGCGGCCTGCGCTCGATCATGGAGCAGATCCTGCTCGGCACCATGTTCGAGTTGCCGAGCCTCGAGGAGGTCGAGGAGGTGGTGGTCAACCGCGAGGTCGCGGAGGGTCGCGCCAGCCCGCTCTACATCTACGGCGAACGGGCCGCGGAGCAGTCCGCCGGCTGAGGCTCGCCTGCGGCGGGGCGCCGCCCGGCGGCGCGGCTCCCGCCACCTGTCCGGCCAGGGCGTGTGCGCTGCGCCGGCGGCCTTGGGCGCTTGGCGCGGCGTGCAAGGCCTTGTGAGGGGTCCGCCGGGGTCCCATCTAGCGGGCAACCCCGCGGCGCCCCGCCCGTGCCGCCCTCCGGGCGGGCCGGGCGCCGACTGTCGAATGCGAGGTCCTGATGGCGGATACGTCTCCCGAAACGCTCCGCGGCGAACTCCTCCCTGTCCTGCCGCTGCGGGACATCGTGGTGTTCCCGCACATGATCGTGCCGCTCTTCGTCGGTCGCGAGAAGAGCGTGCGCGCCCTCGAGGCGGTGATGCGCGACGACAAGCAGATCCTGCTGGTCGCGCAGAAGAACGCCGCGCAGGACGATCCCGCCGCGTCCGACCTCTACGAGGTGGGCACGGTCTCGACCGTGCTGCAGCTCCTGAAGCTTCCCGACGGCACGGTGAAGGTGCTGGTCGAGGGCGGGCGCCGCGCGCGCATCGCCGGCTACAAGGAGACGGAGGCCTATTTCGAGGCCTACGCCGAGATCCTCGCCGAGGAGCCGGGCCCCGACCCGCGCGAGGCGGAGGCGCTGGGGCGCACCGTCGTCTCCCAGTTCGAGCAGTACATCAAGCTCAACAAGAAGATCGCGCCGGAAGTGCTGGTCTCGATCAATCAGATCGACGACCCCTCCAAGCTCGCCGACACGGTGGCGGCGCATCTCAACCTGAAGATCGCCGAGAAGCAGGACCTGCTCGAGACCGTCAACGTGCCGGCGCGGCTCGAGAAGGTCTTCGGCCACATGGAGAGCGAGATCGGCGTCCTCCAGGTGGAGAAGCGCATCCGCAACCGCGTCAAGCGGCAGATGGAGAAGACCCAGCGCGAGTACTACCTGAACGAGCAGCTCAAGGCGATCCAGAAGGAGCTCGGCGAGGGCGAGGACGGCAAGGACGAGGCCGCCGAGCTCGAGGCCAAGATCAAGGCCACCAAGCTGTCGAAGGAGGCGCGCGAGAAGGCGCTGGCCGAGCTCAAGAAGCTCCGCACCATGAGCCCGATGAGCGCCGAGGCGACGGTGGTGCGCAACTACCTCGACTGGATGCTCTCCATCCCCTGGAAGAAGCGCTCCAAGATCAAGAACGACCTCGCCGAGGCCGAGCGGATCCTCAACGCCGACCACTACGGCCTCGAGAAGGTCAAGGAGCGGATCATCGAGTACCTCGCGGTGCAGGCGCGCTCGCCGAAGATCCGCGGGCCGATCCTCTGCCTGGTCGGGCCTCCGGGCGTCGGCAAGACCTCGCTCGGCAAGTCCATCGCCAAGGCGACGGGGCGGAACTTCGTGCGCATGTCGCTCGGCGGCGTGCGCGACGAGGCCGAGATCCGCGGCCACCGGCGGACCTACATCGGCTCGATGCCGGGCAAGATCATCCAGGGGATGCGCAAGGCGAAGACCTCGAACCCGCTCTTCCTGCTCGACGAGATCGACAAGCTCGGCGCCGACTGGCGCGGCGACCCGTCCTCGGCCCTGCTCGAGGTGCTGGACCCGGAGCAGAACTCCACCTTCAACGACCACTACCTGGAGGTGGACTACGACCTCTCGGACGTGATGTTCGTCACCACGGCCAACAGCCTGCGCATGCCGCAGCCGCTGATGGACCGGATGGAGATCATCCGCATCCCCGGCTACACCGAGGACGAGAAGATCGAGATCGCCAAGCGCCACCTGATCCCGAAGCAGGCCGAGGCGAACGGCCTGAAGAAGGGCGAGTGGAGCATCAGCGAGGACGCGCTGCGCGACCTGGTGCGCTACTACACGCGCGAGGCCGGCGTGCGCAACCTCGAGCGCGAGATCGCCGGGCTCGCCCGCAAGGCGGTGAAGGAGATCGTCTCCGGCAAGGCGAAGAAGGTGGCGATCACCCGCAAGAACCTCGAGAAGTACGCGGGCGTGCGCAAGTTCCGCTTCGGCGAGGCCGAGGCGGAGGACATGGTCGGCGTCGTCACCGGCCTCGCCTGGACCGAGGTGGGCGGCGAGATCCTGACGATCGAGAGCGTCACCGTGCCGGGCAAGGGCAAGGTGCAGCACACCGGCAAGCTCGGCGACGTGATGCAGGAGAGCGTCTCGGCGGCGATGAGCTACGTCCGTTCGCGCGCCACCACCTTCGGCATCAAGCCGACGCTGTTCGAGCGGCGCGACATCCACGTCCACGTGCCGGAGGGCGCGACGCCGAAGGACGGCCCCTCGGCCGGCATCGCCATGGCGACCTCGATCGTCTCCGTCCTCACCGGCATCCCGGTGCGCAAGGACATCGCCATGACCGGCGAGATCACGCTGCGCGGGCGGGTGCTGCCGATCGGCGGGCTGAAGGAGAAGCTGCTGGCGGCGCTGCGGGCCGGGGTGAAGACCGTCGTGATCCCGAAGGAGAACGAGAAGGACCTGGCCGAGATCCCGGACAACGTGAAGAAGGGGCTGGAGATCGTCCCGGTCAGCCACGTGGACGAGGTCATCGGGCGGGCCCTGGTCCGCAAGCCTGAGCCGATCCAGTGGGAGGAGCCGGAGGAGGTTCCGGCGCCGCCCCCGGCCGTGGCGCGCCCGACCGCCGATCCCGGCGCCGTGCTGCCGCACTGAGGCCGACGGGCGAGGGCGGGGCGGCGGCAAGCCGGCCCGCCCTCATCCCGCACGGGTGCGACCCGGAATGTCACCCGGGCGTTGCGTTTGCGCCGCAGCGCTCGCGGGGAATGGCGGAAATCCGGGCCGAATCGGCCCCCTTCCGATTGACGGCGAGGAATTCCCTTACCTAGACTGCGCGGAGCAGCGCGGCCCGGGGGAATCGGTCCTGCCTTGCCGCCGCAGAGCAGAGAGGGGGGTTCCCGAATGAACAAGCAGGATCTCATCGCCGCGGTTGCGGATGCCGCGGATCTGCCGAAGGCGAAGGCGGGAGAGGTGGTGGACGCCGTCTTCGACGCCATCCAGAAGTCGCTGAAGAAGAAGCAGGAGGTGCGGCTCGTGGGGTTCGGCACCTTCAGCACCTCCCGGCGCAAGGCCGGCAAGGGCCGCAACCCGCGGACCGGCGAGGAGATCAAGATCCCCGCCAGCACCACCGTGCGGTTCAAGGCCGGCAAGACTCTCAAGGAAGCGGTGAACTGAGCGGCACAGCTCCGCACTCTTGCCGCGCAACCTGTCGCGCCGGCGGGGAGGGGGTGACGTTCCGAAGGGCCGGCTTCTGCCGGCCCTTTGCATTTCCGCCCGGCGCCGCTAGGCGAGCCGGCGAATCCGGTCCCGGCCCGGGGATGAGGGCGGGCACTTAGCTCAGCGGTAGAGCGCCTCGCTTACACCGAGGATGGCGGCGGTTCGAATCCGTCAGTGCCCATGCCCGGGGCGAACACGGCGCCCACGACGGCCGGAGGGTGCTTTCGCGGCGCGCGGCATGCCGCCTTGACACGTCCCGCGCCAGCGCCCTAAACCGCGCGCGCCTGACTGCACGGGCAATGCGGGTGTAGCTCAGTCGGTTAGAGCGCCGGCCTGTCACGCCGGAGGTCGCGGGTTCGAGCCCCGTCACTCGCGCCACCCGTGCCGCTTCTCCCTGGCGGAGATGGCCCCGCCAAGGAGGGCGGGAGCGGCGCGAAGGGCGCAGAAGGGCCGGTTTTTCCCTTCCCGGTTTGGGTGCTCCTGCGCACATTCGGGCACTGTGCAAGACGCCCCCCTATGGCGCGGCAGGCGGGGCAGGGCTAATGTCCGCCGCGCTGCACCGCGGCGAGGCTGCGGCGCGGACGCTGTTCCGCGGCCCAATGCCGTACCGCTGGCCGAAACGAGCGAGCGCGCTGCATGACCCAGCCTCTGCTGGCCGATTACTTCCCGATTCTGGTCTTCCTCGTCATCGCCGGCGGGGTCGCGGCCGCCATGGTCGGCGGCAACCTCCTCCTGGCGCGGCGGAAGCCCGACCCGGAGAAGCTCTCGCCCTACGAGTGCGGCTTCGAGCCGTTCGGCGACACGCGCCGGCGCTTCGACGTGCGGTTCTACCTGGTGGCGATCCTCTTCATCATCTTCGACCTCGAGGTCGCCTTCTTGTTCCCCTGGGCCGTCGGGCTCGGCGAGATCGGCTGGTTCGGCTTCTGGTCCATGATGGCCTTCCTGCTCGTCCTGACGGTGGGGTTCCTCTACGAGTGGCGCAAAGGCGCCCTGGAGTGGGAGTAGCGATGCGATGAGCGGTGCGACCGACGCCATCGCCTGGAACCGCGAGCACCTGCCGCCCGGGCCGGAGCAGGACGCGGTCGTCAAGGGCATCACCGGCGAGATCGAGGAGAAGGGCTTCATCGTCGCCAGCCTCGACCGGGTGGTGAACTGGGCGCGCACGGGCAGCCTGTGGCCGATGACCTTCGGCCTCGCCTGCTGCGCGGTGCCGATGATCCACGCCTACATGGCGCGCTACGACCTCGACCGGTTCGGCATCATCCCGCGCGGCTCCCCGCGCCAGTCGGACGTGATGATCGTGGCGGGGACGCTGACCAACAAGATGGCCCCGGCGCTGCGCAAGGTGTACGACCAGATGGCGGAGCCGCGCTGGGTGATCTCGATGGGGAGCTGCGCCAACGGCGGCGGCTACTACCACTACTCCTACAGCGTCGTGCGCGGCTGCGACCGGATCGTGCCGGTGGACGTGTACGTGCCGGGCTGCCCGCCGACGGCGGAGGCGCTCGTGTACGGCATCCTGCAGCTGCAGAAGAAGATCCGCCGGACGGGGACGATCCTCCGTGGCTGAGGGCGAGCTGACGGCCACGGCGGCGGGGGAGGCGACGGCGCCCCTGCGCGCGCTCGGCGCCGCGATCGCGGAGGCGGCGCCGGCGGGTGCGCTCGAGTCGGTCGAGATCGAGCGCGGCGCCGAGCTGGTTCTGCGCGTGCGGCGCGAGGCGCTGCTGCCGGTGATGGCGCTGCTGCGCGACGACCCGCGCTTCGCCTTCGAGCAGTGCGTGGACATCTGCGGCGTGGACTGGCCCGGGCGGCCGCGGCGGTTCGACGTGGTGTACAACCTGCTGAGCCTCTCCTGGAACCGCCGTCTGCGCGTGATCGTCGAGACCGACGAGGCGACGCCGGTGCCGAGCGTGAAGGACCTCTGGCCGAGCGCCACCTGGTACGAGCGCGAGGCCTGGGACATGTTCGGCATCGTCTTCGAGGGCCAGACCGACCTGCGGCGGATCCTCACCGACTACGGCTTCGAGGGGCATCCGCTGCGCAAGGACTTCCCGCTCACCGGCTATGTCGAGGTGCGCTACGACGAGGAGCGCAAGCAGGTCGTGTACGAGCCGGTGAAGCTGACCCAGGACTTCCGCAATTTCGACTTCCTTTCCCCGTGGGAGGCGATGACGACGCTGCCCGGCGACGAGAAGGTGCACGCCAGCCGCGAGCGCCTCGGGGGGCAGGCGCCGCCGGATCGCCTGGAGGGTCCCAGCCAATGAGCGGCAGCAGCCACATCGCCGCCGGGGGTGGCCAGGTCCGGGGCGCTGCCGCGGGCCTCGCACTGCACGAGCCGCCGGCCGCGCCCCCCGGCGCGGAGGAACCGTCGGCCGCGACGCGCACGGTGGAGGTGGACAGCCACGCCATCAATTTCGGCCCCCAGCACCCGGCCGCGCACGGCGTGCTGCGTCTCATCCTCGAGATGAAGGGCGAGGTGGTGGAGCGCGCCGACCCGCACATCGGCCTGCTGCACCGCGGCACCGAGAAGCTGATCGAGTACAAGACCTACCTCCAGGCGATGCCCTACATGGACCGCCTGGACTACGTCTCGCCGATGTGCATGGAGCACAGCTTCGTGCTCGCGGTGGAGCGTCTGCTCGGCATCGAGCAGGACGTGCCGGAGCGCGCGCGATGGATCCGCACGCTGTATGCGGAGCTGACGCGCATCGCCAACCACCTGCTCAACGTCACCACCTTCGCGCTCGACGTCGGCGCCATCACGCCCGCGCTGTGGGGCTTCGAGCAGCGCGAGGCGATCCTCGAATTCTACGAGGCGGCGGGGGGAAGCCACTACCACGCCAACTACTTCCGCGCCGGCGGCGTCTCGCGCGACATCCCGCCGCAGGTGCTCGACCGCGTCGCGGACTGGGCGCGACGGTTCCCCTCCTTCCTCGACGATCTCGAGGGGTTGCTGACCGAGAACCGCATCTTCAAGCAGCGCACCGTGGACATCGGCGTGATGACGCCGGAGCAGGCGATCGCCTGGGGGTTCAGCGGCCCCTGCCTGCGCGCTTCCGGCTGCGCCTGGGACCTGCGCAAGGCGCAGCCCTACGAGATGTACGACCGGGTCGAGTTCGAGGTGCCGGTCGGGCGGCACGGCGACTGCTACGACCGCTACCTGGTCCGCATGCACGAGATGCGTCAGTCCCTGCGGATCGTCGAGCAGTGCCTGGACCGCATGCGGCCCGGCCCGGTGAAGATCCAGGACCACAAGATCGTGCCGCCGCCGCGCGCCGAGATGAAGCGCTCGATGGAGGCGCTGATCCACCACTTCAAGCTCTACACCGAGGGCTACCACGTGCCGGCGGGCGCGACCTACACCGCGACCGAGGCGCCGAAGGGCGAGTTCGGCGTCTACCTGGTGGCCGACGGCACCAACAGGCCCTATCGCTGCAAGATCCGCGCGCCGGGCTACGCGCACCTGCAGGCGCTCGAGGCCCTCTCCAAGGGCCACATGCTCGCCGACACGGTGGCGATCATCGGCTCGCTCGACATCGTCTTCGGGGAGATTGACCGGTGAGTGGCGGCAGCGGCGCCTCGCCCGAGAACGGCGGCGGCATCGGCGCGACCCAGGCGGCGGACGAGGCGGAGCGGCACCAGCCGGCGCACTTCGCCTTCGACGAGGAGAGCGAGCGGCGGATTCCGGGCATCCTCGCGCGCTATCCGGAGACGAGGAAGGCGAGCGCGGTGATCCCGCTGCTGTGGCTGGTGCAGGAGCAGATGCGCCGGCAGACCGGCAGCGCCTGGGTGCCGAAGGCGGCGATGGACGTGGTCGCGGCGCGGCTCGGCATGCCGCCGATCCGCGTCTACGAGGTCGCGACCTTCTACTTCATGTTCAATACCCGTCCGATCGGGCGCCATCACCTGCAGGTCTGCGGCACCACGCCCTGCATGCTGCGCGGCGCCGAGGAGGTGGCGCGGGCCTGCCGCGACGCCACCGGCATCAAGGCCTATGGCGAGACCAGCGCCGACGGGATGTTCACGCTCAGCGAGGTCGAGTGCCTCGGCGCCTGCGTCAACGCGCCGGTGCTGCAGGTGGACTTGGACTACTACGAGGATCTCGACTACGAGAGCACGGTGCGGCTGATCGAGGCGCTGCGGCGCGGCGAGCGGCCGAGGCCCGGCAGCGTCATCGGCCGCCAGGCGAGCGCACCGGAGGGCGAGCGCACCACGCTGCTAGACGTGCCGGGGGAGTGAGGGCGCAGCGATGGCGCTGAGCGACAAGGACCGCATCTTCACCAACCTCTACGGCCTGCAGCCCTGGTCGCTGCATGCCGCGCGCAGGCGCGGCGCCTGGGACAACACCGCCGCGCTGATCGCCAAGGGGCGCGACTGGATCATCGAGGAGGTGAAGAATTCCGGCCTGCGCGGCCGTGGCGGCGCCGGCTTCCCCACCGGGCTCAAGTGGTCGTTCATGCCGAAGCAGTCGGACGGGCGGCCGCACTACCTCGTCGTCAACGCGGACGAGTCCGAACCGGGCACCTGCAAGGACCGCGACATCATCCGCCACGATCCGCACCTGCTGATCGAGGGCTGCCTGCTCGCCGGCTTCGCGATGGGGGCTAACACCGGCTACATCTACATCCGCGGCGAGTACTACAACGAGAGCGTCGTGCTCGAGGCCGCGATCCGCGAGGCCTACGAGGCCGGGCTGCTCGGCCGGAACGCGGCGCGCAGCGGCTGGGACTTCGACCTCCACGTCCACCGCGGCGCCGGCGCCTACATCTGCGGCGAGGAGACCGCCCTCATCGAGTCGCTCGAGGGCAAGAAAGGCATGCCGCGCCTGAAGCCGCCCTTCCCGGCGGCGGTCGGGCTCTACGGCTGCCCGACCACGGTGAACAACGTCGAGACCATCGCCGTGGTGCCGGCGATCCTCCGCCGCGGCGCCGCCTGGTTCGCGAGCTTCGGGCGGCCGAAGAACCACGGCACCAAGATCTTCTGCATCCAGGGCCACGTGAACCGGCCCTGTAATGTGGAGGAGGAGATGTCCATTCCGCTGCGCGAGCTGATCGAGCGGCACGCGGGCGGGGTGCGCGGGGGGTGGGACAACCTGCTCGCGGTGATCCCGGGCGGGTCCTCGACGCCGCTGATCCCGAAGCACATCTGCGACGACGTGCTGATGGACTTCGATGCGCTGCGCGACGTGAAATCGGGTCTCGGCACGGCGGGCGTGATCGTGATGGACAAGTCCACCGACATCATCAAGGCGATCGCGCGCTTGTCCAAGTTCTACAAGCACGAGAGCTGCGGCCAGTGCACCCCCTGCCGCGAGGGCATGGGCTGGGTCTGGCGGGTGATGGAGCGCATGGTCGAGGGACGCGCGGAGATCGAGGAGATCGACGTGCTCGAGGAGGTGACGCGCCGGATCGAGGGCCACACGATCTGCGCCCTCGCCGACGGCGGCGTCTGGCCGGTGCAGGGGCTGATCCGCCACTTCCGGCCGCTTATGGAAGAGCGCATCGCGGCGTACAGGGCGCGGCACGGCTCGCCGCAGCCGGCGCTGCCGATGGCGGCGGAGTAGCGCGCGATGGCGAAGGTCACGGTTGACGGGATCGAGGTCGAGGTCCCGAACGGCGCGACGGTGCTCCAGGCCTGCGAGGCGGCGGGCAAGGAGATCCCGCGCTTCTGCTACCACGAGCGGCTCTCGATCGCCGGCAATTGCCGCATGTGCCTGGTCGAGCTGGAGAAGGCGCCGAAGCCGATCGCCTCCTGCGCCTATCCGGTCGCCGACGGCATGGTGATCCGCACCGACAGCCCGATGGTGCGCAACGCGCGCCGCGGGGTGATGGAGTTCCTGCTGATCAACCACCCCCTCGACTGCCCGATCTGCGACCAGGGCGGGGAGTGCGACCTGCAGGACCAAGCCTACGGCTACGGCATGGACCGCTCGCGCTACCGCGAGGCGAAGCGGGCCGTGAAGGACAAGTACGTCGGGCCGCTGATCAAGACCATCATGACGCGGTGCATCCACTGCACCCGCTGCATCCGCTTCTCGCAGGAGGTCGCCGGCGTGCCGGAGCTCGGCGCGACGGGGCGCGGCGAGGCGATGGAGGTCGGCACCTACGTCGAGCAGGCGCTGCGCACCGAACTCTCCGGCAACCTGATCGACATCTGCCCGGTCGGCGCGCTGACCAGCCGGCCCTATGCCTTCGCCGCGCGCCCCTGGGAGCTGCGCAAGACCGACAGCGTGGACGTCCTGGACGCGGTCGGCTGCAACATCCGGGTGGACAGCCGGGGGCCGGAGGTGCTGCGCATCCTGCCACGGACCAACGACGCGGTGAACGAGGAGTGGCTCGGCGACCGCTCCCGCTTCGCGCTGGACGGGCTGAAGCGTCGCCGGCTCGACCGTCCCTGGGTACGCAGGGACGGCAGGCTCTTGCCGGCGACCTGGCCGGAGGCCTTCGCGGCGATAGCGCGGCGGCTCACCGCGCTGCCCGGGCACCGGATCGGCGCGGTGGCGGGCGACCTGGCGGACGCGGAGTCGGTCGTGGCGCTGAAGGACCTGATGACGGCGCTCGGCAGCGCGAACCTGGACTGCCGGCAGGACGGCGCGGCGCTCGACGCCTCGCGCCGCGACTTCTACCTGTTCAACACCACGATCGCCGGCATCGAGGAGGCGGACGCGCTGCTGATCATCGGCAGCAATCCGCGCGTCGAGGCGCCGGTGCTCAACGCCCGCATCCGCAAGCGCGCCATCGCGGGCAGGCCCTTCCCGGTGGGATACATCGGCCCGCACGGCGTCAACCTCACCTATCCGGCGGCGCATCTGGGGGAGGGGCCGGCGGCGCTGCGCGCCCTGCTCGGCGCCGCGCACCCCTTCGCCGAGACGCTGCGCAAGGCGGACCGGCCGATGCTGATCCTCGGCCGCGGCGCGGTCGCGCGCGCCGACGGCGCGGCGGTGCTGGCGGCTGCCTGGCAGCTCGCGACCGAAACCGGGATGCTGAGGCCGGACTGGCACGGATTCAACCTGCTGCACCTGTTCGGCGGCCAGGTCGGCGCGCTCGACCTCGGCTTCGTGCCGGGAGAGGGCGGCAAGGACCTCGCCGCGATGCTGGCGGGGGACGTGGACGCGCTCTGGCTGCTCGGCGCGGACGGCTTCGATCCGGCGCGCATCCCGCCCTCGACCTTCGTGATCTACCAGGGGCATCACGGTGACCGTGCCGCTTCACGCGCCGACGTGATCTTGCCCGGTGCCGCCTACACCGAGAAGGACGGAACCTACGTCAACACCGAGGGCCGGGTGCAGCGCGGCTATCTCTCGGTGTTTCCGCCCGGCGAGGCCCGCGAGGACTGGAAGATCGTCCGCGCCTTCAGCGAAGGCATCGGCAAGCGCCTGCCCTATGACGACCTCGATGCGCTGCGCGCGCGCCTGGCCGGGGCGAACCCGGTCTTCGGCACGATCGGGACGCTGGAGCGCCGAGGCTGCGCGGACACGCGCGGTCCTGCCGGCGACCCCGCAGCGCTGGGCGAGAGCCCCTTCGTGCTGCCGATCACGAACTACTACCAGGCGGACGCCATCAGCCGCGCTTCCGATACCATGGCGGAGTGCGCGCGGATCTACGGCGGCGCGGCGCCAGCGAAGCTGGCGGCGGAGTGAGGCGCGGACATGGACGCTTTCCTCGCCTCGCCCGTCGGACAGGTCGCGATCACGGTCGCGCACTCGCTCGCGATCCTGGTTCCGCTGCTGATCGCCGTCGCCTACGTCACCTGGGCCGAGCGCAAGGTGCTGGCCGCCATGCAGCTCCGCAAGGGGCCGAACGTGGTCGGGCCCTTCGGCCTGCTGCAGCCCTTCGCCGACGCGCTGAAGGCGATGTTCAAGGAAACGGTGATCCCGACCGGCGCGAACCGCGTGCTGTTCATGCTCGCGCCGATGATCACCGTGACGCTCGCGCTGATCGCCTGGGCGGTGATCCCGGTGGCGGACGGGTGGGCGGCGGCGGACATCAACGTCGGCGTGCTCTATCTGTTCGCGATCTCCTCGCTCGGCGTCTACGGCATCATCATCGCCGGCTGGGCCAGCAACTCGAAATACGCCTTCCTCGGAGCGCTGCGCTCGGCGGCGCAGATGGTGAGCTACGAGGTCTCGATCGGCTTCGTCATCGTCACCGTGCTGCTCTGGGCCGGCTCGCTGAATCTGAACGAGATCGTGCGCGCGCAGGAGCGGGTGTGGTTCTTCATCCCGCTTTTCCCGATGTTCGTCGTGTTCTTCATCTCCGCGCTCGCCGAGACCAACCGCGCCCCCTTCGACCTGCCGGAGGGCGAGAGCGAGCTGGTGGCGGGATTCTTCGTCGAGTACAGCACGATCGGCTTCACGCTGTTCTTCCTCGGCGAGTACGCGAACATCGTGCTGATGTCGGCGATGACCGCCATCCTGTTCCTGGGAGGCTGGCAGCCGCCTCTGCATGTCGAGCCCTTCACCTGGATCCCCGGGGTCGTGTGGTTCATCCTGAAGACGGCGTTCTTCGTCTTCGTCTTCATCTGGGTGCGCGCGACCTTCCCGCGCTACCGCTACGACCAGCTCATGCGCCTGGGCTGGAAGGTGTTCCTGCCGCTCAGCCTGTTCTGGCTGGTGGTGACCGCGGCGCTGCTCAAGCTGACCGGCTGGTTGCCGGCATGAACGCGCCCGCCGAATCCAGGGACGGGACTGCCCTGCGGCGTCCCGTCGCGAGGTGAGAGAGATGGCTGCACTCGACCGCGTCGCCCGCAGCATGCTGCTTTCCGAGCTGCTCTCGGGCATGATGCTGACGCTAAAGTACTTCTTCACGAAGCCGGCGGTGACGCTGAACTACCCCTATGAGCGCTATCCGCTCTCGCCTCGCTTCAAGGGCGAGCACGCGCTGCGCCGGTATCCGAACGGGGAGGAGCGCTGCATCGCCTGCAAGCTGTGCGAGGCGATCTGCCCCGCGCTTGCCATCACCATCGAGGCCGAGCCCCGCGAGGACGGCTCCCGCCGCACCACGCGCTACGACATAGACATGGTGAAGTGCATCTACTGCGGCATGTGCGAGGAGGCCTGTCCGGTGGACGCCATCGTCGAGGGTCCGAACCTGGAATTCGCCGTCGAGACGCGCGAGGAGCTGATCTACCACAAGGAAAAGCTGCTCGAGAACGGCGACCGCTGGGAGCCGATCATCGCCGAACGGCTGCGGCTCGACGCGCCCTACCGCTGAGGCTGCCGGGAATGCTCGCCGCCGTCGCCTTCTACGCCTTCTCCGCCGTGCTCATCGCCTCGGCGGCGATGGTCGTCGTTGCCCGGAATCCCGTGCATTCCGTGCTGTTCCTCATCCTCGCGTTCTTCAACGCTGCGGGCCTGATGCTGATCGCGGGGGGCGAGTTCCTGGCGATGATCCTCGTCATCGTCTATGTGGGCGCCGTCGCGGTGCTGTTCCTGTTCGTGGTGATGATGCTCGACGTGGACTTTGCCCGGATGCGCGAAGGCTTCCAGCGCTATGCGCCGGTCGGCGCCCTGGTCGGCGGCGTGCTGCTTGTCGAGTTGCTCTTCGTGCTCGGGTCCTGGCGGTTCGCGCCGGAGGCGCCCGGGTTGCGCCTGAGCCCGAACCCCGGCGCGACCGTCGGCAACACCGAGGCGCTGGCGCGCATCCTCTACACGGACAATGTGCTGCTGTTCCAGGCAGCGGGCGTCATACTGCTGGTCGCGATGATCGGCGCGATCGTGCTGACCCTCCGAGAGCGTCCCGGGACGCGCCGGCAGGTCATCGCAGCCCAGGTTGCGCGCGCTCCGGCCGAGACAGTGGTCCTGCGCCAGGTGCCGATCGGTGCCGGGCTCAAGAACATCGGCATCCTGCGCCCGCCGCCGGCGGCGGAGGAGCGGGAGGCCTTGTCGGAACCCGAACGCCACGGCCATGGCGGAGGGCACCACTGAAATGGCGATCACCCTCGCGCACTACCTGATCGTCGCGGCGATCCTGTTCGTCCTCGGCATCTTCGGCATCTTCCTCAACCGGAAGAACGTCATCGTCATCTTGATGTCGGTCGAGCTGATCCTGCTCGCCGTCAATCTCAACCTCGTCGCTTTTTCCTCGGCGCTGAACGACCTGACAGGCCAGGTCTTCGCGATGTTCGTGCTGACCGTCGCTGCGGCCGAGGCGGCGATCGGCCTCGCCATCGTGGTGATCTACTTCCGCAACAAGGGCAGCATCGAGGTCGAGGACATCTCGACCCTGAAGGGCTGAGGCAGCAGCATGTACGTCGGCGCCGTCTTCTTCCCGCTCCTCGGGGCGTGCATCTCGGGCTTCCTCGGCCGCTGGATCGGCCCGATTGCGGCGCGCTGGTCCACCGTGGTTTGCATGGCGCTCGCGGCGGCCTGCGGCGTTCCGGCGTTTTTCGACGTGGCCTTCGGGCACAACCCCGCAACGGTGCCGATCGCCGCCTGGATCGCGACCGGCGGGCTCGAGGTGTCCTGGGCGTTGCGCTACGACACGCTGAGCGCAGTGATGGTCGGGATGGTGACTTTCGTCTCCTTCCTGATCCATCTCTACAGCGTCGGCTACATGGCGCACGACCCGACGCAGCCGCGCTTCTTCGCCTACCTCTCGCTGTTCACCTTCATGATGCTGATGCTGGTGACAGCGGACAACCTCGTCCAGCTCTTCTTCGGCTGGGAGGGGGTGGGCCTCGCAAGTTACCTTCTGATCGGCTACTGGTACGAGCGCGAGAGCGCGAACGCTGCCGCGATCAAGGCGTTCGTCGTCAACCGGGTGGGCGACCTGTTCTTCATGCTCGGCGTCGCGCTCACCTTCTGGACCTTCGGCAGCCTGGAGTTCACCGCGATTTTCGGCGCGGTGGACCAGCACCTCGGCGACCGTTTCCTTGGGGTGCCGGCGCTCGAGTTGATCGCGGTGTTGCTGTTCCTCGGCGCCTGCGGCAAGTCGGCGCAGATCGGCCTGCACACTTGGCTGCCGGACGCGATGGAGGGACCGACGCCGGTCTCGGCCCTGATCCACGCGGCGACCATGGTGACGGCGGGCGTGTTCCTGGTCGCGCGCATGTCGCCGCTGTTCGAGTACGCGCCGACCGCGCTCGCCATCGTCACCGTGGTCGGCGCGGCAACCGCGTTCTTCGCCGCGACCGTCGGCTGCGTGCAGAACGACATCAAGCGGGTGATCGCCTACTCCACTTGCTCGCAGCTCGGCTACATGTTCTTCGCCGCAGGGGTGGGCGCCTACCAGGCAGCCATCTTCCACCTCTTCACCCATGCGTTCTTCAAGGCGCTGCTCTTCCTCGGCGCCGGCTCGGTCATCCACGCGATGAGCGACGAGCAGGACATCCGGAAGATGGGCGGGATTTGGACCAGGGTTCCCGTGACCTATGCCGTGATGTGGGTGGGCTCGCTCGCGCTGGCGGGAATTCCGATCTTCGCGGGCTACTACTCGAAGGACGCGATCCTCGAGGCCGCGTTCGCCTCGCACTCGGCGACCGGCATGCTCGCCTTCCTGCTCGGCCTAGTTGCCGCCTTCCTCACCGCCTTCTATTCCTGGCGGCTGCTCATTCTCGTCTTCCACGGCGCGCCGCGCGCCGACGAGCATGTGATGGCGCATGTGCATGAGAGCCCGCTCGTGATGCTCGTGCCGCTGCTGCTGCTCGCCGCCGGCGCGGTGCTGACGGGATACCTCTTCGCGCCGTTCTTCATCGGGCACGCCTGGGAGGAGTTCTGGGCCGGCTCGATCCACAACGCGCCGCACAACCACATCCTGCACGACATGCACGAGGTTCCGGCGTGGGTGCCGCTGGCCCCGACCGTGGCAGGGTTCACCGGCATCGCGCTGGCTTACGTCCTCTACATGTTCGCGCCCGGCGTGCCGGAAAGGCTCGCCGCGACCTTCCGGGGCTTCTACCTGTTCCTTCTGAACAAGTGGTACTTCGACGAACTGTACGATGCGATCTTCGTCCGGCCGGCCCTGGCGATTGCGCGCATCGCTTTCCGCGTCGGCGACCAGCGCATCATTGACGGCGTGCCGAACGGCGCGGCGGCGCTCGCCGTGGACGCCGCTCGCGGCGCGGTGCGGATCCAGACCGGGCGGGTGGCCAGCTACGCCTTCACCATGATCATTGGCCTCGTCCTGTTCGTCTCGCTGCTCTACCTCGGGACCACCCGCTGATGAACGCCGCCGGCTTCCCGATCCTCTCGCTCGTCACCTTCCTGCCGCTCGCCGGTGCGCTCATCATCGCCCTGGTGCGCGGCGAGGAGCGGGTGATCGCCTCCAACGCGCGCTGGACGGCACTCTGGTCCAGCCTCATCGCCTTCGGCCTGTCGCTGATCCTCTGGTTCCGCTTCGACCGGTCCTCGGCCGAGTTGCAGTTCGTCGAGCGCCTCGATTGGCTGCCCGACTACGGCGTGGCCTATGCGATGGGCGTGGACGGTCTCTCGGTGCTGTTCGTCCTGCTCTGCACCGCGCTGACGCCGCTCTGCGTCCTTGCGTCCTGGGAGAGCATAGAACACCGGGTGCGCGAGTACATGGCGGCCTTCCTCGTGCTCGAATCGGCCATGGTCGGCTTCTTCTGCGCGACCGACCTGCTGCTTTTCTTTCTGTTCTTCGAGATGGTCCTGATCCCGATGTTCCTCATCATCGGGATCTGGGGCGGGCCGCGCCGGGTGTACGCCGCCTTCAAGTTCTTCCTCTACACGCTGGCCGGCAGCCTGCTCATGCTGCTCGCCATCATCTTCCTCTGGCACAACGCCGGCACGACCGACATCCCGACGCTGATCCAGACCGGGGTGGACCCGCGCTACCAGATCTGGCTGTTCCTCGCCTTCTTCGCCGCCTTTGCGGTGAAGGTGCCGATGTGGCCGGTGCACACCTGGCTGCCGGATGCGCATGTCGAGGCGCCGACCGCGGGCTCCGTCATCCTCGCCGGCGTGCTTCTGAAGCTCGGCGGCTACGGTTTCGTGCGCCTCTCCCTGCCGCTCTTTCCGCACGCGGCAGCGGAGCTCGCGCCGCTGATCTTCGCGCTGTCCGTCATCGCGATCGTCTACACCTCCTTCGTCGCCCTGGCGCAGGAGGACATGAAGAAGCTGATCGCCTACTCGTCCGTGGCCCACATGGGGATCGTCACGCTCGGCATCTTCACTTTCAACCACCAGGGCCTGTCCGGCGCGGTGTTCCAGATGCTGGCGCACGGCGTGGTCTCGTCCGCCCTCTTCCTCTGCGTCGGCGTGCTTTACGACCGCGTCCACTCGCGCGACATCGCGCGCTACGGCGGCGTGGCGAAGGTGATGCCGGCCTTCGCGGCGGTGTTCATGCTGTTCTCGATGGCCAACGTCGCACTGCCCGGCACCGCCAATTTCGTCGGCGAGTTCCTGGTCATCGTCTCGGCGATGCGGACGAACTTCTGGCTCGCCTTCGGGGCGGCGCTCGGCATGGTGCTCGGCGCGGCCTATACGCTCTGGCTCTACCGGCGGGTGGCGTTCGGGCGCATCACGCGCGAGGACCTCAAAGGGCTGCTCGACATGAGCCCCCGGGAGCACGCGGTCTTCGCTCCGCTGGTCCTGCTCGTGCTCTGGATGGGCGTCTACCCGCAGTCCTTCCTTTCCTTCTTCGAGACCAGCGTCGCCGCCCTCGTCCAGCAGCACGAGGCCGCGGTCGGCGCCGCGCAGCGCTTCGCGGAGACCGTCGTCCGATGATGAACTGGACGCTCGCGCTGCCGGAAGCGGCGCTCGCCTGCGCCGGCCTGGCCATTCTCGGCGCCGGCGTGCTGCCGCGACGGCACGACATGTTCTTCCCGATCTCGATGGCAGTGATCGGGGCGCTGGTGCTCGCCGGCGTGCTGGTGCTCGGGCAGGGAGACGGCGCCGCCCTGGCTGGACAGTACGTGTCCGACGCCTTCGCGCGCTTCTCCAAGGTGCTGGTGCTGATCGGCGCGGCGCTCGCGCTGACGCTCGCCCTCGACTTCAACCAGACCGACCGCGACCTCGCGCGCTTCGAGTATCCGGTCCTCATTCTTTTCGCCGCGATCGGCATGATGCTGATGGTCTCGGCGAACGACCTGATGACGCTGTATCTCGGGCTCGAGCTGCAGTCGCTCGCCGCCTACGTCCTCGCAGCCTTCAACCGGGACTCCGAACGCTCGGCGGAAGCCGGTCTGAAGTACTTCGTCCTCGGCGCGCTCGCCTCCGGCCTGCTGCTCTACGGCATGAGCCTGGTGTACGGCTTCGTCGGCACGACCAGCTTCGACCGGCTTGCGGAGGCGCTGACGGCGGAGCATGCCGCCTCGCTCGGCCTGGTCACGGCCCTCGTCTTCGTCCTCGCCGGGCTCGCCTTCAAGATTTCGGCGGTGCCGTTCCACATGTGGGCGCCGGACGTCTACGAGGGGGCGCCGACGCCGGTCACGGCCTTCTTCGCCTCGGCCCCGAAGCTTGCCGCGGTCGCGCTGCTGACGCGCGTGCTGACGCAGCCTTTCGGCGAGCTCAGCGCGCAGTGGGGGCAGGTGCTGTGGCTGGTATCGGCCGGATCCATGATCCTCGGCGCCTTCGCAGCGATCGGCCAGCGCAACATCAAGCGGCTGATGGCCTACTCCTCGATCGGCAACGTCGGCTACGCGCTGATCGGCCTGGTGGCCGCGGCCTCGGCGGATCCGGCGGTGCGCAGCGAGGGGGTGCGCGCCCTGCTGTTCTACATGGCGATCTACCTGCTGATGACGATCGGCGCCTTTGCGGTGCTTGCGGCGATGCGGCGCCGGGGCAGGCCGGTCGAGGAGATCGAGGACCTCGCGGGCCTGGCGCGCAGCGACATCGGCATGGCGGTGTGGATGCTGGTCTTCATGTTCGCCATGGCCGGCGTGCCCCCGCTCGCGGGCTTCTGGTCGAAGCTCTTCGTGTTCCGCGCGGCGATCGAGGGCGGCTATGTCTGGCTCGCGGTCATCGGCGTGCTCACCAGCGTGGTCGCGGCCTACTATTACGTGCGGATCGTGCGCGTCATGTTTTTCGATGCGCCGGGCGCGGCAGGCGCGCTCGACGCCCGGCCGGCGAGCCTCACCGTGGTGATGGCGGCGACCGGCCTGTTCACCGCCCTGTTCTCCGTCGCGCCGGGGCCGCTTCTCGCCGCGGCGCAGGCCGCGGTCGCGGCGATCGCGGGGTGACGGCGCGGCCGCCGCCGCGCTCCGCCGCGCCGGTCTGGCGGCTGCGGGTGCATGAGGAGTTGCCGAGCACCCAGGACGCGGTCCTCCGCGCCGCGGAGGCCGGGGAGCCGGAGGGGCTGGCCGTGCTCGCCCGGCGCCAGACGGCGGGGCGGGGAAGGGAGGGGCGCGGCTGGGAATCGCCTCCCGGCAACCTGCACCTCTCGGTCCTGCTGCGCCCGGGCGGGCCCGTGCGGCACGCGACGCGCTGGGCGCTGCTCGCGGCGGTGGCGCTGATCGAGGTACTGGCGCCGCATCTGCCGCCGGGGGCGCCGCCGCTCCGGCTCAAATGGCCGAACGACGTGCTGGCCGGCGAGGAGGGCGCCAAGCTCGCGGGAATCCTCGCCGAGGCGGCGACGCGGCCGGGCGGCGGCGCGGCCTGGCTCGCCCTCGGCATCGGCGCGAACCTCGCCTACGCCCCGGTCCTGCCCGACGGCCGGCCGACCTCCTCGCTCGCAGCCCTCGGCGCCGCGCCGCCACCGGCGCCGGAGGCCTGCGCAGCGGCGCTCCTCTCCGCCCTCGACCGCTGGCGGCGGATCCTGGCGCATCAGGGCTTCGCACCGGTCCGCGAGGCCTGGCTGGCACGGGGGCCACGGCTCGGCACGCCGCTCGCCGTCGGCGGGGCGGCAGGCGCCTTTGCAGGGCTCGGCGAGGATGGCAGCCTGCTGCTCGCCGGCCCCGACGGCGGCATCCGCGCGGTGCGGACGGGCGAGGTGGAGGCGGTCTGACCCATGCTTCTCGCGGTGGATGCGGGCAACACCAACATCGTCTTCGCCGTGCACGACGGCACGGAGTGGCGCGGCCGCTGGCGCGTCGCGACGCGGGCCGACCGGACCAGCGACGAATACGCGGTCTGGCTGCTGGCCCTGCTGCAGCATGCGGGGCTGCAGCCCGCCGACATAGACCGCTGCGTGATCGGCACCGTGGTGCCGGCCGCGCTCTACAACCTGCGTCGGCTCGTCCGCGAATGGTTCCATTGCGAGCCGCTGGTGGCGCGTGCCGGGCTCGATTGGGGCTTCGCCATCAAGGTGCTGAATCCGGAGGAGGTCGGCGCCGACCGGCTGCTCAACGCCCTCGCCTCGCATCACCACTACCGCGGCCCGCTGATCGTCATCGACTTCGGCACCGCCACCACCTTCGACGTGGTGGACGAGGACGGCAGCTATCTCGGCGGCGCCATCGCCCCGGGCATCAACCTCTCGATCGAGGCGCTGCACCAGGCGGCGGCCCGGCTGCCGCGGATCGGCATCGGCCGGCCGCAGGCGGCGATCGGCCGCGCCACCGTCCCGGCCATGCAGAGCGGCATCTACTGGGGCTATGTCGGGCTGATCGAGGGCCTGGTGGCGCGCATCCGGGCCGAGTTCGGCCGGCCCATGAAGGTGATCGCCACCGGCGGCCTCGCGCCCCTCTTCGCCGAGGGCACGCTGGTGATCGAGCGCACCGATCCCGACATCACGCTCGAAGGGCTGCGGCTGTTGGCGGAACGCAACCCTATCCCCATGTTGCCAAGAACCGCCCAGCGCGATCACGCGTAACACCATTCCGCAATGGACGCTTCCACGACCGGTTCCCCCCCCGGCGATCTGGCCTTCATCCCCCTCGGCGGCACGGGCGAGATCGGCCTCAACCTCAACGTTTATCGCTGCGACGGAAAGCTTCTCGCGGTGGATTGCGGCATCGGCTTCGGCGGTCCGGAGAACCCGGAGGCCGAGGTCCTGGTGCCGGATCCCGCCTGGCTCGCCGAGCGGCGCGACCAGCTCCTCGCCCTGATCGTCACCCATGCGCACGAGGACCATGTCGGCGCGGTGGCGCATCTCTGGCCGATGCTGCGCTGCCCGGTCTTCGCCGGCCCCTTCGTCTCGGCGGTGCTGCGCCGCAAGCTCGTCGAGGTCGGGCTGCTCGGCCAGGTCCCGCTCACCACCGTCCCGCTCTCCGGCAGCCTTGCGCTGCCGCCCTTCGAGCTCGAGTTCCTCCGCGTCGCCCACTCGATCCCGGAGGCGCAGGCGCTCGCCCTGCACACGCCCTACGGCACGGTGCTCCACACCGGGGACTGGAAGCTCGACCCCGACCCGCTGATCGGCCCTCCGACCGACGAGGCCGCCTTCGCCCGGCTCGGCGCGCGTGGCGTGCTCGCCATGGTCTGCGATTCGACCAACGCCATGGTCGAGGGCCATTCCGGCAGCGAAGCGGAGGTGCGGCGCAACCTCGCGGCCATCATCCGCAGCCTCAAGGGACGGGTCGCCGTCACCTGCTTCGCCACCAACATCGCCCGGATCGAGAGCGTGGCGCGGGCGGCGCAGGCTGCGGGGCGCCAGGTCGCCCTGTTCGGCCGCTCGCTGCGCAACGCCGAGGCGGCGGCGCGGGAATGCGGCTACCTGAGCGACGTCCCGCCCTTCGTGCCGGAGGAGGAAGCGGGCTACCTGCCCGACGATTCGCTGCTGCTCCTGTGCACGGGCAGCCAGGGCGAGCCGCGCTCGGCCCTCGCCAGGATCGCGGCCGACAGCCACCCGCACATCGCCCTGGGGGAGGGGGACACGGTGATCTTCTCCTCCCGCATCATTCCGGGAAACGAGCGGGCGATCCTGCGCCTGCAGGACGACCTCGCGCGCCGCGGCTGCCGGGTGATGACGGCGGAGGACCACATGGTCCACGTCTCCGGCCACCCGGCGCGGGACGAGCTGAAGCGGCTCTACGCGCTGGTGAAGCCGCGCTATGCCGTGCCGGTGCACGGCGAATGGCGCCACCTCTCCGAGCACGCGGCGCTGGCGCGGGAATGCGGGGCGACGCCGATCCTGGTGGAGGACGGGGACGTGCTGCGCCTTGCCCCCGGCCGCCCGGAGGTGGTGGACGGCGTGCCCACCGGCCGCCTGGCACTCGACGGCGACCGGCTGCTGCCGCTCTCGGGCGGCGTGCTCGCGGCGCGCAAGCGGATGCTGTTCCACGGCGTGGTCATGGCCTCGCTCGCGGTGGACGGAGCCGGGCGGGTGGTCGGCCGCCCCGTCGTCTCCGCGCCCGGCCTGTTCGACCCGGGCGACGAGGAGCCGGCCCAGATCGCGGCGGATCTGGCGCGCGCCGTGGGCGACCTGCCCGGCCCGCTCAAGCGCGAGGACGACGCGCTGCGCGAGGCCGCGCGGAGCGCGCTGCGCAAGGCGGTCGGACGCCGCCTGCGGAAGCGCCCGACCGTCGAGGTGCACCTGCTGCGGGTTTGACCGCGCCCCTCGGCGGAGGAGGGCTTCATGACCTGGTTCACCGGGATCGTCGTCTATCTGCTGATCTGGTGGACTGCGCTGTTCGCCGTGCTGCCGGTCGGCACCCAGCCGGACCCGGAGGGCGATCCCGCGGCGGGGGGCTGGCGCGGGGCCCCGCGCCAGCCGCGACTTGGCCGCAAGCTGCTGGCCACGACGCTGGTGTCGGCGCTGATCTGGCTGGCGGTCTATGCGCTGGTCGAAAGCGACTGGCTCAGCTTCCGCAGCGGCTGGCTGGCTCTGCCGGACAATTAGGCAGATGCCGGCGCTTTGGGCGATACTCGCCTCATCCCTTGGCAAACCATGTCCCGCGGCTCAATTTTCCGGCTTGGGACAGCAGTCAAGCCGGTTGAACCGCATTCCTGGAACGCGCCATGATCTCCGACGGGAAGGGCATTCGCCCTTCCTGCCGTGTGACTGGCGTTTCCTCCCTAAACTCGGGCCGCTTCCCTCCTGGGAAGTGGCCCAATTTTTCTTAACGGGCACGATGGCCCAGGCCAAGCGGTATTTTCGCGGAAGGGGCGGAAATTTTGCAAGGAATTGCGCCAGGCCGCCGGTCCGGGGAACACAATTGCTGCGGTGCAGCGTAGTCGGGAGGCGAACGGGCCGCCCGGTCTCCCGGTGGCGCCGGCACCGGGGAGGCGGCGGTCTAGCCCTGCCGCGCCGCAGCCCTTACTTTCGCGCGCCTTCCCGCTCCGAGGATCCTGCCGCCGTGCGCCTGTCCCGCGCCTTCCTGCCCACGCTGAAAGAGACCCCCGCCGAGGCGCAGATCGCCTCGCACCGCCTGATGCTGCGCGCCGGGATGATCCGCCAGACCAGCGCCGGCATCTACGCCTGGCTGCCGCTCGGCCTGCGCGTGCTGCGCCGCATCGAGCAGATCGTGCGCGAGGAGCAGGACCGCGCCGGGGCGCAGGAGATGCTGATGCCCACCATCCAGCCGGCCGAGCTGTGGCGCGAGAGCGGGCGCTACGACGACTACGGCAAGGAGATGCTGCGCATCCGCGACCGCCACGACCGCGAGATGCTCTACGGCCCCACCAACGAGGAGATGGTGACCGACATCTTCAAGGCCTACGCCAGGAGCTACCGCGACCTGCCGCGCATCCTCTACCACATCCAGTGGAAGTTCCGCGACGAGGTCAGGCCGCGCTTCGGGGTGATGCGCGGCCGCGAGTTCCTGATGAAGGACGCCTACTCCTTCGACCTCGACCGCGAGGGGGCGATCCGCAGCTACCGGGCGATGATGCTCGCCTACATGCGCACCTTCCAGCGCATGGGCCTCAAGGCGGTGCCGATGGCGGCCGAGACCGGCCCGATCGGCGGTGACCTCAGCCACGAGTTCATCATCCTCGCCGAGACCGGGGAGAGCGCGGTGTTCTACGACGCCGGCTTCGAGACGCTCGACTGGGAGCACACGGACTACGACTACGAGGACCCGCAGGACCTCGCCCGCTTCGCCGGGCTGCTCACCTCGATGTACGCGGCGACCGACGAGAAGCACGATCCGGCGGCGTGGGAGAAGGTGCCGCCGGAGCGCCGGCGCGAGGGCAGGGGCATCGAGGTCGGCCACATCTTCTACTTCGGCACCAAGTACAGCGCCGCCATGGGCTTTACCGTCGCCGGGCCGGACGGGCGGCCGGTCACGCCGGAGATGGGCAGCTACGGCATCGGCGTCTCGCGCCTGGTCGGCGCCATCATCGAGGCCAACCACGACGAGGCCGGGATCAAGTGGCCCGATCCGGTCGCGCCCTGGCCGGCGGCGATCCTGAACCTCAAGCCCGGCGAGGCCGCCTGCGACGCGCTGTGCGAGCGGCTCTACGCCGCGCTCGGCGGCGAGGTCGTGTATGACGACCGCGACGAGCGTGCCGGGGTGAAGTTCGCCGACGCCGACCTGATGGGCTTCCCCTGGCAGGCGATCGTCGGCCCGCGCGGCGCGGCCAGGGGCCGCGTCGAGCTGAAGCGGCGGGCGACCGGCGAGCGGCAGGAGGTCTCGCTCGAGGACGCCGTCGCCAAGATCCGCGGCTAGGATGCGCGCAAGCCGGCCGCCGGCGCCACGGCCCGCCGGGATGTTCGGCCCGTTCGAGCGCAGCGTCGCCGCGCGCTACCTGCGCGCGCGCTCGGGCGAGCGCTTCGTCTCGTTCAACGCCTGGTTCAGCCTGATCGGCATCGCGCTCGGCGTCGCCACGCTCATCATCGTGATGAGCGTGATGAACGGCTTCCGCCAGGAGCTGCTCGGCCGCATCCTCGGCCTCAACGGCCATATCGGCGTCTTCGCCGCCGAGGGGCCGGCGCGCGGTTTCGACGCGATGGCCGAGCGCATCCGCGGCATCCCCGGCGTCGCCGCCGCCACGCCGATCGTCGAGGGCCAGGCGCTGATCACCTCCGACTACGGCGGGGCCTCCGGCGGCCTTGCCCGCGGCATCCGTCCCGAGGACCTGCGCGCGAAGCGCATCATCGCCGACAACATCCGCGCCGGCGACCTGCGCGACTTCGAGGGCGAGGACGCGATCGTCATCGGCACCGGCCTCGCGAGCCGCATGCGCGTGGCGGTCGGCGACCGCATCACCTTGGTCTCGCCCCAGGGGCGAACCACGGTGATGGGCACCGTCCCGCGCATCCGCTCCTACCAGGTCGTCGCGCTGTTCAGCACGGGGATGCACGAGTACGATTCGAGCTTCGTCTATCTCCCGCTCGAGGCCGCGCAGGTCTTCTTCCAGGTCCAGGGCGCGGCGACCCAGATCGAGGTCTTCGTCGAGAACCCGGACCGCGTGCGCGAGGTGCAGCGCGCCATCCAGCGCGCCTTCGCCAACGGGCCGCGGGTGCGCGTCGTCTCCTGGGAGGAGGCGAACAATGCCTTCTTCCAGGCGGTGCAGGTCGAGCGGAACGTGATGTTCCTCATCCTCTCGCTCATCATCCTGGTCGCCGCGTTCAACATCGTCACCACCCAGGTGATGCTGGTGAAGGACAAGCGGAAGGACATCGCCGTGCTGCGCACCGTGGGCGCCACGCAGGGCGCGGTGATGCGCATCTTCCTCATGACCGGCGCGGCGATCGGGGTGATCGGGACGGCGGCCGGGCTCCTGGTCGGGCTGGTGTTCTGCGCCTACATCGAGAACATCCGCCAGTTCCTGCAGTGGATCCTCGGCACCGTGATCTTCGACCCGACGGTCTATTTCCTCGCCCGCCTGCCCGCGATCACCGACCCGGGCGAGGTGGCCGAGGTCGTCGCCATGAGCCTCGCCCTGAGCCTGCTCGCCTCGGTCTATCCGGCCTGGCGGGCGGCGCGGCTCGACCCGGTGGAGGCGCTGCGCAGTGAGTGACGCCGCGCCGCCGCTCCGCCTCGCGGCGGTGGAGCGCCGCTACCGCACCGAGGCAGGCGAGCTGCCGGTGCTCACCGGCGCCGACCTGACGCTGCAGGCGGGCGAGATCGTCGCCCTCGTCGCCCCCTCCGGCGCCGGCAAGTCCACGCTGCTGCACCTCGCCGGCCTGCTCGAGAAGCCGGACGGCGGCGAGGTCTTCGTCGAGGGCCGGGCGGCCGGGCGCTTGCCCGACGACGCGCGCACCGCGATCCGGCGTTCCACCATCGGCTTCGTCTACCAGTTCCACCACCTGCTGCCGGAGTTCACGGCCGAGGAGAACGTCGTCCTCCCGCAGCTCGCCGCCGGCACGCCGCGCGCCGCCGCCCGGGAACGCGCGCGCGCCCTGCTCGCCGCCTTCGGCCTGCAGGGGCGCGAGCACCACCGGCCCGGCCGGCTCTCCGGCGGCGAGCAGCAGCGCGTCGCGATCGCCCGCGCGCTGGCCAACGCCCCGCGCGTCCTGCTCGCCGACGAGCCGACCGGCAATCTCGATGTCGCCACCTCCGACCGCGTGTTCTCCGAGCTGCTCGATGCGGTGCGCAACCGGAGAGTCGCGGCGCTGGTCGCGACGCACAACCCGGAGCTCGCGCGCCGGATGGACCGCGTCGTGACCCTGCGCGACGGCCGGCTGGTGCCCGCCTGAGCGGCCGCTCCCGCCGGCCGGCGAGGACCGGCGGGCGGCTACCCCTTCTCCTCGGCGCGCATCTCGGCGAAGACCTTCTTCGCCACGATCAGCGCCTCGCGCACCGGGGGGACGCCGATGTAGCCGGAGAGGTGCAGCAGCGCCTCCGCCAGCTCCTGTTCGGTCCAGCCCTGGCGCCGCGCCATGCGCAGATGCAGCGCGAGCTCCGGCCAGGCGCCTGTCGCCGTGTCGGAGACGACGCAGATCAGGGCCCGGGTCTTCATGTCGAGTCCAGGTCGCGTCCAGAGCATCCCGAACACCGCCTCGGCGGTGTACTCGGCGAACCCTTCCATGAGCGGATCGTCATAGACGGCGGCATTCATCCGCTCGACGAATGCCTCGCCCAGGAGCTGGCGGCGGACCTCGCGTCCCTTCTCGTAGAGTTCGCCCTTCGCCATCGTTCGCCTCCTCCCGCCTGCGGCGGGGCCGAGCCTATCAGGGGCCGGGGGCGGGGCAAGCGGTGCCGCGCCGCCTCCGCGGGGAGGAGGCCTCCGCCTCAGGCCAGCGGCCCGCCCGCCTTCTTCCACGCGGCGAGCCCGCCGTGGAGGTGGCAGGAGGCGGTGAGGCCCGCATCCTGCGCCGTCTGCACCGCCATCGCCGACCGTTCGCCGAAGGCGCAGTAGAACACCAGGCGCTTGCCGGCGGCGGAGGCGGCCTCGTGCAGCACGCCGCCGGGCCGGATGCCCTCCTGCAGGTCCTGATAGGGCACGTGCAGCGCACCGGGTATCGCGCCGTGCCGCTCGCGCTCGCCGCGCTCGCGCAGGTCCACCAGCGCCACGCCGGGCTGGCCGAGCAGGGCCAACGCCTCCCGCGCGCCCACCGCCCAGCCGCGCCGCGCGACCTCCTCCTGGTTCAGGCCCTGGCGCATGTTCGCCGGCACCGCCACGTCCATCATCCTCGGGTTGGCGAGCTTCAGGTTGTTCATCAGGTCCGCGTACTCCTCGACGGAGCGGACCTGGAGGCGCGGGTTGTGCGCCCGCTCCTCGCCGATGGTGCTCACCGTGTCGCCCTTGTAGTCGTGGGCGGGATAGACGAGGGTCTCGTCCGGCAGCCTGAGAAGGCGGTTGAAGATCGACTCGTACTGCGCGCGCGGATCCCCGTTCTGGAAATCGGTGCGCCCGGTGCCGCGGATCAGCAGCGTGTCGCCGGTGAAGACGCGGTCGGGCAGGGTGAAGCAGTAGGAATCATCCGTGTGCCCGGGCGTGTAGATCACGCCGAGGGTGATCCCCTCGATATCCAGCGTCTCGCCGTCGCGCACGCGCATGGAGACGACGTCCACGCCGCTCCGCTCGCCCATCACGGTGATGCAGCGCGTGCGGTCGCGCAGCGCACCGAGGCCGGTGATGTGGTCGGCATGAAGATGGGTGTCCACCGCCTTGACCAGCCTGAGGCCGAGCTCCTCGATGAGCTGGAGGTAGCGGTCTACCCGCTCGAGCACCGGATCCAGGATCAGCGCCTCCCCGCCGCGGCGGCTGGCGAGCAGGTAGGTGTAGGTGCAGGAGACCGGGTCGAAGAGCTGACGGAAGATCATGCGTCTCCTCCCTCGCGCCGGCGCTCCGGCGGCGCCGTGGGGCCGAGCATAGCCGATGCCCCGCCGGCCGGCGCAGGCGATGAGGGTTGCCGGGATGTTCAACGGTCGGCAGAGTGCGGGGAGGAGGCCGCCCCGGCCCGGCCCGCGTGCCGGCGGAAGGAACCTCCGGACCGGCGTCCGCGCACAGTCTCGAACCCGCCGACCACGGCCAAGGACCGAACGTGTCTCCGCCATGACCAGCCCCGGCCCCGACTATGCCCGCCTCTTCCGCAAGGACACGCCGGAACCGGCGCCGCGCTGGACTGGCTTCCCGAGGTACAATTTCGTCGGCGGGCACAACGACCCGACGCAGGTTCCGGCCGAGGCGCTCGCCGCGGCCGCCGCCGCGGTGCTGCGGCGCGAGGGGCCGAACCTCGCCCTCTACAACCTTGGCCACGGCCCGCTCGGCCACGCGGGGCTGCGCGAGGTGGTCGCCGACAAGCTCGCGCGCCACCGCGGCATCGCCTGCACGCGCGAGGACGTGCTGATCACCTCAGGCTCGCTCCAGGGCCTCGATCTGGTCATGGACCTGCTGATCGAGCCCGGCGATACGGTCCTGATCGAGGAGCTGTCCTACAACGGCACCATCACCCGGGCGCGCAAGCGCGGCGCGAACATCGTGCCGATGCCCCTCGACGCCGACGGGATCCGCATGGACGCGCTGGAGACGATCCTCGGCGACCTGAAGGCGCGGGGGATCACGCCGAAATTCCTCTACACCATCCCCACCATCCAGAACCCCACCGGCTCGATCCTGCCGCTCGAGCGCCGGCACCGGCTGATCGCGCTCGCCCGCGCGCACGGCGTGCCGATCTTCGAGGACGAGTGCTATGCCGACCTGGTCTGGGCCGGCACCGAGGCGCCGCCGGCGCTCTACGCGCTCGACCCGGAGCAGGTGATCCACATCGGCTCCTTCTCCAAGACGCTCGCGCCGGCGCTGCGCGTCGCCTACGCGGTCGCGCCCTGGCCCGTGCTCTCCCGCCTCGTCGCGCTGAAGACCGACGCCGGCACCGGGGCGCTCGAGCAGATGCTCGTCGCCGAGTACTTCTCGCGCCACTTTGACAGCCATGTGGCGAGGCTGCGCGGCGTGCTGGAGGACAAGCTCACCACCATGCTGGAGGCGGTTGCGCGCGAGTTCGGCAGCGCCGCCGAGTGCTGGGCGCCGAAGGGCGGGATCTTCCTGTGGGTCCGCCTGCCCGACGCGGTGGACGTGACGAAGCTCGTCCAGCCGGCGGCCGAGCGGGGCATCGCCTTCAATCCCGGCCCGGAATGGGCCTGCGACCCGGCGAGCGCCCGCTCGCAGCTCCGGCTCTGCTTCGCGCTGCCGTCGAAGGAGGAGATCCGCGAGGGGATCGCGGCCTTCGCGCGGGTGTGCTTCGAGCAGACCGGCATCCCGGAGCGGAGCGGCAACGTGCGCCACCGCCGCTGAGGGGTGCCGCGGGCTCCGGCGGGGCGGGGCCGTTTCACCCTGTTCCCGGCAGCGGCCCTTGCCGTTTGTTCGCGGGGCCGATCGCCGCTTCCGTCGCGTCCGGCCGTCGGCGGCCGGCTCTAGCGCTGCTGCGCGCCCGTCTCGCGCCGGCGCAGCGCGACGACGCCCGGAGCGGCCCGGGCGGCGGCCGGTGGCGAGGGCGGCAGCGCCCCGGGCGTCGGCAGCCTGACCGTGGCATCGAACCCGCTGCGCCGGGCCAGCAGCCAGGTGGCAAGTTCCTGCGGTCGCATCGGCCGGGCGATCAGGAAGCCCTGGACGGCGTCGCAGCGCAGGGCACGCAGCCGGGCGAGCTGCAGTTCGGTCTCCACCCCTTCGGCCACCAGCTCCAGCCCGAGGCTGTGCGCCAGGGTGACCGCGGCGCGCACGATCTCCTCTGCCCGGCGGTCGAGGCCGAGGCCGCCGACGAAGCAGCGGTCGAGCTTGATCGCGTCGAGCGGCAGCCGCAGCAGCTGGTGCAGCCCGGCATAGCCGGTGCCGAAATCGTCCAGCGCGAGGCGCGCGCCGCGCCGGCGCAAGGCGGCCAGACGCTCGCGCACCTCGGGGGCGACCCGGTCGAGCAGCACCTCCTCGGTGATCTCGATTTCCAGCGCCTCCGGGGAGAGGCCGGCCTCGATGAGGGCGTGTTCGAGCCGGAGCGTGCAGTCCGGACTCGCCAGCTCGGCCGCGGAGAGGTTCACGGCCAGGCGTGGCGGCGCGACGGCGCCGGTGAAGAGGCCGGCGGCCCGCAATCGGGCGTAGGCGCGGAAGGCGATGCGGCGGACCGCCTCGCCGAGCAGGGCCGCGTGCCCGGCCCGCTCCGCCCAGGGCAGGAACTCCGCCGGCGACAGGGGGCCGAGCACGGGATGGTCCCAGCGCAGCAGGGCCTCGAAACCCGTCACTGCGCCATCCGCCAGGCGCACCTGGGGCTGGAACGCCGCATACAGGCCTTCCAGGGCGGGGGTGCCGTCCGGGAAGGCGGCCCCGCTTCCCATGGCAGGCGAAGCGCCGGCGACGGCTTCGAGGCTTTGCAGCAGGACCGCCTCGCGTTCGGCGCGCTGCCGATCGGCGACGGAGAAGACCGCCACGGTCCCGCGCGCCGAGCCCTTCGCGCGGTAGAGGGCGCTGCAGGCGGCGCCGAGCAGGGCCTCGGCCCGGCGCGCGCCGGGATCGGGCGTGTCCGGCTCGGCGGCGGGGATCGCGTCCGGCGCGACGGCAAGGCCAAGTGTGGCGCTGAGACGGAGCGACCGTCCGTCATGCGCGACGGGTTTCGCCTGCAGCGCCGCCTGCAGCCGCGCCGCCAGCGCGGCGGCGGAACCGGCGTCCGGAAGCCCCGCCGCGGCGACGGCGAATTCGTCGCCGCTGAGCCGGCCCAGCGCGTCTCCGGGGCGCAGACAGCGCCGCATCCGCTCCGCGGCCTCGCGCACCAGCGCATCGCCGGCCGCCTGCCCCTGCATCGCGTTGGCCTCGCGCAGCCGGTCGAGGTGCAGGACGATCAGTGCCACCTGGTGGCCGGTCCCGGCCCCAGCGAGCATCGCCGCGAGCCGTGCGACGAAGGCTCCGCGGTTGGGCAGGCCGGTGAGCGCGTCGGTCTGCGTCTCGTCGGACAGCCTCGCGAGCGCGCGCTCCGCGGGGCGCGCGCCGAGCCTGGCCGCGAGGAACAGCAGCAGGGCCGAGAGCAGGGCCACGAGCAGCCCGAGGACGGGCGTGGCGGTGGCGGGCGTCCCGGCCAGATCCCCCGGCCAGGACCGGGGCGGCTCCGGCGCGGCAGCGGCGATGCCCTGGTGCCGTCCCGGACGCGAAGAGGGCGGCAGCACGGCGTCGGCGCGCGGGTCGGCGACGCCCGCGGCCTCGGCCGGGGCACGCGCCGTGCCCATCCAGTAGGGCAGCCCGCCGAGCAGGCCCACGAGCAGCGCCAGCAGCACGAGTGCGGCACGACAGACGCCGTCGCAGCGGTCGTTCGGGAAGCGGGCGGTCGCGGGCTTCTGGCCGCCGCTCGGCCCATCGCCGTGATGGCGCCGGGGGAGTTGAAGGAGGGGGGATCGCATCCGCCGAGCACTTCTCACGCCCGCATGAACAAGCGGCTAACCCGGCGCCGGGCGGCCTTTGCGCCGGCTATGCGAGAGAAGAAGCGGCACGCCCCATGGCGGGGCGGCCGGTGCGGGCGGGTCGCGACGGCTGCCGGCGCCCGGTCCCGGACCGCGCGAAGGAGGCGGTTTGCGCGAACCGCGTTACGGCCTTTCTTGCGAATCGGGATGAGTCTCGATCGGGCGTGTCATGTTTTATTATATCAAGGGACTGAACGATTTTCATGGCATATGAAGTGAAGGCGTTGGCGGCCCGCGGCGCCACCCGGGAGCGTGGCGGGAGAAAGGGGGCGCCGGTATGCTGTCCCTCCTCGCGGGCAGGCCGGCCTCCGCGCCCCTGATGGATCGACGCATGGCAAACAGCGAAGAGGACTGGGAAATCCCGGCCGAACTCCAACCGGACCCCGTGGAGTGGCCGTTTCCGCTCGACCGCGCGCTCGGGGCGGTGCTCGGGCTGAAGTCGGTGGTTCCGGAGGACGCCTTCACCGCGCGCACCCTCGGCACCGAGCGTCAGGGCAGCGGCGTGCTGATCCGCCGCGACGGGCTGGTGCTCACCATCGGCTACCTGATCGCCGAGGCGGAATCGGTCTGGCTCACCACGGCGGCCGGGCGGGTCGTCCCGGGCCACGCGCTCGCCTATGACCACGAGAGCGGCTTCGGCCTGGTGCAGGCGCTCGGCCGGCTGGAGGACGTGCCGGCGCTCGAGATCGGCGAGGCAGGGCAGGCGCAGCCGGGCTCGCGGGCGGTGCTGGCCGCCGCCGGCGGCCGCGCGCGGGCGGTCGCCTGCGTCATCGCGGCGCGCCAGCCCTTTGCGGGCTACTGGGAATACGCCCTCGACGACGCCTTCTACACCGCGCCAGCCCATCCTGCCTGGGGCGGCGCGGCGCTGATCGGCGAGGACGGGAGATTGCTCGGCATCGGCTCGCTCATCCTGCAGCGGCGCGATTCGATGGGCCGCAGGCTCGACCTCAACATGGTGGTGCCGGTCAGCGGCCTGGCGCCGATCCTCGATGACCTGCTGGCCTATGGCCGCGTGAACCGGCCGGCGCGCCCCTGGCTCGGCCTCTACGCCTCGGAGGACGAGGAGGGCGTCACGGTGGTCGCGGTGGCGCCCGGGGGGCCGGCGGAGCATGCGGGGGTTCGCCCGGGCGATCGCCTGCTCGCGGTGGGCGCCACTCGGATCGAGGAGCTGGGTGCCTTCTGGAAGGCGGTGTGGGGCTGCGGCGCGGCGGGCGCGCCGGTTCCCCTGGTGATCCTCCGCGGCGGACGGCGGCGCGAGGTGGTGGTCGAGTCGGCCGACCGGCGCCGGTTCCTCAAGGCGCCGCGGCTGCACTGACGGCGCAGCCCCGCGGCCGTCCCGGCCCGGACCGGGCCCGCGGCCGGCCGCTCAGCTTCTTCCGATCCGGGTCCAGCGCGCGACCGGCCCGATGTCCACATGGACGAAGTGGCCGTAGAGCCCGACGCCCATGATCCCGAGCCGCAGCGAGATCGCGTGCGCGGCCAGCGCCAGGTCGAGCGGCGAAACCCCGCGCATCGAGATGTCGGCCGCCATGCCATGCAGGTGGAAGCTGCGCGGCGAGGCCCCTTCTCCGATCGAGGCGTTGGTGCGCGGCGTGCGGTAGCCGGAGTGCAGTCGAAGCGGCCGGTCGAAGCCGAAGCTTTCCTGCAGTATGGCGAGCAGGTCGATCAGCTGCGGCGGCAGCGGCCCGGGCAGGTTCTCGCGGATGTCGCGGAACAGGTGCTGGAGCCGCGCCAGCGCATGGAAGTCGTAGTGCCCGTCCTCGCGCCGGTAGGTGGCGGCGAATTCCTCGTCCCGCTGGTTGATCACCCAGATCAGCCGCTGCAGCGGGCGGGCGCGGACGCGAGAGGGCGCAAGGAGGCCGGCCGCGCTGGCGGCGGCGACGACCAGCATCCGGCGTCGTGACGGGGCCCGCATGGCGCGATCCATTATGCACCGTTCCGGCGCCGGTGGCGCGAATTTCCGTCCTGCTTTCCGACCTTTCCGGTTTGCGCCCTGGGGGCCCTGCGGCGCCACGCCTGCCCATCCTGCGCTCGGGGCGGCGGACAGGGAACAGGCCGATCCGGCCATCGCGCCCGGGCGCCCGAGGCGTGCGGCCAGGCGGCGGAGACCGGCGCGGTCATCGGGCAGGGGGCGGAACGCCTGCGGCGTGCGGGGGCGGGGAGGGGAGCAAGGCCGGAACGCTCGCCCCGGCCTGCGCCGCGGCCGGGCGGCCGCAGGCCGTCAGTTCCAGCCGCGTCCCCGCCCGGGGGGATCGTCAGGATCGTTGTCGGTCACACGGCGCTCGCGGGGGGCGGCGTCCTTTCCTGGGCTGCCACGCCCCCGGCCGGGCTCGTCCGAGGGGTCGGCGTCGGACGTGCCGATGCTGCGCTCCTGCGTCCGGCCCCCCCGCCCGCGTCCGGGCGGGTCGGCCGGGTCGGAATCGGAGGAACCCGGCCCGCCGCGGCCCTGCCCCGGCGGGTCGCCCGGATCCGCGTCCGACACCCCGCCTCCGCCACGGCCGCGGCCCGGCGGATCCCCCGGGTCGGCGTCCGAGACGCCTCCGCGGCCCCGCGGCCCCAGTCCTCCGCGGCCCTCGCCAGGGGCATCGTCGGGATCGGCGTCGGTGAGGCCGGTGCGGCCGCCGCCGTCGCGGCCGTCCTTCGGCAGCGGGGACGGACCGGCCTTGGCGCCCTGGGCCGCCGCCTCGCCCGGGCCCATGGCGGCGCCGGCCGCGGGCAGCGCCGCGCCAAGCGCGGCCAGCCGCAGGACGAGAAGGCGTCGCGCAAGGCGGGGATCGGCAGGCGGGGCGGACATGGAGGGAGGCGCGGCTCCGGCGGGTGCCGTCGCATTCTCCGGCTTGCGTCCGATGGTGACAAGCGCGGCGCGAAGGATCGCGCGCGCGATGGCGCGCAGGGCGCCCTTCCACTTCCAGAACCGAGTCGCCGCGATCCGGGGAGGCGGGGCCCTCGCCGCGTCCCCGTGCCCGCCCCGCCTCACACCGCGAGGTAGCGCGCCCGCAGCGCCTCCTCGGCGAGCAGCGTGGCGAGCGGGCCCTCCCAGCGGATCGCGCCGGTCTCGAGGATCAGCGCCCGGTCGCCGACCGCGCCGGCGAAGCGCAGGTTCTGCTCCGAGAGCAGGATGCCGAGGCCCTCCGCCCGCAGCGCCTTGACCGCCTCGGCCAGCCGCTCCACCACCACCGGCGCCAGCCCCTCCGCCGGCTCGTCCAGCAGCAGCAGCCGCGGATTGCCGGCGAGCGTGCGGGCGATGGCGAGCATCTGCTGCTCGCCGCCGCTCATCCGCCCCGCCGGGCGGTCGCGCAGCGCGGCGAGCGCGGGGAACAGCGCGAACAGCCGCTCCTCCGTCCAGGGTTGCCGTCCGGGCGGGGCGGGACGCATCCCGACCGCGAGGTTCTCGCGCACGGTGAGCCCGGCAAAGAGGCGCCGCTCCTCCGGCACGTAGCCGAGACCGGCGCGGGCGATGCGGAAGGGCGGCAGGCCGGCGAGATCGCGTCCCGCGAGGCGCACGCGCCCGGCCGTGGGCGGCACCAGGCCCATGATCGCCTTGAGCGTCGTGCTCTTGCCGGCGCCGTTGCGGCCGAGGAGGACCACCACCTCGCCGCGCGCGACGTGGAAGGTGAGCCCCGCCAGGATGCGGGCGCGGCCATAGCGCGCCTCCAGCCCCTCGACCGCGAGCAGGGCGGGCGGCAGCGCCCCGGTCATGCCGCCACCCCCCCGAGATAGGCGGCGCGCACGCGGGGATCGGCGCGCACCGCCTCCGGCGTCCCCTCCGCCAGCACCCGGCCGCGGTCGAGCACCAGCACGCGGTCGGCATGGCCGAACACCACGTCCATGTCGTGCTCGGTGAACAGCACGGCGAGGCCCGATTCGCGGGCGAGGCGCGCGACCAGGGCCATCAGCGCACGGCGCTCGGCCGCGGCCATGCCGGCGGTCGGCTCGTCCATCAGCAGGAGGCGCGGCCTGCCGGCGAGCGCAATCGCGAGCTCGAGGCGCTTGAGATCGCCGTAGGCGAGCACGCCCGAGGCCCGCTCCGCCTGCTCCGCCATGCCGACGCGCGCGAGCAGGGCCTCGGCCTCCGCGCGCATCTGCCGGCGCGCCGGGCGCCACAGGCCGAACAGGCGTTGCGCGTGCGAGAGCAGCGCCATCTGCACGTTCTCGCGCACCGTCATCGAGCCGAAGGTGGCGGTGATCTGGAAGGTGCGCCCGACCCCGGCGCGGAAGATCCGCGGCGGCGGCAGGCCGGTGATGTCGCGGCCGGCGAGGCGCACCGTGCCGGCCTCGGGGCGGAGCTGGCCGCCGATCAGGTGGAAGCAGGTGGTCTTGCCGGCGCCGTTGGGGCCGATCAGCGCGAGCAGCTCGCCCGCGCGCACGGCGAGCGAGACGCCGTCCACCGCGCGCACGCCGCCGAAGCTGCGCACCAGGCCGCGCGCCTCGAGCACCGGGGGAGGGGGGGCGCTCATCGCCGGCCGTCGCTCTCGCGCGCCTCCCACCAGCGCCGCGCGGCGCCGGCGAGGCCCTCGGGGAAGAACAGCACCAGCGCCACGATGGCGAGGCCGAGCAGCAGGCGCCAGTGGTCGGTGGCGCGCACCAGCTGCTCCGACAGGCCGGCATAGGCAAGCGCGCCCCAGATCGGGCCGGTCACCGTCCGCACCCCGCCGAGCAGCACCATCAGCAGCGCGTCCACGCTGCGCGGGATGGCGAGCAGGGTCGGGAAGACGCTGCCCTTGCCGTAGGCGAAGAGTGCGCCGGCGAGGCCGGCGAGGCCGGCGGCGAAGGCGAAGGCGAGCCAGCGGACCGTGAGCGCCGGAATGCCGATCGCCGCCGCGCGCGGCGCGCTGTCGCGCAGCGCGCGCAGCGCGTAGCCGAAGGGGGCGTGGATCGCGCGCAGCAGCAGGAGCGTGCCGCCGGCCGAGAGGGCGAGGGCGAGCCAGGCGAACACCCGCCTGTCGCGCGCCCACGCGTCGGGCCAGACGCCGAGGATGCCGTTGTCCCCGCCCGTGACCTCGACCCACTGGAAGGCGACGGACCAGGCGATCTGCGCGAAGGCGAGGGTGAGCATCGCCGCATAGACGCCGGAGAGCCGGACGCAGAACCAGCCGAAGGCGAGCCCGGCGAGCCCCGCGGCGAGGGGGGCGAGGGCGATCCCGGCCGCCATCGGCGCCGCGAGGTGATGGGCGAGCAGCGCCGCCGCGTAGGCGCCGATGCCGAAATAGGCGGCGTGGCCGAAGCTAGCCATCCCGCCGGGACCCATCAGGAGGTGCAGGCTCATCGCGAACAGCACGAACACGGCGAAGTCGGCGAACACGCTGAGCGCGTAGTCGCCGAGAACGGACGGCAGGGCGCAGGCGAGGGCGAAGACGGCGAGCGCGAACCGGCGCAGCGCGAGCGGCGCGGGGCGGATCACCGGCTCGGCCGCGCCGGGCGCGCCGGGCGGGACCGCGGCCGGGGCGGCGCCGGCCAGGCCGTGCGGGCGCAGCACCAGCACCACCGCCATCACCAGGAACACCAGCACCAGGGTGATGCGGGGGAAGACCAGGATGCCGAAGGCGTGCAGCTCGCCGATCAGCAGCGCGGCGAGGAAGGCGCCGCCGAGCGAGCCGAGCCCGCCCACCACCACCACCACGAAGGCCTCGACGATCACCGCGAGGTCCATGTGCAGGTTCACCGACTCGCGCGGCAGCTGCAGCGCCCCGGCGAGGCCGGCGAGCACGGCGCCGAGGAAGAACACCCCCGTGAACAGGGCGCGCTGGTCCACGCCGAGGGCGCCGACCATCTCGCGGTCCTCGGTCGCGGCGCGGATCAGCAGGCCGAAGCGGGTGCGGCGGAACAGCAGCCAGAGCAGCCCGAGCACGACGGGGCCGAGCGCGATCAGGAACAGCTCGTAGCGGGGGAAGCGCAGGCCGAGGAGGGGCAGCTCCACCGCGCCGTGCAGGCCGGGCGCGCGCGGGCCGAGCAGGTCCTGGGGCCCCCAGGCCCAGAGCGCGAGGTCCTGCACGATCAGCACCACGCCGAAGGTGGCGAGCAGGGGGAACAGCTCCGGCGCCCGGTAGAGCCGGCGCAGCAGCAGCACCTCGATCGCGACGCCGATCAGGCCGACCGCGAGCGCGGCGAGCAGGACCCCGCCCCAGAAGCCGAGCGGCCCCGGCGCGCCGCCCCCGGCGAAGCGCGTGACCAGCGTCCAGCCGAGATAGGCGCCGAGCATGTAGAGGCTGCCATGGGCGAAATTGACGATGCGGCTGACGCCGAAGATCACCGTCAGGCCCGAGGCGACCAGGAACAGCGAGGAGGCGCTGGCGAGTCCGTTCAGCGCCTGGAGGATCAGCGCATCCATGCGGCAGGGGGGGCACGCCGCGCGGCGCGGGCCGGCACCGCCCCCGGCCGCGGGCGCGCGGCGACGGAGCCGCGCCGGGCGGCGGGCCGGCGCCTCACGACGCCGATTGCGGGCGCATCTGGCGCACCACCTCGTCCGGCGGCAGGTACTTCGCGCCGTCGGCGTAGCGCCAGTCGACCATCACGCCCCGGCCGTCGCGCAGCGCCGTCTTGCCGACGAAGGCGCCGAGCGTGGACTGGTGGTCGATGGCGCGGAACTCAACCTCGGCGGTGCCGAAGGCGGTGGGGAAGCGCAGGCCGCGCATCGCCTCGATCATCGCGTCGGTCCCGGTCGCGCCGCCGGTCCTGCGCAGCATCGTCGCGATGGCGGTGACGGTGTCGTAGCCGACCACGCTGCCGCAGCGCGGCTCCTCGTTGAAGCGCCGGCGATAGGCCTCGCGGAAGGCGTTGTGCCGCGGGTTGTCGAGGTCGGCGTAGGGGTAGCCGGTGACGATCCAGCCTTCCGGCGCCTCGTCGCCGAGGGGAAGCAGGTATTCCGGCTCCCCGGTCAGCAGCGAGACGACGTGGCGGCGCTCGAACAGGCCGCGGGTGTTGCCCTGGCGGACGAAATTGGTGAGGTCCTGGGCGAAGGTGACGTTGAAGATCGCCTCCGGGTTGGCGCCGGCCAGCGCCTGCACCGTGGCGCCGGCGTCGATGCGGCCGAGGGCGGGGTACTGCTCTGCGACGAACTGCACATCCGGCCTGGCGCGGGCGAGCAGCTCCTTGAACCAGCGCGCGGCGCTCTGGCCGTACTCGTAGTTGGGGGCGACGATGGCCCAGCGGCGGGCGGGGAGCTTCGCCGCCTCCTCCACCAGCATCGCGCACTGCATGTAGGTCGAGGGGCGGAGGCGGAAGGTGAAGCGGTTGCCGCGCGACCAGACCAGCGCGTCGGTCAGCGGCTCCGAGGCGACGAAGAGGCGCCGGTGCTGGTTGGCGAAGTCGGAGAGGGCAAGGCCGACGTTGGAGAGGAACGCCCCGGCGAGCAGATGGACGCGCTCGACGTTCACCAGCTCGCCGGCATGGCGGACGGCGTCCTCGGGCCGGCCGGCGTCGTCGCGGAACACCGTCTCCAGCCGGCGGCCGTGGATGCCGCCCTGGGCGTTGACCTCGTCCTGGGCCATCAGCCAGGCGTTGCGGTAGGGCTGCAGGAAGGCGGGGATGGCGGTGTAGCTGTTGATCTCGCCGATGCGGATCGGGCCGGCCGCGCCGCCCGCGGCCGCCTGGGCGCGCGCGATCGCAGGGGCGGCGAGCGGCGCCGCCGCGGCGACGGCAACGGCGGCGGCCGAGCGGCGCAGCAGCGAGCGCCGCGCGAGCAACCCGGAATCCATATCGGTCACTCCTTCCCGGTTTGGCCTGCGGGGATCGGGGAGCCTCGGCCCTCCCGCGCGCGGCCCTTTGGCGGACGAATTGGGCCGAAGCGGGGCGAACGGGAAGCGCCACGACGCCGGGCCGGCGCAGCAAAATACGGATCCGGCGGCGCGGCAAGCGGGTCGGCCGCCGCCATGGCGGCCGCGCCGGCCGGGAACAGGGGGCGCGGGCGACAGCGATCCGCGTGGGCCGGGCCGCGCAGGGCGCGCCCCGCCGTCGCACAGGCCGGGCGGCGATGCGGCCCCGGGCCGCTCGCACCCGTGCCGCGGAGCGACGCCCGCCTCAGGCGGAGGGGGCGCGCTCGGCCGCCTTGGCCGCCTGCCAGTGCGCCTCCATCGCCTCCAGCCCGACCTCGGCGGGGGTCTTCCCTTCCCGGGCGAGCGCCCGTTCGACCGCCGCAAAGCGGCGCTCGAATTTGGCGTTCGCGGCGCGCAGGCAGTCCTCGGGGTCGAGCTCCAGCTTGCGGGCGAGGTTGGCGAGGACGAACAGGAGATCGCCGACCTCGTCGGCCAGGCGGGCACGATCGGGCGGCGACGCCGCGCCGGGCCGCAGTTCGGCGCGCAGCTCCTCGGCCTCCTCCGCCAGCTTGTCGAGGATGGCATCGGCGTCCGGCCAGTCGAAGCCGACCCGGGCGGCGCGGCGGGTGAGCTTGGCGGCGCGGGTGAGGGCGGGGAGGGCGGCAGGCACGCCGGCGAGGGTGCCGGTTTCGGCGCGGGCCGCCCGTTCCGCGGCCTTCTGGGCCTCCCAGGCGAGGTTCTGTTCCTCTGCTGTTCGCACTTCGTCCCCGGCAAAGACGTGCGGGTGTCTCAGGATCATTTTCCTAGCAATGTGGTCCGCGACCTCGGCGAAGCCGAACTGACCGGATTCCCACGCCATCCGGGCATGATAGACGACCTGGAACAGGAGATCGCCGAGCTCGTCCTGCAGCGCCGCCCAGTCGGGAGCACCGTCATTGCCTTCCTGAATGACGGCGGACACTTCGTATGCCTCTTCAATCGTGTACGGCGCGATGCTGCGAAAGTTCTGCATCCGGTCCCAGGGGCAGCCGGCGACCGGGTCGCGCAGCCGGGCCATCACCGAAAGAAGGCGCGCCAGCGCCGTCGCCGCCGCGCTGTCCGGGAGGGGCATGGAAATTTCTCCTTGCTCGTGGCCGCGCGCCTGCCGGGCAAGGCAGCGCAGGCCGGCCGCGGTCCGGAGGGTTAGAGCCGATCGCGCGCGGCCGGAACCGGCCGCGCGCCGGAATCGGCGCCCCGGGCACCCCGCGCGTCGCCGTTGGCGGGCGCGCCGAGGAGGCGATCCGGAAGGCCGGAGGGGCGAGCCGACCTCCGGCCTGGACCTCGAGCCCGGGCGGCAGAGCGTCCGACAGGCCCGGAACCGCCGGGAGCCAGGCCAGGCAGCTCCCGGTCAGGCCGATCCGAGGGGTGGGGCCAGGGCCAACCGGCCGGGGCCGCGGCGGGCGATGCGCGCCAATCCACAACCTCCTTTTGCCGCATAAGATATATTATGGAAAATAAACGCGCCTGGGGATAAGCTGGGGAAAAGCCCGCGCTGGCGGTCCGGCGGGAAAATTCGTCAACGCCGCGCGAACGCCCGTTCCCGGCAGGCGCGCGCCGGACCGCTCCCCGCAGGCGCCCGCCCGGCTACAGCTCCTCGACCCCCGACACGCCGGGCAGCACCTTCATCGCCTGCATCAGCCGCGGGCTCACCTGGAAGCCGCCGGGCAGCGCGATCTCCACCTCCTGGCCCGGGCCCGTCCGCGGCACCAGGACCACCCGGCCGCGGCCGCGGCCCTCGCGCTGCAGCAGCACGCGGATGTGCTCCACCGCCTCGGTCTGCTCGAGCCAGAGGCGGATGCCCTGCCCCACCCCCTGCGCCGCCTTCTCCAGGGACTCGACCTCGCTCGCGGTCAGGCGCAGCGTCTCGCCCTCCAGCCGCGCCTCGGCGGTGACGAGGACCGCGGTGCCCTCGGCGAGCAGGTCGCGGCAGCGGTTCAGCACCTCGGAGAACAGCGTCACCTCGAACGACCCCTGGGGATCGGAGAGCGTCGCCCAGCACATCCGGCTCCCGGTCCGCGTCGTCCGCTCCTTGGTGGCGGCCACCGTGCCGGCGAGCCGGAGCCGCGCCGCGCCCGCCCGCGCCCGCTCGGCGATCCGCGCCGAGGGCACGACGCCGAGCCGCTTCAGCGCGCGCGCGTAGGCGTCGAGCGGATGGGCCGAGAGGTGGAACCCGACCGCCTCGGCCTCCCGCGCCAGGCGCTCGAGCTGGGGCCAGTCGGCCACCTCCGGCAGGCGGAGCGGCTCGGCGCGGGCGGCGCCGTCGCCGAACAGGCCGATCTGGGCGCTCGCCCGCTCCTCGGCCGCGGCCTGGGCGCGGCGCAGGATGATCTCGGCGCCGGCGACCAGCCGCGCCCGGTTGGGCTCGAGCGAGTCGAAGGCGCCCGCCTTGGCCAGGTTCTCGAGCTGCATCTTGTTGAGGAGCTTCGGGTCCACCCGCCCGGCGAAGTCCGCGATCGAGGCGAACGGGCCGCCCCGCGCCCGCTCCGCCACCAGCTCCCGCATCGCGCCGAGCCCGACCCGCTTCACCGCGGCGAGCGCGAAGCGGATGGCGGGCGCTCCGTCCGGGCCGGTCTCCACCGCGAACTCGGCCTCCGACCGGTTCACGTCCGGCGGCAGCACGGCGATGCCGAGCCGCGCCGCCTCCTGCATGTGGCCCGCGAGCTTCTCCGTCTTGTCGAGATCGAGCGACATCGAGGCGGCGAGGAAGGCGACCGGGTGGTTCGCCTTCAGCCAGGCGGTCTGGTAGCTGACCAGCGCGTAGGCGGCGGCGTGCGACTTGTTGAAGCCGTAGTCGGCGAAGCGCTCCATCAGGTCGAAGATCTCGCCGGCCTTGGCGGCGTCCACCCCGCGCGCCACCGCGCCCTCGACGAACACCTTGCGCTGCTGCTCCATCTCGGAGCGGATCTTCTTGCCCATCGCCCGGCGCAGAAGGTCGGCGGCGCCGAGCGAATAGCCGGCGAGCTCCTGCGCGATCTGCATCACCTGCTCCTGGTAGACCATGATGCCGTAGGTCTCCTCCAGGATGTGGCGGATCTTCGGGTGCGGCGGCTCCCACGGCTCGCCGTGCTTGCGGGCGCAGTAGGCGGGGATGTTGGCCATCGGGCCGGGGCGGTAGAGCGCGACCGCGGCGATCAGGTCCTCGAACCGGTCCACGCGCATCTGCCGGAGGCAGTCGCGCATCCCCTGCCCTTCGAACTGGAACACCCCGGCGGCGTCGCCCCGGCGCAGCATCTCGTAGGTCTTCGGGTCGTCGAGCGGGATGCGGGCGATGTCGAGCGCGATCCCCTGGGCCTTCAGGATCTCGAGCGTGCGCTGGATCACCGTCAGCGTCTTGAGGCCGAGGAAGTCGAACTTCACCAGCGACGCCTGCTCGACGTGCTTCATCGAGTACTGGGTGATCAGCATGTCGCTCCGCGGGTCGCGGTAGAGCGGCACGATCTCGATCAGCGGCCGGCGCCCGATCACCACGCCCGCGGCGTGGGTCGAGGCGTTGCGGTAGAGGCCCTCGATCTGCTGCGCGATCTCGAGCAGGCGCGCCACCGTCTCGTCGCTCTTCTGCATCTCCTGCAGCCGCGGCTCGGCCTCGATCGCCTGGCGGAGGGTGACCGGCTTGGCCGGGTTGAAGGGGATCAGCGAGGCGATGCGGTCCACCTGGCCGTAGGGCAGGCCCATCACCCGGCCGACGTCGCGCACCGCCGCCTTGGCCTGGAGCTTGCCGAAGGTGATGATCTGCGCCACCCGGTCGGCGCCGTATTCGCGCCGCACGTACTCGATCACCTCGTCGCGCCGCTCCTGGCAGAAGTCGATGTCGAAGTCCGGCATCGAGACGCGCTCGGGGTTCAGGAACCGCTCGAACAGCAGGCCGAAGCGCATCGGGTCGAGGTCGGTGATCGTCAGCGCCCAGGCGGCGACCGAGCCGGCGCCGGAGCCGCGGCCCGGCCCGACCGGGATGCCGCGCGCCTTCGCCCACTGGATGAAGTCGGCGACGATCAGGAAGTAGCCGGAGAAGCCCATCGTCTCGATCACGCCGAGCTCGTAGTCCAGCCGCGCGCGGTAGCGCTCGCGCGTCGCCGCGTCGGCGCCCATGGCGTCGAGCCGGGCCTCGAGGCCGCGGCGCGCCATGGCACGCACCGTCTCGGCCTCGGTCATGCCGGGCTGGACCTTGGGGCAGACCGGGAGCTCCGGCTTGCGCGGCTCGACCATGACCGCGCAGCGGCGGGCGATGGCGAGGGTGTTGTCGCAGGCCTCCGGCAGGTCGGCGAACAGGGCGCGCATCATCTCCGCCGGCTTGAACCAGTGCTCCGGCGTGACGCGGCGGCGGTCCGGCTCGGTGAGGATGCGGCCCTCGGCGATGCAGAGCAGCGCATCGTGCGCGGCGTGCATCGCGGGGTCGGCGAAATAGACGTCGTTGGCGGCGACGATCGGCAGGCCGGCGGCATCGGCGAGGGCGAGCAGCCCGGGCTCCACCGCGCGGTCGAGCTCGAGGCCGTGGCGGTGCAGCTCGACCGCGAGCCGGTCGGGGAAGGCCTCCCGGAGCCGCGCCAGCAGCCGTTCCGCCGCCTCGCGCCGGCCCTCGGCGAGCAGGCGGGCGATCGGGCCGGTCGTGCCGCCGGTGAGCAGGATCAGCCCCGCCGCATGCTCGGCCAGGGTGTCGAGGCGGAGGCAGGGCCTGCCGGAGGGGTCGTCGGCGAGGAATCCGAGCGAGGAGAGGCGCTGCAGGTTGTCGAGCCCGCGCGCGTCCGTCGCCAGCGCCACCACCGGGTCGGGCGGCAGCCGCTCGGCCTCGGGACGCGGGTCGGCGGCGCTGCGCGAGAGGAAGAGCTGGCAGCCCATGATCGGCTGCACCCCCTTTCCCGCGCAGGCCTGGGCGAATTCCAGCGCGCCGAACAGGTTGGCGGTGTCGGTCAGCGCCACCGCCGGCATGCCGGCCTCGCGGGCGAGGCTCGCGAGCTTGTCGGCCTTGATCGCGCCCTCGCTCAGCGAGTAGGCGGAATGCACGTGCAGATGGACGAAGCTGCTGCTCACGCTCCGGGCAACCCTGCGATTCGGACCGGGCGAGCGTAGCACGCCCCGTGCCTCCCGCCGCGCGCCAGCCGGTGCGGCGCGAGCCGGGCCGCGCGGCGCCCGCGGCGCCGGGCCGCCCGCGCGGAGGGACGGCAAGGGCGCGACGGCTCGTGCGCCCCGGTCCGGACGCCGCGCGAGCCGACCACCTCCGGATCGCGCCGGCCGTGTCCGGCGCCGCCGCGGGCCGGCCTGGCGCGGGGCCCCGGCGCGGCGGTGCCGGGGGCGTTGACCGCCGGGCTGCGCGGGCGCCACCCTGGGCGCATGCGCCGCTCTGCCTCCCTGCTGCTGCCGGCCGCCGCCGCCGCCGTCGCCTGGCTCGCCGCGACGGCAGGCGCGCTGGCCCAGCCGAAGCCGCCGCCGGTCGGGGCCGAGCCGCAGGGCGGGGGGAGCGCGGCACGGCCGGCATGGCCCGGCATCGCGCCTCCGGCCGGGCCTCCGGGTGCCCTGCCGCAGCCGGCGGGCGCCTTGCCGGCGGGGAAGCCGCCGCCGCTCGGCGCCGCCCCGCCTGCCCCGCCGCCGGCCGGCGGCGCGGGGCCGCAGGCGGCCGCCGCACCGACGGCCAAGCCGCCGCCCGCGCCGGGCGGCCCGATGCGGGCCGTCTCCTCCGGCACGGGGTTCGTGGTGGCGCCGGGCCGGCTGCTCACCAACCACCACGTCACCGAGGGCTGCGCCGAGATGCGCGCGCGCACCGCGGCCGGGGTCGAGATGCGGGTCACCGTCGCCGCCTCCGACCGCCAGCGCGATCTCGCGCTGCTCGCCGTGCAGGGAGAGGGCGACCCCGGCCCGCCGCTGGCGTTCCGACGCGGCCCCGAGGTCCGCCGCGGCGAGGGCGTGGTGACCTACGGCTTTCCGCTCGCCGGGCTGCTCTCCTCCGGGCCGACCCTGACGACGGGCGAGGTCTCGGCGCTTGCCGGGCTCGGCGACAATCCGCGCCAGTTCCAGATCAGCGCCCCGGTGCAGCCGGGCAATTCCGGGGGCCCGTTGCTCGACATGTCCGGCCACGTCGTCGGCGTGGTGGTGAGCAAGCTCAACGCCCAGCGCGTGGCGCAGCGCACCGGCGACATCCCGCAGAACGTGAACTTCGCGGTGAAGGCCGAGGAGGCGGTGAAGTTCCTGCGCCGCAACGGGGTCGAGCCGCGCCTCGCCGACAGCGCCGGGCCGCCGCGCAGCGCCGCCGAGGTCGGCGACGTGGCGCATCCCTCCACCGTCTTCCTTCGCTGCCTGCGCTAGGCTAGACCGCCCGCGCCGGAGCGGGTCGGAAAGGGGAGGCCGATGCATCTGCCGGATCGGGTGAGCGGGGCGATCCTCGCGGGGCTTGGTGCCTTGGCGGCCTATGGCGGTTCGCGGCTGCCGCCGGTGCCGGGTCAGGATGTCGGGCCGAACGTGTTCCCGATGGTGGTCGGCGCGGGGCTGATCCTCTGCGGAGTCTTGATCGCGTTCGGCATCGGCCGCAGCTTCGAGGCGCCGGAGGAGGATCCGGGCGCGGCCGTCCCGGCCGCGGGCTCGCTGGCGGCGCGCCTGGTCGGGCTGCGCGCGCTGCTGCCGCCGGCGCTGCTGCTCCTCTACGTGCTCGTCGTCGAGCGGCTCGGCTTCCTGCCGACCGCGGCGGTCCTGGTGCTGGTCACGGCGCTCGCGCTCGGGGCGCGGCTGCGGCTTGCGCTGCCGCTGGCGGCGGCGGCGCCGCTCGCCGTGCACGCCGTGTTCTCGAAGCTGCTGCGCGTGCCGCTGCCCGACGGCATGCTGCCGGCGCCGTGGTAGGGACCGTCCGGTGAGCGGGGTTCTCGACGCCCTCGCGCAGATCGCCGCGCTCGACGTGCTGCTGGCGATCCTCGCCGCTTCCGTCTACGGGATGGTGATCGGGGCGCTGCCCGGGCTGACGGCGACGATGGCGACGGCGCTCCTGGTGCCGATCACCTTCTACCTTCCCCCGATCGCGGCGGTGGCGACGATCATCGCCGCGTCGGCGATGGCGATCTTCTCCGGCGACATCCCGGGCGCGCTGCTGCGCATCCCCGGCACCCCCGCCTCGGCTGCCTACACCGACGAGGCCTACGCGATGACGCGCAAGGGCCAGGCGGAGACGGCGCTCGGCATCAGCCTCTGGTTCAGCGCGATCGGCGGCATCGTCGGCACCCTGGCGCTGATGGCGATGGCCCCTGCGCTGGCCGAGATCGCGCTCAGCTTCTCCTCCTTCGAGTACTTCTGGCTCGCCCTGCTCGGCCTGATGTGCGCGACCCTGGTCGCGCGCTCCTCGCCGGTGAAGGCGATCGCGGCGATGCTGATCGGGCTGCTGATCTCCTGCATCGGCATCGAGAATCCGGCGGGCACGCCGCGCTTCACCTTCGGCGTCACCGACCTGCTCGGCGGCATCGAGGTGATCCCGGCGCTGGTCGGGGTCTTCGCCATCTCCGAGGTGATGCGGGCGATGGTCTCGGCCGAGGCGCCGCCGATCCCGCGCCGGCGCCTGGGCTCGATCCTCAGGGGGCAGTGGGCGCTGACGCGGCGCTACCAGGTGCCGATGTGGCGCGGCAACATCCTCGGCGTCCTCGTCGGGGTGCTGCCCGGCGCCGGCGCCGACATGGCCGCCTGGATCGGCTATTCCGTCTCCAAGCGCTTCTCGAAGGAGCGGGAGAAATTCGGCACCGGCCATCCGGAGGGACTGGTGGAGGCCGGCGCGGCCAACAATTCCGCCCTCGCCTCGGCCTGGGTGCCGGCGCTGCTGTTCGGCATCCCGGGCGATACCATCACCGCGATCGCGATCGGGGTGCTCTACATGAAGGGCCTCAACCCGGGCCCCACCCTGTTCACGGAACGCGCCGACAGCATGTACGCGCTCTACCTCATCTTCATTTTCGCCAACATCCTCATGATCCCGCTCGGGATCGCGACCATCCGCCTCGCCACCCACGTGCTGCGCGCCCCGCGCGCCGCCGTGCTGCCGGTGATCGTGCTGCTTTCCGTCGTCGGCGCCTTCGCCATCGGCAACAACATCTTCGCCGTGGTGGTGGCGGCGGCCTTCGGGCTGCTCGGCTTCGTGATGGAGCGCAACGGCTACCCGGTGGCGGCGATGGTGCTCGGCATCATCATGGGCTCGATGCTGGAGACCCACTTCGTCACCTCGCTCATCAAGTCCGACAACAGCCTGCTGCCGTTCTTCGAGCGGCCGATCGCGGCGGTGCTGGCGACGATCGCCGCCGCGGCGCTGCTCTGGCCGGTGGTGGCCTGGACGCTGCGGCGGCGGGCGCGCGCGACGGCCGCGGCATAGCGTCGCCGGGCGGGCCGGGACGACGCAGCGGCGCGGCAGGCGGCGGCGGAACCCGCCGTCGCCCCCGCCCGCGTCCGGGCCTCAGCCGCGCGCCAGGCCCGCGGCCCGCATCGCCTCGCCCATGGCGCGGTCGGAGCGGTCCATGAAGGCCGCGAATTCCTGCGCGTTGCCCCAGGTGCGGCCGAAGCCGCGCGCGTCCATGAACTCGATGTACTCGCGCGACCTGTACACCCGCTCGAGCGCGGCGGTGAGCGTGTTCGCGATCTCCTGCGGCAGGTTGCGCGGGCCGGCGAAGCCGCGCCAGGCGCCCGTGGTGTAGTCGATGCCGAGCGTCTCCTTGAGCGTCGGCACGTTGGGGAAGATCGGGTTGCGCTGCGGCGCCATGATCGCGAGCGAGCGCGCCCGCCCGGCCTCGATGATCGCCCGCGCCTCGGGCACCGAACAGGTGACGAGATCGACGCCGCCCGCCGCGAGGTCCTGCATCGCCGGCGCCGCGCCGTTCGAGGGCACCCAGCGCACGTGGTCGCCGCGCAGCCCCATCGCCTGCAGCCAGCCGACCAGGGCGAGGTGCCAGATCCCGCCCTGCCCCGTGCCGGAGGCCTTGAGCTGCCCGGGGCGGCTCGCCTTGATCGCATCGGCCAGCGCCTTGATGTCCTGCCAGGGCGAGGCGGCGTTGACCTGCACGCCCGGCGGGTCCTCGTTCATCAGGGCGAGCGGCGTGTAGCTGCGCGGCGTGAGGTCCGTCAGGCCCTGCCAGTGCATCATCGCGATCTCGACCGTGATGATGCCGATCGTGTAGCCGTCCGGCGGCGCCTGCGCGATCGCCGCGTGGCCGACCACGCCGGAGCCGCCGGTGCGGTTGATCACGTTGAAGGGCTGGCCAAGGTCCTTCTCCAGCACCGCGGCGACGATCCGCGCCGTCGCGTCCGTGCCGCCGCCGGCGCCCCAGGGGCAGATGATGGTCACGGGCCGCTGCGGATAGCGCGCCTGGGCGATCGCCGGGCGTGCCAGGGCGGCGGCGGCGCCGGTCGCGAGCAGTCCGCGACGGGAGGTGATGGGCATGCCGGGTTTCCTCCTTGGGTCTCGAGGCCAGCGCGGGCGATGGCCCGGACGGCCATGCGCGCGACGCTAACGCAGCGCGGAGTTCGCCGGCAAGCCGGGCTGCGGACCTCGCGGCCGGGCGCGTCGCCGGCGCCGTCTCAAGGCAGCATCTTGCCCGGGTTCATCAGGCCGCGCGGATCGAGCGCCGCCTTGATCGTCCGCATCAGGTCGAGCGCCACCGGGTCGCGCAGCGCCGCCATGGCGTGGCGCTTGGACTGGCCGATGCCGTGCTCGGCGCTGAAGCTGCCGCCATGCGCGACGGCGATGCGGTTCACCATGTCCTCGATCGCCTCGGCGTTGCGGTGCCACGCCTCGCGCGGCGTGCCGCGCGGCGCCTGGAGCGCGATGTGCACGTTGCCGTCGCCGGCATGGCCGACCGCGATCAGCTTCCCCTCCGGCCAGCGCGCGGCCAGCGCCGCCTCGACCTCGGCGAGGAAGGCCGGCACGGCGGAGACGGGGACGGAGGTGTCGGCCGAGACGCTCGGCGCCTCGGCGCGGTTGCACTCCGGCATGATCTCGCGCAGGTACCAGAGCGCGGCGCGCTGCTCCTCGCTCTCGGCGATCACCGCCTCGCCCGCCTCGCCGGCCTCGATCGCGGCGGCGAGGGCGGCCTCCAGCGGCGTGCGCAGGTCGGCGGCGGCGGCGGTGCCGAGTTCGAGCAGCACGTACCACGGCGATTCCAGCGCGAAGGGCAGGCGCGCGCGCGGCGCGTGGCGGCGCACCAGCTCCAGCGGCCAGCGGCCGATCAGCTCGAAGCCGATCAGCTCGGCGCCGTTCGACGCCAGCCGGTCGAGCAGCGCCAGCGCCGCCGCCGGCGAGGGCACGGCGAGGAACGCCGTCTCCCGCGCCCGCAGCGCCGGGGCGAGCTTCAGCGCGGCGCCGGTGATGACGCCGAGCGTCCCCTCGGCGCCGATGAACAGGTGGCGCAGCGCGTAGCCCGTGTTGTCCTTGCGCACGCGGCGCAGGTCGTCGAGCACGCGTCCGTCCGGCAGCACCACCTCCAGCCCCAGCACCAGGTCGCGCGCATTGCCCCAGCGGATGGTGCGGATGCCCCCGGCGTTGGTCGAGAGCGCGCCGCCGATCTGCGCCGTGCCCTCGGCGCCGAAGGAGAGCGGGAACAGCCGGTCCACGGCCGCCGCGGCCTCCTGCACCGCGCGCACGGTGCAGCCGGCGTCCACCGTGATCGTGAAGTCGCGCGCGTCCACGGCGCGGATGCGGTTCATGCGCTCGAGGCTCAGCACCACCGCGGGCGGCCCGTCCGCGCGCGGCACCGCGCCGCCGCAGAGGCCGGTGCGCCCGCCCGCGGGCACCACCGCGAACCCCGCCGCGGCGCAGGCGCGCAGCGCAGCGGCGACCTCCGCGGTGCTGCCGGGACGCAGCACCGCGTGCGGCGGATGCGCATAGCGCCCGGACCAGTCGCGGGCGTAGGGTTCGATATCGGCCCGCGCGGTCAGGGCCGGGCAGCAGGCGGCGATCGGGCTGAGGTCGTCGAGCGGGCTCATCTCGGATCCTGGAGGGCGTGCGGGGCGCGCCCCGGGCGCGGGCCGGAGCGATGCTGACGGCGGCGCGTCTTCGGCGCAAGCAGGCGCACGGCAGGACAGGCCCGCCGAACGGCCCGGGCGGCGTCGTTCCGGCCGATGCGCCTCGCCTAATCGAGGGGATCGGTGCATGCGCCCCCCAGGCGCACGGCGGGCATTCACGCGCTCGGCGGCTGCCAAGTGGTCGTGGCATGCCCCCCCAGGCGCACGGCGGGCATGGCGCGCCGTGTGCCCGGGATTGCCCGGGCGCGCGCCTCGTCCTAAGGGCGTCGGCGCCCCTGCGCGGGGCGTAGAGGATGGAGAGCGAACGCCATGGAGGCTCCCGCCTTGTCCCGGCTGGCGGCGGAAGCCGGAGAGACTACCGGCGCGGAGGAGGCGGAGGCGGTTCTGGCCCGGCTCGACGCCGCGGCGCGGCGCCACGAGACGCCCTGCGGAGAGGGCCGCATGGTCTGGCGCGCCTGGGGCGAGGGGCCGCCGCTGGTGCTGCTTCACGGCGGGTCCGGATCCTGGCGCCACTGGGTCCGCAACGTCGCCCATTTCGCGCGCAGTCGCCTCGTGCTGGCCCCCGATCTTCCTGGCCTCGGCGAGTCCGCCATGCCGCCGTCTCCGTCTGGGCCTGGCGACAGCGCCGCGGTCGTCGCCGCCGGCCTGCGCGCGCTGCTCGGCGCGACGGCGCGCTACGACCTTGTCGGATTCTCCTACGGCGCCAACATCGCCGGCCACGTCGCCGCCGCCGAGGGCGAGCGGGTGCGGAGCCTGACCATTGTCGGCGCCGGGGCGCTCGGCCTGCCGCGCGGCCACACGCCGCTCGAGAAAGTGCGTGACAAGCAAGGCGGGGCGCGCGTCGCGGCGCACCGCTTCAATCTCGCCTCGTTGATGTTCGCCGATCCCGCACGGATCGATGCGCTCGCCCTCGTCATCCAGGAGTGGAACACGGTGCACGCCCGGCTGCGCAGCCGCCCGCTCGCCCACACGCCGGTGCTGCGCGACGCCATCGCCCGGGCCAGCGCCCCGCTCGCCGCCATCTACGGGGAGCGCGACGCGATCGCCTGGCCCAACCTGCACCTGCGCCTCGCGCTGCTGCGCGAACTGCGCCCGTCGGCGGCGATCCGCGTGATCCCCGGCGCCGGCCACTGGGTGGCCTACGAAGCGGCCGAGGCGTTCAACGCCGCCCTTGTGGCGGTGCTCCGCGGCCGCGGCGGCGCGCCCTGCGAACGGTCGCGCGGGCCGCCGGCAGGGTGCGGCTTCCCCCCCCCCCCCCCCGCACCGAGCCCCGCTGACCAACCGCCGCGACGCCGCCGCCTCGGAGGCGTTCCTGCCCAGCTGGGCGCGCAAGGCAGGTGCCGGCCGCCTGCGAGCCGCTCAGACGGCGCGTCGCGCGGGGTCGAGCGCCGCTGCGGCCAGCGCGCGCCTATTCCAGCCGGCACGCCTCCTCGAAGGAAAGGCGCGGCAGGCGCGGGGGCAGCGGCGCCGTCTTGTCGGCATAGCCGAGATTGACCAGGAAGTTGCTCCGCCAGCCGGTGCCGGCGAGGAACAGCTCGTCCACCGTCGCCCGGTCGAAGCCGCTCATCGGCCCGGCGTCGAGGCCGAGGGCGCGCGCGGCCAGGATCAGGTAGGCGCCCTGCAGGATCGCGTTGCGCGTCGCCGTGTCCTCGGCGAGCGCGGGATGGCGGGCGAACCAGTCGCGCGCGTCCGGCGCGTGCGGGAACAGCGCCGGCAGCTTCTCGTGGAAGGCCTCGTCGGCGGCGACGATCACCGTGACCGGCGCGGTCATCGTCTTCTCGACGTTGCCGGGCGAGAGCGCCGGCTTGAGCCTCGCCTTGCCCTCCGGCGTGCGGACGAAGACGAAGCGTCCGGGCGAGGAATTGGCGCTCGTCGGGCCCCACTTCAGCGTGTCGTAGATCTCCTGCAGCACGCGGTCCGGGATGCGGCGCGGGGTCCAGCGATAGTGGGTGCGCGCGGCACGGAACAGGATGTCCAGCGCGCTGTCCTCGATCGCGCCGGGGAGGTCGAGCATCGGGCGGGCTCCGTCTCAGGGGCGGCAGGCACCGCGAGCGATAGCGCAAGGCGGGGCGCGCACCAAACCGGCTCCGGGCCCGGCCCGCGGCCGGTCGGCACCGCCCGGCGCGGCGTCAGGCCTCCACCTGCTCCACCGCCACCACTTCCGGCACGTAGTGGCGCAGCATGGTCTCGACGCCGTGGCGCAGCGTGGCGCGCGAGGAGGGGCAACCGGCGCAGGCGCCCTGCAGGTGCAGGCGCACGATGCCGTTGCGATAGCCGCGGAAGATGATGTCCCCGCCGTCGCCCGCCACCGCCGGCCGCACCCGCGTATCGAGCAGATCCTTGATCTGCTCGACGATCTCGGCATCGGCCGGGTCGTAGTCCTCCGCGGCCGCGTCCTCCGCGCCCTCGAACACCGGGGCGCCGGAGAGGAAGTGCTCCATGATGGCGCCGAGCACGCGCGGCTTCAGCGCCTGCCAGTCGGCCGCCTCCGTCTTGGTGACGGTGATGAAGTCGTCGCCGAGGAAGACCCGCGCCACGTCGCCCACGCGGAAGATGCGCTCGGCGAGCGGCGAGCGGGCGGCCGCCTCGGCAGCGTCGGTGAAGTCGGCGGTGCCGCGGCCGGCGCCCATGACCTCCCGCCCGGGGAGGAACTTCAGCGTGGCGGGGTTGGGGGTGCTCTCGGTCTCGATGAACATGGCGGTCCTGGCCCTGGGGTCCGGTCGGAAGATGCCCGACGGATGTGGTCTGTTTTCGCCGGCGCCGCAACCGGAACCGCGCGCGCCGGCCTTGCCGCAGGGGGCGCGGCGAAGCCGGGCCGGAGGGCGCACCTCGCCCGACAAGGCCGTCGTGGCGGGTGAGCGCCGGCGGTTCGGTACGGGGGCGCCCACCCGGCCGGGAAGGCGGCACCACCCGCGCGCCTCTTCGGCCCGTTGCAGTGGGGCGAGGCGGGCGGATGCGCGACCGGCGAGCGCCAGTGCCTCGGGCAGCGGCGTCGCGAGGAGGCCTAGGCAGCGCGAAACAGCCGCGCCGCCGGGTCCGTGGGGCAGCGGCAGAGTGGCGCGGTTGCCGCAGGCGCCGCCGCGCGGAAACGGCGTCAGCCGCGGAACTGCCCGCCGCCGTCGGCGTCCACCACCGTCCCGCTCAGGTAGCCGGCGCGCGCCGAGGCGAGATAGACGGCGAGGTCGGCGATCTCCGCGGGCTCCGCCGGACGGCCGAAGGGGAGGTTGGTCAGCAGCTCGCGCCAGCGGCTCTCGTCGCCGAAGCGGCTTTTCGCGCGCGCCCTCGCCAGCGTCTCGTAGCGTTCCGTGCGCGTGCCGGCGGGATTGATGCCGAGGACGCGCACGCCGTGGTCCACGCTGCGCGCGCCCAGCGCGTTGGTGAAGGCGATCAGCGCCGCGTTGCCGGCGGCGCCGCAGATGTAGTCGGCCCGCGGCGCGCGTCCCGCCATGCCGATGATGTTGAGGATGACGCCCGTGCCGCGCGCCTCCATCGCCGGCAGGTAGAGCTGCGTCAGGTGGATGTAGCCGAACACCTTGAGCCGCCAGGCCTCTTCCCAGCGCGCGAGCGGGATGTCGTGCAGCGTGCCGCCGGGGATGGCGCCGGCGTTGTTGACCAGCACGTCGACCTCCGGATGCGCCGCGTGCAGCCTGTGGCGCGCCGCAGCGTCGGAGAGGTCGGCGGCGTGGACGGCGACGCCGACATTGTGCCGGCCGCGCAGGCCGGCGGCCGCCCTCTCCAGCGCCGCGGCATCGCGCGCCGCGAGGGTCAGGTCGCAACCCTCGGCCGCGAAGGCCTCGGCGCAGGCGAGGCCGATGCCCTTCGACGCGCCGGTGACGAGCACGCGCTTGCCGCGCAGGTCCAGGTCCATGCCGGGTCCCTCCCCTCCTCGCCCGAAGGCCGCCGGCGGCGGGCCGGGGCGTCCGCCGGAGCCTCTCGCAGGAGGTCGGGGAGGGCAAGCGCGCTTCGGCGTCCTCGGCGGGCCCCACATCCACCGCCCGCACACTGCGAGGCCGGTCCAGCGGACAGCGGCCGGCTGGGGCTCCCCGCGCGCGGAGCACGGGGACGCGCAGGCGGCCGCGCCGTGCGGCTACCGCGGCGATATGCGCACCGCGCGCGGGCGGATTTCGGCCGGAGCAGGCGAGCGCACCGTCGCCTCCGCTCCTCCTCAGATCAGCAGCTCGATCAGGAACGGGCCGTTGCGGGCGAAGGACTGCGCCATCAGGTCGGCGCAGGCCTCGAGGGTGCTCGCCTGCGCCGCCTCCACGCCCATCCCGTTGGCGAGCTGCACCCAGCCGATGTCCGGGTTGCCGAGGTCGAGCATGTCGAGCGCCGTCCGCCCCGGATTGGCGCCGACGTTGCGGTACTCGCCGAGCAGGATCTGGTACTTGCGGTTGGAGAGCAGCAGGGTGGTGACCGGCAGCCTCTCGCGCGCCTGGGTCCAGAGCGCCTGCACGGCGTACATCGCCGAGCCGTCGGCCTGCAGCGCGATCACCCGCCGCCCCGGCGCGCCGATCGCCGCGCCCACCGCGACCGGCGGGCCGTAGCCGATGGCGCCGCCGCAATTCTGCAGCCAGTCGTGCGGCGGCGCGGCGTGGGTGTGGGGGAAGAAGCCGCGGCCGTAGCTGACCGACTCGTCCACGACGATCGCCTCCTCCGGCATCACGGCGGCGACGGTGCGGGCAAGGCCCTCGGGCGAGAGCGGGCCGCGCAGGGGCTCCGGCCGCGGGCCGGGATCGGGCATCGGCGCCTGGCGCGGCGCGCCGAGCGCGTCGGCGAGCGCGCGCAGCGCCTCCTCGGCGTCCTGCTCGACGCGCGTCAGCACATGCACGCCGGCGCCCGGCGGGTAGAGGAGCGAAGGCTTGCCGGGATAGCCGAAGAAGCCGACCGGGGCCCTGGCGTTGACCAGGATCAGGTGCTCCACCCACCCCAGCGCGGCGACCGCCTGCTCGACGACGTAGGGCACGCGCTCGAGCGGCAGGCGGCCGCGGCCGCGCTGGATGCGGGGATTGGAGCCCTCGCACATCAGCCGCGCTCCGGTCGCGCCGGCGATGCGCTGCGCCTGGCGCTGCGCGCCCTCCGTCAGCGCCATGCCGCCGAGCAGGAGCAGCACGTTCCGCTTCTCCCGCAGCACGCGCGCCGCGGTCTCGACCGCGTGCGGATCGGCCTGCGGGACGGCGGGAACCGGCAGCGCCGGCGCGACCGCCCCGCCCTCGTTCCACGAGCTGTCGGAAGGCAGGATCAGGCTCGCCACCTGGCCCGGCGCGGTGCGCGCGACCTGCACCGCCACCGCGGCGTCGGCGCCGACCTCGGCCGCGGTCGCCGAGGTGCGCACCCAGGCCGAGACGCCGCGCGCCCAGCCCTCGGTGTCGGCGGTGAGCGGCGCGTCGTGCGGGCGGTGATAGGTCGCCTGGTCGCCGATGATGTTGACGATGCCGCTGCGCGCCCGCCGCGCGTCGTGCAGGCCGGCGAGGCCGTTGGCGAGGCCGGGGCCGCAATGCAGCAGCGTCGCCGCCGGCTTGCGCGCCATGCGCCAGTAGCCGTCGGCGGCGCCGGTGACGACGTTCTCCTGCAGGCCGAGCACGCAGCGCATCCCCGGGATGCGGTCGAGCGCGGCGACGAAGTGCATCTCGCTCGTGCCGGGATTGGCGAAGCAGACATCCACCCCGCTGCCGAGCAGGGTGTGGACAAGGCTCTCGGCTCCGTTCACCGTGTTCTCCTCTGGCGCTGGCGGCCGGGGGCGCAGGGTGGCGGGGCCGGAGCCTGGCCGCAAGCCGGGGCGGCGCCGCGAGGCGCTTGCGGCCCCCTTCCGGGCTCGGCATCGTCGCGCCGACGCGGGCAGCGGCGCGGGAGCGGCGGCATGAACGACGCATGCACGGGCCAACAGGCGGTCGTGGCGCGCGGCGGCCGGGGACGGGCCGGCCTCGGGCCGTTCCTGATGCTCGGCTTCGCCGCGGGATTTCTCTCCGTGCTGGTGTTCCACCAGGGGGCGATCTGGCTGCTGCACGCGGCCGGGGTGCTGGCGAATGCGCCCTTCCCGCTGCGTCCGGTGCCGCCCCTCGGCGTGCCGCAGATCTACAGCCTCGCCTTCTGGGGCGGGGTGTGGGGCGTGGCGGTCGCCGCCATCCTGTGGATGCGGCCGGCCTGGAACCCGGTGCTCGTCGGATTCCTGGTCGGCGCCGTCGCGTGCGTGCTGGCGGGCTTCACCGTGGTGGCGGCGCTGCGCGGCCAGCCGCTGATGGGCGGCTGGGACCCGAACCGCTGGTGGCGCAGCACCGTGATCAACGGCGCCTGGGGCCTCGGGACCGGCGTGCTGCTGCTGCCATTCCGCCGGCGTCGCGGCGCGGGCTGAAGGCTCGCGCCGCGCGCGCCATGCCGGTCGCGGCGCTCATGGGCAAGGGGGAAACGACGATGACGCAAGGCGGCCGCCGCATCCGCTACGTGGTCTCGCGCCGGGCGGCGCTCGGCCTGCTCGGCGCCGGGGCGCCGCTCCTGGTGCCGGCGGGACCGGCGCGGGCGCAGCCGCGGCGCGACCGGGTGAGCTTCCTCACCAACTGGCGCGCCCAGGCCGAGCATGGCGGCTTCTACCAGGCGCAGGCTGCGGGCCTCTACCGCGCCAGGGGGCTGGAGGTCGAGCTGCGGCAGGGCGGACCGCAGCTCAACCCGGCGCAGCTCCTGCTCGGCGGGCGGGTGGACATGGCGATGTCGAACGGCATCGAGGCGCTCTACTTCGTGCGCGAGAACCTGCCCTTCCTCTGCATCGGCGCGATCTTCCAGAAGGACATGCAGGTGCTGATCGCGCACCCGGACACCGGCGTGACCGGCTTCGAGTCGCTGCGCGGCCGCACCCTGCTGCTCGGCACGCAGGCGCGCGCCACCTGGTGGCCCTTCCTCCGCGACAAGTACGGGCTGCGCGACGAGCAGGTGCGTCCCTACACCTTCAACCTGCAGCCGTTCCTCGCCGACCGGATGCTGATCCAGCAGGGCTACCTGGGCAGCGAGCCCTATTCGATCCGCAAGGCCGGGGTGGAGCCGGTGACGCTGCTGATCCACGACGCCGGCTTCGAGAACTACGGCACCACCATCCACATCGGCCGCCGCACCATGGTGGAGCGGCGCGAGGTGATCGCGCGCTTCATGGATGCCACGCTCGAGGGCTGGGACCAGTACCTCAAGGGCCCGGCGGGCGGCTTCGACACGAGCGGGGCCAACGCGCTGATCAAGCGCGACAACCCGGAGATGACCGACGACCTGATCGCCTACGGCACGCGGATGATGAAGGAAGCCGGCATCGTGCGCTCCGGCGACGCGCTGACGCTCGGCATCGGCGCCATGACGGAGGCGCGCTGGGAGCGCTTCTATCGCGCCGTCGCCACGGTCGGCGTGCTGCCGCAGGACCTCGACTGGCGGCGCGCCTTCGCGCTCGATTTCGTCAACAAGGGGATCGGCCGGGCGTGACCGCGCTCGCCGCCCCCGCGCCGCGCGGGGACGCGCCGGCGGCCGCGGCGCCGCTGGTCGCGCTGCGCGGGGTCGCCAAGCGCTTCGCCAGCGGCACGCTCGCGCTGGCAGGCGTGGACCTCGACATCGCGCCGGGGGAGTTCCTCTCCCTGCTCGGCCCCTCCGGCTGCGGCAAGTCCACGCTGCTGCGGCTGCTCGCGGGGCTCGCGGCGCCCTCCGCCGGCCGCGTCGCCTGGGCGCCGGGGCACGAGGAGCGTCGGCGCGAGATCGGCTTCGTCTTCCAGGACCCGACCCTGATGCCCTGGGCGAGCGCGCTCGACAATGTGCGGCTGCCGCTGCGCCTGGCCGGCGTGCCGCGCGCCGAGGCGGAGGCACGCGCGGCGGCGGCCCTCGCCCGCGTCGGGCTCGCCGGCTTCGAGCGCGCCTGGCCGCGCGAGCTGTCGGGGGGCATGCGCATGCGGGTCTCGCTCGCCCGGGCGCTGGTGACGCGGCCCTCGCTGCTCCTGATGGACGAGCCCTTCGCCGCGCTCGACGAGCCGACGCGCCACCGGCTGAACGACGATCTGCTCGCGCTGTGGGCGGAGAGCGGGGTGACGGTGGTGTTCGTGACGCATTCGGTGTTCGAGAGCGTCTATCTCTCGACCCGCATCGCGGTGCTGTCGGCGCGGCCGGGCCGCGTGGCGGCGGAGCTCCGCCAGGATGGCGCGCCGCTGCCGCGCGGGCCGGACTACCGCACCTCCGCCGCCTACGCCGCGCTGTGCCGCGCGGCCTCGCACGCGCTCGCCGCGGCGACGGAGGGGGCGGCGTGAACGGGGGCGACGAGGGTCCGCTGCGCCGGGCGGCGCCGGCGCTGCTCGGCCTCGGCGTGCTGGCGCTGTGGGAGGGGCTGGTGCGGGCCTATGCGGTGCCGGACTACGTGCTGCCCGGCCCGCTCGCCGTCGCCCGCGCGCTGGCCGCCGACTGGCCGCTTCTCTCCGCCTCGCTCCTGGTGACGCTCGAGGTCGCGGTGCTGGCGCTGGCCGCCGCCGTCTTGGTGGGCGGGCTGCTCGCGGTGCTGTTCGCGCAGTCGCGCTGGCTGGAGCGGGCGCTGTTCCCCTACGCCGTGGTGCTGCAGGTGACGCCGATCGTCGCCATCGCGCCGCTGATCCTGATCTGGGTGGACAACGTGACGGTGGCGCTGCTGATCTGCGCCTGGATCGTCGCCTTCTTCCCGGTCCTCTCCAACACGGTTCTCGGCCTGCGCTCCGCCGACCGCAACCTCGCCGACCTGTTCCGCCTCTACGGGGCGACGCGCTGGCAGGTGCTGTGGCTGCTCCGGCTGCCCTCCGCCCTGCCCTTCTTCCTGGCCGGGCTGCGCGTCGCCGGCGGGCTCGCCCTGATCGGGGCGGTGGTGGCGGAGTTCGTGGCCGGCGCCGGCGGGTCGGGGTCGGGGCTCGCCTTCCGCATCCTCGAGGCCTCGTTCCAGCTCCGCATCCCGCGCATGTTCGCCGCTCTCGCCCTGATCTCGGCCTGCGGCATCGCGCTGTTCGCCCTGCTCGGCCTGCTGCAGCACCGGCTGCTGCGCCGCTGGCACGAGAGCGCGCTGGCGCGGGAGCGGTAGCGCCCGCCGCTCCTTCGTGCGTCAGGCGGAACGGGCCAGGGGCGCGGCGCCGGCCTCGCCCAGCCAGGCCATCATCGCCTGCGTCAGCTCCGCCGAGGCGGCGCTGAAGGGACCGTTCGGGCCCATGTCGGCCTCCGCCCCGGCGCGGTCGCCGCGCAGCGCCTTCTGCAGCGTCGCGCAGGCGCAGAGGTGGAAGCGCCCGTGCAGCGCGCGCACCCGGGCGTAATGCGGCGAACGGCGGGCCGCCTCGGGCAGCGTCGGTCCGTGCAGCCAGCGCCCGAAATCGCAGGCGTCGTCGCGCGCGACCACGGCGGGATCGAGATCGCTGCGGCCGGTTTCGATCGCCGTCCGCAGCCGGGCCTTCCACAGGCCGTGCGCGCCGATGGCCTGGCGGATCTGGGCTTCGATGGACATGGGGGCCTCCCTCGTTCCGGTTCGGGTGCGGCCACCCTGCCGCCACGGGCGTTGCGGAAGGCTTAAAGGGCGGGCGTCGCGCGCCGGGCGTCCTCCGCTCAGCCGCGCGGCAGCGGCGGCACGCGCAGCACCATGCCCGGCGCCAGCGCCTCCGCGCGCTCCAGCATCGGCCGGTTGGCGGAGAGGATGCGCAGCGCCGCCGTCGCATCGCCATGATGCAGGCGGGCGATGTCGTCGAGCGTCTCGCCGGGCTGCACCACATGCAGCGCCGAGCCGGCCGGGCCCAGGATCGGGTCGGCATGGCGGCGGCCCGGCGCGGCCTCGTGCACCATCTCCTCCGCCATGTCGGTCGCCGCCGCCCCGGGCGGGAGCCGCGCGAAGGCGCCGAAGGTGTCGAGCAGCGAGGGCGCGCGGCGCTCGGTCAGCCGGTCGTCCAGCCGCGCCACGCCCGGCAGGCTGGCGAGGGCGGCCAGCAGCTTCTCATGCGTCTCGGCGTCGGGCACCTCGCCGCTCAGGCGCAGCGTGCCGGTCTCGGCCGGCTCCGCCCGCACCTCGGCCGGGGACAGGCCGAGCCGCGCCAGGATGGCCGCGATGCGCGCTGCGCCGGGCAGCGGCCGATCGTCGCCCTCGCTGCGGAACACGTAGATCGGCATCGGCGTGCCTCCTCGCCCGCTCCGCCCCCCCGGAGGAACGTCGCCCCGCGGCGGCGGGTTGCGCCGGCGGCGCCGCGGCGCCACCTCCTTCCCGCCATGGACGAGACGGCCCCCGCATCCGCCCCGGCGCTCCGCGTGCAGCCGGACCCCGCCGATCCGCGCCTCACGCGCCGCGTCGCCGGCGTGGACCACACCGGGGCGCGCATCGAGACCAGCGTGACGGTGGAGCGCCCCCTCACCCTCTACCTCAACGGCCAGGAGATCGTCACCATGATGACGATCCTCGACCGGCCGGAGGACCTCGCCCTCGGCTACCTGCTGAACCAGGGGATGCTCCGGCGGGACGACAGGGTGACGGCGGTCGAGTACGACGACGAGCTGCAGGTGGTCGTGGTGCGCACCGAGCGGACCACCGACTACGAGGAGAAGCTGCGCAAGAAGACGCTGACCAGCGGCTGCGCCCAGGGCACCGCCTTCGGCGACCTGATGGAGGACTTCGAGAACGCGCGGCTGCCGCCCGCCGAGCTGCGCACGAGCTGGCTCTACCGGCTGCTGCACCGGATCAACACCCTGCCCACGCTCTATCTCGAGGCCGGGGCGATCCACGGCTGCGCGCTGTGCTGGCGCGAATGGCCGCTCGTCTACATGGAGGACGTCGGCCGCCACAACGCGGTGGACAAGATCGCGGGCTGGATGTTCCGCCACGGCGAGACGCCGGAGGACAAGATCTTCTACACCACCGGGCGCCTGACCTCGGAGATGGTGATCAAGACGGTGCGCATGGGCATCCCGATCCTCGTCTCGCGCTCCGGCTTCACCGCCTGGGGGGTGGAGCTGGCGCGCCAGGCGGGGCTGACCCTGATCGGGCGCTGCAAGGGCAAGCGCTTCGTCGCGCTCGCCGGCGAGGAGCGCATCGTGTTCGACGCCGACCTCCGCTATGTCGCGGAGGAGAGTGCCAGGCACTGGCGCAAGAACAGCAGGGAGGCGGCGGCGGACGGCGATGCGGCCTGACACCCTCGGCGTGGTGCTGGCGGGCGGGCTGGCACGGCGCATGGGCGGCGGCGACAAGCCGCTGCGGCCGCTCGCGGGGCGGCCGATGCTCGCCCACGTGCTGGAGCGTCTCGCGCCGCAGGTCGCGGCGGTGGTGATCAACGCCAACGGCGCCCCGGGCCGCTTCCCGGCCTGCGGCCTGGCGGTGGGGGCGGCCGGCGCGGCCGGCCCCGCCGGGCCGCTCGCCGGCGTGCTGGCGGCGCTCGACTTCGCGGCGGAACGGCGCGACTGCGCCTGGGTGGTGTCGGTGCCGGGCGATTCGCCGCTCATCCCTCCCGACCTGGCGGCGCGCCTGCACGCGGCGCGCGCCGCGGCCGGGGTGCCGCTCGCCTGCGCCCGTTCGGGCGGCTTCGCCCATCCGCCGGTCGGGCTGTGGCCGGTGGGGCTGCGCGAGGACCTGCGCGCGGCGCTGCTTGCCGGCGAGCGCAAGATCGACCGCTGGACCGCGCGGCACGGCTGCGCCGAGGTGGAGTGGCCGACCGTGCCCTGCGACCCCTTCTTCAACGCCAACACGCCGGAGGAGCTGGCGGAGGCCGAGGCCCTCCTGCACGCCGGCGCCTGAGGGCGCCCTCTCCCGGCGGTAGCGCCCGGCGCTTCAGCGGCGCCCCCTTGCCTCCGATCCTGCGCGAGCGGCCGATCGCAGCGCGGCGGGGCGGCCCGGCGGCGGCCCGGTTCCCGGAGCACGCGCGCGGCGCAGCGGCAGGCTCGCAGGTGCTTCCGCTCGGCGGCGCGCGCGGCAACCGCTGCAGCCGGCCGCGATCCGCTCGAGCGGACCGGCGGCGCTCCGGCCCTCAGAACAGCGCCGCGAAGGGCAGCACCGTCAGCCGCTCGCCCGGCGTCACCGCCACCGTCTCCTCCGGAATCTCGGCGAAGGCGTCCGATCCGGTGAGCGAGGAGAGCAGTCCCGCCCCCTCGCGCGGGAATTTGCGCGCGAGCGGCAGCGGCTCGCCCGGCGCGAGCGAGACGCGCACATACTCCCGCCGCCCGGCCTTCTTGCGGTAGGCGAAGGCCGCCGCGGCCGGGAAGCGCGGCAGGGTCTCGGGCAGCGCGCCGGCGCGCCGCAGCACCAGCGGACGGGCGAGCTGGAGGAAGGTCACCACCGCCGCCACCGGGTTGCCGGGGAGGCCGATGACCGGCGTGCCGCCGATCATTCCCATCGCCGCCGGGCGCCCGGGCTTGATCGCGAGACGCCAGAACACGAGGCGCCCGCCCCGCTCGATGGCGCCGCGCACGTGGTCCTCCTCGCCGGTCGAGACGCCGCCCGAGGTCAGCAGCAGGTCGTGCGCCCGCGCCGCCGCGGCGAGCGCCGCCGCCGTCGCCTCCGCGCGGTCGGGCAGGATGCCGAGGTCGCTCGCCTCGACCGGCAGGCGCCGGAGCAGGGCGAGCAGGGTGAAGCGGTTGCTGTCGTAGGTCTTGCCCGGGCCGAGCGGCGCGGTTCCCGGCTCGGCCAGCTCGTCGCCGGTCGAGAAGACGCCGACGCGCAGGCGCGGCCGCACCGGCAGCGTCGCGTAGCCGAGCGCGGCGGCGAGGCCGATCTCGGCGGGGCCGAGCCGCCGCCCGGCGGGCAGCGCCACCGCGCCCGCGGCCACGTCCTCGCCGGCCGGGCGGGCGTTGGCGCCGGGCGCGAGGCCGGCGGGCACGACCACCGCGCCCGCCTCGAGCCGCACATCCTCCTGCATCACCACCGTATCGGTGCCGGGCGGCATCGGCGCGCCGGTCAGCACGCGCAGCGCCTCGCCGCGACCCGGCGGCGCCGCGCCCGCCGCGCCGGCGGTCACGCGGCCGACGAGCGCAAGCCGCGTCTCGCCCGCAGCGGCAAGGTCGGCGTGGCGGAAGGCGTAGCCGTCCACCGCGGAATTGGCGAAGGGCGGCAGCGGCACCGGCGCCACCAGGTCGCGCGCCAGCACCCGGCCGAGCGCGGCGGCGAGCGGCACCGCCTCCTCGCCGCCGAGTGGCGGGATGCGCTCCTCGATCAGCGCCTGCGCCTGCTCGATCCGCAGGAGCGGGCCGGAGACCGCGAAGCAGTCGTCGCTCAGCTGGGCCATGACAGCGTCTCGGCGGCCGCAGCGAAGCGCAGCACCAGTTCCGCCACCCCCTCCACGTCGTCGAGCCCGACCCATGGCAGGGCGCGGCCGGCGACGGGAGGCGGGGGGACGTCGGCCGCGACCGCGACCACGGCGGGGTCCTCCGGGTGCAGCCAGGGCTTGGCGTTGGCGGCGCGGTGCACCTCGATCTTCGGCAACGGGTCGCGCTTGAAGCCCTCGACCAGCACCAGGTCCACCGGCGCGAGGCGGGAGAGCAGGAAGCGCAGGTCGGGCTCCGGCGCGCCGCGCAGCTCCGTCATCAGCGCCCAGCGCTGGGCCGAGCTGACCAGCACCTGCGCGGCGCCGGCGGCACGGTGCTCGTAGGAGTCCTTGCCGGGCTGGTCGAGGTCGAAGCGGTGATGCGCGTGCTTGATGGTCGAGACCGTGAGGCCGCGGGCGACCAGGCGGGGGATCAGCCGCGTCAGCAGAGTGGTCTTGCCGGCCCCGCTCCAGCCGGCGAAGCCGATCAGGCGCATGGACGCTTCCTACCCCGCCCGGCGCCGGCCGCCAAGCGCGCCTCCGGCCCCCTGGCGCGGCGCGGCGCCGGGCGCGATCCTCGCCGCGCGAGCAGGGAGTCCGTGCGATGAGCGAAACCAATCTGCAGGTGCTGCTGCGCCGCCGCCCGGTCGGCGCGCCCACGCCCGAGGATTTCGAGATCGTCGAGACGCCGCCGCCCGCGCCCGGCGAGGGCGAGGTGCTGGTGCGGGCGCGCTACCTCTCGCTCGACCCCTACATGCGAGGGCGGATGTCCGACGCCCCCTCCTACGCCAGGCCGGTCGCGGTCGGCGCGGTGATGGAGGGGCGCACGGCGGGCGAGGTCGTCGCCTCGCGCGATCCGCGCTTCAAGCCCGGCGATCTGGTCGCCGGCGGCTACGGCTGGCAGCGCTACTCGGCGGTGGGCGGCGAGCGCCTGATCAAGGTGGACGAGTCGGAGGCGCCGCTCTCCGCCTGGCTCGGCGTGCTGGGGATGCCGGGGCTGACCGCCTGGGTCGGGCTCGAGGACATCGGCCAGCCGAAGGCGGGCGAGACGGTGGTGGTGAGCGCCGCCTCCGGCGCGGTCGGCCAGGTGGTGGGGCAGATCGCGAAGATCCGCGGCTGCAAGGTGATCGGCATCGCCGGCGGTCCGGCGAAGTGCGACTTCGTGGTGCGGGAGCTCGGCTTCGACGCCTGCCTCGACCATCGCGGCGACCTCGCCGCGCAGCTAGACGCCGCCTGCCCAGAGGGCATCGACGTCTACTGGGAGAATGTCGGCGGGCCGGTGCAGGCGGCGGTGTTCCCCCGCCTGCGCGACTTCGGCCGGATGGTGATGTGCGGCATGATCGCGCAGTACAACGAGGTGCCGGGCGCCAACGCGGCGGGCGCGCCGCCGGGGCCGAACCTCGGGCCGGTGGTGAGGAAGCGCCTGCGCATCCAGGGCTTCATCGTCAGCGACACGGGCTGGCCGCGCTATCCGCAGTTCCGCGCCCGGATGCTGGCCTGGATGCGCGAGGGGCGGATGAAGTGGCGCGAGGACGTGGTGGAGGGCCTGCGCAACGCGCCGGCGGCGTTCATCGGGCTGCTGCAGGGCCGCAACTTCGGCAAGCTGGTGGTGAAGGTGGACTGAGGGTGGCGGCCGCCGGCGCCGGCGCGGAGGATGCGGCGCTCGCCGCGGCGCTGGCGGGCCATCGCGTCCTGCTCGCCTACGGCCTGTTCGGCGAGGTGGTGGCGGCGCTCGGGCCGATCGGGCTCGACTACATGGGCGAGCAGGCCGGCTGGCTGCGTCGCCTCCTCGGCGAGCGGCGCGCGGTCGCCCTGCCGCGGCTGCCGACCGCGGCGCCGGTGGCCGACAACGCACAGCGGCTGGGCCGGGCGCTGCTCAGCGACCCCCGGCCGGCGGTCGTGGTCGGGCACAGCAAGGGCGGGCTGGAGGTGCTGGCGGCGCTGCTCGACGCGGAGGCCGCGGCGCGCTGCCGCGGCTTCCTCGCCCTGCAGGCGCCCTTCTTCGGCTCCCCGGTGGCGGATGCGGTGTGCGGCTCCCGGCCCGTGTTCGGGGCGGCCGACCGGGTGCTGCGCCTGCTGCGCCTCGGCTCCGGTCAGGGGCTCCGGGATCTGACCGCGCCGGTGCGCGCGGCCTGGATGCGCGAGCACGCGGCGGCGGTGGCGGCGCTGGCCGGGCGCCTGCCCATGCTCTGCGCTGCGACCGTCGTGGACGAGGCGGCGCGCGGGCCGGACCGCCACGGCGCCGGGCCGAGCGACGGGCTGGTGCCGCTCGCCTCGGCGCCGCTGCCCGGGGTGCCGTCGGTGGTGCTGCGGGGCGGGCATCGCGCCCTGGTCAGCCGGGCGCCGGGGCGCGACCCGGTCGCGGTGCTGCGCCGGCTGCTGCGGCGGTTGCTGGGGCCGGCGGCCGCTACGCCGCCGTCTCCACCAGCACCAGCTCCGCCTCCTCGCGCGCCGTGATCGCGATCTCCGCCTCGTCGCGGATGGCGACGCCGTCGCGGGCGCCGGCGGCAACTCCGTTCACCGTGATCGCGCCGCGCGCCGGCACCAGATAGGCGACGCGGCCCGGCGCCAGCGCCTGGCGCAGCGTCTGGCCGGGCGCGAGCGTGGCCGCCATCACCGCGGCGTCGGCGTTGATCGGCAGCGCATCGGCACCGGCATCCTGCGGGCGGCCGCTCGCCAGCACCGCGAAGCGCGCCGTGCGGCCCGCGGGAGGGAAGCGCCGCGTGCCCCAGGAGGGCGCGACGCCGCGGCGATCGGGCAGGATCCAGATCTGGAACAGCTTCGTCACCACCGGCTCGTGGTTGTACTCGCTGTGCACCACGCCGGTGCCGGCCGACATCACCTGCACGTCGCCGGCCTCGGTGCGGCCTTCGTTGCCGATGCTGTCGCGGTGGCTGACCGCGCCCTCGCGGACATAGGTGACGATCTCCATGTCGCGATGCGGGTGCGGGGCGAAGCCGTTGCCGGGCTTGATCTCGTCGTCGTTCCAGACGCGCAGCCGGCCCCAGCCCATGCGCGCGGGGTCGCGGTAGTCGGCGAAGGAGAAGTGGTGGCGGGCTTTGAGCCAGCCGTGGTCGCCGCCGCCGAGGCTGGCGAAGGGTCGGATCTCGATCATGCCGGGCGCTCCTGCCTGCGCGCGGCCGCTGCGGCCGCGGCGCGTCCCGGAGGAGAGATGGGGCGGCGCGGCCGGGCCGGCCAGCAGGCGGGGTGATGACGGCGATCGGCGCCGGCAATCGCCGTCCGTCCGGGCGCGGCCGCCCGGCCTTCCGCCGCCTCCCCCGCCCTGGCGCGGCCGGCCCGGCGGCCGCTCAGCGGCACATCTGCACGGGCAGGTCGGCGTTCTCCAGCACGTGCCGCGTCACCCCGCCGAGGATGAGCTGGCGCAGCCGCGAGTGGCTGTAGGCGCCCATCACGAGAAGGTCGGCGCCGAAGTCGCGCGCCGCGCCGAGCAGCCCGGCCCCGACCTCGCGCGTCTGCGGCTTGAACGGCACCGCCTCGGCCTCGATCTCGTGCCAGCGCAGATAGGTCCGCAGCCCTTCGGCCGGCGGCCCGCGGCGCTGGTACTCGTCGGCGTAGAGGATGCGCACCCGCTCGGCGCGGCGCAGCCAGGGCAGCGCCGCCGCCACCGCCGCCGCGCTCTCCGCCGTGCCGTTCCAGGCGACGCAGACCCGGGTGCCGATCGAGGTCGGCGCGACGCGCGGGGCGACCAGCACCGGGCGGCCGGAATCGAACAGCACCGCATGCAGCGCGTCGGAGGAGGAGACGTCCTCGTCGGCCTCCGGATGCGGCACCACGACGAGGTCGTAGAGGCGCGACTCCTGGGCCACCACGTCCTCCTCCCGCCCCGGGATCGAGGCGAAGGAGAGCGTCGGGCCGTCGTGCTTCAGCGCCGCCTCCGCGCTCTCGGCGATGGTCACGTCGCCCGCCTTGGCGGCGAAGCGCTCGAACAGGGCGCGCACGCGGGCGGCGCGCTCGCCGCTCTCGCGCTCGGTCGCGGCCATCATCTCCTCGATCATGGCGCCCGAGAGGCCCTCGCCGGCGAGCGGGGCGACGTCGCGCGCGTCCACGCGCACGTGCAGGCAGTGAAGATGGGCGTTCCAGATCCGCGCCACCATCAGCGCGGTGGTGAGCGCCGCCTCGCCGGCGGCGGTGCTGGTAAGCGGCAGCAGAATGCGGCGATAGGCCATGGCCGCGGCTCCTCCGGTCCGTGCTTCGTCTCCCAGGCCGCGAGTTCTAGCACAGCTTCCGGAGCGGACGCGAAATCAATGCAGGCCCAGGGCGGCGCGCACCGCCGGCAGCGGATCGCCGGAGGCGTCCGTCCGGCGCCACGCGATCGGGCCGGGATCGGTCCGCGCCGCGCGTTCCAGCACCGCCGCCGTGGCGTCGGAGGCGTCGTGGTGCCGCGCCCCGATGCGCCGGCGCAGGATCTCGAGCGGCGCCTCGAGCCAGAAGCCGTCGAAGGGCACGCCGGCGGCACGGGCGGCAGCCTCGATGCCCGCCCGGTTGTCGGGGTCGAGGAACACGGCGTCGGCGATCACCGCGTGTCCCGCGCGGGCGATCCGCTCGGCCGTGGCGAAGAGTTCGGCGTGCACCGCGGCGCTCACCGTCTCGGCATAGGCCGCGGGCGGCAGGCGCTGCTCCGGGGGCACGCCGAAGCGGCGCTTGCGGATCTCGTCCGTGCGCAGGATCACGGCGCCGGGGGCCGGACCGAGCGCGGGGGCCAGCGCCCGGGCGAGCCGGCTCTTGCCGGTGCCCTGCAGCCCGCCGATGGCGACGAGGCGCGCCGCGGCCGGGCGCAGATAGCCCTCGGCCATGGCGAGGTAGGAGGCGGCATCGGCGCCGCCGCGCGCCGCCTCGACATGGGCGCGGATCATCGCCCTGAGCGACAGCCAGAGTGGCAGCGGGGCGAGCAGCCCGTAGTCCCCGGTGCGGGCGAGCAGCCGGTTCAGCACCCGGTTCGCCGCCGCGCGCCCGCCGAGGCCGCGGCGCTCCTCCTCCGCCTGCTCCGCCCCCGCCACCGCCCGCGCCTCGAGGTCCATCAGGAGGAAGGCGAGGTCGTAGCCGACGTCGATCCGCGCGAGGGATTCGTCGAATTCCAGCGCATCGAAGGGCGTCGGCCGCCCGTCCCACAGGCAGAGATTGCCGAGATGCAGATCGCCGTGGCAGCGGCGCACCCGCCCCTCCGCCGCCCGTGCCGCCAGCGCCGGGGCGAGGCGCTGCAGCGCCGCTCCGGCGGCCGCCGCCCACGCCTCGACGCGCGGCGCGGGCAGGCCGGCGGCGAGCGCCGCGGCGCGGTTGCCCTCCAGGACCTGGCGCATCGCCGCCGGCGCATCGGGCTCCGCGACGCGCTCCGCCGCCTCGTGCATGGCCGCCACCGCGTCGGCGAGGGCGTCGAGCAGCGCCGGCGTCAGGCCGCCGCGCGCGGCGATGCGGTCGAGGAAGGCGTCGTCCGGGATGCGTGCCATGCGCACCACCCACTCCACTGCCGCGCCCGCCTCGCCGCCGAGGCGGAGCGCGCCGTCCGGGCCGCGGGTGAGCGGCAGGACCTCGCGGTAGATCCCGGGCGCGAAGCGGCGGTTCAGCGCGAGCTCGCGCCGGCAGAAGCGCTCGCGCGCGGCGAGCGAGGTGAAGTCGAGGAAGCCGAGCGCGACCGCCTTCTTGAGCTTGAACGCCTCGTCACGGCCGACGAAGACGGCGGAAATGTGGGTCTCGATCGGCGCCGCCCCCGTGAGCCGCGCGAGCAGCGCCGCCGCTTCGGCCTGGGAGGGCGGGATGGTCACGGGTAGAGCATCTCCTCCCGCCAGCCCTCTCCCGCCGCGTCGCGGTGGAACACGCGGCGCTCGTGCAGGCGGAAGGGCATGCCGCGCCAGAACTCGATCCGCTCGGGCAGGACGCGGAAGCCGGACCAGAAGGGCGGGCGGGGGATCTCGCCGAGGCCGAAGCGCAGCGCGTACTCGGCGACGCGCTTCTCCAGCGCCCAGCGCCCCTCGAGCGGGCGGGACTGCGCGCTGGCCCAGGCGCCGATGCGCGAGGGACGCGGGCGCGAGGCGAAATAGGCGTCGGCCTCGGCGTCGGAGACGCGCTCCACCGGCCCCTCGACGCGCACGCTGCGCTCCAGCGACTTCCAGTGGAAGCAGAGCGCGGCGCGCGGGTTGGCGGCAAGCTCGCTCCCCTTGCGGCTCTCGAGGTTGGTGTAGAAGACGAAGCCGCGCGCATCCACGCCCTTGAGCAGTACCATGCGCGCCGAGGGCCGCCCCTCCGGCGTGGCGGTGGCGAGGCAGACCGCCTCCGCCTCGGCCGGCTCGCTCCGGCGCGCCTCGGCGAGCCAGGACTCGAACAGCGCGATCGGGTCCTCGGCGGCGGTCTGGCTGGTAGGGGCGGCGCACATCCTCGGCGGCCTCGTGGCGGCTTGGGGCCCGGCGGCGGGGCGGCGGCCCTCTTGCCCGGGCAGCGGGGGTGTGCCACCACGGCCCGGCCCCCGCAACCAACCATCCATCCGGTCTCGATCCGATGCCCGACGTCACGCCTGTCACGTCCGCCGTTGCCACCGGAACGCTGATGGCGGGCAAGCGCGGCCTCATCATGGGCGTGGCGAACGACCGCTCGATCGCCTGGGGCATCGCCCGGGCCTGCGCCGCGCAGGGGGCGGAGATCGCCTTCACCTACCAGGGCGAGGCGCTGGAGAAGCGCGTGCGCCCGCTCGCCGAGAGCGTCGGCTCCCGCCTGGTGCTGCCCTGCGACGTGACCGACGACCCGAGCGTGGACGCGGTGTTCGAGCGGCTGGCCGGGGAGTGGGGCGCGCTCGATTTCCTGGTCCATGCCATCGCCTGGTCGGACAAGGACCAGCTCAAGGGCCACTACGTGGACACGACGCGGGAGAACTTCCTGCGCACCCTCGACATCTCCTGCTACTCCTTCACCGCGCTCTGCCGCCGCGCGGCGGCGCTGATGCCGAACGGCGGCTCGCTGCTGACGCTGACCTATCTCGGCGCCGAGCGGGTGATGCCGCACTACAACGTCATGGGCGTGGCGAAGGCGGCGCTCGAGGCCTCCGTGCGGTACCTCGCGGCGGACCTCGGGGCGCGGGGGATCCGGGTGAACGCGATCAGCGCCGGCCCGATCAGGACGCTGGCGGCGAGCGGGATCGGCGACTTCCGCTACATCCTGAAGTGGAACCAGTACAACGCGCCGCTCAAGCGCAACGTGACGATCGAGGAGGTGGGCGGCGCGGGGATGTACCTGCTCTCCGACCTCGCCTCGGGCGTGACGGGCGAGGTGCACCACGTGGACTGCGGCTATCACGTGGTCGGGATGAAGGCGGTGGACGCGCCGGACATCACGGTGGTGAAGGACTGACGCGCTCCCGCCCGGGCAGGCGGACCCGCGACGGCCCGCGGCGGGCGGAGGCTTCCAGCCCATGTCCCACAACACCTTCGGCCACCTGTTCCGCGTCACCACCTGGGGCGAGAGCCACGGGCCGGCGATCGGCGGCGTGGTGGACGGCTGCCCGCCGCGCCTCCCGCTCGCCGAGGCCGACATCCAGCCCTTCCTCGACCGCCGCCGCCCCGGCCAGTCGCGATTCGTCACCCAGCGCCAGGAGCCGGACCAGGTCCGCCTCCTCTCCGGCGTGTTCGAGGGCCTCACCACCGGCACGCCCATCGCCTTCCTGATCGAGAACCAGGACCAGCGCTCGCGCGACTACGGCGAGATCAAGGACCGCTTCCGCCCCGGGCACGCCGATCTAACCTACCATCTCAAATACGGCATCCGCGACTGGCGCGGCGGCGGCCGCGCCTCGGCGCGCGAGACGGCGGTGCGCGTCGCCGCCGGCGCCATCGCGCGCAAGGTGCTGGGCGCGGGCGTCGTCATCCGCGGCGCCCTGGTCGCGATGGGCGGCGATGCGGTGGACCGCGCCAACTGGGACTGGGCCGCGGTCGAGGAGAACGCCTTCTTCTGCCCCGACCGCGCCGCCGCCGCGCGCTGGGAGGAGCGGCTGCTCGCCGCGCGCAAGGCCGGCTCCTCGCTCGGCGCCGTGGTCGAGGTGGTGGCCGAGGGCGTGCCCCCCGGCCTCGGCGCGCCGCTCTACGGCAAGCTCGACGCCGAGATCGCCGCCGCCCTGATGTCCATCAACGCCGTCAAGGGGGTGGAGATCGGCGACGGCTTCGCCGCGGCCGCCCTCAGCGGCGAGGAGAACGCCGACGAGATGCGCATGGACCCGGACGGGCGGGTGCGCTTCCTCTCCAACCGGGCGGGCGGCATCCTCGGCGGCATCTCCACCGGCCAGCCGATCGTCGTGCGGTTCGCGGTCAAGCCCACCTCCTCGATCCTGACGCCGCGGCGCGCGGTGGACCGGTTCGGGCAGGAGGTCGAGGTCGCGACCAAGGGCCGGCACGACCCCTGCGTGGGCATCCGCGCCGTGCCGGTGGGCGAGGCGATGCTCGCCTGCGTCCTCGCCGACCACCTGCTGCGGCACCGGGCGCAGAACCCGGACGCACCGACCGAGGCGAGGCTGCCGCGCGCCTGAGACGGGCGGCCGCCCGGGCCGCCGGAACCGGCCGCAGCCGGGAGAGGAGGGAACAGCGGGCAGGCTTGGTTCTTGACTTGCCCCCTCCGGGCCGGCTTAGGCAGGCGGCAACAAGAACATCAGGATGAGCCGAGCCATGCCCCTCGCCGAACCGGGCGCCGATCCGGCCGCGCTGCCGGCCTTCGCCGCGCTGGCGGGTAGGAGGCGCTGGGACGCCCGCCTCTCGGAACTCGGCCGCCGCGCCCGCTCCTCCCCTGGAAGCCTCTGGCGCGGCCGCGCGGCGCAGCGCCGCCATGCGCTCGAACTGGCCCTGGCGCGGCTCGGCGACCCCGACGCCTTCGCCCGGGCCGGTCGGGGCGAGCGCCGGCTGCTCGCCTTCGCCGCCGAGGCCGTGCACCTCGCCAACGCCCTGCCGCCGCGCGGTCGCGCGCGGCTGCGCGAGCGCCTCGCCGCGGGACTCGAGGGCGAGGCGACGCTGGTCCCCGTGTTCCACCTGCTGCGCAGCGCCGCCGTGTATCGTGCCCGCGGCTTCGCGGTGGAATTTCCCGGCCTCGCCGAGGGCGCCCCTTTCGACCTGCTGATCCGCCGGGGCGAAGCCGAGGCGGTCGTGGCCTGCGAGACCTTCTCCGCTGAGGAGGGCCGCTCGCTGCATCGCGGCGACTGGTACGCGCTGGTGGACCGCGTCCATCCGGAGCTCCAGACCTGGCTCGCGGCGCATCCCGGCCGCTACGTGCTGAAGATGACCTTGCCGGAGGGCCTCGCCGGTCCGGGCCGGTTGGCCGAGCTGCACCGGCGCATCAGCCGGCTGCTGGCGGCGCAGCGCCGGCAGGATTCCAGCGCCGACGCGGTGCTCAAGCTCGATCCGCTGGTGCTGGCCGGGGCCCAGGCGGCGGGCCAGGGCCGGCTGCTGCCGGAACGGCTGCGCGAGCAGTTCGGCCCCGAGGCGCATCTCGCCGTCACCACCGACCGCGCGGGCGGCAGCGTCTTCGTCATGGCGGCGCGGGCCGGGCGCGAGGACGCCATCGCCGAGGCCTTCCGCCACCGCCTCGCGCAAGCGGCGGAGACGCGGCTCGGCGAGGCGGGGCGAGGGCTGCCCGGCATCCTCGCCGTCCTGGTCGAGGACGTGGACCGCGCGGAATGGCGCGCGCTGCGGGAAAGCCTGGAGCTGGAGGGCGCGGCCCGCCGCTTCCTCACCACCGCGGCGGCGCGGACGGTGGCGGCGGTGACCTGCTGCTCGCGCATGGAGCTCCTCGGGCTCCCGCCGCCGGATGCGGTTCCGGAAGGGGAGCTGCGCTTCCGCAACCCGGCGCACCCGGCGGCGCGGCATCCGGTGCTGGCCGAGGCGATCCAGCCCCCCGCCTAGGGCCGGCTCGCGGACGGCGAGAAACAGCCGGAAGCGAGAATCCGCTCGACAGGCACCAGGCCGGAGCCGTGGCCGCGCGCGCGGCCGAGCGGAAACGGTTCTCGGGCCCGTCGTCCGGACCGTTCCGGCCCCGCCATGCAACCGGACGCGCCACGCAACCGGCGGCTTTTCGCCACGTTTCCCCGGAGAATTGTGCAGCGCGGCGCACCAGTGCGGCACCGTTCCGAGGATCTCCGATGACCGATCTGGAGTTCGAGAGCAAGCTCGCCGAGCTCGACCGACTGCTGAACGACCCGGATGTGCAACTGGACCCGCACCGCATCTGGGCGCTGCTGGCGGAGCTGAGCGCGCACGAGCTCCGGCTGCGGCCGATGGCGGCTTCGGCGCCGCGGCCGGCGCTGGCGCGCGCCGCGGCGCAGGGCCTGGCGCAGCGGTAGCGCGGGCGCAGGCGCAAAGGCGCGACCGCCCCCGCGCGGGGCGGCCCGTCCCTACTGCCCTTCCTCGCCCGCACGGCGCGCGGCGATGAGGAATTCGCGGTTCCCCTCCGGCCCCAGGATCGGGCTGGGGGTGATGCCGAGCACACGCCATCCCGGCAGGCCGGACCACCAGGCCTCGATCGCGGCGCAGACGGCCGCATGCACCGCCGGGTCGCGCACCACGCCGCCCTTGCCCACCGCCTCCGGCCCGGCCTCGAACTGCGGCTTGATCAGCGCCACCGCCCAGGCGCCGGGGGCGCACAGGGCGAGCGGCGCGGGCAGGATCGTGCGCAGGCCGATGAAGCTCGCATCGCAGACCAGCGCGCCGACCGGCTCGGGCACCTCGGCCGCGGTGAGGTGGCGGGCGTTGGTGCGCTCCAGCACCACCACCCGCGGATCGTTGCGCAGCGACCAGGCGAGCTGGCCGTGGCCGACATCCACCGCATAGACCCGCGCCGCCCCGTGGCGCAGCAGCACGTCGGTGAAGCCGCCGGTGGAGGCGCCGATGTCGAGGCAGACCCGGCCCTCCGGCGACAGGCCGAAATGCGCCAGCGCGTGGGCGAGCTTCACCCCGCCGCGCGACACCCAGGGGTGGTCCTGCCCGCGCAGCTCGAGCGGGGCGTCCTCGCGCACCGCCTCGCCGGGCTTCTCCACGCGGCGCCCGCCGCAGAACACCTTGCCGGCGAGGATCAGCGCCTGGGCGCGGGCGCGGCTCTCGGCGAGGCCGCGCGCGACCAGGGCCTGGTCGGCCCGGAGCTTGCGCCCCCTCAAGCCCGTGCCGGCCGCGCCGCCTCGGCCCGCCCGAGCGCGCCGAGCGCCGCGGCGACGATGTGCGGGGCATTCAGCCCGGCCTCGTCGTACTGCTTGCGCGGGCTGTCGTGGTCGATGAAGCGGTCGGGCAGGCAGAGGGTGCGGATCTTGAGCCCCTGGTCTAGCAGCCCCCGCGCCGCGAGGTGCTGCAGCACGATCGCGCCGAAGCCGAGCATCGCGCCCTCCTCTATCGTGATCAGCACCTCGTGCTCGCGCGCCAGGCGCTCGACCAGCGCGGCATCGAGCGGCTTGGCGAAGCGGGCGTCGGCGACGGTGCAGGAGAGGCCGCGCGCGGCGAGCTCCTCGGCGGCCTTCAGGCACTCGGCGAGCCGCGCGCCGTAGGAGAGCAGCGCGATCGCCGTGCCCTCGCGCAGCACGCGGCCCTTGCCGATCTCGAGCACGCTGCCGCGCGCCGGCACCGGCACCCCCACCCCCTCGCCGCGCGGGTAGCGGAAGGCGCTGGGCCGGTCGTCGATCGCCGCCGCGGTGGCGACCATGTGGGCGAGCTCGGCCTCGTCGGCGGCGGCCATCAGCACCATGCCCGGCAGGCAGCCGAGATAGGCGATGTCGTAGGCGCCGGCGTGCGTCGCGCCGTCGGCGCCGACCAGCCCGGCGCGGTCCATCGCGAAGCGCACCGGCAGCGACTGCAGCGCCACGTCGTGCACCACCTGGTCGTAGGCGCGCTGGAGGAAGGTGGAGTAGATGGCGCAGAAGGGCTTCATCCCCTCGGTCGCCATGCCGGCGGCGAAGGTGACGGCGTGCTGCTCGGCGATGCCGACGTCGAAGGTGCGCTTCGGGAACCGCTTCGCGAACAGGTCGAGCCCGGTGCCGGAGGGCATGGCGGCGGTGATGGCGACGATGCGTTCGTCGGCCTCGGCCTCGGCGATCAGGGCGTCGGCGAACACCTTGGTGTAGCTCGGCGGGCCGGGCGGGGCCTTGGCCTGCTCGCCGGTGATGACGTTGAACTTGGCGACGCCGTGGTACTTGTCGGCGCTCTGCTCCGCCGGCGGATAGCCCTTGCCCTTCTGCGTCACGACGTGCAGCAGGACCGGGCCGTACTCGTCCGCCTCGCGCAGGTTGCGCAGCACGGGGAGCAGGTGGTCGAGGTCGTGCCCGTCCACGGGACCGACGTAGTAGAAGCCGAGCTCCTCGAACAGCGTCCCCCCGGTGAGCAGGCCGCGCGCGTACTCGTCCGCGCGCTTGGCCGCGCGCTCGAGCGGCGCCGGGAAGCGGCGGGCGAGGCGCGCCATCAGGTCGCGCATCGAGAGGAAGGGGCGCGAGGAGATCAGCCGCGACAGATAGGCCGACATGGCGCCGACGGGGGGCGCGATGGACATGTCGTTGTCGTTGAGGATGACGATCAGCTTCGCCCGGATCGCCCCGGCGTTGTTCATCGCCTCGTAGGCCATGCCGGCGCTCATCGCCCCGTCGCCGATGACGCAGACGACGTGCCGGTCCTCGCCCTTGAGGTCGCGCGCCACCGCCATGCCGAGGCCGGCCGAGATCGAGGTCGAGGAGTGCGCCGCGCCGAAGGGGTCGTACTCGCTCTCGCTGCGCCGGGTGAAGCCGGAGAGGCCGCCGCCCTGGCGCAGGGTGCGGATGCGGTCGCGCCGGCCGGTGAGGATCTTGTGCGGATAGGCCTGGTGGCCGACGTCCCAGATCAGCCGGTCGCGCGGCGTGTCGAACACGGCGTGGATCGCGACCGTCAGCTCGACCACGCCGAGCGAGGCGCCGAGATGCCCGCCGGTCTGGCTGACGACGTCGATCGTCTCGGCCCGGAGCTCGTCCGCAAGCTGGCGGAGCTGCGCGGCGGAGAGGTTGCGCAGGTCGGCGGGGGTGCGGACGCGGTCGAGCAGCGGGGTCGCCGGGCGGGTCATCCGGTCAGTTCCTCCGGTGGATGGCGTAGGCGGCGAGCGCGCGCAGAAGATCGGCGCGCTCCCCCAGGGCGTCCAGATGCCGCCGCGCCTGCTCGGCCAGGCGCTCGGCCTGGGCGCGGGCGCGCTCCAGGCCGAGCAGGCCGACCAGCGTCGCCTTGCCGGCGCCGGCGTCCTTGCCGGTGCGCTTGCCGGTCTCCTCGGCGGTGGCGGTCGCGTCCAGGAGGTCGTCGGCGATCTGGAAGGCGGCGCCGAGCTCGCGCCCGTAGGCGGCGAGGGCGTGGCGGAGCGGCCCCGGCGCCTTGCCGAGGATCGCGCCGGCCTCGGCGGCGAACTCGATCAGCTTGCCGGTCTTGAGGAGCTGCAGCCGCCCGATCGCCGCCTCGTCGAGCGGGGCGGCGCTCTCCTCCGCCAGCATGTCGAGCATCTGGCCGCCGCACATGCCGCGCGGCCCCGCGGCGCGGGAAAGGCAGCGCACCAGCTCGGCGCGCACCGCCGGGTCGGCGTGGGTGTCCTCCTCGGCGAGCACGGTGAAGGCGTGGGCCTGCAGGGCATCGCCGGCGAGGATCGCGGTGGCCTCGTCGAAGGCCTTGTGGCAGGTCGGCTTGCCGCGGCGCAGATCGTCGTCGTCCATCGCCGGCAGGTCGTCGTGCACCAGCGAGTAGGCGTGCACCATCTCGATCGCCGCGGCGACGCGCAGCGCCGAGGCGCGGGCGACGCCGAACTGGCGCGCGCCCTCGAGGACGAGGAAGCCGCGCAGCCGCTTGCCCCCGCCCATCGCGGCGTAGCGCATGGCCTCGAGCAGCCGCGCCTCGGCCCCCTCCGGCGGCGGGAGCAGGGCGTCGAGGGCCTGCTCGATCTCCGCCGCCGCCTCGGCCAGCGCGGCGCGGAGGGCGGCCTGCTCCGCCCCCCCTGGGATGGCCTCCATCGCGCCCTTGCTACTCCACCTCGCGCAGGGTCAGGCCTGAGGGACCTTCGGCGATCGCCTGCACCTTTTGCTCGGCCTCGGCCAGCTTGCGTTCGCAGTGCCGCCGCAGGGCGGCGCCGCGCTCATAGGCCTCGATCGCCTCCTCGAGCCGGCCCTGGCCGGATTCCAGCGTCTTCACGATCGCTTCCAGCTCGGCCAGTGCCTCCTCGAAGGAGAGCCCGGCGATGTCCGGCGGCTCGCGCGGTGGCGCGCTTGCGGGCGGCGTCTCCTGCATCCGAATCTCCGTCTGCGGCCTCGACGATACCGGGATGGGCCGGGCGAGGCCAAGGCGCGAGGCGGCATAGCGCGGCCCGCGCCGCCGGTCACGAGGCGCGCCGGCCGAGGAGGGCGCGGGGGCGGGCCGTCACGCCCGGAGCAGCGCCCTGAGATGCGCCGCCACGGAACCGGCCAGCGCCTCGAGGTCGTAGCCGCCCTCGAGCACGGACACCACCCGCCCCCCGCAATGGCGTTCCGCGAGGGCGCAGAACTGCTCCGTCAGCCAGGCGAAGTCCGGCTCGCGCACGCGGAGTTGCGCCAGCGGGTCGCGCGCATGGGCGTCGAACCCGGCCGAGACGATCAGCAGCCCGGGGGCGAAGGCGTCGAGCGCGGGGAGGATGCGGTCGCGCCAGGCGGCGCGGAAGGCCTCGCCGCCCGCGCCGGGCGGCAGGGTGGCGTTGACCACGTTGCCCGCCACGCCGCGCTCGCCGGGATCGCCGGTGCCGGGATAGAGCGGCCACTGATGGGAGGAGCCGTAGAACAGGGTCGCGTCGGCCTCGGCCACCGCCTGGGTGCCGTTGCCGTGGTGCACGTCGAAGTCCACCACCGCGACGCGTGCGACCCCGTGCGCCGCCTGGGCGTGCCGCGCGGCGACGGCAGCGTTGGAGAACAGGCAGAAGCCCATCGGGCGGGCGGGCTCGGCGTGGTGGCCCGGCGGACGGATGGCGCAGAAGGCGCGCCGCACCTCGCCCGCCACCACCGCGTCCACCGCCGCGCAGGCCGCGCCGGCGGCGCGCAGCGCGGCCTCGGCCGAGCCCCAGGACATCACCGTGTCGGCATCGAGCGCGACGCGGTCGTCCGGGTCGGGGCGGATGGCGAGGATCGCCTCCACGTAGTGGCGCGGATGCACGCGGCAGAGCTGCTCGAGGCTGGCGCGCGGCGCCTCGCCGCGGATCGCCCCGGAGAACTCCTCGGCGTCGAGGGCGCGCAGCACGGCGCGCAGCCGGTCCGGGCATTCCGGATGGTAGGGGCCGGGGTCGTGGTCGAGGCAGGCGCGGTGGGTCAGCAGCAGCACGCTCACGGCGGCGGTTCCGCGGGGGACGGGGCCGGCGGCGGTGCGTCCTCGCCGCGCCGGCGCAGGGTGAAGCGATAGACGCCCCCCGCATCCTCGCTGAACGCGACCAGGGCGTGGCCGGTCTCCCGGCAGAAGGCCTGGAAGTCCTTCACGCTGGCGGGATCGGTGGCGAGCACGGTGAGGCGCGCCCCGGGCGGCAGGCCGCGCAGCGCCTTGTTGGCCTTGAGCACGGGCAGCGGGCAGGTGAGGCCCCGCACGTCGAGGACGGTCTCGGACATGGCGGGCCGGACTCCACCACCCGGGCGCCGCGCCGTCCAGCCTCCGCCGGCCGGAGGCGGCTCTCTTGCCCCGCCCGCCCGCCGCCCGCACCTTCCGGCCATGCGGCGCTTCCGAATCGGCATTGATCTGGGCGGGACCAAGACCGAGATCGCGGTGCTCGGCCCGGCGGGCGAGGTCCTGCTGCGCCGCCGCGAGCCGACCCCGCAGACCTACGAGGGCGTGATCGAGCGGATCGCCACCATGGTCGAGGCGGCCGAGCGCGAGCTCGGCGTCGCCCCCGGGGAGGCGAGCGTGGGCATCGGCATCCCGGGCAGCCTGAGCCCGGCGACCGGCCTGGTGCGCAACGCCAACACGCTCGCCCTGAACGGCAAGCCCCTGGCCGAGGACCTGCAGGCGCGGCTGGGGCGTCCGTTGCGATTCTCCAACGATGCCAACTGCCTGGCAGTGAGCGAGGCGGCCGACGGCGCCGGGGCAGGCTACGGGGTGGTGTTCGCGGTCATCCTCGGCACCGGCGTCGGCGGCGGGATCGTCATGCACGGCCGGCTGCACGACGGTCCGAACCGCGTCGCCGGCGAGTGGGGCCACACCCCCCTGCCCTGGATGACGCCGGAGGAGTTCCCGGGGCGCCGCTGCTGGTGCGGGCGCCTCGGCTGCATCGAGACCTTCGTCAGCGGCCCGGCGCTCGCCCGCGAGTGCGACGGGCCGGAGGCGCGCGACGCGACCGGCGTGCCCGCGCGCGCCGCCGCCGGCGATCCGTGCGCCGTGGCGGCGCTGGAGCGCCACGCGGACCGGCTCGCGCGCGCGCTCGCCGGCATCGTCAACATCCTCGATCCCGACGTGATCGTGCTGGCCGGCGGGCTGTCGAACATGGAGCACCTCTACGAGCGGCTGCCGCCGCTGATGGCGCCGCATGTCTTCGGCGACGTCGCGCGCACGCCGGTGCTGAAGGCCAAGCACGGCGATTCGAGCGGCGTGTTCGGCGCGGCGCGGCTCTGGGACTCGCCGTGACATGGCGACGCTCTGCCGGGACTGCCTGCGGGTCACGGCGGAAGACGTGCCGGCCTGCCCCTGCGGCTCGCCCCGTCTGGTGCGGCACCCGGAGCTTCTCCGTCTCACCGTGGCGCATGTGGACTGCGACGCCTTCTACGCCGCGATCGAGAAGCGCGACCGGCCGGAGCTGCTGACCCGCCCGGTGATCGTGGGCGGGGGCCGGCGCGGCGTGGTCGCGGCCTGCTGCTACGTCGCCCGGACCCGCGGCGTGCGCTCCGCGATGCCGATGTTCCAGGCGCTGCGCGCCTGCCCGGACGCGGTGGTGATCCGCCCCGACATGGCGAAGTACGCCGCCGAGGCGCGCCGCATCCGCGCCTTGATGGAGGCGCTGACGCCGCTCCTCGAGCCGCTCTCGATCGACGAGGCGGTGCTGGACCTCGCCGGCACCGCGGCGCTGCACGGCGCCCCGCCGGCCGCGGTGCTGGCGCGCTTCGCGCAGGCCGTGGAGCGCGAGGTCGGGGTGACGGTCTCGATCGGCCTCGCGCCGAACCGGCTGCTCGCCAAGATCGCGGCGGAGCGCGACAAGCCGCGCGGCTTCGCCGTGATCGGCAGGGCGGAGGCCGCGGCGCTGCTGGCGCCGGAGCCGGTGACCCTGCTGCCCGGCGTCGGCCCGGCGCTGGCCCGGCGGCTGGCGGCCGCCGGCATCACGCGGCTCGGCCAGTTGCAGGCGCTGCCGGAGCGCGACGCGCTCGCGCGCTTCGGCGAGGAGGGGCCGAGCCTCGTGGCGCGCGCCCGCGGCGAGGATCCGCGGCCGGTGCGCCCGGAGCGCGAGGCCAGGAGCATCAGCGCCGAGACCACCTTCGAGCGCGACCTGCGCGAGGCGGCGGAGCTGGAGCGGCCGCTCTGGCACCTGTGCGAGAAGCTGGCCCGCCGGCTGGGGGAGAAGGGGCTGGCCGCGGGCGGCGTCGTCCTGAAGCTCAAGACCGCGGGCTTCGCGCTGCGCACGCGCCACGCCCGCCTGCCCGCGCCGACGCGGCTGCCGGAGACGCTGTTCGAGGCGGCGCGGCCCCTGCTGCGGAAGGAGGCGGACGGGACGGCCTTCCGCCTGGTCGGCATCGGCGCCCAGCCGCTGGCGCCGGCGGCCGAGGCGGATCGCGGCGATCTCGCGGACCCGGAGGCGCCGCGGCGCGCCGCGCGCTGGGCGGCCGTGGAGGCGCTGCGGGCGCGATTCGGCGAGGGCGCGGTGGTGCGCGGGCGGGGCCTCGCGCCGCGCTGACCGGCGCCGGCCGGGCCTATCCGCCGCGCGCCTCCCTCACCGCCGCCCGCGCCGCGTTCACCATCAGGCCGACGTCGTTGGCGATCGTCACCAGCTTGAAGCCCATCTTGATCATGCGGTGCGCGTAGGCCGCCGTGCCGTTGTGCAGACCCGCGGCGATGCCGCGCTTGCCCGTCTCCTTCAGCAACCGCTCGTAGATGCGCAGCACCTCCGGCTCCTCGCGGTCGAGCTTCGGCGCCAGGCCGAGCGACAGGCCGAGGTCGGAGGGGCCGACGTAGATCGCGTCGATCCCCGGCACGTCGAGGATCGCCTCCAGGTTGTCGAGCGCCTGCTGCGTCTCGATCATCGGGATGACGAGGACCTCGTCGTTGGCGGTCGCCTGGTAGCTGGTCGCCTCGCCGTAGAGGGCGGCGCGGATCGGGCCGTTGCTGCGCGTGCCCTGCGGCGGGTACTTGCAGTACTGCACCAGGGCGCGCGCCTCGGCGGCGGTGTTCACCATCGGGCAGATGACGCCGTAGGCGCCGGCGTCGAGCACCTTGCCGATGATGCCGGGCTCGTTCCACGGCACGCGCACCATCGGCACCAGGCCGGGGACGCGCTGCATGCCCTGGAAGCAGGCGACGCAGGAGAGGTAGTCCTGCACGCCGTGCTGCATGTCCACGGTCACGCTGTCCCAGCCGGCCTGGGCATACATCTCGGCGCTGAAGGCGCTGGGGATGGCGAGCCATCCGTTGATCACGGCCTTGCCGGCCTTCCAGGCCTCCTTGAGCTTGTTCGGCATCGCTTCCCCCGCGGATGGATATCGCCCGCAACGCTAGAGCACGGCGGCGCCGGCTTGCAAAGGCCCCGCGGCCGCGCGCGCATCCGGCGGAGGCGTCTTGCCGCCGCGCGCCGGCCGGGGAATCTAGCCGCGCTCGGCAGGAGTGCGGCCCATCATGCGGATTGCCCGGGATCTCGAGTCGCTGCGGCGGGAGGTGGCGGCGCTGCGCGCGGCGGCGGGCGGCGGCGCGCTGGCGCTGGTGCCGACCATGGGGGCGCTGCACGCGGGGCATCTCGCGCTGGTCGCGGCGGCGCGGCGGGCGGCCCCCGTCGTCGCCGCCTCGATCTTCGTCAATCCGAAGCAGTTCGGCCCCAACGAGGACTTCGCCACCTATCCGCGCGACGAGGAGGGCGATCTCGCCAAGCTGCGCGCCGCCGGCTGCGACCTCGTCTGGCTGCCGACGGTGGAGGCGATGTACCCGCCAGGCTCGGTCACCGTGGTCGAGGTCGCCGGGCCGCCGGCCGAGGGCTTCGAGGGCGCGCACCGCCCCGGGCACTTCCGCGGCGTCGCCACCGTCTGCGCCAAGCTGTTCCTGCAGACCGGCGCCGCGGTGGCGATGTTCGGCGAGAAGGACTGGCAGCAGCTCCAGGTGGTGCGGCGGATGGTGCGCGACCTCGACCTCCCCGTGCGCATCGAGCCGGTGCCGACCGTGCGCGAGCCGGACGGCCTCGCCCTCTCCTCGCGCAACCGCTTCCTGACGGCGGAGGAGCGCGCGCGGGCGCCGCGCCTCGCGGCGGAGCTGCACCGGGCGGCGGCGGCGCTGGCGGCGGGCCGCGGCGCGCCGGCGGCGCCGGTGCTGGCCGAGGCGGTCGCGGCCCTGACCGCGGCCGGCTTCGCCGTGGACTACTTCGCTCTGGTCGAGGCGGAGTCGCTGCGGCCGCTCGCCGCGCCCGGCGACGCGCCGGCGCGGCTGGTTGCGGCGGCGCGGCTCGGCCGCGTGCGCCTGCTCGACAATGTCGGCGTCCCGCCCTCCGGCGGCTGAGGCCGGGGCGGCGGACGGCGGCCATCCGCCCGCCACGCCGGTCGCCGCCGCGCTGCTCGGCGCGGCCCGCGCGCTGTCCGACACCCTCGCCGCGCTCGCCTTCGCGCCGCCGGTCGCGCACGTGTACGACCCGCTCCGCTACGCCTGGGCGCCCTACGAGGAATACGTCCGCCGCTACGGCGCGACGCGCAAGCGGGTGGTGCTGCTCGGCATGAACCCGGGCCCGTTCGGCATGATGCAGACCGGGGTGCCGTTCGGCGAGGTCGCCGCGGTGCGCGACTGGATGGGCATCCGCGCCCCGGTCGCGGCGCCGGGGCGCCAGCATCCGCGGCGGCCGATCGAAGGCTTCGCCTGCCCCCGCTCCGAGGTGAGCGGGCGGCGGCTGTGGGGCTGGGCGGCGGCGCGCTTCGGCACGGCGGAGGCGTTCTTCGCCGAATGGTTCGTGCTCAACTACTGCCCGCTCGCCTTCCTCGAGGAGTCCGGGCGCAACCTGACGCCGGACCGGCTCCCGGCGGCCGAGCTCCGGGCGGTGGAGGAGGCCTGCGACCGCCACCTCGCCGCGGCGCTCGCGGCGCTGGCGCCGCAATGGGCGATCGGGGTCGGCGGCTTCGCCGAGCGGCGGCTGCGCGCGGTGCTGGCGCGCGGCGCGGTGGCGCCGGCGCTCGCGCGCGCGATCCGGGTCGGGCAGATCCTGCATCCGAGTCCGGCCAGCCCGGCGGCCAACCGCGGCTGGGCGGAGGCGGCGGACGCGACCTTCGCCGCGCTCGGCATCGCGCCGGCGACCGGGACGCGCGCGCGCTGACGGCGGGGACGGGCACCATCCCCTCCCCGCCCCCGCGCGGCGCTGGACGGCGCCCCCCGCGCGGCGCACCCTGCGCGCCGCCATGCCGCACTGGACCGTCGCTTCCGAGACCGGCCGGCTCGCCGAGGTGCTGGTCTGCCCGCCCGACCACTACCGCTGGGTGCCGATCAACGCCGTCGCGCGCCGCACCCTCGCGGAAGGCCGCCAGCCCGACCGCGCCGCGCTCGCCGCGCAGCATGCGGAGCTGTGCGACGCGCTGGCGCAGGCCGGCGTCACGGTGCACCGGCTGCCGCCGCGGCCGCACCTCCCCTACATGGCCTACACGCGCGATCCGCTGGTGGTGACGCATCGCGGCCCGGTGCTCTGCCAGCTCGCGCGCCCGGAGCGGCGCGGCGAGTACGCGCCGCTGCTCGCCTGGCACCAGGCGCGGGGCGCGGCGATGTGGCGCCTCTCCTCGGCCGGCACGCTGGAGGGGGGCGACGTGCACATCCTCCGGCCCGGCCTCGCCGTGGTCGGCGCCTCCGGCGGGCGCACGGACCGCGCCGGCGCGGAACAGTTCGCCGGCTGGCTGCGCGCGGAGGGCTGGGAGGTGCGGATCGAGCCCTTCGACGAGCACTTCCTCCACCTCGACCTGCTCTTCTGCATGGCCGCGCCCGGCCTCGCCGTCGCCTGCACCGAGGCGCTGCCGGACGATTTCCTCGCCTGGCTGCGCGCGCGGGCGATCCGCGTCCTGCCCACCACCTGCCGCGAGGCGATGGCGCTCGCCGGCAACATCCTTTCCCTCGGCGCCGGCCGCGTGGTATCGGCCCGCGCCAGCGCCCGCCTCAACGCCGCGCTGCGCGCCGAGGGGCTCGAGGTCCTCGACCCCGACCTCTCGCTGTTCGCCGCGGGCGGCGGCGGCCCGCACTGCCTCACCTGCCCGCTCAGGCGGGAGGAGCCCGACCCCGGATGAGCACGACCCCCACCGCCCCCCCGCGCCCCGCCGACGCCGTGATCCCGGCGCTGCGCGCGCTGCTCGGCGAGCGCCTCTCCACCGGCGCCGCGGTGCGCGAGCAGCACAGCCGCGGCGAGGACACCACCGCGCCGCACCTGCCCGACGCCGTTGCCTTCGCGGAGAGCACGGAGGAGGTGAGCCGGATCCTCGCCCTCTGCCACCAGCACGCGGTGCCGGTCGTCGCCTTCGGCGCGGGCACCTCGCTCGAGGGCCATGTCACGCCGGTGCGCGGCGGGATCACGCTCGACCTCTCGCGCATGACGGCGGTGCTGGAGGTCAACGCCGAGGACATGGACTGCCTGGTCGAGCCCGGCGTGACGCGCCAGCAGCTCAACGACCACCTGCGCGACCAGGGGCTGTTCTTCCCGGTGGATCCCGGGAGCCACTGCACCATCGGCGGCATGTGCGCGACGCGCGCCTCCGGCACCAACGCCGTGCGCTACGGCACCATGCGCGAGAACGTGCTCGGCCTCGAGGTGGTGCTCGCCGACGGGCGGGTGATCCGGACCGGAGGGCGCACGCGCAAGGCGGCGAACGGCTACGACCTGACGCGGCTGTTCATCGGCTCGGAGGGCACGCTCGGCGTCATCACCAAGGTCCGGCTGCGCCTGCACGGCATCCCGGAGGCGATGAGCGCCGCGGTCTGCCAGTTCCCCACCCTGGCGGCGGCGGTCGAGACGGTGATCACGACCATGCAGTCCGGCATCCCCGTCGCGCGGATCGAGATCCTCGACGAGGTGCAGATGGCCGCCTGCATCCGCCACTCGAGGCTCGAGGGCTTCCGGACGCTGCCGACCCTGTTCCTGGAGTTCCACGGCACCCCGGCCGGGGTGAAGGAGCAGGCCGAGGCGGTCGAGGCGATCGCCGCCGAGGCGGGCGGCACCGGCTTCGCCTGGGCGACCGACGCGGAGAGCCGCAACCGGCTCTGGCAGGCGCGCCACGACGCCTACTGGGCGGCGATCGCGCTCCGCCCCGGCGCGCGCAGCGTCACCACCGACATCTGCGTGCCCATCTCGCGCCTCGCCGAGGCGCTGCTCGGCGCCAAGCGGGACATCGAGGAGTCCGGCCTGGTGGCGCCGATCGTCGGCCATGTCGGCGACGGCAACTTCCACACCTGCATCGTCGTCGACCCCGGCGACCCGGCGGAGATCGAGCGCGCCTGGGCGCTCGACCGCAAGATCGTCGCGCGGGCGCTGGCGCTCGGCGGCACCTGCTCGGGCGAGCATGGCGTCGGCCTCGGCAAGCGCGAGTTCCTCGAGCAGGAGCACGGGCCGGAGGCGCTCGCCGTGATGCGCAGCCTCAAGGCGACCCTCGACCCCAAGGGCATCCTCAACCCGGGCAAGATGTTCCGCAACTGAGCGCACGCCCCGCATGACCCCGCCCGCGGCGGCGGCGCCGGCGACGCGCGCGCTGGCTCCCGCCATCCTGGCCCTCGCTCTCGGGCATGTGTTCTCGAACGCCGTGCGCACCCTGCCCGCGGTGGCGGCGGACCTGCTGGAGCGCGACCTCGGCCTCGCCGCCGACGAGCTGGCCGCGATCACCGGGATCTTCCCCCTCGCCTTCGCGGCGGCGATGGTCCCCGTGGGGGTGGCGCTCGACCGCTACGGCGTGAAGCCGGTGGCGCTGATCCTGCTCGCGATCGCGAGCGCGGGCGCGGCGGCGGCGGCGCTGGCGCCGGGGCCGCTCGGCATGGCGCTCGCCCAGGCCGTGCTCGGCATCGGCTGCTCGGGCATGCTGATGGGCCCGATGACCTTCGCCGCCAAGGCGCTGCCGCCGGCGCGCTTCGCGCTGTGGTCCGGGCTGATCCAGACTACCGGCAACACCGGGATGCTGCTGTCGGCGAGCCCGCTCGCCTGGCTGGTCGAGGCGGCCGGCTGGCGCGCCGGCTACGCCGTCGCCGCCGCCTTCGCCGTCCTCGCCGCGCTGCTCGTCGCGGCGATCGTGCGCGAGCGGCCGCCGCGGCCGCGCGATCCCGCCCCCTCGGCCTGGACCGACGCGCGCGAGGTGGTCGCGCTCGGCCTGTCGCGCCGGCTGCGCGCCCCGGTGGTGCTGGCGCTGGCGAGCTTCGCCGCGGTGCTCGGCGTGCGCGGCCTGTGGGGCGGGCCGTGGCTGATGGAGGTGAAGGGGATGCCGCGCATCGCCGCCGGCAACCTGCTGCTCTTCTGCACCCTCGCCCTGACCCTCGGCCCCACCCTCGCCGGCTGGCTGGCGCGGCAGGCCGGCGGGCGCGAGCGGACGCTGCTCGCCGGCGGGCACCTCGCCGCGGCCGGGCTGCTCGCGCTGCTGCTGCTGGGCGGACCGGGCGGGCCGTTCGGCGCCTTCCCGGCGGCGCTCGACGCGGCGCTGCTCGCCGCCTTCGGCCTGGCGATCGGCTTCCAGGTTCTGGCCTTCCCGATGGTGCGCGCGGCGGTGGTGCCGGAACAGACCGGGCGCGCGCTGTCGGCCATGAACATCGCCTATTTCGGCGGCGCGGCGGCGCTGCAGGCCGTCTCGGGCGCGGCCGCTGCGGCGGGCGGGGCCGGCGCGGCGATCGCGAGCTTCGTCCTCGCCCTCGTGCTATGCACGGCGGCCTTCCTGATGCTGTCGCGCCCATCCAACGAGGGAACGCACCGATGATCCGCAGCCTCCTGCTCGCGCTCGACGACACGCCGGGGGCGCTCGCCGCGCGCGGCCTCGCCATCGCGCTGGCGCGGCGCTGCGGCGCGGCGCTGACCGCCGCCGTGGTACTGGACCGCCCCCATGCGGCCGACGAGCACGAGCCGGTGCCGCTCGGCGCCAGCGCGTTCAAGCTGCGCTGCGACGCGGCCCGGCTGCGTCGGGCCGAGGCCGAGGCCGAGCGCGCCCTCGCCGAGTTCGCCGCGGCGGCGGGCGATCTCGCCTTCGAGGCGCTGCGGCTGGAGGACGCCCCGGAGGAGGCGCTGCTGCGCGCCGAGCCGGCGCACGACCTCGTCGTCATCGGCCGCGATTCGACGCTCGGCTTCGAGGAGACCGAGAACGGTGTCGCGCCGGCGATCGAGGTGCTGCTGCGCGACGGCGCACGGCCCCTCCTCGTCGTGCCTCCGGGCGCCCAGGCCGATCTCGCCGGGTCGGTGCTGGTCGGCTACGACGGCTCGCGGCCGGCGATGCGGGCGCTGCAGCTTTTCGCGCTGCTCGGCCTGTGCGCGGCAGGACCGGCCCGGGTCGTTTCCCTCGCCGACGAGCCGGCGGAGGCCGCGCGCCGCGCGGAGGAGGCGGCGCGCTTCCTGCACCGCCATGGCTTCCGCGCCGAGCCCTGCGGCCTCGCCGGGGACGCGCCGGCCGAGCGGCTGCTGGCCGAGGCGGGCGCCCTGCCGGCGGGGCTGATGGTGCTCGGTGCGTTCGGCCACGCCGGGCTCCTGCGCAGCCTGCTGCTCGGCTCGACGACCCGGCGGCTGCTGCAGGATTCGCCCTGTCCGCTGTTCCTGCATCACTGACCGGCCGGCGCGGCGGCGCCGCCCCCCGTTGCGCGGGGGCGCTTGACCTTTTCTGCCGCACCGCAACATGGCGCGGCACGTACTCCGGAGAGTCTCGGAGAGCCTGGGCCATGCCACCGGTTTCGCCACGCGCCCTGCTTCGCGCGCTGCTCGTCCGTACCGCCCTGGCCGGCGCCGCGGGCATCGCTGCGCTCCCCGCCGCGGCGCAGTTCGGTCCGGCAGGGCCGCCCGCGGTCGGGGTCGTCACCGCGATCCGCCAGCCCGTGACGGAGCGGGCCGAGTTCGTCGGCCGGATCGAGGCGATCAACCGCGTGGACCTGCGCGCTCGCGTCACCGGCTTCCTCCAGGAGCGCCTGTTCGACGAGGGGCAGGAGGTGCAGGCCGGCGACCTGCTGTTCCGCATCGAGCGCGCGCCCTACGAGGCGCAGCTCGAGCAGGCCCGCGCCAACCTCGCCTCCGCCCAGGCGACGCTCGAGAACGCGCGCGTCGCGCTGGCCCGCGCGCGCGAGCTGCGCGCGAGCGGCGCCGGCACCCAGGCCCAGCTCGACAACGCCATCGCCCAGGAGCGTACCGCCAGCGCCGGCGTCCTCGGCGCCCAGGCGGCGGTGCGCGTCGCCGAGATCAACCTCGGCTACACCGAGATCGCCGCGCCGATCGACGGCAAGATCGGCCGCGCGACCTATTCGGTGGGCAACGTCGTCGGGCCGCAGAGCGAACCGCTCGCCACCATCGTCAGCCAGCATCCGATGCGCGTGGCGTTCCATGTCAGCCAGCGCCAGTCGCTGGAGCTGCGCAGCCGCTACGACGCGCGCGGCGGGATCGAGGCGACGGTGGTGCGGGTGCAGCTCGCCGACGGCACGCTCTATCCCCATGCGGGCCGGATCGACTTCATCGACACCCAGGTGGACCGCAACACGGACACCATCCTGGTGCGCGCCGTGATCCCGAATCCGCCATACCAGGCGTCGCCGGCCGGGCCGGTCCGGGCCGCCGGCGCCCGCGAGCTGATCGACGGCCAGTTCGTCACCGTCTTCGTCGAGGGCGCGGAGCCGGTGCAGGCCGTCGTCATCCCGCGCGCGGCGGTGCTGCAGGACCAGGGCGGCAATTTCGTCTTCGTCCTCGGCGAGGGGAACCGCGCCGAACGCCGCAACGTTCGCCTCGGCCGCAGCCCGGCGGAGGTCGCGGTGATCGAGGAGGGACTTGCGGGCGGCGAGACCGTGATCGTCGAGGGCCTGCAGCGCGTCCGCCCCGGCCAGCCGGTCAATCCCGCCCCCGCCGCGGCGCCACCCGTCGGCGGCGGGCCGCGGCCGGCCGGCGCTCCCGCCGGTGCGAGCGGCGGCCGGGGCTGAGGCGGCGCGCCGATGCTCTCCTCGGTCTTCATTGCCCGGCCGCGGCTCGCGGTCGTCATCGCCATCGTGACGACGCTCGCCGGCCTGATCGCGATGCTGCGCATCCCGGTCAGCCAGTTCCCCGACATCGTCCCGCCGCAGGTCTCGGTGACCACGCGCTATCCCGGCGCCTCGGCCGCGGTGGTCGAGGCGACCGTCGCCCAGCCGCTCGAGAGCGCGGTCAACGGCGTGGACCGCATGCTCTACATGCGCTCGAACAGCGGCAACGACGGCAGCTACACCCTCACCGTCACCTTCGCCCTCGGCACCAACCCGGACATCAACACCGTCAACGTCAACAACCGGGTGCAGGCGGCGATGGCGAAGCTGCCGCAGGAGGTGCAGCGCAACGGCGTGACGGTGCGCAAGCAGTCCTCCGCGGTGCTGCAGTTCCTCGCCCTCTACTCGGAGAGCGGCGAGCACGACCGGCTGTTCCTGTCCAACTACGCGACGATCAACATCCTCGACACCATCGCGCGGGTGCCCGGCGTCGGCCAGGTCAACCTGTTCGGCGCGATGGACTACTCGATGCGCATCTGGTTCGAGGTGGACCGGCTGATCAGCCTCAACGTCACGCCGCAGGACGTGATCGCGGCGATCCAGGCGCAGAACGTGCAGGCCGCAGTCGGGCGCATCGGCGCGCGGCCGACCGGAGAGGGCCAGCAGTTCCAGCTCAACATCCAGACACAGGGCCGCCTCTCCACGCCGGAACAGTTCGGCGCGATCGTCATCCGCGCCAACCCCGACGGTTCCGTCCTGCGCCTGCGCGACGTGGCGCGGGTCGAGCTCGGCGCCGCCACCATGGACACCGAGAGCCGCCTGAACGGCCGCCCCACCGTGACCATGGGCATCTACCTCTCGCCCGGCGCCAACGCCGTGCAGGTGGCGCGGTCGGTGCGCGAGACGCTGGAGCGGCTGTCGCAGCGCTTCCCGCCGGGGCTGCGCCACCTGGTCGTGTACGACACCTCCACCTTCGTCTCCGACACGATCCGGGAGGTCCTCAAGACCCTGCTCGAGGCCTTCGTGCTGGTCGTCCTGGTGGTCTACCTCTTCCTCGGCACCCTGCGCGCGACGCTGATCCCGACCATCGCGGTGCCGGTCAGCCTGATCGGCACCTTCGCCGCGCTGCTCCTGGTCGGCTACACGGCGAACACCATCTCCCTCCTCGCCCTGGTCCTCGCCATCGGCATCGTCGTGGACGACGCGATCGTGGTAGTCGAGAACGTCGAGCGCGTGATGGCGGAGCGTCCCGATCTCTCCCCGGCCGAGGCGACCCGCCAGGCGATGCGCGAGATCACGGCGCCGATCGTCGCCATCACCCTCGTCCTGCTCTCGGTCTTCGTCCCGGTGGCCTTCATCCCCGGCGTCTCCGGCGTGCTGTTCCGCCAGTTCGCGGTGACGATCTCGGTGGCGATGCTGATCTCGGCGGTCAACGCGCTCACTCTCTCGCCCGCCCTCTGCGCGCTGGTGCTGCGGCCGAGCCACGGACCGCGGCGCGGTCCGATACGCTACGTGCTGCGCGGCATAGACGCGGTGCGCGACGGCTATGCCTGGATCGTGGCGCGGCTGGTGCGCGCCGCGGCGCTCTCGCTGCTGCTGGTGGCGGCGGTCGGCGCCGGCATCTGGGGCCTCGCCGCCCGCACGCCGCAGGGCTTCCTGCCGCAGGAGGACCAGGGCGCCTTCTTCATCCAGGTCCAGCTCCCGCAGGGCGCGTCGGTCGCGCGCACCAGCGCCGCGGTCGGGCAGGTGGAGGCGATCCTCCGGCAGAACCCGGCGATCGAGCACATCCTCGCGATCGTCGGCTTCAGCCTGATAGACCAGGGCGCGCAGCCCAACTCCGCCTTCATGGTCGCCCGGATGAGGCCGTTCGAGGATCGCACGCGGGCGGAGGACTCGGTCTTCGCCGCGATCCGGCGGGTCTTCGGCGCCGCGCAGGGGATCCGGGTGGCGAACGTCTTCGCCTTCAACATCCCCCCCATCATCGGCCTCGGCACCGGCGGCGGCTTCGACTACCAGCTGCAGGACTTCGAGGGGCGCGACCCTGCCGAGCTCGGCGCCACCATGCTCGGCGTGATCGTCGCGGCGAACCAGGACCCGCGCCTGACCGCCGTCTTCTCCACCTTCTCGCCCACCACGCCGAGCCTGTTCCTCGAGGTCGACCGCGACAAGGCGCAGGCGCTCGGCGTGCGCATCGCCGACATCTTCACCACGCTGCAGGCGACGCTCGGCGGGTTCTACGTCAACGACTTCAACCTCTTCGGCCGCACCTGGCAGGTCAATGTCCAGGCCGAGGCGCAGGACCGCGACGACGTGCCGGACATCTGGCGCATCCACGTGCGCAACCGCAGCGGCGAGATGGTGCCCCTGCGCGCCTTCGCGGACGTTCGCGTCGTGGTGGGCCCGCAGACGATCGGCCGCTACAACAACTACCGTTCCGTGCTGATCAACGGCGCGCCGCGGCCGGGCGTCTCCTCCGGCGAGGCGCTGGCGGCGATGGAGGAGATCTCCGCCCGCGTGCTGCCGGCGGGCTACGGCTTCGAGTGGACCGGCACCGCCTACCAGGAGAAGCAGGCGGCGGGGCAGACCGGGATCCTGGTCGCGCTCGCGGTGCTGTTCGCCTACCTCTTCCTGGTCGCCCTCTACGAGAGCTGGACCATCCCGGTGCCGGTGCTGCTCTCGGTCGCGGTGGGCGGGCTCGGCTCGTTCCTCGCCATCCTCGCCGCCGGGCTCAGCCTCGACGTCTATGCCCAGATCGGGCTCGTGGTGCTGATCGCGCTGGCGGCGAAGAACGGCATCCTGATCGTGGAGTTCGCCAAGGAGGCGCGGGAGCGCGGCGGCCTCGGCATCCGGGAGGCCGCCGTGGCCGGGGCGCGGATCCGGTTCCGCGCGGTGATGATGACCTCGATCGCCTTCGTGCTGGGGCTGCTGCCGCTCGTCCTCGCGCAGGGGGCGGCGATGCTGTCGCGCCGGGCGGTCGGCACCCCGGTGTTCGGGGGCATGCTGGCCGCCTCGCTGGTCGGTATCTTCTTCATCCCCATGCTCTACGTGACGTTCCAGGCCGCACGCGAACGGGTCAAGCGCGGGCTGCGGCGGCCCGGGCGCGGGCGCGTCTCGGCCGAATGACGCGCGGCGGAGGCGCAACGGCTGCGGGGCGGCGCGCGAATCGCGGGCGGCGTGCCGTCCGCTCCGCATGCCCCCTTGGCGGCGCCGCCGGACTTGGCGGATGATGCGCGCGACAGAGACCAGAGCCCAACGCGGGGAGCGAGCGAACATGGCGAAGTTCGGCCTGAGCCAGCCGGTGCGGCGCATCGAGGACCCGAGGCTCCTGCTCGGCCGCGGGCGCTACACGGACGACATCGCCCTGCCCGGCCAGGCCTACGGCGTGGTGCTGCGCAGCCCGCACGCACACGCCCGGATCCTGCGCCTCGACGTCGCGGCGGCGCGCGCCCTGCCCGGGGTACTCGGCGTCTTCACCGCCAAGGACCTGCGCGAGGAGGGGCTGGGCGAGCTGCCCTGCGCCGTCCCGCTGAAGAACGCCGACGGCACGCCGCGCGCCGAGACGCCGCACTACGCGCTGGCCGAGGACCGCGTGCGCCACGTCGGCGACCCGGTCGCCTTCATTGTCGCCGAGACCGCCAAGGCGGCGCGCGACGCGGCGGAGGCGGTGGAGGTGGACTACGAGGTCCTGCCCTCCGTCACCGACCTCGCCACCGCCACCGAGCCCGGCCAGCCGCAGGTCTGGGACGCGGCCAGGAACAACGTCTGCTTCGACTGGGAGGTGGGCGACAAGGCGAAGGCCGATGCGCTGTTCGCCCAGGCCGCGCACGTGACGCGGCTGCGCGTCGTCAACAACCGCGTCGTCGTCGCCAGCATGGAGGCGCGCGCCGCGCTCGCCCACTACGACCAGGCCACGGGCCGCTTCACCCTCCACACCAACACCCAGGGCTCGTGGCTGGTGCGCGGCCTGCTTGCCAACGCCGTCTTCAGGCTGCCCGAGGACCGCTTCCGCGTCCTCACCCCCGATGTCGGCGGCGGCTTCGGGATGAAGCTCTTCCTCTATCCCGAGCATGTGCTGGTCTGTTTCGCCGCCCGCCGCCTCGGGCGTCCCGTCAAGTGGACCTCCGAGCGCACCGAGGCCTTCCTCTCCGACACCCACGGCCGCGACAACGTCACCGAGGGCGAACTCGCGCTCGACAAGGACGGACGGTTCCTTGCGCTGCGCACCCGCAACTACGCCAACATGGGCGCCTATCTCTCCACCTTCGCCCCCTTCATCCCGACCGGGGCGGGAACCAAGGTGCTGGCGAGCGTCTACGGCTTCCAGGCGGTGCACGCGCGGGTGATCGGCGTGCTGACCAACACCGTCCCCGTGGACGCCTACCGCGGCGCCGGCCGGCCGGAGAGCAACTACCTGGTCGAGCGGCTGATCGACACCGCCGCGCGCGAGCTCGGCCTCGACCGCATCGAGCTGCGCCGGCGCAACATGGTGCCGCCCTCCGCCATGCCCTACGTCAGCGCGATGGGGCAGCGCTACGACTCGGGCGACTTCGTGCGGGTGATGGAAACCGCCCTTGCCCGGGCCGACTGGGCGGGCTTCCCGGCGCGCCGGGCGGAGGCGGCGCGGCGCGGCAGGCGGCGCGGCATCGGCCTCGCCTACTACCTCGAGGCCACGGGGGGCGCCCCGAGCGAGCGCGCCGCCGTGCGCTTCGCCGAGGACGGCATGGTCGAGGTCGTGGTCGGCACCCAGAGCACCGGCCAGGGGCACGAGACTGCCTACGCCATGCTCACCAGCCACGAGCTCGGCATCCCGATCGAGCGGATCCGCGTGATCCAGGGCGATTCCGACGCGCTGCCGAGCGGCGGCGGCACCGGCGGGGCGCGCAGCCTCTACTCCGAGGGCCAGGCGATCCTCGCCACCACCGCCTCGGTGGTGGAGAAGGGGAAGCAGGCGGCGTCCGAGCACCTCGAGGCGGCGGTGGCGGACATCGAGTTCTCCACCGCCGGCGGCGTCGGCCGCTTCGCCGTCGCCGGCACCGACCGCGCGGTAGACATCCTCACCCTCGCCCGCATCCAGCGCGAGAAGGCGGCGCGCGGCGAGGCGGCGACGCTGCTCGACGCCGCCGAGGAGGCGCCGGTCCCCGCCCACACCTTCCCCAACGGCTGCCATGTCGCCGAGGTCGAGGTGGACCCGGAGACCGGGCGCACCGCCGTCGTGCGCTACGTGGTCGCCGACGATTTCGGCCATGTCCTCAACCCGCTGATCGCGCGCGGGCAGGTGCATGGCGGGGTGGCGCAGGGGATCGGCCAGGCGGTGCTCGAGCGCACGGTCTATGACCGCGACAGCGGGCAGCTCCTCTCGGCGAGCTTCATGGACTACGCGCTGCCGCGCGCCGACGACCTCCCGAACATCGAGGTGGAGCTGCTCGAGATCCCCTGCACCACCAACCCGCTCGGCGTGAAGGGCGCGGGCGAGGCCGGGGCGGTCGGCGCGACGCCTGCGGTGGTCAACGCGCTGGTGGACGCCCTCGCCGCCGACGGGGTGCGGCATCTGGACATGCCGGCCACGCCGGAGGCGGTGTGGCGGGCGCTGGCCGCGGCGCAGCGGGCCGCCTGACCCGGGCGCGGACGCCGGCCGCCCGGCTCACGGCTGCCGGCCCGCCGCCCTTTGCCCGCCCCCCGCCCGTCCGCCCCGCGCGCGGTCCGCCGGCAGACGGGGAAGACCGGGCACCGGCAGCGCGGAGCCCCGGCCCGCCCGCGTCCGCGACCCCGGGGCTCTCCGCGCCGGCGCTCAGCGCACCCGGTTCGCCACCAGCTCGCCCACCACCGCCGGGTCGGCGAGGGTCGAGGTGTCGCCCAGGTTCTCGGTCTCGTTGGCCGCGATCTTGCGCAGGATGCGGCGCATGATCTTGCCGCTGCGCGTCTTCGGCAGGGCGGGCGCCCACTGGATCGCGTCCGGGGTGGCGATCGGCCCGATCTCCTTGCGCACCCAGGCGATCAGTTCCTTGCGCAGCTCCTCCGAGGGCTCCACGCCGGCCTTCAGCGTGACGTAGGCGTAGATCCCCTGGCCCTTGATGTCGTGCGGCATGCCGACCACCGCGGCCTCCGCCACCTTGGGGTGCGCCACCAGCGCGCTCTCGATCTCCGCCGTGCCGAGGCGATGGCCGGCGACGTTGATCACGTCGTCCACCCGGCCGGTGATCCAGTAGTAGCCGTCGGCGTCGCGCCGCGCCCCGTCGCCCGTGAAGTACATGCCGGGGAAGGTCGAGAAGTAGGTCTGCACGAAGCGCGCGTGGTCGCCATAGACCGTGCGCATCTGGCCGGGCCAGGAGTCGAGCAGCACCAAGTTGCCCTCGGCCGCGCCCTCGAGGAGGCGGCCCTCGCCGTCCACGATCCCGGGCTTCACCCCGGGCAGCGGCAGCGTCGCCGAGCCGGGCTTGAGCGCGGTCGCGCCCGGCAGCGGCGAGATCAGGATCCCTCCCGTCTCGGTCTGCCACCAGGTGTCCACCACCGGGCAGCGCTCCTCCCCCACCACGCGGTAGTACCAGAGCCAGGCCTCGGGATTGATTGGCTCGCCGACGGTGCCGAGGATGCGCAGCGACCTGCGGCTGGTCCGCCTCACCGGTCCCTCGCCCTCGCGCATCAGGGCGCGGATCGCGGTCGGCGCGGTGTAGAAGATGTTCACCCGGTGCTTGTCCACCACCTGCCAGAAGCGGGAGCTGTCGGGCCAGCTCGGCACGCCCTCGAACATCAGCGTGGTGGCGCCGTTGGCGAGCGGGCCATAGACGATGTAGGTGTGGCCCGTCACCCAGCCGACATCGGCGGTGCACCAGTAGATCTCGCCCGGGTGGTAGTCGAACACCAGCTCGTGGGTGAAGCTGGCCCAGACCATGTAGCCGCCGGTGGTGTGCAGCACGCCCTTCGGCTTGCCCGTGCTGCCCGAGGTGTAGAGGATGAACAGCGGGTCCTCGGCGCCCATCGGCTCCGGCGCGCAGTGCGGCGCGGCCTCGGCGCACAGCTCGTGCCACCACAGGTCGCGCCCGGCGCGCATCGGCACCGGCGCGCCGGTGTGGCGCACCACCACCACGTGCCGGATCGAGGGGCAGGTCGCGAGCGCCTCGTCGGCATTGGCCTTGAGCGGCACGGTGCGCCCGCCGCGCCGGCCCTCGTCCGCCGTGATCAGGATCGAGCACTCGCTGTCCTGGATGCGCGAGGCGAGGCTGTCGGGCGAGAAGCCGCCGAACACCACGGAATGGATCGCCCCGATGCGCGCGCAGGCGAGCATGGCGACCGCCGCCTCGACGATCATCGGCAGGTAGATGCAGACGCGGTCGCCCTTCCTGACGCCGAGCGCCTTCAGCGCGTTGGCCAGGCGGCAGACGCGCTCGTGCAGCTCCCGGTAGGTGACCTTCGCGTCGGTGCCGGGGTCGTCGCCCTCCCAGATGATGGCAACCTGGTCGCCGCGCCCGGCCGCGATGTGGCGGTCGAGACAGGAGACGGAGGCGTTGAGCACGCCGTCCTCGAACCAGCGGATGCGGACCTCGCCGGTGAAGTCCGCGTCCTTGATCCGCGTCGGCTCTTCGATCCAGGCGATGCGGCGCAGCTCGCGGCGCCAGAAGCCCTCCGGGTCGCGCGCGGCCTCGTCGTACATCGCCCGGTAGCGGGCGGCATCCACATGGGCTCGCGCGGCGATCTCGGGCTTGACCGCGATCAGCGTGTCGCTGTCGGGCATCGGCGCCCCTCCCTTTCCCGTATGCGGTGGTGTCCCGGCCTGGAATTGCCCGCCTGCGGCGCGCGGCGTCAACGGTGGCGCCGCGCGCCGAGGGGCGAAGGCTCCGGGGCGGTTTGCCGGCGGGCGCCGGCCGGCCCGCGCGGCGTTCGCACAAACCGGCCGGCGGGCGGGGGCGCCGCGGGCCGGGGCTCAGCGGGTGCGCGACTCGGCG
>NZ_JAHZUY010000051.1 GCF_019458025.1 Caldovatus aquaticus | reverse complement strand
CGCGTTCGGCCGGTTCCTTCGCGCCGGCGGCGGCGGGCGCCGCCTCGGCCCTGCCGCCGCGCGCCCGGCTGGCGCCGGCGCGGCCCTCGCGGGCACCGCCTGCGCTGCCGCCGCTCTTCGCCGCTGCCGCGCCGCGCCGGCCGCCGCTGCCGCGCCGGCCGTCCTCGGCGGCCGCGGCCAGCTCCTCCTCGCTCACCGGCGCGAGGCCCGCGATCGCGATGCGCGGGATCGGCTGGCCGGTCAGCTTCTCGATCGCCGCGAGCCGCTTCGCGTCCTCCGGCGTGGCGAGGGTGAAGGCGCGTCCCTCGCGCCCGGCGCGCCCGGTGCGGCCGATGCGGTGGACGTAGTCCTCGGCGTGGAACGGCACGTCGAAGTTGAACACGTGCGACAGGCCGCCGATGTCGAGCCCGCGCGCCGCCACGTCGGAGCAGACGAGGAGCCGGATCTCCCCCGCCTTGAAGGCGTTGAGCATGGCGAAGCGCTGCGACTGGTCGAGATCGCCGTGCAGCGCGCCGACCGAGAAGCCGTGCCGCTTGAGGCTGCGGTAGAGGACGTTCACGTCCACCTTGCGGTTGCAGAAGATCAGCGCGTTCTGCACCTCCTCCTGCCGGATCAGGCGCCGCAGCGCCTCGCGCTTCTCGTGCTCGCGCACCAGCGCGACGCCGGTGACGATGGTCGAGGCGACGGTCGCCGGCCGCGCCACCTCGATCTCCTTGGGGTTGGAGAGGAAGGCATCCGCCAGGCGGCGGATCTCGGGCGCCATGGTGGCGGAGAAGAACAGCGTCTGCCGGATCCGCGGCAGCAGCGAGACGATGCGCTCGACGTCGGGGATGAACCCCATGTCGAGCATGCGGTCCGCCTCGTCGATCACCAGCACCTTGACGTCGGCGAGCAGGATGCGGCCGCGGTCGAACAGGTCGAGCAGCCGGCCGGGGGTGGCGATCAGCACGTCCACGCCCTTCTCCAGCACGGCGCGCTGCTCGTCCATGCTCTCGCCGCCGATCAGCAGCGCGTGGACGAGCTTCAGGTGCTTGCCGTACTTGACGAAGTTCTCGGCGACCTGGAGCGCGAGCTCGCGCGTCGGCTCGAGGATCAGGCTGCGCGGCATGCGCGCCTTGGCCCGCGTGCCCTGGAGGATGTCGAGCATCGGCAGGGTGAAGGCGGCGGTCTTGCCGGTGCCGGTCTGCGCCACGCCGAGCACGTCGCGCCCCATCAGCACGAAGGGGATCGCCTTCTCCTGGATCGGCGTCGGGTGCTGGTAGCCGGCCTCCTCCAGCGCCTTGAGGACGGGTTCGGACAGGCCGAGATCGGCGAAGGTGGGGCGCGGCGGCTCGGCCGGCACCGCCGCGTCGTGCTCGTGCGCCTCGCGCTCGGCCTCGATCTGCGCCGCCTCCTCGGCCGCCATCGCCTGCAGCGCGTCGCGCGCGGCGGTGTCGGCGCGAGCATCGGTGGGGGCGGTGCCGTTGTGCGGAATCTCGGCCGCAGGGGAGGCGGCCGCGTAGGTAAGCTCGGTCAAGTCCAGTATGTTCCTTCGCCGGATAGGGGCGGCGGACGCCCCGACGGCCAGGCCGTCGGCGGCAGGGCCGTCGGCGGGACACGGCGCGCAAGCCTCGGGGCTAACGGTGCCCCTGCTCCGCCGTTCCACGTGCGCCTCGCATATGCGCGCTTTCCCGCGCGGAATCAAGATTTTCCGGCCCTGCCGCGGGCGCGCGCCGGCAGGGCGGCCGCGCGCCGGCCCTTTCCGGAGCCCCCGCCCCCGCCGCCGCGCCGGCCGGCGTGCCACCCTGTCCCGCACATCCGCAGCCGGATCCGGGCGTGCGCATCCGGTGCTAGGCTTCGGCCCCCCGCCGCGCGGGCGAGCGGCGCCACGCCCGGCGGGCCGCAAGGGCAACGCCATGACGCTCCGTCTCCCGCGCCTGTGCCCGCTGGTCCTGGCCGCGGCCGCGCTCGGCCTGACCGCGGCTGCGCCCCTCGCGCCCGCAGAGGCGCAACGCTGGTCCCGGTCCGGAGGGGAGGGAGGGGGTCGCATCGCGCCCCCGCCGCGGGCGCCCGATCTCGGCGTCCGGCCACCTCCCGCCCCCGGAACCGGCCGATGGCCGCTGTCGCCGGTGCACGGCTGGTCCGGCCGGCCGGGGCCCGTCGCGCCATGGTGGGGGCACCGGCCCCCTTCCTGGCGCCCGGTGCCGCACCGCCCCTCCGGGGGCTGGTACCGGCCCTGGGGCTGGTGGGGATACGGCGTCTTCGTCCCCTCGATCACCCTCGGCTTTGCGATCCTGCCGGGCTACTACGGCTACGGCTATCCCTACCCCTACTATCCCTACGCGCCGCCCTATCCTCCGCCGCCCGCCTTCTATCCGCCCGCGCCGGGCACCACCTGCGTCGCCGGCGCGGTGACCTGTCCGCTGCGCGAGCCCGCCGAGCCCGGCGACGCCTGCAACTGCCCCACGCCCAACGGGCTCGCCTGGGGCCGCGTCGCCGGCTAAGCCCGGGCACGGGAGACGGCGCGCCGGGCGGCGGCACGGGGCGCGGGCGGGATCGGCAGGGGGATGCGCGGATGACGGCCTTGGTGCCAGGGACGGAGAGCAACGAGCAGACGCTGCTGGAGGGGCGCGAGACCAGGCGCTCCTACGGCCCGGCGCGCTTCCTCCTCGCCTGCCTGCTGCTCGGCCTGCCCTTCCTCGGCCGCCAGCGGGTGCGCATCACCGACGAGCGCCTGATCCTCGAGCAGGGCTTCTGGACGCGGACGCGCGACGACGTGGAGATCTTCCGCATCCGCGACGTGGTGGTGCGGCAGAGCCTCTATCAGCGCCTCCTCGGCATCGGCGACATCGTCGTGAAGTCGCTCGAGGGGCGGAGCGAGGAGACGCACGTGCTGCGCGGCCTCGCCGACCCGGTGCGGGTGAGCGAGACGATCCGCGCCCTGTGGAACCGCACGGCGCGGCCCCAGGGACCGGCGGCGACGCTGGACTGAGCGCGCGAGGAAGGCGGCGCGGCATGTCGCTCACCATCGCCCTCGTCGCCCACGACGCCGCCAAGCCTGCGCTGGTGGAGTGGGTCGGCCGGCACATCGGGCTGCTGCGGCCGCACCATCTGCTCGCCACCGGCACGACCGGCGCGCGCCTTCGCGAGCGCTATCCGGAGCTGCGCATCGAGGCGGTGCTGAGCGGCCCGCTCGGCGGCGACCAGCAGATCGGCGCGCGGGTGGCGGAGGGAAGGGTGGACGCGATCGTGTTCCTGTTCGACCCGCTCTGGGCGCAGCCGCACGAGCCGGACGTGCGGGCGCTGATCCGAATCGCCGCGCTGCGCGACGTGCCGATCGCGGTGAACTTGGCGACGGCGGAACTCCTGGCCGCCGCGCTGCCGGGAATGGCGGCGCGGAAGGCCGCCGCCGGCGGCCCGGCCGCCGGCACGGGCCGGCCCTAGAGCGGATCGCGGACGGCTGGCGACAGCCGGAAGCGGGAATCCGCCCGCCGGACAACGCGCCGGGGCCGTGGCCGCGCGCACCGCCGGGCGGAAACGGCGCTAGCTGTTCGGCCCGCGCTCCATCGAGTAGGGCTGCCAGCGGCGCAGCCCGGACCGCGCCAGCACCGAGGGGTTGACGCAGCTCATCGGCCACCTGCCGGAAAGCACCAGCGCCAGCTCCTGCCCGACGCGGCGCCGGCGCGCCGGGTCGAAGCGCGCCGAGGCGGAGGCGTTGTGCGGCGAGAGGATGACGTTGCGCATCGCGAGCAGCGGGTTGTCCGGCCGCGGCGGCTCGGTCTCGAACACATCCAGGCCGGCGCCCGCGATCCAGCCTTCCTGCAGCGCCCGGATCAGCGCCGTCTCGACCACGGTCGGGCCGCGGCCGGTGTTGATGAAGATCGCATTCGGCTTCATCTGGCGGAAGTGCTTCTCCTGCAGGAAGCCCCGCGTCTCGGGCGTGTCCGGCAGGTGCAGGGAGACGAAGTCGCTCTGCGCCAGGAGCTCGGGCAGCGAGGCCGGCTGCACGCCGTGGGCTGGCATCACCAGCTCCTCGACATACGGATCGTAGGCGAGCAGGCGCAGGCCGAAGGGCGCGGCGCGGCGGGCGGTGGCGCGGGCGACGCGGCCGAAGCCGATGAAGCCGAGGGTCTGGCCCATCAGGCGCGGGATCTGCAGGAGCTGGGGGCGGCCCTCCGCCCAGCGGCCCTCGCGCACCATGCGGTCCTGCTCCAGCGCGCGGCGGTGCGCGGCGAGCAGCAGCATCATCGCGTGGTCCGCCACCTCCTCGATGAAGGTGTCGGGGCAGTTGGTGACGGGGATGCCCTTCTCGGTCGCGGCGGCGACGTCTACGTAGTCCACGCCGACGGTGCCGAGGGCGATGATGCGGCAGCGCTCCAGCGCCTCGATCATGCGGCGGGTGAACTTCATGCCCTTGGCGTAGACCGCGTCGGCGTCGCGCGCGGCGGCGATGAAGCCCTCCTCGGTCGGCGGGCACTCGACGATCTCGGCGTCGAGGCCCTCGAGCGCCTCCATCTCGTAGGCATAGCCGCCGCCGGCCACCGTGAAGCTGGCGCCGGCGGGGGTGACGATCTTGAATCGGGCCATGTGGCGATCCCCCGCGGTCGGTCGTGGGGGATTGCGCCACAGGACGCGTCAGACGTCCACCTCCGCCGCGTCGAGCCGCGCCGCGTTCTCCTGGATGAACCTGAAGCGCAGCTCCGGCCGGCGGCCCATCAGCGCCTCGATCAGCTCGGAGGTCCTCGCCCGCTCCTCCGGCGGCAGGACCACCTTGAGCAGGGTCCGCCGGCGCGGGTCCATGGTGGTCTCCTTGAGCGAGGCCGGCGGCATCTCGCCCAGGCCCTTGAAGCGGCTGACCTCCACCTTCTGGTTCGGCTTGAACGCGGTCCGCAGCAGCCGCTCGCGGTCGGCATCGTCGCGCGCGTAGAGGGTCTTGCCTCCCCCCTGCAGCCGGTAGAGCGGCGGCTGGGCGAGGAACACCCGGCCCTGGCGCACCAGCTCCGGCAGCTCCTTGTAGAAGAAGGTCATCAGCAGGGCGGCGATGTGGGCGCCGTCCACGTCGGCGTCGGTCATGATGACCACGCGGCCGTAGCGCAGGCGGCCGATGTCGAACCTCTCCCCCGCGCCGCAGCCCAGCGCCTCGATCAGGTCGCGCAGCTCTTGGTTCTGCCGCAGCTTGTCGGCGGAGGCCGAGGCGACGTTGAGGATCTTGCCCCGCAGCGGCAGCACCGCCTGGGTCTCGCGGTCGCGCGCCTGCTTGGCGGAGCCGCCCGCCGAGTCGCCCTCGACCAGGAACAGCTCCGTCCCCTCGGCGCTCTCGCGCGCGCAGTCGGCGAGCTTGCCGGGCAGGCGCAGCTTGCGCGTCGCGCTCTTGCGCGGCGTGTCCTTCTGCTCGCGCCGGCGGATGCGCTCCTCGGCGCGCTCGATGACGAAGGCGAGCAGGTTGTCGGCGGTGGTCGGGTCGCCGGCGAGCCAGTGGTCGAAGTGGTCGCGCAGCACCCCCTCGACCAGGCGCTGCGCCTCGGGCGAGGCGAGGCGGTCCTTGGTCTGGCCCTGGAACTGCGGCTCGCGGATGAAGACCGAGAGCATGCCGGCGAGGGAGCCGAGCACGTCCTCGGCGACGATGTTCGCCGCGCGCTTCTCCTTCTTGAGCTCGCCATAGGCGCGCAGGCCCTTCACCAGCGCCGCGCGCAGCCCGGCCTCGTGGGTGCCGCCCTGGGAGGTGGGGATGGTGTTGGCGTAGGTGTTGAGGAATCCCTCGCCCTGCTCGAGCCAGGTCAGCGCCCATTCGGCGCGGCCGGCGCCGTCCGGGAACTCCACCTGCTCGGCCCAGATCGCCGGCACCACCCGGGCGCGGCCCTCGATCGCGCTCGCCAGGAAGTCGGCGAGGCCGCCCGGGAAGCGCAGCACCGCCTGGGCCGGGGTGTCGTCGCGGATCAGCGAGGGGTCGCAGGACCAGCGGATCTCGACGCCGCGGAACAGATAGGCCTTGGAGCGGCAGAGCCGGTACAGCCGCGCCGGGCTGAAGGCGAGCGTGCCGAAGATCTGCGGGTCGGGGCGGAAGCGCACCGTGGTGCCGCGGCGGTTGTGCACCGGCCCGGCGGTCTTCAGCCGCGTCACCGGGCGGCCGCGCTCGAAGGCCTGGGTGTAGAGGGTGCGGTCGCGCGCGACCTCCACCTCCAGCCGTTCGGAGAGCGCGTTCACCACCGAGGAGCCGACGCCGTGCAGGCCGCCCGAGGTGCTGTAGGCCTTGCCGGAGAACTTGCCGCCCGAGTGCAGCGTGGTGAAGATCACCTCGAGCGCCGAGAGCTTCGGGAATTTCGGGTGCGGGTCCACCGGGATGCCGCGGCCGTTGTCGCGCACGGTGAGCCAGTTCCCGGGCTCGAGCGTCACCTCGATGCGGTCGGCGTGGCCGGCCACCGCCTCGTCCATGGCGTTGTCGAGGATCTCGGCGGCGAGGTGGTGGAGCGCGGTCTCGTCGGTGCCGCCGATGTACATGCCGGGGCGGCGCCGCACCGGCTCCAGCCCCTCCAGCACCTCGATGTCCTTGGCCGAGTACGAGTCGCTCTGGCCGGCGGCAGCCTTGGCGAGGCGCGCCCGGCCGAACAGGTCGTTCATGCCTTGTTCCTATCCCCCGCTCACTGTAGCGGGGCCCGGGAGGGCGGACAACAACGGCCGCCAAGATCTTGCAAGAGCGCGGATTTTCCCCGCCGAGTCGCGCCCGGCGCCGCGGGCCGGGGCCGGCTTCGCCCGGCCGTGCCCGCCGCTGCGGCCCCGCCCTCTGTCCGCGAGGCCGATCCGTGCTTCGGGCCGGTTCCGCCTGTCCGCGATCGGGCCTGGAACCGCTTCTGCTCGGCCGTGCGCGCGGTGGCGGCCCCGGCGCGTTGTCCGCCGGGCGGATCGGCGCGCCCGGCCGGTGCCGCCGTCCGCGATCCGCTCTGCCCGTCGCCGCCGGCTAGCTCACGGGGCGGCCCGGCCGCCGGCGCGGGGGCGGAGGCGGCTCCGCCGCCGGCGGCGCCTGGGCGGTCAGCGCGGCGATCAGCGCGGGGTTGTCGGCCACCTGGTGGACCAGGTTGCGCAGGCCCTCGACCAGCGCCGTGCGCGCGTTCTCGCCGCTGTAGATCACCAGGGCGGGCACATGGCCCTCGGCGTGGTAGGTCTTCAGGAACACGACCCGCCCGGCGCGGTCCAGCACGCGCAGATTCACGAGCAGCTCCGCGGTCGCCGACCCGGCCCAGAATCCCGGCTTGAAGTCGTTGTAGAAGCGCAGCACGTCGATCTCGACGCGGGCGTCCCGCCCGCCCGGGGCAAAGCCGCGCGCCGCAAGCTCCGCCGCGATCGCGCGGGCGGTCTCGGCGATCACGTCGTTGGTCGCGACGATCGGGGCCATCTCCATGCCGTAGCCGTTGCGCTTGGTGGAGACGCGGTCGCGGTAGGCGGTCCGCGCATCTCGCGCCGCGACGGCGACCGAGACCTCGGACGCGCCCGGCACCGGCGCCGGGGTGGCGCGCGGCGCGCCGTATTCCACCGCGATCTCGTCCGTGGTGAGGGCGCAGCCCGCCACGCCGCACAGCAACGCCAGCAGGGCGAGCATCCGCCCGGCCGCGCACAAACTGCCCGCGATGGCCATCCCTTCCCGCCTCCTCCGCCGGGGCGGGAAGCCTGCCAGCACGGCCTCCGTTGCGGCAAGCGAGCGAGCGCGGATCGCCCCGCCCCCGGCGCCGCGCCTCCCCGCGCGCGGCCACCGCCGTCCCGTCAGCGCCGCGGCTCCCCGCCGGCCGCGGCATCGGCCACCGCCGCGGCGATCGCCGCGAACCGTTCCGGATCGGCCACCACCCGCGGCACCTTGTGCTGGCCGCCGAGCCGGCCCTCGCGCCGCATCCACGCCGCGAAGGCGCCGGGCGGCAGCAGCACCACCTCCGGCGGGCCGAGCTGGCGCCCCGCGCGGTGCGCGCGGTAGTCGTCGTTGGCCGCGGCGAGCGCGGCATCGAGCGCGGCGGCGAGGCGCGCCGCCGCCTCCCCCCCGGCCGGCGCCGCCGTCTCCACCAGCCAGCGGTGATGGCCCCCGGCGCGGCCGAACACCGGCCCGACGCAGTACTCCGCCACCGCGAGGCCCGCTTCGCGCGCCGCGGCGAGCAGCGCGGCTTCGATCTCCTCCCCGCTCAGATGCTCGCCGAAGGCGGAGAGGAAGTAGGAGGTGCGGCCCGTCACCAGCAGCCGCGGCGGCGCGCGCTCGACGAAGCGCACCGTGTCGCCCACCACATAGGCCCACAGCCCGGCGCAGGTGGTGACGACGATCGCGTACTCCACGCCGGTCTCGACCGTCGCCGCCCAGTGCCGCGCCGGCGCGGGCGAGTCGAGCTCGGCAAGCGGCACGAACTCGAAGAAGCAGCCGCCGTCGGCGATCAGGCGCAGCCCCTCGCCCTCGCCGCGGTCGGCGATGGCGAAGAAGCCCTCGCTTGCCGGATAGACCTCGCGCGTCGCGCAGCCGGGCGGAAGCCACGGCGCCATGCGCGCGCGATAGGGCGCCCAGGCAACGCCGCCGTGCACCAGCAGCTCGAGCGCCGGCAGCGGCGGCCGGCCGTGCCGTTCAGCCAGGCGCTCGAACAGCATCAGGAGCCAGCTCGGCGTGCCGCCCAGGCTGCGCACCCGCGCCACCGGCGTCGCCGCGGCAAGCGCCGCGATCTTGCGGTCCCAGTCGGGGATCAGGGCGAGCTCGGGCGGCGGCCAGTACCACGGCCGGGCGAAGGCGGGCACCTCGGCCGCGGCGATGCCGGAGAGATCGCCCTGGCGCACGCCGGGCGCCACCTCCTCGAGCGCGGTCGAGCCGCCGAGCAGGAAGGAGAGACCGCCGAGGACGCGGCTGCGCGGATGGCGGGCGAGATGCCAGCACAGCACGTCGAGCGCGGCGGCGCGGTTGGCGCGCACCATCGGCCGCGTCACGGGGATGTGCTTGGTGCGTCCGGAGGTGGTGCCGGAGCTGAGCGCGAAATAGGGCACCCGGCCCGGCCAGGTGAGGTCCTCGAGCACCGGATAGGCGGGGCGCCAGTATTCCTCCCAGAACGCCTCGTAGCGGCGCAGCGGCACGCGCGCCTGGAAGTCGGCGACCGAGCGGATCGCGCCGAAGCCGTGGGCGCGGCCGAACCGCGTGCGCGCGGCGCGGCGGAGGAGGGAGAGCAGCAGCCGCTCCTGCGCCGCCACCCAGTCGAGCGCCTCGATGCGCCCGAGCCGCCAGCGCGCGTAGGCGCGCAGGAACGGCGTCGCGTCGAAGGGCGGACCGCCCGCGCCCGTCATCGCGCCGCCGGCAGCAGCCGCGTCACGCGCGGGAACTCGGCCGCGACCGTCTCGGGCCGCAGCGGCAGGCGGATCATGCGCCCCTCGCGCCAGAGCGGCACCTGGTCGGCGAAGGCGGCGCTGCCGAGCCAGCCGTCCTGGCCGCCGTAGAGCACGACCCAATTGGCGTCGGGGTCGGAGAGGTCGCTCACATGCCGCGCCATCGAGCCGAAGGTCGCGACATGCCGCCCCTGCACCAGGCCGTGGCTGGTCTTCATCGGCGTCTCGCGGGAGCCGCCGACCGGCGCGTCGCCCTGCACGAAGGCGCCGCCGATCAGCGGCAGGTTCACCAGCCAGTGCGCGACCCGCTGGCGGTGCACGTCGCCCCAGTCGCGGAAGCGGCCGAGCTCGCGCGCCGCCTCCGCCGCCGCCTGGCGCAGCACCGCGGCCCGGCGCTCGGGCGGCAGGGCGTCGAGGTCGCGCAGGAGGAAGGTGGTGAGGAAGTTCCACTGCGTCTCCGGCCCGCGCCGGCCCGCCGCGCCGTCGCGCCCGTTCTCCGCGAGCAGCGCCGGCACCAGGCGCCCGAGCAGCAGCTCGAAGGCGAGCGCGGCGCGGCTGTCGGCTCGGTAGTCGCCGTCCCAGCCGTCGAGGGCGGCGGCGACCGGCGCCGCCTCGGCGAGGCCCTCGAGCCGCCGCCGCAGCGCCGCGGCGAGCCGCGCCGCCTTGGGCGAGAGGGTGTCGCGCTGCAGCGCCATCAGGTCGGCGACCGAGAGCCGCTCGCGCGCGGCGAGCAGGGCGCGCAGGCGCTCCAGCCGGTCGCCGTCGCTGAAGAAGAGGCCGAGCGGGGGCGGGGCGCGGCCCCCGAGCGGCTCCGGCCGCTCGTTGGCGGAGGCGAGCACGCCCTCCGGCGGGTCCTCGGCGTAGGGCAGGTCGCGTGCATCGAGCAGGCGCGCCCAGGGGGCGGTGGCGGCGGGGTCGGCCGCGTCGAGCACCGGGTCCGCGTCGGGGAAGCCGGTGCGGGCGGGCAGGGTGGCCGCCATCAGCCGGCCGATGCGGCCGTCGCGCGCGGCCCAGACCATGTTCTGCGGGCTGACGCCGAAGCCGGCGAAGGCGGCGCGGAACGCGGCGCCGTCGCGGGCGCGCGCCGCGCGCAGCAGGGCGGTGATCTCGTCGGTCGGCTCGTGGCCGACCCAGCGCAGCGCGATCGCCTCGCCGGGGCGCGCGGGGACGAGCGCGGCATCGGTCACGATCGGGCCGTGCAGGGTGAGGCGGACCGTGCGCTCGGTGCTGAACCACAGGCGCCGGCGCAGGGTGACGCGCCGCTCCGTGATCTGCGCCGGCGGCAGGCGGGAGACGTCGAACAGGTCGGAGGCGGCGGCGCGCATGTTCGTCCCGCCCCAGGCGAGGTCCGGGTTGCGGCCGAGGCCGAGAATGGGAAGGCCCGGCACCATCAGCCCGACCGCGTGGAAGGAGGGCGAGCGCATCCCCACCGCCAGCCACAGATTGGGCAGGTTGAGGCTGAGATGCGGGTCGGAGGCGAGCAGCGCCCCGCCCGTCGCGCTGCGCCGCGCCGCCACCGCCACGGCGTTGCTGCCGGCGCGGTTCAGTCCGCCGAGGAGCGCGCGCAGCGCGGCGCTCCCCCCGCCCTCCGCCTCGCGCGCCGGCTCGGTCGCGCTCGCCCCGGCCTCGAGCGTGCGCCGCCACAGCCGGGCGAAGTCCGGTCGCCCGCGCTCGCCGAGCAGCGAGAAATAGAGCAGCCAGTTCACGTCGGTCCCGGCGAGCCGGCCGATGGCGAGGATATCGGCCGTGCTGTAGGGCTCGGGGCGGAGGCCGAGCAGCGCGAATTCCGGCGGCGGCCGCCCGGCGCGGAGCGTGGCGTGGTTCAGCCCGGCGACGAAGGACTCGACGAAGGCGCGCGTCTCCGCCGGCCAGCGCCGCTCGATCTCGGGCGCGGCGCGGCCGAAGTCGAGGATGCGCAGCGCGTGGTCCACCTCGGTGGCGAACGGCCCCGCCACCTCGGACAGCCGCCCGCGCGCGACCAGGCGCAGCAGCGCGATCTGCGCCCCGCGCAGGTGCCCGTGCACGAGGCCGAGGGCGAAGGCGAGGTCGCGGTCGGTCTCCGCCTCGATCCAGGGGATCAGGTGGTCGTTCCAGCGGATGGTGACGGGGCGCTCGAGTCCCGCGAGCCCCGTCGCGGGCAGCGCGGCGAGGCGCTGCTCGACGGCGACGGGGCGCGGGGCGAGGGCGGCGCAGCCCGGCAGCAGCGCGGCCGCCGCAAGGGCCACGGCGCCGGCGATCCGCCGCGCCAGTCGCCGGCGCGGCAGCGCTCCCGCGGCGGGCCTGCGGCGCCCGGTCGCCGGCGCGGATCCTGGTCTCATGAGCGACCCCGTTCCTCCTCGCGCGCCCGGAGATGCCTCCCGCGGCTGCGCCCGCCCGCAGCATGGAGAGGCGGGGCGAGGCCGCAAGGCCCGGCGGGCGGCTCCGCGGCGCCCGCCACGCCGCCGGCGCGGGGGTCAGCGCCGGGACCAGCCGGCCAGCCGGCCGACCGCGTCGAGCAGCTGTTCGGGCTCGATCGGCTTGGTGAAGAGGAGCAGCGGCCCGGTCCCTCCGGCATCCCGCAGCAGCGAGGCCGCGCCGTCCGGTGGGGCGTAGCCGGTCATCACGACCACGGGCAGGTCCGGCCGGGCCGCGCGCAGACGCCGGATCAGCTCGCGCCCGGCCAGGCGCGGCATGCGCAGATCGGTCAGCAGCAGGTCGAAGCGCGCGCCGCGCGCGGCGATCTCCAGCGCCTCCTGGCCGTCCGCGGCGAGCAGGACCGCATAGCCGGCGCCCGCCAGCAGGTCCTCGATCGCCATCGCCGCCAGCGGCTCGTCCTCGGCGACGAGGATGCGCGGCGCGTCGTCCGGAGGGCCCGGGCCCGATGGCGCCGATCCCGTCATGCTCAGGCCGCGGCGGTCCCGACCCGCACCGGCCCCGGCCGCACGGGCGCGGCGGCGGCCAGCGGCAGGGTGAGGCAGAACACCGCCCCGGCCTCGGCGGTGCCGGCCGCCTCGTTCCAGGTCTCCAGCCGCCCCCCCATGCTGCGCGCCACGCCCTGGACGATGGCGAGGCCGAGGCCGGTGCCGCGGCCCGGCTCCTTGGTGGTGAAGAACGGGTCGAAGATGCGCCCGCGCACCGCCTCGGGCACGCCGCCCCCGGTGTCGCGCACCGCGATCGCCACCACCCCGCCGGCGTGGTCGGCGCGCAGCGCCACGACGATGCGCGCCGGCGCGCCGGGCTCGCGGGAGCGGCGCTCCAGCACGGCGTCATGCGCGTTGGCGATCAGCTGCAGCAGGGCCTGCTCGAGCTTCGCCCGCCGGCCCTGCACCGGGATCGTGCCCGGCGGACGATCCAGCGTCAGCTCGACCGTCCCCTCGATCGCGTACTGCCGGCTGGCGACCGCGGCGACCGCGGCGACCGCCTCCGCCGCATCGAAGGGGCCGCCCGGCTCGGCCTCGGCCGCCGGCGCCCCGGGGCGGGCGCCCCCCTCGCCGCGCGGCGGGGCGGCGGGGCGCGCGCCAGGGCCGGCGGGCTCCTCGCGCGTCAGCTCGCGCATGCGCTCGAGCAGCGCGCCGATGCGGCGGCTCTGGTCGAGCACGACCTCGAAGGCGCGGGCGAGCCGCTCCGGTTCGGCGCGTCCGGCGGCGAGGGCGGCGCGCGCATTGCCGGCCCACAGGGCGATGACGTTCACCGGCTGGCTCATCTCGTGCGCCACGCCCGCGCACATCGAGCCGACGGTGGCGAGCCGCGCGGCCTCCTGCAGATCGGCCTGCAGGCGCCGCGTCTCGGTCACGTCCCGCACGCTGCCGAGCAGCCGGACCACCTGCCCTTCGGGGTCGCGGATGGGCGCAAGCACCGTATGCCAGTGGCGATAGCCGGCGCGGGTGAATCCGCAGGCCTCGTATGCGACGGGCGCGTGGCCGGCCAGGGCCTCGGCGTAGCGCCGCTCGATGAGCGCCACCACCGCCTCGTCGTCCAGGAAGGCGCGCGGCCCCTGGCCGAGCAGGCGGTCGCGGCCCACGCCGAACAGCCGCTCGAAGGCCGGGTTGACGGACTCGTAGGCGAACCTGCCGTCGGGGCGCTGGCCGACCACGAAGACCGCGTCGGCCATGTGCTCGAACAGGCTGGCGAGCCGGGCCTCCGATTCGCGGGCGCGCGCCTCGGCCGCGCGGCGGACCTCGATCTCCCGCGCGAGGTCGGCGGGGCTGGGCCGGGCGAGGGTCTTCGCCAGCACCGGGCGGAGCAGGACGGCGCTGGCCAGCCCGATCACGGCGGCGAGGCCCGTGGCGACGGGCCCCGTCGCGCCGTGATCCGGGCGCCAGAGCATCCAGAGCCGCGCCAAGTGCGCCGTCGCGTCGGACAGCAGGAAGAGGGAGAGCAGCGCCGCAAGGATGGGAAAGCCGGGTTCGCGCCGCCGGAGGAAGAAGGACACGAGGGCGGCGAGGATCACGAGGGAGGCGGCCGCTGCTGCCGCCTCGGCGCCGGCGGGCAGCCACAGCGGATCCCCGTGCCGGAACGGATCGGACCCGTGCGGCAGCGCTGGGACGGAATCGACCGGGAAGGCGGAAGCGGACATGCGCGGTGCGGCTGATGCCCTGGGGGTCGGGAAGCGGGGACGGACTTTGGCCCGAATCCGTCCCGCGCGCAGGTTGCTATGCCCCGGTCCCGATTCACAGTCCCGTGTCCGGACCCCGGGAGAGCGGGGCACCTTTGCGGCCGGCCGTCCGCGGCGCGCCGGACGGTCAGCCCCGGCGCATCGCCCGGGTGAGCGCCGCCACCGGAAGGAGCCCGACGGCGACGATCAGCAGCGCGGCCGTGCTGGCCTCCGCCAGCCGCTCGTCGGCGGCGAGGCTGTAGACCCGCACCGCGAGCGTATCGAAGTCGAAGGGCCGCACGATCAGCGTCGCCGGCAGCTCCTTCATGGTGTCCACGAAGACCAGCACCGCGGCGGTGAGGAGCGCCCCGCGCGCGAGCGGCAGCTCGACCTCGCGCACCGCCTCGCCCGGGGTGCGGCCGAGCACGCGCGCGGCGGCGGCGAGCGAGGGCTTGATCCGCGCCAGCCCCGATTCGACGGCGGACATCGCCACCGCGAGGAAGCGGACGAGGTAGGCGAAGACCAGGGCGGCGATCCCGCCCGAGAGCAGCAGGCCGGTCGAGATCCCGAAGCGCGCGCGCATCCAGGAATCGAGCGCGTTGTCGAACAGGCCCGCGGGCGCCAGCGTCCCGACCGCGATCACCGAGCCGGGCACCGCGTAGCCGAGCGCCGCCACCCGGTTCGCCGCCGCGCGCAGGGGCGAGGGGTGCAGGCGCTGCGCCCAGGCGAGCAGCGCCGCGAGCGGCACCGCGAGCGCCGCGGTCAGCGCCGCGAGGACGAGCGAGTTCAGCGCGAACGGCATGAAGCGGGGCGGCGCCAGCGGGTCGCCCGTCTCCGCCGCCAGCCAGAGCAGCGTCCCGGCCGGGATGCCGAAGCCGAGCAGCACCGGCATGGCGCAGGCGAGGACCGCGAGCGCGGCCTTCGCGCCGCGCAGCGGCACCGGATGCATCGGCGGATGGCGGGTGGTCGTCGGATGGTAGCGGCGGTCGCCGCGCGAGAGGCGCTCGAGCAGCAGCAGCAGGGCGACCAGGCCCATCAGGCAGGCGGCGAGCTGCGAGGCGGCGCCGCGGTCGCCGAGGCCGAACCAGGCCTCGTAGATGCCGGTGGTCAGGGTGCGGACGGCGAAGTGCTGCACCGTGCCGAAATCGGCCAGCGTCTCCATCAGCGCCAGGGCCACGCCGCCCGCCAGAGCCGGCCGGGCGAGCGGCAGCGCGACATGGAGGAAGGTGCGCGGCAGCCCGTGGCCGAGGGTGCGCGAGGCCTCGATAAGGCAGACGCTCTGCTGCAGGAAGGCGGCGCGGCAGAGCATGTACACGTAGGGATAGAGCACCATCGCCAGCATCACCGCCGCGCCGGGCAGGCTGCGGATCTCCGGGAACCAGTACTCCCCCCAGCGGAGCCCGGTGAGGTCGCGCAGGACGGTCTGCACCGGCCCCGCGACGTCGAGCAGCCAGACATAGGCATAGCCGCAGACATAGGCGGGCATGGCGAGCGGCAGCAGCAGCGCCACCTCGAGCGCCGCGCGTCCGCGGAATTCGAAGGCGGTGACGAGCCAGGCGGAGACCGCGCCGGCCGAGGCGGTCATCAGCCCGACCAGCAGGGCGAGCAGGAAGGAATTGGCCAGCATCTCCGGCAGGAAGGTGCCGGCGATGTGCCTCCAGGCCGTCGCCGGCGGCGCCGCCGCGGCGGCGAGCACGGCGAGCACCGGGGCGGCGATCGCCGCCGCCGCGACCAGCGAGACCCAGGCCCAGGGCGGCGCGCGGCGGCGCCGCGGCGGGGCCGGCTCGGCGGCCTCGGGGCGGAGCAGGACCGCTTCAGACATCGGAGCCGGTGGGGGCGCGGCGGGTCATGGCCACGGCGGCGGGTAGCACGCGGCGGGGCGGGAGGCACCTGCCCCGGCCGCGGCCGGCGCCGGCCTCCCGGCAAGGCCCCCTGCCGGCGCCGCGGGCGGGGGCACGCGGCGGCGCTACTCCGCCGCCCGCCTGCGCTTCTGCTCCTCCCACTGCTCGGGGGTGATGCGCGGGATCTCCATCCGGTCGGTGGTGCGGGCGTACCAGCCGCGGCCGTGCATGCGGCCGATCAGCCCGAGCTTCGGCGTGTCTATGTAGCGCTTCGCGGGGTCGAGCACGCAGTCGTCGCGCACCTCCATCGCGAGGATGCGGCCGAGGACCAGGTTGTGCTCGCCCAGCGGGACGATCTGGTGCAGGACGCACTCCATCGCCACCGGGCTCTCCGCGATGCGCGGGGTCCTCACCTTGGCGCAGGGGGCGGCGGCGAGCCCCGCCTCCTCCAGCTCGTTGACCCCGGCCTCGAACTCGGCCGCGGTGACGTTCATCTGCTGGACGAGCGAATCCGGCACCAGGCAGATGGTGAATTCGCCGAGCCGGCGGACGTTGGCGAGCGTGTCCTTCGGGCTGCCCTCCGGCCGCGGCCCGCAGCCGAAGCCGACGATCGGCGGGTTGCCGGAGAAGGCGTTGAAGAAGGAGAAGGGGGCGGCGTTCGGCCGGCCCTCGGCATCGAGCGTCACCACCCAGGCGATCGGCCGCGGCACGATGGTCGAGACCATCAGCTTGTAGCCCTCGCCGGGCGGCAGGGTGGCGAAATCGAACAGCATCGGACGGGTCCCCTGGCGGCGGATCGGGTCAGGCCACCCGGTCGCGCGGCGGCTCGCCGCGCAGCAGGATGGCGTCGAGGTTGTCGAGGGCGCGGTGCCCCATCGCGTCGCGCGTCTCCACCGTGGCGCTGCCGAGATGCGGCAGCAGCACCACGTTCTCCAGGCCGAAATAGCCCTCGTGGATGCGCGGCTCGCCGTCATAGACGTCGAGCCCGGCGGCGAAGACGTGGCCGGAGCGCAGCGCCGCGATCAGCGCCTCGTCGTCCACCGAGCCGCCGCGGCCGGTGTTCACCACCACCGCGCCGCGCGGCAGCAGGGCGATGCGCTCGGCGTTCAGCCATTTGCGCGTCGCCTCGCCGCCCGGCATGTGCATGGAGAGGAACTGGCTCGCGCGCAGGAAGCTCTCGTCGCTCTCGTGCCAGATCGCGCCCTGCTCGAGCTCGGGAGGCAGGCGCTGCAGGTCGCGGTAGTGGATCTCCATCCCGAGGCCGCGCGCCATGCGCGCGAGCGTCCGCCCGATCCGCCCGAAGCCGAGGATGCCGAGGCGCTTGCCCTCCGGCGTCAGGCCGAGGAGCTGGGTCGGCGCCCAGCCGGTCCAGCGCCGGGCGCGCACCAGGCGCTCGCCCTCGCCGGCGCGGCGGCAGGCCATCAGCAGCAGGGTGAGCGCGATCTGCGCCGTCGCCTCGGTCAGCACCTCCGGCGTGTTGGTGACGACGATGCCGCGCGCGCGGGCGGCGGCGAGGTCGATGTGGTCGAAGCCGACGCTGAAGGTGGCGATCGCCTTGACCGAGGGCGGCAGGGCCCGGATGCAGGCGGCATCCAGCCGGTCGCCGGCGGCGCAGAGGATGCCGGCGGCGCCGATCGCGGCGGCGCGGCGGGCGATCTCGGCGCCGTCGGCGTACCAGGGCGCGTCCTCGGGGTTGAGATGGGCGTCGTAGTCGCGCGCGGCGCGGGCCTCGATCGCGGGCGGCAGCTTGCGGGTGACGAGCAGGGCGGGCTTGGCCATGGGCGGCGGGCCTTCCGGCTGGGGAACGACGGTCGGCGCGCACCATAGCGGCCGCGGCGCGTCTTGCCAGCGCCGCGCCGAGGGGGCAGGGTCCGCCGCCGTTCCGCAGGCGGGGAGGGGATGCGATGGACCTCGGGTTGAAGGGCAGGCGGGCGCTGGTGATGGGGGCCTCGAAGGGCCTCGGGCGCGCGGTCGCGGAGGCGCTGGCGGCCGAGGGTGCCGCGCTCGTCATCAGCGGGCGCGACCAGGCGGCGCTGGATGCGGCGGCGGCGGCGCTCAAGGGTCTCGGCGCCGCCTCCGCCGTCGGCATCCCGGCCGACGTGGCGCGCGGCGAGGACATGGACCGCCTCGCCGACGGCGCCGTGGCGGCGATGGGCGGGGTGGACATCCTGGTGCTCAACCACGGCGGCCCGCCGCCCTGCACGGCCTGGGAGATGAAGGAGGCGGACCTCGTCGCCTGGTTCCAGCGCATCGTCCTCTCGCCGATCCGCATCGCCATGCGGCTGATGCCGGCGATGCGCGAGCGCAAGTGGGGGCGGGTGATCGTCATCGGCAGCACCGGGATGCAGCATCCGATCCCGACGCTCGCCCTCTCCAACACGCTGCGGGCGAGCGTCTGGGCCTGGCTCAAGACCCTCTCGGCCGAGGTGGCGAAGGACGGGGTGACGATGAACGTGCTCGCCCCGGGCACCATCCTCACCGACCGCGTGACCCAGACCACCACGGCGCGGGCGCAGCAGCTCGGCATCTCCTTCGAGGCCGCGCTCGCCAGGGCGGCGGAGGAGATCCCCGCCGGCCGGCTCGGCGTGCCGGCCGATTTCGGCCCGATGGGGGCGTTCCTGGCGAGCGAGCGCGCGGGCTACATCACCGGCACGCTGATCCGGGTGGACGGCGGCCGGGTGCGGGCGATGCTCTAGGCCGATGAGCGCGACCGCGAGCCCGGACGTCGCCCTTGCCGAGCGCCTGTTCGCCGAGCTCCGCGCGCGGAGCCGCGACGGCGAGGGCGTGACGCGCGACGCCTACGGCCCGGGCGAGCGTGCGGCCCATGCCCTGGTGCGCGAAGCCGCCGAGGCGCTGGGGCTCGAGGTGCGCGCCGACCCGGTCGGCAACCTGCACATGACGCTGCCGGGGCGCGACCGCGCGGCGAAGCGCCTGCTGCTCGGCAGCCACCTCGACAGCGTGCGCCGCGGCGGCAACTACGACGGCGCGGCGGGGGTGCTGGCGGGCCTCGCGGTGGTGGCCGGCCTGCGCCGCGCCGGCGTCGTGCCGGGGCGCGACGTGACGGTGCTCGCGCTCCGCGCCGAGGAGGCGGGCGCCTGGTTCCCGGTGAGCTACCCCGGCAGCCGCGGCGCGCTCGGCACGCTGCGGCCGGAGGAGCTCGCGGTCCGCCGCGCCGACACCGGCCGCACGCTCGAGGAGCACATGCGCGCCGAGGGCTTCGACCCGGACTTCGTGCGCGCGGGCAGGCGCGTGCTCGGCCCCGACACCGTCGCGGCCTTCCTCGAGGTGCACATCGAGCAGGGGCCGGTGCTGGAGGCGGAGGGCGTCCCTCTCGGCATCGTCACCGGCATCCCCGGCAGCCGGCGGCTGCGCGCGGCGCGGGTGATCGGGGAATACAACCACTCCGGCGCCACGCCGCGCCGCCACCGGCGCGACGCGGCGATCGCGCTTGCCGAGCTCGCCCACCGCATGGACGAGGCGTGGCTGCGGCTGGAGACCGAGGGCCACGAGCTGGTCTGCACCTTCTGCGTGCTGGCGACCGCGCCCGAGGCCGGCTTCACCCGGATCCCCGGCGAGGCGGTGTTCCAGCTCGACGTGCGCAGCGTCAATCCCCGCAACTGCGACCGCATGTTCGAGGTGCTGTACGACCTCGTCCCGCGCATCGAGGCCCGCCGCGGGGTGCGGTTCGAGCTGGGCGCGGAGAGCGGCAGCCGCGCCGCGCCGATGGATGCGGGCGTGCAGGCCGGGCTGAAGCGCGCCGCGGAGGCGCTCGGCATCGCGCACCGCATGATGCCCTCGGGCGGCGGCCACGATGCCGCGGCCTTCGCGCAGGCGGGCGTGCCGGCGGGGATGCTGTTCGTGCGCAACCAGAACGGCAGCCACAACCCGAAGGAAGACATGCGGATCGAGGACTTCGCCGCGGCCTGCGCGGTCGCGGCGCGCTGGGTGGCGGAGGCGGCGGCATGACGGCGCGCCTCGCGGTGGACATCGGCGGCACCTTCACCGACGTGGCCGTCGAGGAGAACGGCCGGCGCTGGACCGGCAAGGTCCTCACCACGCCCCACGCGCCGGAGGAGGGCGTGCTCGCGGGGGTGCGCCGCGTGCTGGACGAGGCCGGCCTCGCGCCGGGGGACATCGCGCTCGTCATCCACGGCACCACGCTGGCCACCAACGCCATCATCGAGCGCAAGGGCGCGCGCACCGCGCTGCTGACGACCGAGGGCTTCCGCGACGTCCTCGCCATGGGCAACGAGGCGCGCTACGACCAGTACGACCTCAACATCGAGCTGCCGCAGCCGCTGGTCCCGCGCCGCTGGCGCCTGCCCGTCCCCGAGCGGCTCGACAACGAGGGCAGGGTGCTGCGCCCGCTGGACGAGGAGGCGGTGCGCCGCCAGGTCGCATTCCTGCGCGCCGAGGGCATCGAGAGCCTCGCCATCGGCTTCCTGCACGCCTTCGTCAACCCGGCGCACGAGCGCCGCGCCGCCGAGATCGTCGCCGAGATGTGGCCGGAGCTTCCGGTCTCGCTCTCCTCCGAGGTGTCGCCGGAGATGCGCGAGTGGGAGCGCTTCTCCACCACCGTCGCCAACGCCTACGTCCAGCCGCTGATGGCGCGCTACCTGCGCCGGCTGGAGAGCGGGCTGCGCGAGGCGGGCCTCTCCTGCCCGCTGTTCCTGATGCTCTCCGGCGGCGGCCTCACCACGCTCGAGACCGCGGCGCGCTTCCCGATCCGGCTGGTCGAATCCGGCCCCGCGGGCGGGGCGATCTTCTCCGCGCACGTGGCGAAGGAGCGCGGATTCGGGCGCGTGCTCTCCTTCGACATGGGCGGCACCACGGCGAAGGTCTGCCTGATCGACGACTACGCCCCGCAGACCGCGCGCCACTTCGAGGTGGCGCGCGTCGGCCGCTTCAAGAAGGGCTCCGGCCTGCCGCTGCGCATCCCGGTGATCGAGATGGTGGAGATCGGCGCGGGCGGCGGCTCGCTCGCCGGGGTGGACGCGCTCGGGCGGATTCAGGTCGGCCCCGAGAGCGCCGGCGCCGATCCCGGCCCCGCCTGCTACGGCCGCGGCGGCGAGAGGCCGGCGGTGACCGACGCCAACCTCCTGCTCGGCCGCTACGACCCGGAGCGCTTCGCCGGCGGCACGCTGCGCCTCCATCCGGAGAAGGCGCGCGCGGCGCTCGCGGCGCATGTCGGCGAGCGCCTCGGCCTCGCGCCGGAGATGGCGGCGCTCGGCGTGGTCGAGATGGTGGACGAGAACATGGCCAACGCCGCGCGCGTGCACGCGATCGAATCCGGCAAGGGCTTCGAGGACCGCGTGCTGATCGCCTTCGGCGGCGGCGGGCCGGTGCATGCGACACGCGTCGCCGAGAAGATCGGCATCCGGCGCATCCTCGTCCCCTCCGGCGCCGGGGTGGGGAGCGCGATCGGCTTCCTGCGCGCCCCGGTCGCCTACGAGGTGGTGCGCAGCCTCTACCAGCGCCTCGCCCGCTTCGACGTCGCGGCGGTGAACGCGCTGCTCGCCGAGGCGGCGGCCGAGGCGGAGGCGGTGGTCGCGGCGGGAAGCTTCGGGCAGCCGACGCGGCAGACGCGCCTCGCCTACATGCGCTACGTCGGCCAGGGGCACGAGATCGCCGTCCCGCTCCCGGCGCGCGCGCTGACGGCGGCGGACGTGCCGGCCATCCGCGCCGCCTACGAGGCCGAGTACGCCCGCTGCTACGACCGCCCCGTGCCCGGCAGCGACGTCGAGGTGCTGAGCTTCGCCGTCACGGTCTCGACCATCCCCGAGCCGGTCGAGCCGGCGGGCGAGGTGTTCGACGCGCCGCCGCCCCGGCCCGCGCGCCACCTCGCCGTGCGCGACACGGCGACCGGCGAGGTCGCCGACTGGCCGGTCTACGAGCGCGACGCCTTCACCCCGGGCGCCGCGATCGCCGGGCCCGCCATCGTCGCCGAGGCGGAGACCAGCACCCTGGTCGGCCGCGGCTGGCGCTGCCGGATGGACGGGCTCGGCTATCTCGAACTGACGCAGGAGGCCTCCCGGTGACGGACGCGCTCAGGGCGATCCAGCGCCAGATCCAGTGGAACCGCCTGATCGCGGTGGTCGAGGAGCAGGCGCAGACCATGATCCGCACCGCCTTCTCCACCACCGTGCGCGAGGCGGGCGACCTCTCCGCCGGCATCTTCGACCTCCAGGGCCGGATGCTCGCCCAGGCGGTCACCGGCACGCCCGGCCACGTCAACTCGATGGCCGAGAGCGTCGGGCACTTCCTGAAGAAGTTCCCGGTGCACACCATGCAGCCGGGCGACCACTACATCACCAACGACCCCTGGCTCGGCACCGGCCACCTGCACGACCTCACCGTCGTCACCCCCGCCTTCCGCAACGGGCGCACCGTCGGCCTGTTCGCCAACACCGCCCACGTCATCGACGTCGGCGGCCTCGGCATGGGGCCGGAGGGGCGCTCGGTGTTCGAGGAGGGGCTCTACATCCCGATCGTCAAGTGCTTCGACCGGGGGCGGCCGAACGAGACCTTCTTCGACTTCCTGCGCGCCGGCTCCCGCACCCCGGTCGAGCTGGAGGGCGACGTCTATTCCCTGTGCGCCTGCAACGAGGCCGGCGCCCGGCGGCTGGTCGAGATGATGGACGAGTTCGCCATGGACTCGCTCGACGACCTCGCCGCCCACATCTTCGACAGCTCGCTCCGCGCCACGGTCGCGGAGATCGCGAAGCTCCCGCGCGGCACCTTCCGCGCCGAGATCCGCTCCGACGGCTACGAGGCGCCGGTCACGCTCCGGGCGGCGATGACCATCCACGAGGACCGCATCGAGGTGGACTTCGCCGGCACCTCGCCGCTCTCCAACCGCGGCATCAACGTGCCCCCCGCCTACTGCCGCGCCTACGCCTGCTTCGGCATCAAGTGCGTGGTGGCGCCGGAGATCCCCAACAACTGGGCCTCGCTCCAGCCCTTCCGCATGCGCATCCCGGAGGGCTGCATCCTGAACGCGCCGCGGCCCTATCCGGTCAGCGTGCGCCACGTGATCGGCCAGCTCCTGCCCGACCTGATGATGGGCTGCCTGCACCAGGCGGTGCCGGAGCGCGTCACCGCGGAGGGCTCCTCCGCGCTCTGGAACCCGCCGCTGCGCGGCGGCGCGCAGGTGAGCGGCCCGGCGGCGGAGGTCGAGGACTTCGAGATCATCACCTTCAACTCCGGCGGCACGGGGGCGCGCCCGACGAAGGACGGGCTCGACGCCACCGCCTTCCCCTCCGGGGTGCGCACCATGCCGGTGGAGGCGACCGAGAACGTCGCCCCGGTGATCTTCTGGCGCAAGGAGCTGCGCCCCGATTCCGGCGGCGCCGGCCGCACCCGGGGCGGCATGGGCCAGGTGATGGAGATCGGCGCCAAGAACGACGCCGAGTTCGCCGTCAACGCCATCTTCGACCGCATCGCCCACCCGCCGAAGGGCCGCGACGGCGGCCACGACGGGGCGCCGGGCTGGGTCGGGCTCGACGACCCGAACGGCACGCCGCTGCGCACCAAGGGCTTCCAGATCGTCCCCAAGGGCCGGCGCCTGGTGCTGAAGCTGCCGGGCGGCGGCGGCATGGGCGATCCGCGCCAGCGCGACCCGGCGCTGGTGCGGCGCGACGTCGCCGACGGGCTGGTGAGCCCCGAGGCGGCGCGGACCCTCTACGGCGTCGAGGTCTGAGCGCGCCGCGCCCGGCTCCGCCCCGGCGCCGGCCGCGGACGGCCGGAGGCGGGCGGGAGCGCGCGACGCGGCGCTACTCCGAGGGGCGAGGGCCGCGGCTGCGCGCCGCTCAGCGCTCCGCGGTCTCCACCACCAGCGGCCGCACCGCGACCCGCCAGCCCTCGCGCTGCGCCGCGCCGAGCGCCGCCGAGAGCGCCGCGACGTAGGCGTCGAGCGGCTCGACCTGCGGCCGGCCGGCGGGGAACAGCGGCCGTTCCGAGGCGATGACCAGCATCAGGTCGGTGCCGAAGGGCTCGTCCACCTCCCAGCCGGGGAAGCCCGCGCGCGGCTCGCCGAGCCGGACCCGCGCCCCGGCCGGCTGCGGATGCGCCGGCACCAGGTGCGCGACCTCGCCCGACTTCATCACGTAGGCGACGGAGAGCTGCGAGGGCCAGTCCGGCAGGGCGACGTCGAAGCGCAGCAATTGCCCCTTCACCAGCGGCGCGCGGCCGAGCAGCGACACCAGCGGCGCGGATTCCGGCCCGGCGAGCGCCGGCCGCAGCGCCTCGAGCGCGGCGCAGTAGGGTCCATCGAAGGGCTGCAGCCGCAGCCGCACCCGCTCGAGCGGGATCTGGCGCTCCGCCAGCGCGCGGCGGATCGCCGGCTCGCCGCCGCGCGCGATCACCCCGGCAAGGGTGAGGCCGTCGTCGTCCGCCGCCGCCGCCAGCAGGCTGCAGGGCGCCGCGCGCACGGCGCTCGCCGCGGCGGCGCGGAAATCCGGGCGCGGCAGCGCCGCGAGGCGCTGGCGCTCCGCTTCCGCGAGGCGCTGCCGCTCGGCCTCGGCCGCCGCGAGGCGCTGGCGCTCCGCCTCGAGCGCGGCCAGCCGCGCGCGCTCCGCCTCGGCCAGGCGCTGGTGCTCCTCCTCCGCCGCCGCGCGCTGGCGCGCGCGCTCCGCCTCGGCTGCGGCCAGACGTTGCCGCTCGGCCTCCGCCTGCCGCGCGCGCTCCGCCTCCGCCTGGCGCTGCCGCTCGAGTTCGGCCAGACGTTGCCGTTCGGCCTCGGCCGCCGCGAGGCGCTGGCGCTCCGCCTCGAGCGCGGCCTGCCGCTCGCGCTCGGCGGCGGCCCGCGCCGCCTCCTCCGCCTGGGCCCGCTCCCGCGCCAGGCGCTCGCGCTCCGCCTGATCGCGGGCGAGCGCTTCCCGCTCGACCGCGGCGCGGGCCGCCGCCTCGGCCGCTTCCCGCTCCAGCCCGAGCTGCTGTTCGCGCTGCGTCGCCTCGTGGGCACGCTGCTCCTGCGCCTCGCGCGCCCGCTGCGCGGCGGCGGCTTCCGCCGCCAGGCGCTCTTGCTCCGCCCTGGCCCGCGCGGCGGCCTCCTCCGCCGCGCGTTCGAGGCGCGCCTGCTCCTCGCGGGCGGCCTGCCGGCCGGGCTCGATCGCCAGGAACCACGCGCCCGCGACCGCCGCGACGAGCGCCGCCGCGCCGCCCCCGACCAGGACCCGGCTCCGCCGCCCGGCGGCGCCATCCCCCGCCGCCCCGGCCGGCCGCTGCGGCGGGGCGCCGCCGGTGCGCCGTCCGGGTCCTT
>NZ_JAHZUY010000050.1 GCF_019458025.1 Caldovatus aquaticus | reverse complement strand
ATCCGCCGCGACGGCGGGCGCCTTTGCCTCCAGCGCCGCGCGGGCCGATTCGGCCTCGGCAAGGCGGGCGAGCCGCGCCGCCGCGCTGCGCCCGGCCTCGAGCGCCGCTTGCGCGGCGCGCGCCGCCGTCTCCGCCGCCGCCTGGCGGGCCTCCGCCTGCTCGGCCTCGGCCGCCAGCGCGGCGCGCGCCGCCGCGGCCGCCTCTGCGGTCTCGGCGCCCGCCTGGCCGAGCAGGACGCGGCGCCGCTCCTCGATCCGCCGCACCTCCTGCGTCGCGGCCCTGGCCTGCTCGGCGAGCGCGTCCTGGATGCGGCGGTAAAGCGCGGTGCGGAACAGCGTCGCCAGGATCGCCTGGCGGTCGCCGGGCTTCGCGGTGAGCAGCTCGCGGAAGCGGCCCTGGGGGAGCAGCACCACCTGGCGGAACTCCGCCGCCTTGTAGCCGAGCAGCGCCTCCAGCGCGGCGCGCACCCTGCCCTCGCCCTCCGCGAGCAGCGCCGGGGCGTTTCCGTCCTCGCCGAGGCGCCACAGCGCGACCTCGCCGGGCACCGTCACCGTGCCGGCGCCTCTGAGCTTCGGCCGTTCCCAGGCCGGGCTGCGGCGGACGCGGTAGCGCGCGCCGCCCAGCGCGAAGTCGTACTCGACCAGCGTCGGCAGCCCCGGCGGCGCGTGGTGGCTGCGCAGGTGCCGCGCCTCGCGGTCGGCGCCGCTGCTCTCGCCGAACAGCGCGTAGCAGAGGCCGTCCAGGACGCTGGTCTTGCCCGCCCCGGTCGGTCCGTGGATGAGGAACAGCCGGTGCTCGCCGAGACGGCCGAAATCGATCTCCTGCGCGTCGCCGTAGGCGGCGAAGGCCTGCAGGCGGAGGCGCAGCGGGCGCATCGCGCGTCAGCCCTCCGCGGCCAGCGCCGCCTCGACGGCGTCGCGCGCGATCCGGCGCGCGGCGTCCGGCAAGGGACGCGCGCGCAGCGCCAGGTGGAACTCCTCGACCAGCGCCAGCGGGTCGGCGGCGGCGCGCGCCGAGGGGCCGGCGGCGAGGGCGTCGCGGTCGAGCGTCTCGTGCCGCGCGAAGGCGAGCTCGAGCACGTTGGGATAGGCCTCGCGCAGGCGGTCCATCGCGCCCCAGACGGGGCCGGCATCGGTCAGCACCACGCGCAGCCAGTCCGCGCGGTCCTCCGGCCGCTCCATGGCCAGCACCTCCGCGAGCGTGCCCTGCACCACGCGCAGCGCCCGCTTCGGCGTCAGCGGGATCTCCTCGGTCCGCACCGCGCCCGCCGCGTCGAGCTCGACCAGCGTCACCGACTTGCGCTGCCCCGCCTCGGAGAAGGAATAGGCGAGCGGCGAGCCGGCGTAGCGGAGGCGCCCGTCCTCTCCGATCGCCTGCGGCCGGTGCAGGTGGCCGAGCGCGACGTAGTGGAACCCCGCGAACCGCGCCGGCGAGACCGCCCTGGCGCCGCCCACCTGCAGCAGCCGCTCGCTCTCGCTGGTCAGCCCGTCGGCGAGGAAGGCGTGCGCCACCATCACCGTGCGCGCGCCGGGCGGGCAGGATTCGCGCAGGCGGCGGCAGATCACGGCGAAGCCGCTGTCGTGGCAGGCGACCGTCTCGTCGCCGAGCAGCTCCGCCAGCAGCAGCGGCGAGGCGTAGCCGGAGGGCAGCACCCAGACCTCGCCGTGCGCATCCTCGAAGCGGATCGGCGCGCCGAGCGCGGAGTCGGCGATGTGCAGGCCGCCCGCGCGCATCAGCCGCGCGCCGAAGGCGAGGCGCTCGGTCGCGTCGTGGTTGCCGGGGATCAGCACGGCCGGGATGCGCAGGCCGAGCACCACCTCGCCCAGGATGTCGTCGAGCAGCTCCACCGCCTCGATCGGCGGCACGGCGCGGTCGAACACGTCGCCCGCGATCAGCAGCACATCGGGCCGCGTCTCGCGCAGGATGTCGAGGAACTGGCCGCGCAGCAGGTGCGCCTGGTCCTCGAGGAAGGAGGCGCCGGCCAGGCTGCGGCCGAGATGCCAGTCGGCGGTGTGCAGCAGGCGCACGCGAATCGGCCTCCGGCGGGCGGAACGGGAGGCGAACAGACACCGGGCGGGCGGGGTGGCGCAAGAGGGGGCCCGCCACTACCCTTCCCGGCGGCATCGCAACGGAGGAACGGCGCGCATGTACCGGATTGACGTGCTGGTGCAGGGCTATCCCGGCAAGAGCGTCTGCCACGGCGGCCTCGGCTGGAGCACCATCGCCCTGCTGCGCTCGGCGACCCGCACCGTCCTCGTGGATGTCGGGGCCTTCTCGATCCGGCCGGAGCTGAAGAGGCAGCTCGACGCGCGCGGCGTGAGGGCGGAGGACGTGACCGACATCCTCCTCACCCACGCGCACTGGGACCACAGCGTCAACTACACCTTGTTCCCCAACGCGACGGTCTGGATCGGCCGGACCGAGATGGACTGGGCGACGAAGGTCCCGGTCGGCTTCAATCCGCTGCCGGAGCTCTATGTCGCCGACCTCGCGCGCTCGCCGCGGCTGCGCCTGCTCGAGCACGGGCGGGAGTTCCTCGACGGCTTCACGGCCCACGAGGCGCCGGGCCACACGCCGGGCTGCCTGCTGTTCTACCTGACCGCCAACGAGGTGCCGGTGCTGTTCACCGGCGACGCGGCGAAGAACCGCGCCGAGCTCCTCTCCCGCGCGGTGGACATGACGATGGACCGGCAGGCGAGCGAGGCCTCGCTCGACGCCATCTGGGCGCTGTGGCGCAAGGTGCCGGGCACGCTGCTGGTCCCCGGCCACGACCTCACCATGCGCCTCGGCGCCGACGGAAGGCCGGAGTACGTCGGCCAGCGCCGCGCCGGCATCAAGGCGTGGTTCGACGAGGACCTGGCGGTGACGGAGGAGTTCGACATCTCCGCCCCGAAGCTGTGAGCGCAGCGCGCGCAACGCTCTCCCGCCGGCGGGCCGGGCCGCCGCAGCGCGCCTGGGTGCGCCTGCCCTCCGGCCGCCGGCTCGACCTGCTGGCGCCGACGCCCCTCGACTGGACCGACGCCGACCTCGCCACCGGCCTCGCCCGCACCTTCCGCTGGGGAGGGCATTCCGTCTGGCCGGAGCCGCTCTCGGTCGCGCAGCATGCGCTGACGGTGCTGCACCTGCGCCGCGCCCGCGCCGGCGGTCCGCTCGGCGCGGCGGAGGCGCTGCGCGAGCTGCTGCACGACGCCGAGGAGGGGCTGATCAACTTCGACTGCATCGCGCCGCTCAAGCCCTTCCTCGGCCCGGCCTTCACCGAGCTGCAGGAGCGCCTGCGCGCGGCGGTCGCCGTGCGCTACCGGCTGCCGCCCTGGACGGCGGAGGAGAAGCGCGCGCACAAGGCCGCCGACGTCGCGGCGGCGGCGGCGGAGGCGGTGCATGTCGCCGGCTGGAGCCGCGAGGAGGTGCGCCGCACCCTCGGCATCCGCGTCGCGGTGATCGAGGCCGATCCGCTTGCCGCGGCCTATGGCGGCACGCCCTGGCGCCCCTGGCCGCCTGACCTGGCGGCGGAGCGGTTCCTCGCCGAGCTGACGCGGCTGGAGGCGGCGCGGCGCTGAGCGCGTCCGCGCCCGCGGCCGAGGACGCCGCCATCCTCCCTCGTCGCCGTCCCCTGCGGCCGCAGGCGCCGGCCCCGGCGGGATCGGGCGCGCGCACAAGATGCGCCGGGGCTTCATGCCGGCCGCCATCCGGTCCATCCTGCGCCCCGAAACCGGGAGGGACCCCTGCATGCCGGACGCCGCGCTGCCCATCGCCGGCCATCGCTTCCTCATCGTCGGCGGCGCCAGCCTGGTCGGCTCCGCCACCGCCGGCGAACTGCTCGACCACGGCGCCGCCGAGGTGGTGCTGTTCGACAACCTCGCCTTCGGCTCGGAGGAGGCGATCGCCCACCTGCGCGGCCATCCCCGCCTGCGCCTCGTGCGCGGCGACGTGATGCGCCTGCCCGACCTGCTGCGCGCCGCGGAGGGCTGCCACGGCGCCCTGCTGCTCGCCGCCTACATGACGCTCTCGATGGACCGCGACCCCTGGGGCGGGCTCGACGTCAACATCCGCGGCGTGCAGAACGCGCTCGAGGCGGCGCGTGCCAACCGGCTGCGCAAGGTCGTCTTCGCCTCCTCCAACGCGGTCTACGGCTACGGCCCCGGCGTCTCGGGCGAGCTCGTCGAGAGCACGCCCTTCCACAGCCACGGCGCGCCGCCGGCGGCGATCCTCTACGGCGCCTCCAAGATCATCGGCGAGCAGCTCTGCCGCGACTATCACCGCAGGCACGGGCTCGACTACGTCGTGCTGCGCTATTCCACGGTGTACGGCGAACGCCAGCACTACCGCGCCGCCAACGCCCTCTACATCATCGAGACCTACGACCGCATCCGCCGCGGCGAGCGGCCGCAGATCTACGGCGACGGCAGCGAGACCAAGCACTTCGTCTATGTCGGCGACCTCGCCCGCGCCAACCGCATGGCCTTCGAGAGCGCGGCGACCGACGTCGCGGTCAACACCTCCGGCCCGGCGCCGATCACCACGCGCGAGCTGGTGCGGCTCGTCACCGAGCTCGCCGGCGGCGGCCCCGAGCCGGAGTTCGTCGGCGACGAGCCGGGCAAGGTGCGCCTGACCAGCGGCGGCGCCTTCCGCATCGCGCACGAGGAGGCGGGGCGCGTCCTCGGCTGGAAGCCGCAGGTGGACATGCGCGAGGGCCTCCGCCGCCTCATCGCCTGGCTCGAGAGCAACGAGGGGAAGCGTCCATGACCCGCACCACGATCACCCGCCGCGCGGCGCTCGCCGCCGGCCTCTCCACGCTCGCCACGCCGGCGATCACCCAGACCGTGCGCTTCCCGGAGCGCCCGATCGAGATCGTCGTCGGCTTCGTCCCCGGCGGCGCCACCGACCTCGACGCGCGCGCCTTCGCCCGCTTCCTCGAGCAGCGCCTCGGCGGCACCGTGGTCGTCGTCAACCGGCCCGGGGCGGGCGGCGAGGTGGCGCTCGGCACCGTCGCGCGCGCGCGGCCGGACGGGCACACCCTCGGCACCACCAACATGCCGGGGCTGGTCACCATCCCGATCGAGCGCCAGGCGCAGTTCCGGCTCGACAGCTTCGCGCCGATCGCCAATCTCGTCACCGACCCGAGCGCGATCTCCTGCCACGAGGACAGCCCCTGGCAGACGCTCCACGACGTCATCGAGGCGGCGCGGCGCGCGCCGGACCGCATCACCTACGCCTCGCCCGGCATCGGCTCGGACGACCATCTCCAGCTCGTGCTGCTGCAGGAGGCGACGGGGACGCGCTTCGTCAACGTCGTCTTCCAGGGCGACCCGCAGCTGCGCACCGCGCTGCTCGGCAAGCAGGTGGACCTGATGGGCCTCAATCTCGGCCCGGTGACGGCGAACCCGGAAAAGATCCGCGTCCTCTCCCAGGGCGGCGCGACGCGCAGCCGCTTCCGCCGCGACGTGCCGACCCTGCGCGAGCTCGGCTACCCGGTGGAGATGGCCTCCGAGCGCGGCCTCGTCGCGCCCGCGGGGACGCCGCCCGCGATCCTCGCGCGGCTGCGGGAGGCGGCGGCGGACATCGCCAGGGACCCGGAATTCGTCCGCATCCTCGAATCCCGCTTCACCGAGCCGCTCGCCGAGATCGGCGAGCCCTGGTTCGCCCGCCTGCGCGCCGCCGAGCAGCGCTACCGCGAGCTGTGGGCGCGCGTGCCCTGGTCGGGGCGGTAGCGCCTCCGGCCCGCGCGGCGGCGGCGAGCGGGCGGAAAGCGAAGGCGCGGGCCGCGGGATCCTGCCCCGCGGGCCGCGCCGCATGGCGCAGGGCGGCCGCGGGGCCGCCCCGCCGTGGTCAGATCTCCTCGTCCCCGCCGGCGTCGTCGTAGCCGCCGACGTCGTCATAGCCGGCCGGCTGGGCATCCTCCTGGACCCAGTCCTCGGCCGTCTCGGGGGGCGCCGCGTCCTGTCCCGGCGTCTGCTGGCCGCCCCAGAGGCCGGCGGCCTGGCCCGGATCCGTCCAGGGCGAGGCGGCGCCGACCGGTTCCTGGGCGAAGGCGCCCGCCCCCGCGCCGCCGAAGCTCGCGGCATGGGCGGCGCCGGCCGCGCCGTGGCCCGACAGCATGTTCATCAGGACGTTGCCGAGCACCATGCCGCCCGCCACGCCCGCCGCGGTGGACAGCGCGGTGCCGAGGAAGCCCGGCCCGCTCCGGCCCGCCATGGCCGACGGCTGCAGCATCTGCGCGCTGGCAGCCCCCGGCGGCGGCGCGACCGGCTGCGGCCGGGGCGGCATGGGCGGGGGCGGGGGCACCGCCGCCGCCCGGCCGCCGAACAGGCCGCCCAGGAACCCGCCGCCCTGCCGGGCCGCCTGCGCCCGGGCCTCGGCGTACTGCGCCTGGCGCCGGACGTTCTCCAGCTCCCACTCCAGCTCCTGGATGCGGTTCTGCGCCTGGATCAGCGCCGCCTCGGTCACGAAGGCGAACTGCGCGATCCGGTAGCGCGCCTCCGGATAGCGCTGGAACAGGTCGGCGATCAGGCGGTCGGCCTCCGGATCGATCGGCGGCAGAGGCGGACGCTGCTGGGTGGCCGGCACGCTGCCGCCGCCCCAGGCGCCGCCGCCCCCCGGCTGCACGCCGGCGATCCGCTCCACGAAGGCGGTGATGATCCGCCGTTCCTCGTCGGTCATGTCTTCATTCTCCCGGACCCGGCCTGTTCCCGGCTGATGACGTCGGGCCGCCCGGGAGCGGGCGGCCCGACCCGGCCGGGCCGCACGCCACGTGGCCCGAAACCGGGAGGGATTCAAGGCGATTCGCCGGCGGCTCCACGGCGGCGGGTGCCGCCCGCCGGGGCGCGGGCGCGCGGTCGGCCGGCGGCGGGGCCGATCCGCTCCGGCAGGCCGAGGCGGCGCCACTCGATGACGGGGCAGCGGTCCATCACCACCGCCACGCCGCGCGCCCGCGCCCGCGCCGCGGCCGCCTCGTCCACGACGCCGAGCTGCACCCACACGGTCCGGGCGCCGAGCCGCACCGCCTCGTCCACCACCGCCCCCGCCTCGGAGGAACGGCGGAACACGTCCACCATGTCGAGCGGCGCGGCCTCGGCGAGCGAGGCGACGACCCGCGCGCCGTGCAGCGTCCGCCCGGCGAGGGCGGGATTGACCGGAACGACCTCGTAGCCGCGGTCCACGAGGAAGCGCGTCACGCCGAAGCTCGGCCGCGACGGCCGGTCGGAGGCGCCGACCACCGCGATCCGCCGCGTGGTGAGCAGGATGCAGCGGATCTCCTCGTCGCTCGGGGCGAAGGCGGCGGCTTCGGGCATGGCCGGTCGGGCTCCTGGTCCGGGGGTGGGGCGCGGGCGGGCGGGGCCCGCGGCGGCCGGCCGCATCGCCGGCGTGCCGCGGCGGCGCCGCGCTTCCGCCGCAATGGCGGAGCAAGGCGTGGGCGCGATGCTAGCGGCCTTCTCCTGCCGGCGCACCCCGTCCCCGGCCGTCCTCGCGCTCCTGCTGCTGCTCGGCGCGCTGCTGACCGCGCTCGCCTGGTGGCTGCCGAACCGTCCGCGCGCCGGCGACGTGCCGATGGTGGCGGAGCGGTTCAACGCGGTGAGCTTCGCCCCCTTCCGCCCCGGCCAGTCGCCGCTGCGCCGCCGCTACCCGAGCGCCGCCGAGGTGGAGGCCGACCTCGCGCTGCTTGCCCCGCGCGTGCGCGCGATCCGCACCTATGCGAGCCTCGAGGGCGACTACGACGTGCCCGCCCTTGCCGCGCGCCACGGCCTGAGGGTCTGGCTGGGCGCCTGGCTCGGCCCCGACGCCGCGCGCAACGCGCGCGAGCTCGCGCGCCTGATCGAGAGCGCCAACCGCCACCCGGAGACCGTCGAGCGCGTCGTCGTCGGCAACGAGGTGCTGCTGCGCCGCGACCTGCCGGTGGAGCAGCTCGCCGCCGCGCTGGATCGGGTGCGCGCCGCCGTGCGCCAGCCCGTCACCTACGCCGACGTCTGGGAGTTCTGGGCGCGGTTCCCGCAGCTCGCCGCGCATGTGGACATCGTCACCATCCACATCCTGCCCTACTGGGAGGACGAGCCGCACGGCGTCGCGCGCGCCGTCGCCCACGCGCGCGCGGTGGTGCAGCGGATGCGGCGGATGTTCCCCGGCAAGCCGGTCGCCATCGGCGAGGTCGGCTGGCCGAGCCGCGGCCGCTGGCGCGCCGACGCCGCGCCCTCGCGCGTCAACCAGGCGGTGTTCCTGCGCGAATTCCTCCGCTTCGCCCACGAGGAGGGCCTCGACTACAACCTGATCGAGGCCTTCGACCAGGAGTGGAAGCACCGGCTCGAGGGCACGGTCGGCGCCGCCTGGGGGCTGTTCACCGCCGACCGGCGGCCGAAATTCCCGCTCGCCGGGCCGGTGGTGGAGAACCCGGACTGGCCGCTCCACGCCGGCCTGGCGGTGCTGCTTGCGCTCGCGCTCTGGGCGGGGACGCTGCAGGCCTTCCCGCGCCTTGCCGGCGCGGCGCGGGCACGGCTGGCGGCGCTGTGCTTCGCGCTCGGCAACGCGCTCGTCCTCGCGGCGGTCGGCACCCTGGCCGAGGCCCTGGACGCGCCCCTCCGGCTTGCCGCGGCGGTCAACCTCGGCGGGCAGGCCCTGCTCGCCGTCCTGCTGCTGCGCCGCGCGGCGCTGCGGCTCGCCGGCGCGCCGGTCGAGCCGCCGCGCGACGGGGCGCAGGCGACGGCGACGCTGCGCGCGCTGCTCGCGGGCCGCGGCGGGCGCCTGCTGCGCGGCTGGCGCCGCTGGGCGCTGGACGACCTCTCCTTCCTGTTCCTCTGGACCGCGATGGCGCTGCAGCTCCTCCTGCTCGTGGATCCCCGCTATCGCGACTTCCCCTTCGCGAGCTTCGCCGTGCCGCTGGTCGCGGTGGCGGCGCGCACGCTGATGCGCGACCTGCCGCGCGGCGGGGGCGGGCGCGAGGAACTCTGGGCCGGAGGCGCGCTGGCGCTGGCGGCGCTGGCGAGCGCCGTCCGCGAGGGGGCGGCCAACCTGCAGGCGCTGGGATGGACCGCCTGCGCGCTGGTCCTCGCCGCGCCGCCGCTGCTGCGCTGCCTCGCGCCGCGGCGCCGGCCGGCGGCGGAGGCCGCGGCCCCTGCCGCCTGCGGCGGCTGACAGGCGCCGCCGACAGGGGCTAGGGTGGGATCGTTGCCGCCCCGGAGCATCCCGCCGCCGTGACCGCCGCGCCCGCGCACCATCTGTTCCTCGCCGCGCTGGTCCTCGGCACGGCGATGATGCTGCTGCCGCTCTGGGCCGCCTGGCCGCCGCCCGGGGACGTCGAGGCGGCCGACACGGCGCGCGCGAGCTTCGCCGCCGGCGCGCTGGTCCTCGCCGCGGTCGCGGCCGCGATGGTCTGGCGCTGGCGCCGGCTGGGCGACGCGGCGCTCGGGCGCTATCGCAAGGGGACGGCGCTGGCGATCGGGGGCTGGGCGGTCGCCTGGGCGGCGGCGAGCCTGCTCGTCCGCGCCGCTGCCTGAACCCGGCCGGCGCGGATCCGGCGCGGGACCGGCGGCGGCACCGCCCGCGGGCGCGTCCGAGCGGAACGGCTCCAACCCGGCGAAGGCCGCGCCGAGGGGCGCTCCCGGCCGCGTCCGGCCATCCGCGCCCGGCTCCTCTGGAGGCGTTTCCGCCCGGCTGCGCGCGCGGCAACGGCTCCGGCCTGTTGTCCGGCGAGCGGATCCACGCTCCCGGCTGTTTCCCGCCGTCCGCGATCCGCCCTATTGCCCGGGCGGCGGGGCGCCAAGCGCGCGCGGCGCCTGCCGCCCCGCGCCGCCGATCCAGGCCCAGGCGCCGAGCAGCAGGCCGAGCATGCCCCAGGTCGCGTTGTGGTTCGCGATCGCCGCCGCTCCGAGCGTCACCGCCGCCACGCGCACCCAGAACGGCCCGCCGAGGAAGGCCCGGAGCCCGAGCAGCAGCGCGCCGCCGCCCCAGAGCTGCCAATGCTGCAGCCAGAGCAGGGCCGCGCGCGGGTGGCAGGCGAGGGGCGGCGCCGCCGCCGCGCAGGCGGCGCCCCAGGCGCGCGGCTCGACATGGAGCGCGCGGTAGAGCAGCAGCAGGCCGAGCACGCCCGCCGCCACCGCCAGCCCGATCCAGTCCCGCCGTGCCATGGCGCCCCCGGTGCCAGCGTTTCATGGCGGCCTCAAGGCGGGTATCTGGACATCCCATGGCCGCCCTTCCGCTGCTCGAGTCCCGCCCCCGGATCGCCCTGGTCCGCCTCCAGGGCCTGATCGTCGCGCGGCCCGCGCCGCTCGCCGGCGGGCTCAACATCGCCTCGGTCGGCCCGCTGCTCGAGCGTGCCTTCGGCCTCCGCCGCCTCGCGGCGGTGATGCTCGCGATCAACTCGCCGGGCGGTTCGGCGGCGCAGGCCTCGCTGATCGCGGGCCGCATCCGGCGCCTGGCGGAGGAGAAGAGGCTGCCGGTCATCGCCTGCGTCGAGGACGCCGCGGCCTCCGGCGGCTACTGGCTCGCCTGCGCGGCGGACGAGATCGTCGCCGACCCGGCGAGCATCCTCGGCAGCATCGGCGTGATCAGCGCGGGGTTCGGCTTCCACGACGCGATCGGCCGGCTCGGCATCGAGCGGCGGGTGCACACGGCCGGGGAGGAGAAGAGCTTCCTCGACCCCTTCCGCCCCGAGCAGCCGCGCGACCGCGAGCGGCTGGACGAGCTGCTCCGCACGCTGCACGAGGAATTCAAGGCCTGGGTGCGCGCGCGGCGCGGCGCGCGCCTGAAGGCGCCGGAGGAGGTGCTGTTCAGCGGCCGCTTCTGGACCGGACGGCAGGCGGTGGAGCTCGGGCTCGCCGACCGCATCGGCGACTCCGAGAGCGAGGCGCGGCGCCGCTTCGGCGAGAGGGCGCGCCTGATCCCGATCGGCGCGCGGCGGGCGCCCTGGCCGTGGCGCCTGCTGCCGGGGGTCGGCGCCGGCCTCGGCGCCGGCGCCGGCGAGGCGCTGGCGGCGGCGATCGAGGAGCGCGCCGCCTGGGCGCGGCTCGGCCTGTAGCGCCCCGGGCGGCGGGCGGGCCGGCCTCAGAGGCCGAGCGCGGCCACCCTGCGTTCGACCCGCGCCAGCAGCCACTCGACCTCGGCGACCGTCTCCGGCGTCAGCCGCGGCGCCGGCGGGCGCAGGGCCGGGCAGGCGATGACGCCGCGCCGCGCCAGCACCCACTTGCGCACCGCGAGGCCGAGGCCGGGCTGGTGCTCGTAGCGCACCAGCGGCAGGTGGGCGTCGAACAGGTCGTGCGCCGCCTCGCGCCGGCCCTCGCCGAGCAGCGCCCGCACCCGCACCAGCATCTCCGGGAAGGCGTAGCCGGTCATCACGCCGTCGCAGCCGCGCTCCAGCTCGAAGGGGAGGAACAGGCCGCCATTGCCGGAGAGGATGCTGATCCGCCGCATCCGCCCCTCGGCCTCCAGCCGCCGCAGCGCGGTGATCTTGTCGAGGCCCGGCCAGTCCTCGGCCTTCAGCATGACGAGGCGCGGATCGGCCGCGGCCATGCGGCGGACCATCTCGGCGGTGATGGTGACGCCGGTGGGGAGCGGGAAGTCCTGCAGCACGAAGGGGATGTCGCCGCACGCCTCCGCCGCCTGGGCGACGTAGGCGATCACCGCCTCGTCGCCGCGCAGGCCGGCGGGCGGGGCGATCATCACCGCGGCGGCGCCGGCCTCGGCCGCGCCGCGGGCGAGGGCGCGCATGGTGGCGAAGCCGGGCGCCGAGACCCCGACCACCACGGGGACGCGCCCGTCCACCCGGCGCAGCACTCGGCGCACGAAGCAGAGCGACTCCTCCTGGTCGAGCTTCGGCGCCTCGCCCATCACGCCGAGCAGGGTGAGCCCGCTCGCCCCGGCCGCCAGGTAGGCGTCGGTCATGCGGTCGGCGCTCGCCTCGTCGAGCGCGCCGGTCTCGGTGAAGGGGGTGGGGCAGATCACGAACACCCCGGATGCCGTCTCGTCCAGCCGCCGCATGCCTGTCCCTCCTGCCGGCACGCGCGACCCTAGCCGCCGGCCCCGTTCGGCGCCACCTGGCGCAGCCAGTCCTGGAGGTTGTAGTAGGTGGTGACCCGCGCGATCCGGCCCTCGCGCAGCAGGAAGAAGGCGCCGGCCGGGAGGCGGTAGCGCTGCCCCGCGGCCGGCGGCAGGGCGTCGTCGGTCGCGACGTAGGTGCCGAGGACGGTGAACTCCGCCGCCGCGCGCGTGCCCGTCGGGTCGGTCATCACCGCGAGGTCCACCACCTGCTCGCGGTAGCAGCGGTCCATGTGGGCGAGGAAGGCGGCGAAGGCCGCGCGCCCGACCTCCCGCCCGCCCTGGTTGACGTCGTGGACCACGTCCTCGGTGAGGAGGGCCAGCATCCCCGGCCGGTCGCCGGCGTTGAACGCCTCGTAGTAGCGGCGGACCAGGGCGGCGGCGGCGTCGCGTTCGGGCACCGGGGCGTTCCTTGCGGGGGGCGGGGGCGGCCACTATGGTGCGCCGCACCACGGCGGCCGCAAGTCCGAATGCCATGCACGAGAGCGGGAGACCCCCGAGCTTCCAGGACATCATCCTGCGCCTGCACGCCTTCTGGGGCGCGCAGGGCTGCCTGATCCTGCAGCCCTACGACATGGAGGTGGGCGCCGGCACCTTCCACCCCGCGACGACGCTGCGCGCGCTCGGGCCGCGGCCCTGGAGCGCCGCCTACGTCCAGCCCTCGCGCCGCCCGGCGGACGGCCGCTACGGCGAGAACCCGAACCGGCTGCAGCACTACTACCAGTACCAGGTGATCCTGAAGCCCTCGCCGCCCGACCCCCAGGGCCTGCTGATCGAGAGCTACCGGGCGCTCGGCATCGACCCGCTTCTGCACGACATCCGCTTCGTCGAGGACGACTGGGAGAGCCCCACCCTCGGCGCCTGGGGCCTCGGCTGGGAGGTCTGGTGCGACGGGATGGAGGTGACCCAGTTCACCTACTTCCAGCAGGTCGGCGGCATCGCCTGCGAGGTGCCGAGCTGCGAGCTGACCTACGGCCTCGAGCGCCTGGCGATGTACATCCAGGGGGTCGAGAACGTCTTCGCCCTCGACTTCAACGGCCGCGGCGTGACCTACGGCGAGGTGTTCCTGCGCGCCGAGCGCGAGTTCAGCGCCTACAACTTCGAGCACGCCGATGTGCCCACCCTGTTCCGCCACTTCGACGACGCGGAGCGCGAGTGCAACGCGCTGCTCGCGAAGGGCCTGGCGCTGCCGGCCTACGACCAGTGCATCAAGGCGAGCCACCGCTTCAACCTGCTCGATGCGCGGGGCGCGATCAGCGTCGCCGAGCGGGCGGCGTTCATCGCCCGCGTGCGGGCGCTGGCCAAGGGCTGCTGCGAGGCCTGGCTGGCGGGCGAGGGGGCGGGGGAAGGCCAGGCGCGGCCGTCCCCGGCCGGCGCGGCGGGGGCGTGAGGGTGCCGATGGCCGAACTCCTGCTCGAGCTGCTCTCGGAGGAGATCCCGGCGCGCATGCAGGCGCGCGCGGCGGAGGACCTGAAGCGGCTGCTCGGCGCCGAGATCGCGCCGCTGCTCGCCGGGCGCGAGCCGCGCGTCAGCCACGGCCCGCGGCGCCTCGCCCTCGTCGCCGAGGTCGAGCCCGCGGTCGAGACCCCGGGCCGGGAGGAGCGCGGCCCCCGCGTCGGCGCGCCGGAGCAGGCGATCGAGGGCTTCCTGCGCAAGCACGGCGCGACGCGCGCCGCGCTCCGGCAGGAGGGGGCGTTCTGGGTCCTCTCGCGGCCGGGCGAGCGCATCGAGGCGCGGGCTCTCGTCGCGCGCGCGGTGCCGGCGGTGCTGCGCGCCTTCCCCTGGCCGAAGTCCATGCGCTGGGGGCGCGGCGGCGGCTTCGCCTGGGTCCGGCCGCTCAAGCGCATCCTCTGCCTGCTCGACGGCGCGGTCGTGCCGTTCGACCTGCGCCAGGGGGACGACGACGCGCACGGCCTGCGCAGCGGCGACGAGACCGAGGGTCACCGCATCATGGCCCCCGGCGCCTTCGCGGTGCGGAGCGCGGCGGAGTACGTCGAGGGCCTGCGCGCGCGCAAGGTGATTGTCGAGGCGGAGGAGCGGGCGCGGATCATCCGCGAGGGCGTGGCGCGCCTCGCCGCCGCCGAGGGCTTCGAGGTGGTGCCCGACGAGGGGCTGCTCGCCGAGGTCGCCGGCCTCGTCGAGTGGCCGGTGCCGCTGCTCGGGCGCATCGACGACGCGTTCATGGACCTCCCCCCCGAGGTGCTGCGCACGACGATGCGGGTGAACCAGCGCTACTTCGCGCTGCGCACGCCGGAGGGCCGCGCCGCGCCGCGCTTCGCGCTGGTGGCGAACGTCGCGGCGCGCGACGGCGGCGCCGCGATCGTCGCCGGCAACGAGCGGGTGCTGCGCGCGCGCCTTGCCGACGCGCGCTTCTTCTGGGACCAGGACCGCAAGGAGCGGCTGGAGAGCCGGCTGCCGAAGCTGGACGGGGTGGTATTCCACGCCGGGCTCGGCTCGCTGGGCGAGCGGGTGCGGCGGCTGGAGCGGCTGGCGCGGATCATCGCCCTCCACGTCGGCGCCGACCCCGCGCTGGCGGCGCGCGCGGCGCGGCTCGCCAAGGCCGACCTGGCGAGCGGGATGGTCGGCGAGTTCCCCGAGCTGCAGGGGGTGATGGGCCGCTACTACGCGCTGCACGACGGCGAGGACGCGCGCGTGGCGGAGGCGATCGCGGCCCACTACCGGCCGGTCGGCCCGAACGACGCGGTGCCGGACGAGCCGGTGGCGATCGCGGTGGCGCTCGCCGACAAGCTCGACCAGCTGGTCGGGTTCTTCGCGATCGGGGAGAAGCCGACCGGATCGGGCGATCCCTTCGCGCTGCGGCGCGCGGCCCTCGGCGTGATCCGCATCGTGCGGGAGAACGGCCTGCGGCTGCCCCTGTTCCCGATCCTCGAGGCCGCGCGGCGGGGGATCGAGCGGAGCCTCGAGGAGGCGCGGCGCGAGCGCGAGCGGGCGGCCGGGCGCGAGCGCGCCGTGATCGTCGTGCCGAACCCGGACCACGAGATCCTGCGCGAGGTGCGCCCGGAGACGGTCGAGGTCTACGACTTCCTCACCGAACGCCTGCGCGTGCAGCTCCGCGCCGAGGGCATGCGCCACGACGTGGTCAGCGCCGTCCTCGGCGTCGTGCGGGACGACGACCTCAATCGCCTGCTGCGGCGCGCCGATGCGGTGCGCCGCTTCCTCGAATCGGAGGACGGCGCCAACCTGCTGGTCGCCTACCGCCGCGCCGCCAACATCCTCCGCATCGAGGAGCGCAAGGACGGGCACGCCTACGACACCGGCTACGAGCGCCATCTCCTCAAGGCGCCGGAGGAGGAGGCGCTGGCCGAGGCGCTGGAGACCGCCGCCCGCCGCGTCGAGCTCGACCTCGAGGCCGAGGACTTCGAGCGGGCGATGGACAACCTCGCCGCGCTGCGCGCGCCGGTGGACGCGTTCTTCGACCGCGTCACGGTCAACGATCCGGCACCGGAACTGCGGCGCAACCGTCTGCGTTTGCTCGCCCGGCTGCGAGCAGTGATGGACGCGGTGGCGGACTTCTCGAGGATCGAGGGCTGAGCGGCACGGCCGCGCCGCGCCGCGCGCCCGGGGCGCGGACCGGCCCGTTCACGGAGAAAGGGGAAACCCGATGACGAAGTGGGTGTACAGCTTCGGCGCCGGCCGCAACGAGGGCCGCGCGGAGATGCGCGACCTGCTCGGCGGCAAGGGCGCCAACCTCGCCGAGATGGCCGCGATCGGCCTGCCCGTCCCGCCCGGCTTCACCATCACCACCGAGGTCTGCGCCTACTACTACGCGCACGGCCGGCGCTACCCGGAGGACCTGCGGCCGCAGGTCGAGGCCGCGCTGCGCCGCGTCGAGGAGGCGGTCGGCGCGCGCTTCGGCGACCCCGCCAAGCCGCTGCTCGTCTCCGTCCGCTCCGGCGCGCGCGTCTCCATGCCCGGCATGATGGACACGGTGCTCAACCTCGGCCTCAACGACGCCACGGTGGAGGGCCTGGCGCGGAATTCCGGCGACGCGCGCTTCGCCTGGGACAGCTACCGGCGGTTCATCCAGATGTACGGCTCGGTCGTCCTCGGCGTCGAGCACCACCGCTTCGAGGAGATCATCGAGAACGTCAAGCTCGACAGGGGCGTGACCGAGGACACCGCGCTCGGCGCGCAGGACTGGCACCGCGTCGTCGCCGGCTACAAGGAGATGGTGGAGGAGGTCACCGGCCGGCCCTTCCCGCAGGACCCGGAGGCGCAGCTCTGGGGCGCCATCGGCGCCGTGTTCGGCTCCTGGATGAACCAGCGCGCCATCACCTACCGCCGGCTGCACGACATCCCGGAGGAGTGGGGCACCGCCGTCAACGTGCAGGCGATGGTCTTCGGCAACATGGGCGAGGACTGCGCCACCGGCGTCTGCTTCACCCGCGATCCCTCGACCGGCGAGAACGTCTTCTACGGCGAGTACCTCATCAACGCCCAGGGCGAGGACGTGGTCGCCGGCATCCGCACCCCGCAGCCGATCCTCAAGGCGCGCGCCAAGCCGGGCGAGCGCAGCATGGAGGAGGCGATGCCCGAGGCCTTCGCCGAGCTGATGCGTGTGCGCGAGACGCTCGAGCGCCACTACCGCGACATGCAGGACATCGAGTTCACGGTGCAGCGCGGCCGGCTCTACATGCTGCAGACGAGGAACGGCAAGCGCACCGCCGCCGCGAGCCTGAAGATCGCCGTGGACATGGCGCGCGAGGGACTGATCGACGAGCGCGAGGCGGTCTCGCGCGTGAACCCCGCCGCCCTCGACCAGCTCCTGCACCCCACCCTCGACCCCAAGGCGCCGCGCAAGCTGCTGGCCAAGGGCCTGCCCGCCTCGCCCGGCGCGGCCTGCGGCGTCGTCGTGTTCTCGGCCGACGAGGCCGAGGCGCGGGCGCAGAAGGGCGAGAGCGTCATCCTGGTGCGCGTCGAGACCAGCCCCGAGGACATCCACGGCATGCACGCCGCCAAGGGCATCCTGACGACGCGCGGCGGCATGACCAGCCACGCCGCGGTGGTGGCGCGCGGCATGGGCCGGCCCTGCGTCGCCGGCGCCGGCGGCATCACCGTGGACTACAACGCCCAGACGATGATGTCGGGCGGCCAGGTGGTGCAGGCGGGCGAGACCATCACGCTCGACGGCAGCACCGGCGAGGTCTTCATCGGCGCGGTGCCGATGATCGAGCCGCAGCTCTCCGGCGACTTCGCGACGCTGATGGAGTGGGCCGACAGGGTCCGGCGCCTGCGCGTGCGCGCCAACGCCGAGACGCCGACCGACGCCGAGACCGCGCGCCGCTTCGGCGCCGAGGGCATCGGCCTCTGCCGCACCGAGCACATGTTCTTCGATCCCGGGCGGATCGGCGCCGTGCGGCAGATGATCATGGCCGAGAGCGAGGGCGGCCGCCGCGACGCGCTCGCCCGCCTGCTCCCCTTCCAGCGCCAGGACTTCGTGGAGCTGTTCCGCATCATGGCGGGGCTGCCCGTCACCATCCGCCTGCTCGACCCGCCGCTGCACGAATTCCTGCCGCATGGCGAGCACGAGATCGAGGAGGTCGCCGCCGCCCTCGGCACCGATGTCGCGCGGATGCGCCGGCGCCTGGCCGAGCTCTCCGAGGCCAACCCGATGCTCGGGCACCGCGGCTGCCGCCTCGGCATCACCTTCCCCGAGATCTACGAGATGCAGGCCCGCGCCATCTTCGAGGCCGCGGCCCAGATCGGCAAGGAGACGCACAAGGCCCCGCTGCCGGAGATCATGATCCCGCTGGTCGCCACGCGGCGCGAGCTCGAGATCACGCGCGCCATCGTCGACAAGGCGGCGCAGGAGGTGTTCGCGGAGCAGGGCTACCACGTCGCCTACAGCGTCGGCACCATGATCGAGCTGCCGCGGGCGGCGCTGACCGCCGACGCCATAGCCGAGGCCGCGGACTTCTTCTCCTTCGGCACCAACGACCTGACGCAGACCACCTTCGGCCTCTCCCGTGACGACGCCGGGAAGTTCCTGCCCCTCTACGTCGAGAAGGGGATCCTGCCGAAGGACCCCTTCGTCAGCCTGGACGTGGACGGCGTCGGTGCCCTCGTGCGCATGGCGAGCGGGAAGGGCCGCGGCGTGAAGCCCGACCTCAAGCTCGGCATCTGCGGCGAGCACGGGGGCGATCCGGCCTCGATCCGGTTCTGCGAGGAGGCCGGGCTCGACTACGTCTCCTGCTCCCCCTACCGCGTGCCGGTGGCGCGGCTCGCCGCGGCGCAGGCGGCGCTGTCGGGCGGCGGCGTGGACCGCACCGCCTGAGCGGTCCGGCGGCGGGGCGCCCGCGCGGACGCAACCGCGCGCGGCGACGCCCGTTCTGGGCGCACCAGCCAGGCGGACCCGCAGGCCATGTCCGAGCAGCAGCAGTTCCCGCCCCAGCGCCAGGGCCGCCAGCCCGGGCGCGAGACCGCGATGCGCCCGCAGCCGCGGGACCGCATGGAAGGCTACCGGGCGGCCGGCAGGCTCGAGGGCAGGCGCGCCGTCGTCACCGGCGGCGATTCCGGCATCGGCCGCGCCGTCGCCATCGGCTTCGCCAAGGAGGGCGCGGACGTCGTCATCCTCTACCTCGACGAGCACGAGGACGCCGCGGAGACGAAGCGCCAGGTCGAGGCCGCCGGCCGGCGCTGCCTCGCCATCCCCGGCGACGTCGGCGACTTCGACCACTGCCGCCGCGCCGTGCAGGAGGCGGCCGGGTTCCTCGGCGGCCGCATCGACATCCTCGTCAACAACGCCGCCGAGCAGCACGTCGAGAAGGAATTCGAGGAGATCGACCCGGCCCAGGTCGAGCGCACCTTCCGCACCAACATCTTCGCCTATTTCTGGATGGCGAAGGCGGTGCTGCCGCACATGCCGGAGGGGGGCGCGATCATCAACACCACCTCCGTCACCGCCTACAAGGGCAGCCCGGCGCTGACCGACTACGCCGCCACCAAGGGCGCCATCGTCGCCTTCACGCGCAGCCTGAGCCTCGCGCTCTGGGAGCGGAAGAGGATCCGCGTCAACGGCGTCGCGCCCGGCCCGATCCGGACGCCGCTGATCCCCGCGAGCTTCGACGAGAAGGGCACCGCGCGCCACGGCAGCAGCGCCGAGATGGGCCACGCCGGCCAGCCGGACGAGGTCGCGCCCTGCTTCGTCTTCCTCGCCAGCGACCAGGACAGCGGCTACATGACCGGCCAGGGCCTGCGTCCGAACGGCGGGACGGTGGTGAACGGATAGGAGCCTCTTCCCGGCCGCCGGCAGCGCGCCCGGCGCCCCGGGCTCCCCTGTCCGGGAATCGTCGCGTCCGCCCGCGACCCGGCCGCGGCGCCGCGTGCGCGCGGGCACAGCGCCGCAACCGCCAATGGCGTAAGATGGCGGCGCGATGGACGCGCACGCCCTCGGCCTCCCGGTCCCGCCCATGCCGCCGCCGGCGGCGCGCCCGCCCTCCTTCCTGCGCCTGGTGCTCGGCGGCCGCGGCGACCTCCTCTCCCTCTTCCCGGCGGAGGCCTACCGGCGCCAGGTCATGTCCTTCCGCCTGCCCGGGCGGCTCGTGCTGGTGCTCAACCACCCCGAGGTGGTGCGCGAGGTCTTCGTCGGCCGCCACGACACCTACCAGCGCAAGAGCCGCTTCATGGAACGGGCCCTCGCCCCGGTGATCGGCGACAGCCTGTTCATCAACCACGGCGCCGTCTGGGCCGAGCGCCGCGCCGTGATCGGCCCGGAGCTGCACCCCGCGAAGCTCGAGCGCTTCCACCCCCTGTTCCTGCGCGCCGCCGAGGAGCTGGCCGAGGATCTCGCGCGCGCCGCGCCCGGTCCGGTCGAGCTCTCCGCGGCGCTCGCCGCGGCGACCGCGCGCGTCGTCATGCTCGCCCTGTTCGGCGAGCGGGGAGCGCGGCGCGCGGACGCGGCGGCGCTGGCCGGCGCCTTCGCCGCCTACCAGGCGGCGGCCGAGAACCTCGACCTGTTCCACCTGCTCGGCCTCCCCGCGTGGCTCCCCAGCCCGCAGGGCCGCGCCGCGCGGCGCGCGGCGCAGGCGATCCGCGGCCTGATCGCGCGTCTGCTCGCCGCCACCCCGCCGGGCGCGGGAGCGCCGCTGCTCGAGGCCGTGCGCGCCGCGCGCCGCCCCGACGGCGCGCCGCTGCTCGCGGGCGAGGCGCTGGTCGACGAGGTCGCGATGCTGCTGCTCGCCGGCAGCGAGACCGCGGCCAACGCCCTGACCTGGACGCTCTACCTCCTCGCCGCACATCCGGAGGCGGAGCGCCGCGTGCGCGAGGAGCTCGCCGCGCTGCCCGCGGCCCCGGGGGCCGACACGCTCGCCCCGCTCGTCTTCACCCGCGCCGTGCTGCAGGAGGCGATGCGGCTCTACCCCCCGGTCGCGGTGCTGTCGCGCCAGGCCCTCGGCCCCGACCGCATCCGCCGCTGGAGCGTGCGGCCTGGCGACACGGTGCTGTGCGTGCCCTGGCTGCTGCACCGCCACGCGATGTGGTGGGAGCACCCGCACGCCTTCCTGCCCGAGCGCTTCCTGCCCGAGGCGGCGCGCCGGCAACCGAAATTCACCTACATGCCGTTCGGCCTCGGCCCGCGCGTCTGCGCCGGCGCCGCCTTCGGCATGGCCGAGATGCAGGTGTTCCTCGCCGTGCTGCTGCGCCGGCTCGCCTTCTCGGTGCCGGAGGGGTTCGCGCCGCGGCCCTTCTGCCGCCTCACCCTGCGCGCGGCCGGAGGGATGCCCTTGCGCGTCGCGCCGCGCCGGTGAGGCGGCGCCGGGGCGGCGGGCGGCCCGCGATCCGCCTTGTCCCGGCGCGCGGCCGCGGCTCCGGGTGTGGTCTGTCGCGCGGATTCACGCCCCCGGCTGTTTCCAGCCGTAGGCGATCGGCTCTAGGCTTTCCCGAGGGCGGAGCCACGGCAAGGCGGCCCGCCCGTCGCAGGGAGGAACCATGCATCGTCGCAGCCTGGTCCGCGCTCTCGCGGCCGCGCCGCTCTCCGCGCCCGCCCTCCTCGCCGCGCCGCGGCGCGCGGGGGCGCAGGCCGGCGGCGCCTATCCCAGCCGCCCGGTCCGCATCATCGTCCCCTTCCCGGCGGGCGGCGCCACCGACACCTGGGCGCGCCTGGTCGCCGAGGGCATGCAGCCGGAGCTCGGCCAGCCGATCGTGATCGAGAACCGCGGCGGCGGCGGCGGGCTGATCGGCACCGACGTCGCGGCGAAGGCGCCGCCGGACGGCTACACCCTGCTCTACAACATCACCACCCATGTCCAGGCGCCGGTGGTGCTGCGGCGCTTCCCCTACGATCCGGTCCGGGACTTCGCCTTCATCGGCCGGCTCGGCACCACCGCCATCACCTTCTGCGTCGGCCCGGCGGTGCCGGACTCGGTCGCCACGCTCGCGGATTTCGTCGCCTGGGGCCGCGGCCGCCCGCTCGCCTTCGGCAACTACGCGCAGGGCTCCACCGGCCACGCCTTCGCGCTGCTGCTCGCGCGGGAGGCGGGGCTCAACGTCACCCACGTCGCCTATCGCGGCGAGGCGCCGATGCTGCAGGACCTGCTCGCCGGCCAGTTCCACGGCGGCTTCCACAGCACCGTCACGGCGGGGGAGATGATGCGCGCCGGCCGCATCCGCCCGCTCGCCACCGGCGGGCCGGACCGCGTGCCCTCGCTCGCCGACCGCGTGCCGACGCTGCTCGAGCTCGGCTACTCGCGCCGCTTCGGCTTCTCCGGCTTCAACGGCCTGTTCGCGCCGGCGCGCGTGCCGCAGGCGGTGCTCGACCGGCTGGTGCCGGCCTTCCGCAAGGTGGCGACCAGCCCCGAGACGATCCGCCGCCTGCGCGCGATGGACACCATCCCGGGCTACGAGGACCCCGAGACCTTCCGCGCCTCGGTCGAGCGCGCGCTGCGTGAGTGGCAGGAGATGGCCGAGGCGCTCGACCTCTACTCCACCGCCTGAGCGGCCGCCGGCGCCCTTGCCGCCGCGCGCCGCGCCGCGCCATGCTGGGCGCGGAGCGGGGAGGCGCCCATGGCCGAATTCGACCTCGCGGTGCGCGGCGGGCAGGTGGCGAGCGGCTTCGGCGGCACGGTGCGCTGCGACATCGGCATCCGGGACGGACGCATCGCTGCGCTGGCGGAACGGATCGCCGGCGCGGCCCAGGTCCTCGACGCCGACGGCCTGCTGGTGCTGCCGGGCGGCGTGGACAGCCACTGCCACATCGAGGAGCCGCAGGCCGACGGCACGGTGAGCGAGGAGGGCTTCGTCACCGCCTCGGCCTCCGCCTTCGCCGGCGGCACCACCTCCGTCGTCTGCTTCGTGCCGCAGTGGAAGGGGCAGGGGGTGTGGGAGCGCTACCGGGACTACCGCCGGCGCGCCGCGGGCGGGATGCTCGATCACGCCTTCCACCAGATCGTCACCGATCCGACCGACCGCGTCGTCGCGGAGGAGCTGCCGCGCGTCGTCGCCGAGGGCGTGCGCAGCCTGAAGGTGTTCCTCACCTACGAGCCGCTGCACCTGACGGACGGGCAGTTCCTGCGCGTGCTCGCCGCGGCGCGCCGGCTCGGCTGCCTGGTCAGCGTGCACTGCGAGAACCGCGACGCGATCGCCTGGCGCACCGCCGAGCTGCTGCGGGCCGGCCTCGCGGCGCCGAAATACCACGCCTGGTCGCGCCCGGCGGTGGTCGAGCGCGAGGCGACGCACCGCGCCATCGCGCTCGCGGAACTCGTGGACCAGCCGATCCAGGTGTTCCACGTCTCCTGCGCCGAGGTGGCGGAGGAGATCGCCCGCGCCCAGGCGCGCGGCCTCAAGGTGTGGGGCGAGACCTGCCCGCAGTACCTGGTGCTGACGGCTGCCGACATGGACCGTCCCGGCTTCGAGGGCGCCAAGTTCGTGTGCAGCCCGCCCCCGCGCGCCCGGGAGGAGCAGGCGCGGCTGTGGGAGATGATCCGCCGCGGCACGCTCGACGTCGTCTCCTCCGACCATTGCGGCTTCTCCTACGGGGGCGAGCGCGGCAAGGCGGCGCACGGCCGCGACGCTCCCTTCCCCGACATCCCGAACGGCATCCCCGGCCTCGCCGCGCGGATGCCGCTGCTGTTCAGCGAGGGCGTGGCGCGGGGCCGCATCGGGCTCGACCAGTTCGTGCGGCTCGTCAGCACCAACCCGGCGCGGCTGATGGGCCTCTATCCCCGCAAGGGGGCGATCATGGTCGGCAGCGACGCCGACCTGGTGCTGTGGGACCCGGCGCGCCGGCAGCGCCTGACCAACGCGCTGATGCGGCACGCGATCGACTACACGCCCTACGAGGGGCTCGAGGTCATTGGCTGGCCGGTCGCCACCATCCGCCGCGGCGTCGTGGTGATGCGCGAGGGCAAGGTGCAGGCGGAGCCGGGCAGCGGCCGGTTCCTCCCGCGCGACCCTTACGCGATGATCCGCCCGCGCGGCGTGGTGCCGGACGGCTTCGACCCGGCGCCGCCGCCCCCCCTGGCCTGAGCCGCCCGGGGGTCCTTCTGCCCGCGCCGTCCGCGCCCTATCTTCGGGCGATGGTGACCCTCGACTTCACGGAAGCGGAGCTGCACCGCTACTCGCGCCACATCCTGCTGCCCGAGGTCGGCGCAATCGGGCAGGCGCGGCTGCGCGCCTCCTCGGTCCTCGTGGTCGGCGCCGGCGGGCTCGGCTCGCCGCTCGCCCTCTACCTCGCCGCGGCGGGCGTGGGCCGCATCGGCATCGTGGATCACGACGCGCTCGAGCTGTCCAACCTGCAGCGCCAGATCGCCCACACCACCGCGCGCCTCGGCCGCAACAAGGCGGAGAGCGCGGCCGAGGCGCTCGCCGCCCTCAATCCGGAGGTGCAGGTCGAGGTCCACGCCCGCCACCTCGACGCCGATGCGGCGGAGGCGCTGATCCCCCGCTACGACCTGGTCTGCGACGGCACCGACAACTTCGCCACCCGCTTCCTGCTCGGCGACGCCTGCCACCTGCTCGGCCGCCCGCTGGTCTCGGCGGCGGTGCTGCGCTTCGAGGGGCAGCTCGCGGTGTTCGAATCGCACCGCGGCCCGCCCTTCCCCTGCCACCGCTGCCTGCACCCGGAGCCGCCGCCGCCCGGCCTGGTGCCGAGCTGCTCCGAGGCCGGGGTGCTCGGCGCCGTCACCGGCGTGATGGGCACGCTGCAGGCGACCGAGGCGCTCAAGCGCCTGCTCGGCATCGGCGAGAGCCTGGCCGGGCGGCTGCTGATCTGGGATGCGCTCGACATGCGCTTCCGCACCGTGCGCCTGCGGCGCGACCCGGCCTGCGCGCTGTGCGGCGAGCGGGCGACGATCCGCGACCTCGCGGCGCACCGCGCCGCCCCGGCGGCGCCCCGGGTCTGCGCGGCGTGAGCGGCGCCGCCGCCTCGCACCTGCCGCTCGGCGTGCTGCTGCTCTCCGGCGGGCACGAGCGGGCGCACTACGCGCTGGTGCTGGCGACCGGCGCGGCGGCGATCGGGCGGCCGGTGGTGCTGTTCGCCACCAATGCCGGCTGCCGGCTGCTGCTGCGCCCGCTGCCGGCGGAGCTGCTCGCCGATCCGCGCGAGGCGGCGCTCGCGGCGCGCGGGGTGGCCGGACTCGGCGCGCTGCTCGCGGCGGCGGCCGAGCTCGGCGTGCGGCGCATCGCCTGCGAGGCCGGGCTGCGCGCCGAAGGCCTCGCCGGCGCGCCCCTCGCCGAGGGGGTGGAGGTGGCGGGCGTCGTCACCTTCCTGGCGGCCGTCGGCGCCGGGCAGATCGTATCGGTGTAGCCGCGGGCCGGCCCCTCTCGCCCTGCGCTTGACCCTGGGGTGGCGGCGGGGGAACAGAGGCCGCATGCGCCGCCGCATCGTCCCGTTCCCCGCGCTGCCGCCTGGCCTGCTGGCGCTCGTTCTCGGTCTGGCCGTCATGCCGCCCCTGACGCCGGCGCTCGCCCAGTCGAGTCTCGGCGGGTTCGGCGCCCCGCTGCCGCCGCCGCGTCCGCCCGGGACCGCGGCGCCGGGTCCGGCCGCGCCGTCGGACAGCGCCCCGGCGGCGCCGGCGCGGGCGGCGCCCGCCCCTCCGGCCCCCGCCCGGCGCGCGCCT
>NZ_JAHZUY010000049.1 GCF_019458025.1 Caldovatus aquaticus | reverse complement strand
CCACGCCCCGGCCCCCGCCCCCCGCCACACCGGCGCGCCAGCTTGTGCCGCCGGTCGTGGCGCTCAGCCTCGGCGCCGGCGCTGCCCGCGGCGGCGGTCCCGACCGCCTCGAATTGCTGCTCGAGCCCGCCGAGCTTGGCCGCGTCGAGATCCGCGTCGAGCCCGGCTCCGGCCCGGAAGGGGCGATCGCCGTGCGCGTCGTCGCCGAACGTCCGGAAACGCTCGCCCTGCTCCAGCGCGACGCGCGCGAGCTGGATCGCGCCCTCGCGCAGGCCGGTCTCGGCGCCGCCGGCGCCACTGGCGGCGGCTGCGTGCTGAGCTTCGCCCTCGGCGGCGGGACGCGGCAGCAGGGCGGCGGCGCCGATGCCGGCGCCGGCGGGTCGGGCGGCGCGGCCCGGCGCGGCCTGCGGGGGGCGGCCGCCGCCGAGGCCCCGGCCGCGACCGTGCCGCCGCGCCACCGCCCGCTCCTCGCCCTGCTCGACATCGCCGTCTGACCCCGGAGACCGCCCGCCATGGCCACCAGCCTGACCGCGACCGCCGCCCCCTCGATCGCCGGCACCGCCGCCGCGGCCACGCCCGGCCGCGGCACGGGGGCGATGCTCGGCGACTTCGACACCTTCCTCACCCTGCTCACGACCCAGCTCCGCACCCAGAGCCCGACCGAGCCCATGGACACCAACCGGATGACCCAGGAGCTCGCGCTGTTCGCCTCGGTCGAGCAGCAGACCCGGATGAACGAGCAGCTCGAGCGGCTGGTCGGGCTGCAGCAGGCCGCCCAGCTCACCGCCGCCGCGCCGCTGCTGGGCCGGACGGTGGAGGTCGAGGCCGACCGGCTCACGCTCCAGGGCGGGGCCGCCGCGCTGCGCCTGCCGCCCGCGGGCAGCGCGACCGAGGCGTGGATCACCGTCACCGACGCGCTCGGCCGCACGCTGCGCGAGCAGCGCGTCCCGCTCGCCGCCGGGCAGCGCACCCTCTGGCGCTGGGACGGGCGCGACGCCTACGGCCGCGCCCTGCCCGACGGCGCCTACCGCGTGCAGGTGCAGGGCGTCGTCCCGGGCGGCGGGGCGCCGAGCGCGCTCGCCTTCGCAGTGCTCGGCACCGCCACCGCCGTCGAGCGCCAGGCGGACGGGACGCTGCGCCTGATGCTCGGCCGACTCGCGGTCGGCTTCGAGCAGGTGCGCGGCATCGGGGACACCTCCGGCTGACCGGCGCCGCGCCTTCGCCCCCCCGCATTAACCGGCGCGCAAGCACCCCCGGGCAGGATTTGCCGCGCGCCAGGACGGCGCCGGCCGGCGCGCGGCCGAGGCGGGCAGGGGCAGGAGGATGGCGGACGAGTCGGCTGCGGGGCGCGAGGAGGCGCGGCGAGCGCGCAGCGGCGGCGTCGGCGCCGGCGTGATCGCGCAGCTGCGCGCGCTCGGCCCGGTGCGCCTCGCCGCGCTGGGCGGCGTCGGGGCGGCGGTGCTGGCGCTGCTCGGCTGGCTCGCGCTGCGCGCCGGGCAGCCTCCGATGGGGCTGCTCTACGGCGACCTCGAGCCGCGCGACGCCGCCGCGGTGGTGCAGGCGCTGGAGCGGGCGCGCGTGCCCTACCGCCTCGCCGCCGGCGGCGCCCAGGTGCTGGTGCCGGAGGAGCAGGTGCCGCGCCTGCGCCTGATGCTGGCGCGCGAGGGGCTGCCGCAGGGGGGGTCGCTCGGCGGCGGGGCGGTGGGCTACGAGATCTTCGACCGCGCCGAATCCCTCACCACCACGCCTTTCCAGCAGGACATGAACCGCGTGCGCGCGCTGGAGGGGGAGCTCGCGCGCACGATCCGCGGCCTCGCCGGCGTGCGGGCGGCGCGCGTGCATCTCGTCCTGCCGCGGCGCGAGGCCTTCTCGCGCGAGCGCGGCGAGGCGCGGGCCAGCGTCGTGCTCACCATGCAGGGGGCGCAGCGGCTCGACCGCGAGGGGGTGCAGGCGGTGCTGCACCTGGTCGCGACCGCGGTGCCGGGCCTCCGGCCGCAGAACGTCTCCGTCGTGGACAGCCGCGGCGCGCTGCTCGCGCGTGGCGGCCAGGCGCTGGCCGGCCCGCAGTCCGCCGAGACCCAGGAGGAGATCCGGCGCGCGCAGGAGCTGCGCCTCGCCCGCGCGGTCGAGGAGATGCTCGAGCGCACGCTCGGCCCCGGCCGGGTGCGCGCCGAGGCCACGGTCGAGCTCGACTTCGACCGCGTGCAGACCACCGAGGAGCGCTTCGACCCGGACAACCAGGTTCCGCGCAGCCAGTCGAGCACCAGCGAGCGGAGCCGCAGCGCCGAGCCCCCCCCGACCGGCGTCGCGGGCAACCTGCCGGACGCCGCCGCCAACGCGGCCTCCGGCGGCAACCAGGAGAGCCGGCAGGAGGACACCACCAACTACGAGATCGGCCGCACCACCCGCCAGGTGCTGCGCGAGGGTCCGGTGGTGCGCCGCCTCTCCGTCGCCGTGCTGGTGGACGGGGTGTGGGAGCCGGCCGCAGAGCCCGGCGGCGCGCCGCGCTTCCGCGAGCGCAGCGCCGAGGAGCTGGCGCGCCTCGCCGCGCTCGTGCGCAGCGCCGTCGGCTTCGACGAGCGGCGCGGCGACCGCGTCGAGGTGGTGAGCCTGCGCTTCGCCGACCCGCCCGCGGCGGCGCCCGAGGACCCCGGCTGGATCGAGCGGCTGCTGACCCCCTCCGTCATCGCGCGGCTGGCCGAGAGCGGACTCCTCGCGCTGGTCGCGCTGGCCGCGATCGTCCTCGTCGCGCGGCCGGTCGCGGGACGGCTCGCCCTGGCGCTGGCGCCGCCCGCGGCGGACGCGCTGGCGTCGTCCGCACCGCCGGGGCCGGAGGGGGCGGGCGCCTCGCCGGCGCTCCCCGGGCCGGGCGCCGGCGCCGCTGGCGATGCGACCGGCGCGCCGCCCGGCGCCGGAGCGGAGGCGATGGTGCAGATCGCCAATGTCGAGGGGCAGATGCGCGCCTCCTCGCTCGCACGGGTCGCCGAGCTGGTCGGCCGGCATCCCGACGAGACGCTGGCCGTGCTGCGCCGGTGGCTGTCGCCCGAGGAGGGGCATTGACGCGATGCTCCGGCTGACCGGGCCGCAGAAGGCGGCGACCCTGATGCTCGCCCTCGGCGAGGAGCGGGCGGCCGACCTCCTCGCGCGCCTGCACGAGGACGAGATCCGCGACATCTCCGCCGCGATGGCCACGCTCGGCACCGTTCCCGCGGCGGCGGTCGAGGAGCTCTGCCGCGAGTTCGCCGAGATCATCGGCCGCACCGGGGCGCTGATCGGCTCCTGGGAGGCCACCGAGCGCATCCTGATGCGTTCGCTGCCGAAGGAGCGCGTCGCCCAGATCATGGAGGAGATCCGCGGCCCCGCCGGCCGCACCATGTGGGACAAGCTCGGCAACGTGAACGAGGCGGTGCTCGCCAACTACCTGAAGAACGAATACCCGCAGACGGTCGCGGTGGTGCTCTCCAAGGTGCGGCCCGACCACGCCGCCCGCGTCCTCGCCCTGCTGCCCGAGGGCTTCGCGATGGAGGTGGTCATGCGCATGCTGCGCATGGACACCGTCCAGAAGGACGCGCTCGAGGGCCTCGAGCGCACCCTGCGCACCGAGTTCATGTCCAACCTCGCGCGCGGCCAGCGCCGCGACGCGCACGAGATGATGGCCGAGATCTTCAACAACCTCGACCGCCAGACCGAGGCGCGCATCCTCGGCGCGCTCGAGGAGCGCAACCGCGAGGCGGCGGAGCGCATCCGCGCGCTGATGTTCACCTTCGACGACCTGCAGCGCCTCGACGGCATGGCGATCCAGGCGCTGGTCCGGGAGGTGGAGAAGGACCGCCTGGTGCTGGCGCTGAAGGGCGCGAGCGAGCCGCTGCGCGAGCTGTTCTTCCGCAACATGACCGAGCGCGCGGCCAACCTGCTGCGCGAGGACCTCGCCGCGCTCGGCCCGGTGCGGCTGCGCGACGTGGACGAGGCGCAGGCCGCGATCGTCGCCACCGCCAAGGAGCTCGCGGCGCGCGGCGAGATCACGCTGCGCGACGGGCGCGACGAGGCGATGGTGTACTGAGCGATGCGCGCGCGCTTCCAGCCCCTCGGCCCGTGCGGCGGCCCGCAACCGGCCGGGATCTTCCGCACCGCCTCCCTCCCCGCCTGCCCGGCGCCGCCGCGCAAGCCGGAGGCGCCGGCCGGCCGGCGCGGACCGGACGGATGGCTCGCGGCCGCTGCCCCGGCGGCGGCCGCGCCGCGGGAATCCGACGAGGCCGCCGCGGCGCAGGCGATCGCCGCGGCGCGCGCGGAAGCGCGGGCGGAGGGCTACGCGGCGGGCCACGCCGCCGGCCGGGCCGAGGCCCTGGCGGAGGCCGCGGACCGCGATGCCGCCCGCCTCGCCGCCGCGGCCGAGGCGGTGGCGGCGACGCTGCGCGAGGCCTCTGCCGCCGCGTGCGCGGCCGCGGCCGCGCAGGTCGAGGAGGCGGCGGAGGCGCTGGCGCGGCTGCTGTTCGCGGCGCTCGACGCGGCGCTTCCCGGCGCGGCGGGCGGGCCCGAGGCGGCGCGCCGCCTCGCGGATCTCGTCGCGACGCTGCGCCCGGCCCTGGCCGAGAACGAGCCGCGCCTGCGGGTGCGCGTCGCGCCGCCCCTCGCTGCGGCGCTGGCGGCGCACCTCGCCGCCCTCGACCCGCGCTTCGAGGTGGCGGCGGACGAGACGCTGGCGCCCGGCGACGCGCGGATGGAATGGCGCGGCGGCGCGGCGGAGACGGTGCTGGAGCGGCGGCGGCGCGCGGTGCGCGAGGCGCTCGCCGCGATGGGTCTGGAGGAATAGGGCATGACGGTCGGCGACGGCGGCGAGACGGGCTCTGACCTCGGCGTGGCGGCAGCGCCCGCGGCGGGCGGGGGAGCCGGCGACCCGCCTGGGGGGACGCGCCTTGCCGCAGGCTCCGGCGCGGCGCGCGAGCTCGAGGCGGTGTACGACATCCCGGTCCAGGTCAGCGCCGTGCTCGGCCGCGCCACCCTGCAGGTGTCGCAGCTCCTCAAGCTCGGCCGCGGCGCGGTGGTCGAGCTCGACCGCAAGCTCGGCGAGGCGGTGGACATCTACGTCAACAACCGCCTGATCGCGCGCGGCGAGGTGGTGATGGTGGACGACAACCGGCTCGGCGTCACCATGACCGAGATCGTCAAGGCCGACCGCGGCGGAGCGGCGTGAGGCGATGCCGCGTCTGCTCATCGTCGGCTCGCTCGAGGGCGAGCTCGGCCAGGCGGCGCGCATCGCCGCCGCGCGCGGGGCGACGCTCGCCCAGGCCGAGGGCGCGGCGGGCGCGCTGGAGCGGCTGCGCGCGGAGGGCGCCGACCTCGTCCTGTGCGACATCCGCCACGACGTCGCCTGGCTGATCGGCGCCATGGCGGCCGAGCGCATCGCCTGCCCGGTCGTCGCCTGCGGCCGCAACACCGACGCCGCGGCCGCGGTGCGCGCGATCCGCGCCGGCGCCAAGGAGTTCCTGCCCCTGCCGCCGGAGCCGGACCTGATCGCGGCGATGCTGCAGTCCGTCGCCGGCGAGCCGGACGGCCCGGTGCACCAGGACCCGGCGAGCGCGGCGCTGCTCGCCCGCGCCGCGCAGGTCGCGCGCGCGGAGGCGAGCGTGCTGATCACCGGCGAGAGCGGCACGGGGAAGGAGGTGCTGGCGCGCTACATCCACGCCGCCTCGCGCCGCGCGCGCGGACCCTTCGTCGCCGTCAATTGCGCCGCGCTGCCCGAGAGCCTGCTCGAGAGCGAGCTGTTCGGCCACGAGAAGGGCGCCTTCAGCGGCGCCGTCGCGGCGCGCAAGGGGAAGTTCGAGCAGGCCCAGGGCGGCACGCTGCTGCTCGACGAGATCGGCGAGATGGACCCGCGCCTGCAGGCCAAGCTCCTGCGCGCGATCCAGGAGCGCGAGATAGACCGCCTCGGCGGCACCCATCCGGTGAAGGTGGACGTGCGCATCCTCGCCGCCACCAACCGCGACCTCGGGCAGGAGGTGGCGCGCGGGCGCTTCCGCGAGGACCTCTACTTCCGCCTCAACGTGGTGCGGCTGCGCATCCCGCCGCTGCGCGAGCGCCCCGCGGACATCCTGCCGCTCGCCGAGCACTTCGCGCGCCGCTACGCCGACGCCAACGGGCTGCCCCGGCGCGGCTTCTCGCCGGCGGCGCGCGCGGCGCTGCTGGCCCACCCCTGGCCCGGCAACGTGCGCGAGCTGGAGAACGCCGTGCACCGCGCCGTGCTGCTCGCCGAGGGCGAGGCGATCGGGGCGGAGGCGATCGAGCTCGGCGACGGCGGGGAGACGGCGGCGGCCGCGCCCCCGCCCGCCGCGACGCCAGCCGGCGCGGCGGCGCCCGCCGCAGCCGCGCCGGCTCCGCGCGGCGCCGCCGCCACCCCCGTCACCGCCCTGGTCGGCCGCCGCGTCGAGGAGGTCGAGCGCGAGCTGATCCTCGAGACCCTCTCGCACTGCCTCGGCAACCGCACGCGGGCGGCGGAGATGCTCGGCATCTCGATCCGCACCCTGCGCAACAAGCTGAACGAGTACCGCGGGCTCGGCCTCGCCGTGCCGCCGGCGCCGGGCCAGCTCGTCCCGCCGGCGCCGGCGGCGGCGGACGCCTGCCGGGCGGGGTGAGCCGCGGTGGCCGCGCTCGCCCTCCCCTCCTGGCTCGCCGCCGCGCGTCCGGGCACGGACGTCGGGCTCGCGCTCGGCGTCGCGGCGCTGCTCGCGGTGCTGGTGGTGCCGCTGCCGGCGTTGCTGCTCGACGCCGGGCTCGCCCTCTCGATCACGCTCTCGGTGCTGGTGCTGATGACGGCGCTGTTCCTGCGCCGCCCGCTCGACTTCACCTCCTTCCCGCAGCTCCTGCTGCTGACCACGCTGCTGCGTCTCGCGCTCAACGTCGCCACCACCCGCGCCATCCTGACCCAGGGGCACGAGGGGCCGGCGGCCGTCGGCCACGTCGTCGCGGCCTTCGGCGGCTTCCTCATGGGCGGCGACCTGGTGGTGGGGCTGATCGTCTTCGCCATCCTGCTGGTGGTGAACTTCATGGTCATCACCAAGGGCTCGGGCCGCATCGCCGAGGTCGCGGCGCGGTTCAGCCTGGATGCGCTGCCCGGCAAGCAGATGGCGATCGACGCCGACCTCTCCGCCGGCCTGATCGACGAGGCCGAGGCGAAGCGCCGCCGCAAGGAGCTGGAGGAGGAGACCGGCTTCTACGGCGCGATGGACGGCGCCGCGAAATTCGTGCGCGGGGATGCCATCGCCGGGCTCATCATCACGCTGATCAACCTGCTCGGCGGCTTCGCCATCGGCGTGGCGCGGCACGGCATGGGCCTCGCCGACGCCGCCGCAACCTTCGCCCTGCTCACCGTCGGCGACGGGCTGGTGAGCCAGATCCCGGCGCTGCTGGTCTCGGTCGCGGCCGGCATCGTCGTCACCAAGGGCGGCGTCGAGGGCACGGCGGACCAGGCGCTGATCGGGCAGCTCGGCGCCGGGCCGAAGCCGCTCGCCCTGGCGGCGGGGACGGCCGGCGTGATGGCGCTGCTGCCCGGCATGCCGCTGCTGCCCTTCCTCGCCCTCGCCGGCGCCGCCGGCTCGGCCGCCTGGTTCAAGCGGGAGGCCGAGCGCCGCGCCGCCGCGGCGCAGGCGGCCGCCGCCGCGCCGGCCGCCGCCGCGCCGGAGGAGGTCCCGATCGGCGAGACGCTGCGGATGGACCTGCTGCGGATCGAGCTCGGCTATGGCCTGCTCGCGCTCGCCGCCGGCGAGGCGCCGCGGCTGACCGAGCAGATCCGCGGCCTGCGCCGTTCCATCGCGCAGGAGATGGGCTTCGTCCTGCCCGCCGTGCGCATCCAGGACAACCTCCAGCTCGATCCCGACACCTACGTGATCCGGGTGAAGGAGATCGAGGCCGGCCGCGGCCGCCTGCGCCCGCCGCTCCACCTCGCGATCGACCCCGCGGGCGGCGTGCCGCCGCTGCCCGGCGAGCGCGTCACCGAGCCGACCTTCGGCCTGCCCGCGCTGTGGATCGAGGAGTCGCGCCGCGACGAGGCGCTCGCGCGCGGCTGCACCGTGGTGGACGCCGCCGGGGTGCTCGCGACGCACCTCACCGAGGTGGTGCGCGAGAACATGGCGGAGCTCCTCTCCTATGCCGAGACGCAGAAGCTGCTCGACGAGCTCCCGCGCGAGCAGCAGAAGCTGGTCTCCGACCTGATCCCGGCGCAGATCAGCGTCGGCGGCGTGCAGCGCGTGCTGCAGGCGCTGCTCGCCGAGCGGGTCTCGATCCGCGACCTGCCGACCATCCTCGAGGGCATCCAGGAGGCCTGCGCCGCGGGGCTGCGCGCCATGCCCGCGATCCTCGCCGTGGTGCGCCAGCGCCTCGCGCGCCAGATCTGCGACGCGGCGCGCGGCCCGCAGGGCTACGTGGCGATGATCGCGCTCTCGCCCGAATGGGAGCAGGCCTTCGCCGAGGCGCTGGTCGGCCCGCCGGAGGAGCGCCAGCTCGCCATGGCCCCCTCGCAGCTCGCCGAGTTCATGCGCCGGCTGCGCGAGGCCTTCGACGCCGCGGCCGCCGCCGGCGAGGCGCCGGTGCTGGTCTGCTCCGGCACGATCCGCGCGCATCTCCGCGCGATCGTCGAGCGGTTCCGCCCCGCGACGCAGGTCCTCGCCCAGGGCGAGATCCACCCGCGCGCGCGCATCCGCACCGTGGGGAGCGTATGAGCGTCCGCGACCCCCTCCGCGCCGGACCGGCCGCATGCGCCTGAAGCTGTACCGCGCCGCCAGCATGCCCGAGGCGATGCGGCGGATCCGCGCCGAACTCGGCACGGACGCGATCATCCTGGCCACCCGCCGGGTCGCGGACGAGGTGGAGGTCACCGCCGCCCTCGAGCCCGAAGAGGACGCGGCCGAGCCGCTGCTGATCCCGCCCCCGCCCGCGCCTGCCGGGCCGGTGCCGCCGGGCGGCGCCGGCGTCCCCGGGGCGGCAGGGCGGGCGGCCGCCGCGCCGCCGCCCGGGCTCGCCGCGCACAACCTTCCGGCCGGCCTGGCCGCGGGGCTCGCCGGAGGCGCGCTGGAGGAGCGGCTCGCCGCGATGCTCGAATTCGCTCCGCTGCCGGCGGGCGCGCCGCGGCCGCTGCTGCTCGTCGGCCCGCCCGGGGCCGGCAAGACGCTCACCTGCGCCAAGCTGGCCGCGCGCCGGGTGCTGGGCGGCGAGGCAGCCGCCGCGGCGGGCCCGCCCCTGGTCGTCACCACCGACGACCGGCGGACCGGGGCGACCGAACAGCTTGCCGCCTTCACCCGCCTGCTCGGCCTGACGCTGGCCGTCGCCCCCGGGCCCGCCGCGCTGGCGAAGGCCCTGCGGCACCGCGGCGGGTCCGGGACGCCGGCGCTGATCGACACCGCCGGCTGCGACCCCTTCGCCCCCGCCGAGGCCGCCGCGCTGCGCGACCTGGCGCGCGCCGCGGAGGCGGAGATCGCCCTCGTCCTGCCCGCCGGGCTCGACGCGGAGGAGGCCGCGGAACTGGCGCGAGGCTTCGCCGCCCTGGGCGCGCGGCACCTGATCCCGACGCGGCTCGACCTGACCCGGCGGCTCGGCGGGGTGCTCGCCGCCGCCGCTGCCGCGCCGCTCGCGCTCGGCGAGGCGGGGAGCGGGCCGGGCGTGGCGGACGGCCTGACGCCGCTCACCCCGGCGCTGCTCGCGGCACGCCTGCTCGCGCCCCTGCCTCTCCGGACACCGCTGGAACCCGCCGCATGACGACCGATGCCGCGCTCGGCGCCGCCCCGCGGGGCCACGCGCCGCGCCCCTCCCTCGCCGCGACCTCCGCCGGGGACCTCCCCGCACCGGCGCGGGGCCGGATCGTCGCGATCGCCTCGGGCAAGGGCGGGGTCGGCAAGACCTGGCTCGCCATCACCCTGGCGCAGGCGCTGGCGCGGGCCGGGCGGCGCGTGCTGCTGGTGGACGGCGATCTCGGCCTGGCGAACGTGGACGTGCAGCTCGGGCTCGATCCGCCGCACGACCTCGGCGCGGTTCTCGCCGGGCGCGTCGGCCTCGCCGCGGCGGTGCTGCGGCACGCGGCCGGCGGCTTCGACCTGCTGGCGGGGCGCTCCGGCTCCGGCGCGCTGGCGGGGCTCGACGCCGTCGCGCTCGACCGCGTCCTCGCCCTGCTGCGCGAGGCGGCGGCGACCGGCTGGCAGGAGGTGCTGGTGGATCTCGGCGCGGGCCTGGATGCCGCGCAGCGCCGCATCGCCGCCGCGGCCGACACGCTGCTCGTCGTCGCCACCGCCGAGCCGACCAGCCTGACCGACGCCTACGCCGTGCTGAAGCTGCACGGCCGCGACCGGCCGGGCGGCGGCGATGCCCGCATCGTCGTGAACCAGGCCGCCGACGCCGCCTCGGGCCGGCGCACCTACGAGGCGCTGCGCCGCGCCGCCAACGCCTTCCTGCGCCGCGACGTGCCGTTGCTCGGCGTGGTGCGGCGCGACGCGCGGGTGCCGGAGGCGATCCGGCGCCGGGCGCCGCTGCTGACGCGCCATCCCAACAGCATGGCGGCCGCGGATGTCGAGACGCTGGCGCGCGCGCTGCTCTCGTAGCCGCGGCGACGCGGTGTCGGAGCCCGCGGCTGCTGCGCCGCACACGTTCGCCCCGAGCGGATCACGACGGCGCGAACCGGTCGGGAGCGTTCCTCCGCTCCGGGACGCCGCACCGGAACCTCTGGCCGCGCGCAACGGCGAGCGGAACCGGCTCTCGCCGAGCTCGCGCCGCGCGGCGCGCGGCCCTGCCTCTGCCCCGGCGCGGCCGCCGCGGGCTGCGATGCGCGCCGAGCTCGCCTGGGCCGGGAACACCCGCGCGCCGGGCCCGGCGTCGCCTTCCCGCCCGTCCGGCGCCGGGTGGTCGGGATCGCGCTCCGCCAAATCGCGGCGCATCCCCACCTCGCTGGCGCCGAAGCCGCGCCCCTCGCCGGCGCCCCGTCGCGAGCAGCACCACCCCCTGCGGTCGGCGGCGGGCACGGCAGCGCATCGGCGGCGATCGCAGGCGCCCGCGCGATACGGCGCTGGCTCGCCTCCCGCCGCCGCTCGCCACGCGGCGCGATGGGGGCAGGCCGGCCGGCCCGGCGCCGCGCCGCCCGGCACCGCCGCCCCGCCGGCAGCAGGGCCGTGCGTCTGCGACGCGTCCCCCTCCCTCGCGCGGCTCACGCGCCCACGCCCATCCATCAGCGCGTGGCCAGCCGGTCCGCGCAGCGGCCGCGGCGCCGCCTTGCACCGCGCCCTCGCGCCCCGCAAGAATCGCGGCTGGTCCTCGCGTGCCTCCGCCGATGCCCGATTTCGCCTGCCCCTGGTCCGCCCCCTCGTCGGCGCGCCGCCGCTCCGCGTGGCGCGCCACGCCGCACCGCATCCGCCGCCCGGCCGAGCTCTGCTACTGGATCGGCGGCAATCACAGCGTCGGCCGCGCGGTCGCCGGGCGATGAGCGACGCCGCCCCTTCGCGCGCCGAGATCCGGCGCATCCTGACCGCCGGCGTCCCCCTCGCCGAGGCCTGGGGGGTCGAGGTGCTGGAGGCGGCGGAAGGGCGCGCGCTGCTGCGCCTGCCTCCCTCCCCGGCGCTGCTGCGCCCGGGCGGCACCGTCTCCGGCCCGGCGATGATGGGGCTCGCCGACATGGCGGTGTGGTGCGCGCTGCTCTCGCTCACCGGCGGGCGGGACGAGAGCCTGACTGCGAACCTCACGATCAACTTCCTCCGCCGCCCCGGGGCGGCGGCGCTGCTCGCCGAGGCGCGCGTGCTGCGCCGCGGCCGCCTGCCCTTCGCCGAGGCCTGGCTGCGCGCGGAGGACGCGGCGGAACCCTGCGCCCACGTGACCACGACCTGGGCCGCGGTGCCGCCGCCGCGGCGCTGAGGCCGCGGCGCGGCGGCCCGCCGGAAGCCCCGTTCGCGGTTGCGCCAGGTCAAGGCGCGAAGCTATCTGGCGCAGCCAGATGGCCCCAGCACAGCCAGCCGGAGGACGCCCCATGCGCGCCCGTGATCTGATGACCACCTCGCTCGTCACCATCCCGCCCGACGCCCCGGTCGAGGCCGTGGCGCGCGTGCTCTCGGACCGCGGCATCTCCGGCGCGCCGGTGGTGGACGCCACGGGCAAGCTGCTCGGCATGGTCACGGAGGGCGACCTGATGCGCCGCCTCGCCGCGGTCGAGGACCGTCCGAAGAGCTGGATCGCCGGCCTGTTCCAGTCGGCGGAGGAGCAGGCGGCGCGCTACGCCCGCACCCACGGCCGCAAGGCGCGCGACGTGATGACGACCGACCTCGTCACCGTCACCGAGGACACGCCGATCGAGCACATCGCCCGCATCATCGAGGAGAAGAACATCCGCCGGGTCCCGGTGGTGCGCGACGGCAAGCTGGTGGGCATCGTCTCGCGCTCCGACCTGCTGCGCGCGCTCCTCGCCCCGCCGCAGTCGCTCGACGCCGACGCGCCGGATTCGCGCATCCGCGCCAAGCTCGTCGAGGCGATGCGCAACGAGCCCTGGGTGGACACCTACTTCATCTTCCCCGAGGTCAAGGACGGCGTCGTCACCTTCTACGGCTTCTGCCGCTCGGAGAAGGTCAAGCAGGGTCTGCGCGTGCTGGCCGAGGGCATACCGGGGGTGAAGGAGGTGCGCTTCGAGACCGAGGAGGCGCCCCCCTACATCGTCGGCGCGCCCTGAACCGCCGGGGCGGCACCCCCGCCCCAGGCGATGAACGGTCCGTTGCGGAAGCCTGCCGCGTACTTGCCGTAGCGGAGTTCCGCGCCGTCCGGCGTCACGACCCGCCCGCCCGCCGCGGCGAGCACCGCGTGGCCGGCGGCGGTGTCCCACTCCATAGTCGGGCCGAAGCGCGGATAGACGTCGGCCTCGCCCTCGGCGACGAGGCAGAATTTCAGCGCCGAGCCGATCGAGCGGCAGGCGGCGATCGGCAGCCGGGCGAGGAAGGCGTCGGTCTCGGCATCGCGATGCGAGCGGCTCGCGACGGCCACCAGCCCGGCGGCCGGCACCGGGCGGACGCGGATCGGCCGGCCCGGCGCCGCGCCGCCCTCGCGCCGCTCCGCCCGCCCGGCGAGGACGTCGCCGAGCCACAGGCGGGCCGGCACCGGCGCGAGCACGACGCCGAGGGTCGGCCGTCCCTCCTCGACGAGCGCGATGTTCACCGTGAACTCGCCGGTCCGGCCGAGGAATTCGCGCGTGCCGTCGAGCGGGTCCACGAGCAGGAAGCGCGGGCCCGGCGGGCGGGCGGCGGCGCGCTCGGCGCTCTCTTCCGACACCACCGGAAGCTCCGGGCAGAGCGCCGTGAGGCCGGCGGCGATCGCCGCCTCCGCCGCGAGATCGGCGGCGGTCAGCGGCGTGCCGTCGGCCTTGGTGGTCGCGCCGACGGGCGCGGCGCCGGTGTAGATCGCCATCACCCGCTCCCCCGCCTCCCGCGCGATCCGCGCCAGGCCCTCGAGCAGTGCCGGTCGGTCCTGCATGCGTGCCCCCTTCCTCCGGGTCCTTTCCCGTCCGGCACGGGGGCCCGACGGCCCCGCCGCCGGCGGGGCGGATGTTCTCCAATGGGTTGAGAAGCCAGGCTATACTGTTCCGCAAGAGGATAGCCGGGCGGCAGGCACCGCCGGCCAGGGGACAAATCGGAGGACCCGTGACCACCGTCACTACCACCATCGCGCCGGCGGCCTCTCGCGCCGTGCCGCGCCTGCCCCCGCACCTCGCGCGCCTCGAGGCCGAATCCATCCACGTCCTGCGCGAGGTCGCGGCCAGCTTCCGCCGGCCGGTGATGCTCTACTCGATCGGCAAGGATTCGAGCGTGATGCTGCATCTCGCGCTCAAGGCCTTCCACCCGGGCAAGCCGCCCTTTCCGCTGCTGCACGTGGACACGACCTGGAAGTTCCGCGAGATGATCGCCTTCCGCGACGCCACCGCGCGCCGGCACGGCCTCGACCTGATCGTGCACGTGAACGAGGAGGGCCTCGCCCGCGGCATCAACCCGATCGCCTCGGGCTCGGCACTGCACACCCAGGTGATGAAGACCGAGGCGCTGAAGCAGGCGCTGACCCGGCACGGCTTCGACGCCGCCCTCGGCGGTGCCCGCCGCGACGAGGAGAAGAGCCGCGCCAAGGAGCGCGTCTTCTCCTTCCGCGACGCCGCCCACGGCTGGGACCCGCGCAACCAGCGCCCCGAGCTGTGGAACCTGTTCAACACCCGCCTGCGCGAGGGCGAATCCTTCCGCGTCTTCCCGCTCTCGAACTGGACCGAGCGCGACGTCTGGGACTACATCCTCGCCGAGGGCATCCCGGTGGTGCCGCTCTACTTCGCCAAGCCGCGCCCGGTGGTGCGGCGCAGCGGCACCTGGATCATGGTGGACGACGCGCGCCTGCCGCTCGAACCCGGGGAGAGGCCGGAGATGCGCATGGTGCGCTTCCGCACCCTCGGCTGCTACCCGCTCACCGGCGCGATCGAGTCGGAGGCCGACACGCTGGAGAAGATCGTCGCCGAGATGCGCTCGGCCCGCACCTCCGAGCGCCAGGGGCGGCTGATCGACGCCGACGAGGAGGCCTCGATGGAGCGGAAGAAGCGCGAGGGCTACTTCTGATGACCCATCGCCGCCCCGCCGCGGCCGAGCGGCGGGAACTGCTGCGCTTCCTCACCTGCGGCTCGGTGGACGACGGCAAGTCCACGCTGATCGGCCGCCTGCTCTACGACAGCCGCCTGGTCCTCGACGACCAGCTCGCGGCGCTGGCCAGGGATTCGCGCCGGCACGGCACGACCGGGGAGGAGATCGACCTCGCCCTGCTGGTGGACGGGCTGGAGGCCGAGCGCCAGCAGGGCATCACCATAGACGTCGCCTGGCGCTACTTCGCCACGCCTCGGCGCAGCTTCGTCGTCGCCGACACGCCGGGGCACGAGCAGTACACGCGCAACATGGCGACCGGCGCCTCGCACTGCTCGCTCGCCGTGCTGCTGGTGGACGCGCGCAAGGGCGTGCTCACGCAGACGCGCCGGCACTCCCTGATCTGCGCCCTGCTCGGCATCCGCGACATCGTGCTCGCGGTCAACAAGATGGACCTCGCGGGCTTCGACCGCACCCGGTTCGAGCGCATCGTCGGCGACTACCGCGCCTTCGCCGCCGGCCTCGGCTTCCGCTCGATCGTGCCGATCCCGCTCAGCGCCCGCCACGGCGACAACGTCACCCGGCGCTCGGACAACACCCCCTGGTACCACGGCCCGACTTTGCTCGAGCACCTGGAGGCGGTGGAGGTCGAGCAGGACCTCGCCGACAGGCCGTTCCGCTTCCCGGTCCAGTGGGTGAACCGGCCCAACCAGGAGTTCCGCGGCTTTTCCGGCACCGTCGCCTCGGGCCGTGTCGCCGTCGGCGATCCGGTGGTGGTCGCCGCCTCCGGCCGCGCCTCCCGGGTCGCGCGCATCGTCACCGCCGACGGCGACCTCGACCGCGCCGCGGCCGGCCAGGCGGTGACCCTCACGCTCGCCGACGAGATCGACATCGCGCGCGGCGACCTCCTGGTCCACGCCGCCGCGCGGCCGGAGATGGCCGACCAGTTCGCCGCCCGCCTGCTGTGGCTGGACGAGGAGCCGCTGCTCCCCGGCCGCACCTACCTGATGCGCATCGGCCACCTCTGGACCCAGGCCTCGGTCACCGCGATCAGGCACCGGCTCGACGTCAACACGGGCGAGCAGCACGCGGCGCGGACGCTGGCGCTGAACGAGATCGGCTTCTGCAACCTCGCCACCGCGCAGCGCGTGCCCTGCGACGCCTACGCGGAGAACCGCGCGACCGGCGCCTTCATCCTGGTGGACCGCTTCACCAACCGCACCGCCGGCGCCGGCATGATCGCCTTCCCGCTGCGCCGCGCCGCCAACATCCACCACGCCGACTTCGTGGTGGACAAGCACGCGCGCGCCGCGCTCGACCACCAGAAGCCGGCGGTGCTGTGGTTCACCGGCCTCTCCGGCTCGGGCAAGTCCACCATCGCCAACCTGGTCGAGCTGGCGCTGCACCAGGCCGGCCGGCACACCTACGCGCTGGACGGCGACAACCTGCGCCACGGGCTGAACAAGGACCTCGGCTTCACCGCCGCCGACCGGGTGGAGAACATCCGCCGCGCAGGCGAGGTGGCGAAGCTGCTCGTGGACGCCGGACTGATCGTGCTCTGCAGCTTCATCTCGCCCTTCCGCGCCGAGCGGCGCATGGTGCGCGAGCTGCTGGAGCAGGGCGAGTTCGTCGAGATCTTCGTGGACACCCCGCTCGAGGAGTGCATGCGGCGCGACCCCAAGGGCCTCTACGCCAAGGCGAAGGCCGGCGCGATCCGCAACTTCACCGGCCTCGACAGCCCCTACGAGCCGCCGGAGGCGCCGGACCTGCACCTCCGCACCCTCGGCCGCACGCCCGAGGACTGCGCTGCGGAAGTGCTGGCGCGGCTGCGCGCCCTCGGCCTGATCGCCTGAGGCGACAGGCGCCGTCGGCTCCGGCAGGCTCCCGTTGCGGCCCCGCCGCGCGGGCGCCGTGCCCGGCGCCCGTCCCCCGCTGCCGGAGCCCCGCCCATGCCCGCCGCAGCCCGCCCCGCCGCCCCGGACGCCCGCAAGACCTACGTCCTGCTGCACGGCGCCTGGCACGGCGGCTGGTGCTGGGCGCGGGTGGCGGAGGCGCTGCACGCCGCCGGGCATCGCGTCACCACCCCGACCCACACCGGCCTCGGCGAGCGCCGGCACCTGCTCGCGCCCGGCATCACGCTCGAGACCTTCCTCCTCGACCTCCTCAACCATCTCGAGGCCGAGGAGCTCACCGATGTCGTCCTGGTCGGGCACAGTTTCGGCGGCGCGGTCATCTCCGGGGTCGCCGACCGCGCGCCGCAGCGGCTGCGCCACCTGGTCTATCTCGACGCCACCCTGCTCGAGGACGGCCAGGCGCCCTTCGACCGCCTGCCGCCGGAGGTGGTCGCCGCGCGGCGGCGGCTGGCGGAGGAGCAGGGCGGGGGCATCGCCATCCCGCCCCCCCGCGCCGGCCGCCTTCGGCATCCCCGAGGACCATCCGGGCGCGGCCTGGGTGGCGCGGCGGCTGACACCGCACCCGCTCGGCACCCTCGAGAGCCCGCTCCGCCTCGCCCATCCGCCCGGCAACGGCCTTCCCCGCACCTACGTCGCCTGCACCGCCCCGCTCTACGGGCCGCTCGAGGCGGCGCGCCGCTGGGTGCGCGGGCGCCCGGGCTGGGACTGGCGCGAGCTCGCCGCCGGCCACGACGCCACGGTCACCGCCCCCGCCGCGCTGGCGCGGCTGCTCGCCACGCTCGGCTGATCGCGGCCGCGGCGCCGCCGCCGCCGCGCGCCGCCGGCTCAGGCCCGCTCCGGCTCGAAGCTGCGCCGCCACAGGGTGGCGCCGGCGACGTCCTTGAGCATCACCGTCAGCACGCCGCTCCGCCCCTCGATCGCCATCTCGCCGAAGAACAGCATCCCCTCGGTCGGCGGCACGTTGGCCCGCCCCTCCGGCGCCCTCTGCCACACCACCTCGAGCCCGAAGGTGTCGTCGGCCTCGTTCGGCCCGAAGCCGCCGGCGTGCAGCGGGCCGGAGACGAACTCCCAGAACGGGTGGAAGTCGCGGTAGCGGGCGCGCCCGGGGTCGTAGCGGTGGGCGGCGGTGTAGTGCACGTCGGCCGTCACCCACACCACGTTGCGCACCCCGGCGTGCCGGAGGGCGGAGAGCAGCCCGGCGATCTCGAGCTCGCGCCCGAGCGCCGGTCCGTTGCCGTTCGCCACCGCCTCGAAGCGCGGCCGCCCCTCGGCGTCGCGCCCGTCCCCGACCACGAGGCCGAGCGGCATGTCGCAGGCGATCACCTTCCAGGTCGCCGTGCTCGCCAGCAGGCCGCGCAGCAGCCAGCGCACCTGCGCCGCGCCGAGGATTGCCGTCTCCAGCCCCGCCCGCTCCTGGCGGTTGTGGCTGTTGGGGCCGCGGTAGCTCCGCATGTCGAGGGCGAAGACGTCGAGATGCGGGCCGTAGGCGATGCGGCGGTAGACGCGCTCCGCCTCGTCCGCCCCGTGCGGGCGCAGCGGCGCGTAGTCCAGGAACGCACGCGTGGCGCGCGCGGCCAGCAGGGCGACGCGCTTCTCCGTGTAGCGCGCATCGGCCGAGAGGTCCTTGGCGTCCGACCAGTTGTTGGTGACCTCGTGGTCGTCCCACAGCCAGACCTGCGGCACCTCGGCGTGGAACGCGCGCACATTGCGGTCCATCAGGTTGTAGCGGTAGCGGCCGCGGAACTCGGCCAGCGTCTCCGCCACCTTCGCCACTTCCGGGATCACAAGGTTGCGCCAGGTCGAGCCGTCGGGCAGCCGCACCTCCGGCGCGATCGGGCCGTCCGCATAGACGGTGTCGCCGCAGTGGATGAAGAAGTCGGCGCCGGTGCGGCGCATCGTCTCGTAGATGCGCATCCCGCCGCGCGACTCGTCGATGCCCCAGCCCTGCCCCGCGGTGTCGCCCGACCACAGGAAGCGCACGTCGCGGCGGGAGGCGGGCGCGGTGCGGAAGCGGCCCAGCACGGGCGCGGCGGCGGCGCGGTCCGAGTCGAGCCCCTCGAAGATCACGCGGTAGAAGATCTCCGCATCCGCCGGAAGGCCCTGCAGGTCCACTCGCGCCGTGAAGTCCGTGGCCTCGGTGGCGTGGGGGCCGCGCACGCGCTCGGCGTTGCGGAAGCCCTCGTCGGTCGCCCACTCGACGACCAGGCGCGCGGGGCGGTCGGCGCGGCTCCAGACGAGCGCGCGATCGGCGCCGACATCGCCGACGGCCGCCCCCCAGTCGGCGCGCGGCCGCTCGGCCTCGGCGGCGATGCGCGCCGGCGCCGTTCCCTGGCCGAAGACGAGGCGCGGCGCGGCGAGGGCGCCCGCGGCGCCTCCGAGCAGGGCGGCGCGGCGCGGCAGGCGAAGCGTTCCAGGCATGGTCGTGCCCCTCCGTGCTGTGTCCGGGCGGGCGCCGTGTAGCGGCGGCGTGCGACAGGCGTGCGACGCGCCGGTTGCGCGCCGGTGACACCGCCCTAAGGTGCGCGGCGAGGAAGGACCGCCGCCCATGCCCGCCGCCGGACCGCCGCGCCGCGCCGCCGCCGCCCCGTCGTCCCGCCGCGCCCGCGCCGACGCCGCGCGATGAGCCCCTCCTCCCGCCACGTCGTCGTCATCGGCGCCGGCATCGTCGGCGCCGCCTCCGCGCTCGAGCTGCTGCGCGACGGCCATCGCGTCACCATCCTCGAGCCCGGCGAGCCGGGCGGCGAGCAGAGCGCGAGCTACGGCAACGGCTGCTGGCTCTCGCCGATGTCGGTGATCCCGCCCGCGGTGCCGGGGCTGTGGCGGAAGGTGCCGGGCTTCGTGCTCGATCCCCTCGGCCCGCTCGCCATCCGCTGGACCTACCTGCCGCGCGTCCTGCCCTGGCTCGCGCGCTACCTGCTCTCGGGCTGGACCGAGGCGCGGGTCGAGCGCGCGGCGCGGGCGCTGCGCCCGCTGCTCCTCGACGCGCCCGCGCTGCACAAGGCGCTCGCCGAGGAGGCGGGGGTGGGGCACCTGATCGAGCACAGCGGCCTGCTCTACGTCTTCCCCTCGCGCGCCGAATTCGAGGCCGAGGCGCTGGCCTGGCGCATCCGCGCCCGGGTGGGGGTGCGCTGGATCGAGCTCGGCGAGGACGAGCTGCGCCAGCGCGAACCCGCGCTCGACCGCCGCTACCGCTTCGCCCTGCTCGCCGAGGAGGGCGGCCACTGCCGCGACCCCGGCGCCTATGTCGCGGCACTCGTCGCCCATGCGCGCGAACGCGGCGCCGATCTGCGGCGGGCGCGCGCGAGCGGCTTCCGCATCGAGGGCGGCAGGCTGCGCGCGGTCCTCACCGAGGACGGCGGCGAGATCGCCTGCGACGGCGCGGTGATCGCCGCCGGCGCGCAGGCGAAGCGCCTTGCCGCGGCGGCCGGCGACCGCGTCCCGCTCGAGACCGAGCGCGGCTACCACGCGGTCATCCTCGACGCCGAGGCGGGTCCGCGCACGCCGCTCATGCCCTCGGACGGCAGGATGTCCGTCACCTGGACCGACCGCGGCCTGCGGGCGGCCGGCCAGGTGGAGATCGCGGGCCTCGCCGCCGCGCCGAACTGGAGGCGGGCGGAGATCCTGCGCGACCACCTGCTGCGCCTCTTTCCCGCGCTGCCGCGCGACCTGCCGGCAGAGCGGGTGCGCTTCTGGATGGGCCACCGGCCGAGCCTGCCGGACGGCCTGCCCTGCCTCGGCCCGGCCAGCGCCACGCCGGACATCATCCACGCCTTCGGGCACGGCCATGTCGGGCTCGCCGCCGGGGCGCGAACGGGGCGGATCGTTGCGCAACTTCTCGGCGAGAAGCCGCCCGAGGTCCCGCTCGCTCCCTTCGATCCGCGGCGCTTCCGCTGAGCGTTTTTCCCTCTCGCATTCCGCGAACGGGGGTGCCATGCTGGCGGTGGCGGCCCGCATCCCGTCGGGCCGCGAGCAGTTGTGGATCTGATAAGACGTGTCTCCCGAGAACGAAGACAACCAGGATGGCGCCGTTGGCGGCGGCGGGGCCGCGCCGATCGAGGCCGAGGTGAAGTGGTACAACGCCCGCAAGGGCTTCGGCTTCGTGCTGGGGCCGGATGGCAACGACGTGTTCTTCCATGCCTCGGCGCTGAGCGGGGCGGGGATCGAACCGCCCATGACCGGCGACAAGCTCGTCGTCGAGATCGGCTCCGACCGGCAGGGCCGGCGCCTCGTCACGCGCATCCTGGAGCGCAAGCCCGGCGAGGGTGGCGGGGCGATGGGCGGCCCGGCCGGCGGGCCGCGGCGCGCCTTCGGCGGCCCCGGCGGCGGCTGGGGCGACCGCCCCCCGCGGCGCGATTTCGGGGACCGTCCCCCGCGGCGTGACTTCGGCGGCGGGTTCGGATCCGGCGCGGGCGGCGGCTGGGGCGAGCGGCCCCCGCGGCGCGACTTCGGCGGTGCGGGCTTCGGTGGCGGCGGGCGCTTCGGCGGCGGCGGGCGCTTCGGCGCCGGCGGTGGCGGCGGCGGCGCCGGTGGCGGCTGGAACGAGCGGCCGCCGCGGCGCGACCTCGGCCGCGACGAGGGCGGCCCCACCTACAGCCTGAGCGGCACGGTGAAGTGGTTCGACCAGGTGCGGGGCTTCGGCTTCGTCACGCCGGACGACGGCGGGCAGGACGTGTTCCTGCACTCCTCGGTGCTGCACCGCGCCGGAAAGCACGACATCCAGCAGGGCCAGAAGGTCTCGCTCGAGGTCCGCGACGGCCAGCGCGGCCGCCAGGCGGTGACGATAAAGGACTAAGCCGGGGTCGCGGACGGCCGGACGCCGCAGGGGTCGGGAGCCGGCCCCGCGGGCGGCGTGCCGGGCGGTTGCCACGAATTGCGGCAAGCGGCGACGGCCGCGGGCCGGCCCGTCTCCGGTCGTCTCCGGCCGGCCCTTGCGCTTCGGAGGGGCGGCGCGCCGGCGCCGCCCCTTCTCGCGCACGCGCCGGTCTCAGCGCGGGAAGCGGCGCGGGCGCAGCCCGGCGTGGAACCACTCGATCATCGTCACGGCGTCGTACACCGGCAGGCCGAGCGCCTCGCGCAGCGCCGCCGCATAGGGCGGCATGTTGGTGCACTCCAGCACGATCGCGCCGACATCGGGGTTGCGCGCGAGCAGCGTCCTCGCGGCGTCGAGCAGGTCCTGCTCGGCCGCGGCGACGTTCAGCTCCTCCTTCTCGGCCTTGATCAGCACGCGGAACAGCTCCCGCCCGCGCTCCAGGCCCACCACCGGCGTGTCCGGCGGCACGCCCGCCGCCGCGAGGTGCGCCGGCGTCAGCGTCGTCGCGCAGATGGTGATGATGCCGACGCGCCTGCCCGGCGGCAGCAGCGCCTGCACCCACGGCACCTGCATCATCGCCGAGGCCGCGACCGGCACCTTCGCGCGCTCGGCGAGCTCGCGCTGGAACGGCGACAGGAAGCCGCAGTTGGTGGCGATCGCCTCGGCGCCGAGCGCGACCAGCTCCTCCGCCGCGTCGAGGAAGTCCGGCAGCAGCCCCTTCGCGCCCTGCAGCACCACGCGCTCCGGCGTCGCGCCGCGGACCACGCGGTAGAGCACGGGAAAGGGCCAGGTCTCCGCGTTCCCCATGTCGCCCGGGATGCGCGGGAAGCGCGCCTCGAGCATCAGGATGCCGAGCGGCGCGCCGTAGATCGCCTTGCCGCCGCGGGCGATGCCGGGCTTCGGCGACGGGAGGGGCAGCGGCGGGAGCGTGTTCATGCCGCCAGCCTAGCGCACTACATTGCCGCGTCGAATGCAGAAGGAGAGACCGATGCGCCGCCCCCGTCTCCGCCGCCGCGCCCTCGTCCGGGGCCTCGCCGCCCTCCCCCTGCTGCCTGCGGCCGCCGCGCACGCCCAGGGCGGAGGCGACGCCTGGCCGAACCGCCCGATCGTCATCATGGGCGGCTTCCCCAACGGCTCGGGCGTGGACATCTACGCCCGCCGCCTGGCCGAGCCGCTCTCGCGCGCCCTCGGCGTGCCGGTGGTGGTGGACAACCGCTCGGGCGCAGGCGGCAACATCGCCTCCGACCACGTCGCCAAGGCGCGGCCCGACGGCTACCTGTTCCTGCTCGGCACCGCCGGGACGCACGCGATCAACGCCTCGCTCTACCGGTCGCTCCCCTTCGACCCGTTGCGCGACGTGACGCACATCGCCCTCCTCGGCGACGTGCCGAACGTGCTGCTCGTCAACCCGGAGAAGCGGCCGCAATTCCGCACCTGCCAGGACGTGATCGCGGCGGCGAAGGCACAGCCGGGGGCGCTGAACTACGCCTCGACCGGCAACGGCGCCTCGACGCATCTCGCGGGAACGCAGTTCGCCACCGCCGCCGGCATCGAGCTCACCCACGTGCCCTATCGCGGCCAGCCCGGGGCGATGCAGGCGCTGCTGCGCGGCGACGTGGACCTGTTCTTCAACCAGACCGGCCCCTCGATCGGGCCGATCCGGCAGGGCCAGCTGCGCGGCCTCGCGGTGACGACGCGCCGCCGCATCGCCGCCCTGCCCGACATCCCGACCGTCGAGGAGGCCTGCGGCCTGCCGGGCTTCGAGAGCACCACCTGGTACGGCCTGTTCGCCCCGCCCGGCCTGCCGGAGCCGATCCAGCGGCGGATGAACGCCGAGGTGGTGCGCATCCTCGACACGCCGGAGTTCCGGCGCTGGCTGGTCGAGGACCAGGGCATCACCCCGCCCCCCGAGGACAACACGCCGGAGCACTTCCGCGCCGTCCACCAGCGCGACATCGCGCGCTGGCGCGAGGTGGTGCAGCGCTCGGGCGCGCGGCTCGACTGAGCGGGGAGTGCGGGGCGGCCGCGGCCTGTGCCGCGCCCTCCTCGGCCGGGGCGGTGGCGGGGAGCGCGTGCTCCCCGGCCGATCCCGGCCCGGCGGTGCGCCGGCTCTACGCCGACTGCCCCTGGGCCGCCACGGCCGGGCCGGGCCGCGGCGCGCCCGCCGCGTCGGACAGCCAGGCCGGCGGCGCCTCGGCACCCCGTTCGATCGCAGCGATGCGGTCACGGACCGCCAGCTTCTCGCGCTTGATGCGTCGGACCACCGCCTCGTCCGGACGTGGGCGCTCCATCTCGCTCGCGAGCGCCTGCTCGAGCTCCGCGTGGCGCTCGGCCAGGCGCGCCAGCAGCCAGGAACGGGCCGGAGAGTCCAGGCTCATGCGCACTCCTCCTCCGCGTGCGGGGCCCCCAGGGGCGCCGCGTCGTGGTGCTGCTCGTTGCGGGGTGGAACAGGGCGGGCAAGCTGTCCGGCACCGCCGCCGCCCAAGGCGCGGCGGCGCCGGAAGAGGTCCGTCGGGACGCAGACGCCATCCCCGGGCGTGCCCGAACCCATGACCAGACCTTGGGCCCGCCGCCCTCCCGGTTCAAGTCCGATCTGGCGGCGCGTGGCGGGCCGGCGTGCGGGGCCGCACGCCCCCGCCCGGCCGCGACGGAGGCCCCGGGAAGCGACCCGGGCCGGACCCGCGCGCCTCCCGCCGGGAGGCGATCGGGCGGGCGGCGAACGGGCGGTCCATCATGTCGCGCGGGGCGGACCGCAGGGCATGCGGCGAGGGGCCTCGCCATCCGCAGGAAGGCGGCGACGCGGCCGCCATCGCCCGCTCGTCCGCCGGCGCAGGGAAAAGTACGGGCCGGCCGGGCGAACCGGCCGGCCCGGCGAAGCTCCCAGAGAGAGCCGCCAGTCGAGTCGCGCGGCGGCCCGCCGGGAATTAAGCCGCCATCGGACTCCGCCGTGTCCGGGCTCGCCGGAGCACGGCTGCGCGAAGAGTGCGCGAGGAAGGCTGACGGCACCGTGGGGCCGGGCTTAATTTCCCGCAATCCGTTCGGCGCGGCCGGAAGGGGGAGCGATGACCGGAACGCCGCCCGCCGCCATCCTGCACCGCCGGGCCCGGCGCCTGGCGCGCGCGCTCGCGCTGGCCATCCTCGCCCTGATCCTGCTGCGGCCCGGCGCCGCGGCCCGGGCGCAGCAGGAGCGGATCGCCCTCGTGATCGGCAACGGCGCCTATCGCACCGTGCCGCGCCTCGCCAATCCCGGGCGGGACGCGCAGGGCATGGCCGAGATCCTGCGCGGCATCGGCTTCCGCGTGGACCTGGTGCGCGACGCCACGCGCGCGCAGCAGGAGGAGGCGCTGCGCCGCTTCGGCCGCGCCGCCGACGGCGCGGAGATCGCGCTGTTCTTCTACGCCGGCCACGGCATCCAGGTCGGCGGCGAGAACTACCTGATGCCGGTGGATGCCCGCGTCGCCGACGCCCGCGACATCGACTACGAACTGGTCGCCCTGCCACTGGTCACGCGGGCGATGGAGCGGGCGCGGGTGCGCATCCTGATCCTCGACGCCTGCCGCGACAACCCGCTGGCGGCGCAGGTGCGGGGCCTCTCGGGCACGCGCTCGGTCGGACGCGGGCTGGCCAGGATCGAGCAGGTGGACCTCGGCACGCTGGTCGCCTTCGCCACCAGCCCGGGGGCCGTGGCGCTGGACGGCAGCGGGGGCAACAGCCCCTTCACCGCCGCGCTGCTGCGCCACCTGCCGACGCCGGGGCTCGAGATCCGGCAGGTGATGACCCGGGTGCGGGCGAGCGTGGTGCAGCAGACCGGCGGCCAGCAGATCCCCTGGGACAACTCCTCGCTGGTCACCGAGGTGGTGCTGCGCCCGGTCGGCGGCGGGACG
>NZ_JAHZUY010000048.1 GCF_019458025.1 Caldovatus aquaticus | reverse complement strand
CGAGCGGCGCGGGGAGGGAGAAGGGCCGCTCGAGCCCCGCCGCGAAGGAGGCGGAGGGAGAGCGCGAAGGGCGGGCCGTTCCGCGCTCCCGGCCGTTTCGGCCGTCCGCGACCGGCCCTAGGCGCCGCCGCCGACGAGCCGCCGGAAGCCCTCGGTCACGCGGCGGACGAACTCCGGCTCGCGCGTGCGCCAGTAGCGCGGGTCGCGCATCAGCGCGCGCAGCGCCGCCTCGTCGGGCGCGTCGCCGCCCTCCGCCTCGCGCGCCAGCGCCGGCTCGCCCTTCTCCATCATGCTCTGCAGCGCGAGCACGCCCTCGTAGGTCGAGGCCAGCGCCTCGAACGCCGAGGCGGGCAGGTTCGCCTTGCCCCAGGCGGAGAGCTGGGCGGCGACGCGGCGGAACCGCTCCTCGCCGCCGAAATGCGCGCGCAGCCGGTCGAGCGCGCGCTCGGTCTCCAGCGCCTGCGCGGCCTCGGCGAGCAGCGGCAGGAGCCGCTCCGCCGCCAGGTCATAGACGAGCTGCGCCTGGGCGCAGGTGAAGCCGGCCGCGTGCAGCCGGGCGTTGATCTCGGGATCCGGCCCGCACAGTTCGTGGCGCGGCTCGATCGCGTAGTCCTCCGGCCGCTCCGGCACGCCGAGGGCGCGGCGGAAACGCCGCTTCTCCTCCTCCGGCGCGTCCTCGGGCGGCGGGGCGAAGCGCTGCGAGAGGCGCCGCTCCAGCTCGCGGTAGGACTTCAGCAGCGCCTCGAGGCGCACCGCGCCGCGCTCGGCGTCCCAGAACTTCTCCGGCACCCCGTCCGGGCGCTGCGGGGCGGCGGGCGTCGCCGGCGCCGCCTCGCCGCCTCCGGCGAGCGCGGTCTCGAGCAGGTCCTCGGCCATGCGGGCGGTCACTCCTCAATCGCGTTGGGGATGGGGGGCGGAAGCGGGCGCAGGATCTCGGCCGGCGCGCCGAGGGTGCGGGCGAGCCAGCGCGCGGCGGCGGCGGTGTCCACCTGCGCCGCCCCTTCCGCGCCGAGGCCGCGCACCGCCTGCAGGAAGAGCAGCGTGTTCGCCGCGTCCGCCCGCCCCTGCACCTGGGCGAGCGGGCTCGCGTAGCGCAGCCGCACCTCGCGCCCGTCGAGCATCACCGGCGGCGCCTCGCCGCGCCGGCGCAGGATCGCGAGGCAGCGCGCGATCAGCGGCGTCAGCAGCTCGGCCTGCAGCCGGCCGTAGGTGGCGCCGAGCAGCCGCGCCGCCTCGGCGCTGCGCTCGATCACCTCGGTCGCCGTCATCCGCGCCGCGGCGTCGCGCAGCGGGCCGAGCCGGTCGGCGAGCAGGGCGCGACGGATGCGCGCGCGCAGGTCGTCGAGCACGAGCTGCGAGACGTCGAAGTCGCCGGGCGCGGCGAGCGGCGTCAGGCCCGAGGAGCCCGGCGCCTTGGGGATGATCGCCCCCGGCACCAGCCGCACCGTCGCCGGGTTCAGCACGCCGTCGTCCTCGGCCTGCCAGATGCCGGTGGCGGCGATCGAGGCATTCTTCAGCACCAGCTCGACCACCTTGTTGGCGGTGCGGATGTCCGGCAGCACCTTCGCCACCGGCCCGCGCCCGTAGGTCTCGCCCGGCGCCTTGAGCCAGCGGAAGGCGATGAAAGGGCTCTCGGCGAAACGCCCCTCGGCGAGGCCGACCGGCGGCTCGCCCGGCAGGTCGAGCACGGCGGCGTAGCGGTAGCCCTGCGCCGCGTCGGGCCAGACCGCCTCGACCACGGCATGGCGCGCGGCCGCGTCGTCGGCCGCCTCGCGCGCCGCGGCGGCGAGCGCGCGCGGCAGTGCCGCGCCGGGCCAGCGCGCGCGGATCGCCGCCGCCGGGAGCCGCGCGGTGCGGAACACGACGTCGAGCCGGCCGGACGGGCCCTCCTCCAGCACCGCCTCGCGCAGCGGCACGGCGGCGAAGCGCAGCGCCGAAGCCTCGCCGGGCGGCGCCTCCTCCACCAGCAGCACGCCGGTGCCGGCGATCACCAGGTCGAGGAAGGCCTGGTGCAGCTCGAGCGCGAAGTTCGAGCGGTCGAGGTGGCCCTGCAGCGTCTCCGCCGCCTCCTCGAGCGCGCGCGCCGCGGCGGCGCCTTCCGCCGTGTCGCCGATCTCGCGCGCCGGGGCGAGGCCGAACCACCGCGACCAGGGCGGCGCGAGCTCGGCGAGCAGCGAGGCGGCGAGCTGCTCGACCGCATCGGCCGCGGTCGCGTCGAACAGCGCCGGCCCGCCGCCGGGCGGCGGCAGCACGTGGTCGTAGCAGTCCTGCCACAGCGGCTCGAGCGGCCGGCGGCGCTCCTGCGCGCGGCGCAGGCGGGCGAGGATGTCGGCGGGGCTCATGCGGCGCGCCCGCCCTCCTCGGCGGCCGGCGACGACGCGGCCGGCGGCGGTTCGCGTAAAGGGCCAGCCAGGGGCGTGCGCTCCCCCCCGCTGGCCTGCAACCGGACAGGCGACCCCCGCCCCCGGAAAAGGCCGCGGGCCCGGCCGCCTCGGCGGAGGCGGCCGGGCCCGCGCAGGGAGCCCAGGGAACGGGAGGAAGGCCAAGGCGCAGTTCGGGCCTTGACGGGAGGACGCTACACCGGGGCGGCGGGAGGCGTCAAGATTTTTTTCCTAGGCCGGCGATCCGCCGCCGCAGCCGCCGGAACAGCCCGCGCGGCGTCAGCGCGAAGGGCGCGCCGGCGCCGAGCAGCGCCCGGCACAGCGCGACGCAGGTGAAGGGCGCGAGCGGCGGCAGGAGGCGCGGCCGCGCCGGCCCGGGCGCGAACGGCCCGAGCACCGCGAAGCCGGCCCGCCGCCAGGCGCGCGGCAGGTCGAAGCCGGGGGGAAGGTCGAGTCGCGTCACCACGAGCCGCCCGGACAGCGGGTCGAGCACGATCCAGCTCCCATCGGCCTCGCGCAGCGCCGCGAAGCAGTGCCGGAACCCCGGATGCAGCAGCCGGAGCCAGGGCTGGTCCGCCCGGCCGCCGAAGGCGATCCACACCTGCTGCGGCGCCCCCTCCCCGGCCGGCGGCGCGGCCGCGGCGGCGCCGCTCGCGCGCCGATGCGCAAGGCGCGCCCGGCCGGCGGACACCAGGGAGAACCGGCCCGGCCGCCGCCCCGCTGCGGGCGGAACCGCCGTGGCGCCGCTCACGCGACGATCCCCTTCACCCGGAGCGGCCACTCCAGCCGGTCCAGCGCCTCGCGCCACAGGCGCCAGTCGGAGCGCTCGCGCGGCGCGCGCGGATCGGGCGCCACGCCGCGCTCGCCCCAGATGCGCAGGATGCGGGCATGGACGAGGTCCACGCGGCGCTGGCGGTAGAGCCGGTCGAGACATTTCACCACGTCGTCCGGCTCGCAGGGCCGCGGCGTGCGGCCGGCGTTGGCGACGATGCGCGCGCCGTCGCGGCGCGCGACCAGCGCGGCCATGGTCCAGAACCAGGCCTCCTCGGCGCTGGCGAACGGGACGGCCTTGGCGAGCGGGGCGAGGCTGGCGTGCGGCGCGGCGCGGGGGGCGGTGCGGGCCATGCTCGGTCGGGGTCCTCCGGCGGGTGGAACATTTAACGAACATAACCACCGGTTGTCGCCCCTGGCAAGCCCGATTGTGCATATGTTCCTATTGAACCGGGGGCGCCGGTCTAGGATATTCTGCCCATCCGGCCCATCGCATCCCAGGGGGGAGGCCTCACGGTGAGGCATGACGACATCTGGCGCGCCATAGACGCGCTCGCGGCGGAGCACGGCCTCTCCGCCTCCGGCCTCGCGCGCAAGGCCGGGCTCGATCCGACCGCCTTCAACCCGTCCAAGCGCATCGGCGCCGACGGCCGCGCCCGCTGGCCCTCCACCGAGAGCGTGGCCAAGGTGCTGAGCGCCACCAACACCAGCTTCGACGCCTTCGCCGCGCTCGTCACCGGCGCCGCCTCCGCCCTCTCGCGTGGTGCCGGGCGCGGCGGCGGCGCGGCCCGCCGCATCCCGCTGATCGGCCTCGCCCAGGCCGGCGGCGAGGGCTACTTCGACGACGGCGGCTATCCGGTCGGCGGCGGCTGGGACGAGATCGCGGTGCCGGAGATCGGCGACCCCAACGCCTACGCGCTCGAGATCAGCGGCGATTCGATGGAGCCGGTGTTCCGCGACGGCGACATCGTCATCGTCTCGCCGGCCGCCCCGGTGCGGCGCGGCGACCGCGTGGTGGTGCGCACCCGCAAGGGCGAGGTGATGGCCAAGGAGCTGCGCCGCCAGTCGGCGCGCCGGGTCGAGCTCGCCAGCCTCAACCCGGCGCACCCCAGCTACAGCTTCGAGCTGCCCGAGATCGCCTGGATGCACCGCATCGTCTGGGCGAGCCAGTAGCCGAGAGCGAACCGCGCGCGCGTCAGCGTCCGAACAGGCTTTCCAGATTCTCGCGCGCGGCCTCGTAGAAGCTGCGCACGCGCTCGATCGCGTCGCGTTCGCTTGCGCCCTCGGCGGTCTCGAACGTGCCCCGGTAGTCCCAGACGCAGCGGTCGGCGCCGTCCGCGAGGATGCGGAAATGGCCGACGTAGTTCCTGAAGGGGGCCGGCCCGGCGACGATGGCATAGGCGAGATGCCGCGCCGCGGCGTCGTACAGGACCAGGCGCTCGGTCAGCTCCCGCGGCTCGCCCGTCCCGCCGACGACGCGGACCCGGCGGCCCACGCCGCCCGGCGCCGGCTCGAGCACGCTCTCCCGGACGAACGGATGCCAGCGGGCCATGCCGCCGAAATCGCCGACCACGTCCCAGACCCGGTCGGCGGGCGCGGCGAGAGGCGCGGAAAGCCTGACTTCCAGCATGGCGACGACCCTCCGCCCTCCCCGGGAACGGAGAGGGTTGTCTCCAGGACGACCTACCGGACCGCCGTCCCGCCCACCGTCAGCCCGCTCAGCTTCAGCGTCGGCTGCCCGACGCCGACCGGCACCCCCTGCCCGTTCTTGCCGCAGGTCCCGATCCCCGGATCGAGCGCCAGGTCGTCGCCGACCATCGTCACCCGGGTCAGCGCGTCCGGTCCGTTGCCGATCAGCGTCGCCCCCTTCACCGGCGCGCCGACCTTGCCGTCCTCGATCAGGTAGGCCTCGGAGGCGCTGAACACGAACTTGCCGCTGGTGATGTCCACCTGCCCGCCGCCGAAATTCACCGCGTAGAGCCCGCGCTTGACGCTGCGGATGATCTCCTCCGGCTTGTGCGGCCCGGCGAGCATCACCGTGTTCGTCATCCGCGGCATCGGGATGTGCGCGAAGCTCTGCCGCCGGCCGTTCCCGGTCGGCCGCGCGCCCATCAGCCGCGCGTTCTGGCGGTCCTGCATGAACCCGACCAGGATGCCGTCCTCGATCAGCACCGTGCGCTGCGAGGGCGTCCCCTCGTCGTCCACGGTCAGCGAGCCGCGCCGGTCCGGGATCGTCCCGTCGTCCACCACCGTCACCCCCGGCGCGGCGATCCGCTGCCCCATGAGCCCGGCGAAGGCGCTGGTCCCCTTGCGGTTGAAGTCCCCCTCCAGGCCGTGCCCGATCGCCTCGTGCAGCAGGATGCCCGGCCACCCGGGGCCGAGCACCACCTCCATCTCCCCCGCCGGCGCCGGCACGCTCTCGAGATTGACCAGCGCCTGGCGCAGCGCCTCGTCCACCGCCGCCTTCCAGCCCGCCTCGTGCACCACGCGCCCGTAGGCGAACCGGCCGCCGGCGCCGAAGGTGCCGCTCTCGCGCCGCCCGCCCCGCTCGACCACCACCGTCACGTTGAAGCGCACCAGCGGCCGCAGATCCGCAACGCGCATGCCGTCCGGGCGCAGGATCTGCACCGCCTGCCACTCGCCCGAGAGCGAGGCCATCACCTGCACCACGCGCGGATCCTTCGCCCGCGCATAGGCGTCCACCGCCGCGAGCAGCGCCGTCTTCGCCTCGAACCCCATGCCGGAGAGCGGATTGGCGTCGGAATAGAGCCGCGCGTTGGTCGGGCGCGGCGCCACGTCCAGCACCCCGCTGCGCCCCTGGCGCACCGCCCGCACCGTCTCCGCGGCGCGCCGGAGCGCCGCCTCGGAGAGCTCGGCCGCATGCGCGTAGCCGGCCGCCTCCCCCAGCACCGCGCGCAGCCCGAAACCGCGCATGGCATCGAAGGAGGCGGCGCGGATGCGTCCGTCCTCGAGCGACAGCGACTCGCTCTCGCGATATTCGAGGAACAGCTCGCCGTCCTCGCTCCCCGCCGTCGCCTCCGCCAGCAGCCGCTCCGCCACGGCCCGGTCGAGCCCGTCCGGGCCGGCGAAAAACAGCGCGTCGGTGGCGGACAGCGCGTCTGTCGGGATCGTGGTCATGCCGGCATGGCTCCTTCCGCGGCAGGCCCGCCGGGCGGTTCGGGCCGGGTCCCGAGCGGCAGCAGCCGCGCGCGCGGCAGGCGCACCGTCGCGACCGTGCCCGCCCCGGGCGCGCTCTCCAGCGTCAGCCCGCCGCCCTGCGCCTCGACCAGCGCGCGCGACAGCGGCAGGCCGAGCCCGGAGCCGCCGAACCGTCGCGCCAGCGAATCGTCGAGCTGGGTGAACGGCTCGAAGGCGCGCGGAATGTCCTCCCGCGGCATGCCGATGCCGGTGTCCGCGACGCGGAACAGGAGATCGCCCGTCGCCGGCTCGATCGCCGCCGAGAGCGTGACGCTGCCGCCCCTGGGGGTGAACTTCACGGCGTTGGAGATGAGGTTGAGCAGCACCTGGCGCAAGCGCCGCTCGTCGGCCCGGAGCCTCGGCAGCCCGGGCTCCACGCGCAGCTCGAGCGAGAGCCCCGCGGCCCCCGCCGCCTGCTGCATCACCCGCGCCACCTCCTTGGCCAGCGCCGCCGGATCGAACGGCGCCTCGGCGATCAGGAACCCGCTCGTTCCGGCCCGCGCCACGTCGAGCACGTCCTCGATCAGCGACAGCAGGTGCCGCCCCGCGTCGTGGATCGCCCGCGCGAACTCGCGCGCCTCCGGCGTGCCGCCCGGCTGGGCCAGCAGCGCCTCGGAGAAGCCGATCACCGCGGCCAGCGGCGTGCGCAGCTCGTGGCTCATCATGGCGAGGAAGCGCGACTTCGCCCGGCTCGCCTCCTCCGCCGCCTCCTTGGCGCGCCGCAGCTCCCCCTGCACGCGGCGGTCGGCGGTGACGTCGGTGTAGGTGCGCACGAAGCCGCCGTCCGGCGTCGGTTCGGTGGTGATCTCGAGCACCGTCCCGTCGGGCCGGGTGCGTTCGTAGCGCCGCCCCTCGGCGATCCCCGGCCGGGCCGCCAACCAGGTGGCGGCGGCCGGGCCCTCGCCGAACTCGCCGCGGGCAAGCTGCAGCAGGCGCAGATCCTCGAGGCTGCGGCCCGGCGCCAGTTCCTCGGGGGTCAGCCCGGTCATGCGCGCCGCCAGCGCATTGGCCGCCACCACCTTGCCCTCGGCGTCGAACAGGCAGATGCCGTGGCGCGTGTTCTCCAGCATCACCGAGAGGATCGCCGCCCGCCGGTTCGCTTCCTCGCGGGCGCGATGCAGCTCGGTCACGTCGGTCACGACCGAGATCGAGCCGCCATCCGGGAGCGGCGCCGTGCGCACCGCGATCGCCGTGCCGTCGGGGCGGACCCGCCACCAGCTCCGCGGGCCCCTGGCGTGCCGGGCCAGCTCCTCCCGCACCCGCTCCTCGGGATCGCCGGGCCCGTATTCGCCCGCCCGCGCGCGGCGGCGGATCACCTCCTCGAGGCTGTCTCCGATCGCCAGCGGCGTGTCGTGCATGATCCGCCGGTAGGCGGAGTTGACGCCGGCCAGGCGGCGGTCCGGGCCCCAGATCGCCACCCCGTGCGGCAGCGCCTCAAGCACCCCGTCGAGCAGGGCGGCGCGTCGGCGCGCCTCGTCCTCGGCCCGCTTCAGCGCCGTGACGTCGGTCACCTCGATCAGGAAGCCGCCATCCGGCGTCGGCTGGCTGCGGAAGCGCAGCACCTCCCCGCTCGGCCGCACGCGCTGGTAGGTGGTCGGGCGCGAACGGTCCACCGCGGCGCGCTGGCGCACGATCGCCTCCGCCTCCGCGTTGGTGAACTCGCCCGCCGCCGCCAGCTTGCGCAGCACCTCGGCCAGGGTCAGCCCCGGCCGCGCATCGTCGCGGTCGAGCCCGATCAGCTCCGCGTAGGCGGGATTGGACAGCACCAGGCGCTGCCCGGCGTCGTATTGCGCGACGCCGCCCTGCAGCTGCTGCAGCACCCGCTCCAGGCGCCGCGCCCGCGCCGCCGCCTCCCGCTCGGCGGCGAGGTGGGCGGTGAGTTCCACGGCGCTGACGACGAAGCCGCCGCCCGCCATCGGCACGGAGTACAGCTCGAACACCCGCCCGTCGGTGTCGCGCATCACCCGCCGCGAGACGATGCTGCGGTCGAGCCGCAGCGCCGCCTCGGCGTGCTCCTCCGGGTCGCCCGGCCCGTAGATGCCGCGGAAGGCGACCAGCCGCACGAAGTCGCGGAACGGCGTCCCCGGCGGCGCCAGGGCGGGATCGAGGTCGAGCCCCTCCCACACCGCCGCGTTCGCCAGCACCACGCGCCCCGCCGCATCCACCACCACCACCCGGTGCGGCATCGCGTCGAGCGCCGTGCGCAGCGCGGGCTCGGCGAGCGCGGCCGCCGCGGCGGCGGGCCCGCCGCTCACCGGGCCGCCTCCGGCGCGGCGCGCGCCGGCCGCAGCGCGTGCAGCGCGACCAGCGCCACGGTCAGCACCAGCACCGCCGCCGCCTGGTGCAGCGTGCCGAGCCAGACCGGCACCACCAGCAGCAGCGTCGCCACGCCGAGCGCGTATTGCAGCGCCACCGCGCCGAGCAGGCCGAGCGCCAGCCGGCGCCGCCGCGCCGCCTCCTCCCGCGCCGCGCCGCGGCCGCCGCGCCAGGCGACGACCGCGGCCCCGGCCGCCGCCGCGAGCGTCAGGGTGGCGAGCAGGCGGTGGTTGAACTGCACCGCCGCCACATTGTCGGTGAGGTTCCGCCAGGCGGGTTCGAGCCACCAGTAGCCCCGCGGCACCAGGCGGCCCTCCATCAGCGGGAAGGTGTTGTAGTCGAGGCCCGCGCGGAGGCCGGCGACGAAGCCGCCGGCGAGCATGGTCAGCAGCGCCAGCCCGGCCGCGACCCGCACCCAGCGGCGCAGCGTCCGTGTCCCCGCGGCCTCTTCCTCCCGCGCCGCCGGCGCTGCCGGCTGCAGCAGCGACAGCGCCGTCCACAGCAGCGCCGCGTAGAGCAGCAGCGCGAGTCCGAGATGCGCCACCAGCCGGTAGGGCGAGACCGTGGTCCGGTCCGGCTCGAAGCCGGAGGCCACCATCACCCAGCCGACCACCCCCTGCAGCCCGCCGAGCGCGAGCAGCAGCAGGAGGCGCGGCTTGAGCCCGGCGGGGATGCGCCCGCGCGCCCAGAACCACAGCAGCGGCAGCGCATAGGCCAGCCCGATCAGCCGCCCCCACAGCCGGTGCACCCATTCCAGCCAGAAGATCCGCTTGAACCCCTCGAGCCCGAAGCCCTGGTTGACCAGCGCGTATTGCGGAATGGTGCGGTAGAGGTCGTAGAGGCGGTTCCACTCCGCCTCGGAGAGCGGCGGCAGGGTGCCGGAGAGCGGCGCCCATTCCATGATGGACAGGCCCGAGCCGGTCAGCCGCGTCGCGCCGCCGAGCGCCACCATGATCCAGACCATGAGGCAGACGAGCAGCAGCCAGCGGCCGATCCGGCGGCGCGCCGCGGCGTCCGCGGGCCCGGCGCCAGGCACGGCCACCGCCGCGCCCATGCCCGGCGGCTGCGGCGGCATGGGACGGGTGTCGAAGGGCATGGGCCCAGTATAGGGGGCGCGGCCGCACCGCGCACCCCGCGCGGCTTTCGGCGAGGAGCGCCGCGCCGCCGCCCCGCGCTTGTCCCCCCGCCCCCGCTCCTGCTAACCGCCGCTCCGCATGTCCGCCCCGCCCGGCGCCGAGTCGCGCGCGCAGCCCGAGGCGCCGCGATCCCTGCCCCCCGCCATCCCCCGCCCCGCACCGGAACCGGCCGCCGCCATGCCGGCCTGCCGTCGGCCGCCGCTGCTTTCCGTCGTGGTGCCGGTGCGCAACGAGGGGCCGAACATCCTGCCGCTGGTCGCCGAGATCCGCGCCGCCCTGGCCGCGGCCCCCGGCGGCCCGCTCGCCTGCGAGATCGTGTACGTGGACGACGGCTCCACCGACGACACGCCGCAGCGGCTGCGCGAGGCCGCGGCGCAGGGGGGGGCGCCGCTGCGCGCCCTGCGCCACCGGACGAGCTGCGGCCAGTCCGCGGCGATCGTCACCGGGGTGAAGGCCGCGCGCGGCGTCTGGATCGCCACCCTCGACGGCGACGGGCAGAACGATCCGGCGGACATCCCGCGCCTGCTCGCCCGCGCCGAGGCCGAGGCCGCCGCGTCCGGCGGCGCCGCGCCGCCGGCCGTGCTGGTCGCCGGCCACCGGACCCGGCGCCGCGACGGCCGGCTCAAGCGCGTCACCAGCCGCATCGCCAACGCCGTGCGCGCCCGACTGCTCGGCGATGCCACGCCCGACACCGGCTGCGGCCTCAAGGTCTTCCCGCGGGCGCTGTTCCTCGAGCTGCCGCACTTCGACCACATGCACCGCTTCCTCCCCGCGCTGGTGCTGCGCCAGGGCGGGCGGGTGGTGAGCGAGCCGGTCAACCACCGGCCGCGCACCCGGGGGCGGAGCAACTACGGCACGCTCGACCGGCTGGCGGTGAGCCTGTTCGACCTGGTCGGCGTCGCCTGGCTGCAGCGCCGCTGGAAGCGGCCCGAGGCCGAGCCTCTGGCGGCCTCCTCGCCGGGCGGCGGCGACGGTCCCGCCCGGCCGGCATGAGACCGCGGCCGGCGGCGGGCCCGTGCCCCGGCCCCAGGGAAGCGGCCGGACGGCACGGCGGCGACCCGGCCCGGCGGCAGCGCCGCGCCGCCATCCTGCGGCTGCTCGCGCTCGCCGGCGGCCTGGCCGCGGCGGGCCTGGTGCTGCGCGGCCTCGGCGCGGCGCCCGGGACCGCGTGGGTGGACCGGCACGTCCGCGGGCAGGGCGCGCTCGGCGAGGCGGCGTTCGTCGCGATGGGGGCGCTGGCGACGGCGGCCGGCGTGCCGCGCCAGGGCATCGCCTTCCTCGGCGGCTACGCCTTCGGCGCGGCGGCCGGCACCGGCCTCGCGCTGGTCGCGCAGCTCCTCGGCTGCGCCCTCTCCTTCTACTGGGCCCGGCTGGTCGGGCGCGGCTGGGCGGAGCGGCGCCTCGCCGGGCGCTTCGGCCATCGCCTGCGGCCGCTGCGCGACGTGCTCGCTTACAGCCCGTTCGGCGCCACCCTGGCGCTGCGCCTGCTGCCGGTCGGCAACAACCTCGCGCTCAACCTGCTCGCGGGCATGACGGGGGTCGCCGCGCTTCCCTACCTGGCCGCCTCGGCGCTCGGCTACCTGCCGCAGACGCTGGTCTTCGCGCTCCTCGGCAAGGGCGTGCGGGTGGAGGGGGCGTGGCAGCTCGCCCTGTCGGCGGCGCTGTTCGCCGCCTCGGTCGCGATCGGCCTGCGGCTGCTGCGCCGCCACCGCGCGGCGCGGGCGCTGGGGGAGGGCGCGCCGGACTGACCGGCCGCCGCCCCCCGCCGGCGGCGCCTCAGTGGAGCGTGAACACCCCGTTGGCGTACCGCAGCTCTGCCGGCCTGGTCAGCGCCGCGGAGGCGACGCGGACGGAATGCAGCGGCCCCTCGATCTCGCGGCGCCAGAAGTCGAGGAACCGGCTGAGCTCCGGGAAATGCGGCGCGAGATCCACCTTCTGCCAGACGAAGGTCTGCAGCACGCCCGGGTGGTCGGGCATGTGGTAGAGGATCTCGGCCGTGGTCAGCCGCCAATCGGGGATCCTGACGAGACTGGCCGGGCAGTGCATCAGCATGGTCGGGCTCTCTTACTTGCGAGTCGCTCCTCGGTTCACGGGACGGCGGAGCCGGCGCTCCTCCGGCGGCGGCGCGTGCGCGGCGATAGGTCGGCGGTCCGTCGGGGGAGGGAGCGGGGTCACGGGCTTCCGGACGCGGTGGCCAACGAGCGGGCTTCGATGGAGCGATGATGCCACGGCCCCGCGGGGGGGCGGCAAGAAAAATATTTAAAGTTCAAGGATTTAGCACTCACCGCCACGGGATGCTGCTCCCGCTTGACGCCCTTCGCGGCGCATCCTAGATCGCTGGCACTCCTCTTGGGGGAGTGCTAACGCCCGCCGGGCCGGCCCCGGCAGGGCGCAGCAGAGGCATTCATCACGACCGGATCAGGCTTACAGGAGAGGACCGAGATGAAGTTCCGTCCCCTGCACGACCGCGTCCTCGTCCGCCGCGTCAACGCGGAGGAGAAGACCGCGGGCGGCATCATCATCCCCGACACCGCCAAGGAGAAGCCGCAGGAGGGTGAGGTGCTCGCCGTCGGTCCGGGCGTGCGCAACGAGAAGGGCGAGCTCGTGCCGCTCGACGTGAAGCCGGGCGACCGCATCCTCTTCGGCAAGTGGTCGGGCACCGAGGTCAAGATCGGTGGCGAGGAGCTCCTGATCATGAAGGAGTCCGACATCATGGGCATCCTCGAGGACACCGCCGCGGCGAAGAAGGCCGCCTGACCTCTTCCTTCCCGACACCCACGGTACCGAGGTAACAGACAATGGCAGCGAAGGACGTCAAGTTCGGCGCCAATGCCCGTGAGCGGATGCTGCACGGCGTGGACATCCTGGCCAACGCGGTGAAGGTCACGCTCGGGCCCAAGGGCCGCAACGTCGTGCTCGACAAGAGCTTCGGCGCGCCGCGCATCACCAAGGACGGCGTGACGGTGGCCAAGGAGATCGAGCTCGCCGACAAGTTCGAGAACATGGGCGCGCAGATGGTGCGCGAGGTGGCGTCGAAGACCAACGACGTCGCCGGCGACGGCACCACCACCGCCACCGTGCTCGCCCAGGCGATCGTGCGCGAGGGCGCCAAGGCGGTCGCCGCCGGCATGAACCCGATGGACCTCAAGCGCGGCATCGACAAGGCCGTGTCCCGGGTGGTCGAGGAGCTGAAGGCGCGCTCCAAGAAGATCACCACCTCGGCCGAGGTCGCCCAGGTCGGCGCCATCTCCGCCAACGGCGAGCGCGAGATCGGCGAGATGATCGCCCAGGCGATGGAGAAGGTCGGCAACGAGGGCGTCATCACGGTCGAGGAGGCGAAGTCCATCCAGACCGAGCTCGACGTCGTCGAGGGCATGCAGTTCGACCGCGGCTACATCTCCCCGTACTTCATCACCAACGCGGAGAAGATGGTCGCCGAGCTGGATGACCCCTACATCCTGATCCACGAGAAGAAGCTCTCCGCCCTGCAGCCGATGCTGCCGCTGCTCGAGGCGGTGGTGCAGTCCGGCCGGCCGCTGCTGATCATCGCCGAGGACGTCGAGGGCGAGGCGCTCGCCACCCTCGTGGTCAACAAGCTGCGTGGCGGCCTCAAGGTCGCGGCGGTGAAGGCCCCGGGCTTCGGCGACCGCCGCAAGGCGATGCTCGAGGACATCGCGATCCTGACCGGCGGCCAGGTGATCAGCGAGGACCTCGGCATCAAGCTCGAGAACGTCACCCTCGCCATGCTCGGCCGCGCCAAGAAGGTGCGGATCGAGAAGGAGAACACCACGATCATCGAGGGCGCCGGCCGCAAGGACGAGATCAAGGCCCGCTGCGAGCAGATCAAGGCGCAGATCGAGGAGACCACCTCGGACTACGACCGCGAGAAGCTGCAGGAGCGGCTGGCCAAGCTCGCCGGCGGCGTGGCGGTGATCCGCGTCGGCGGCGCCACCGAGGTCGAGGTGAAGGAGCGCAAGGACCGCGTGGACGACGCCCTGCACGCGACCCGCGCCGCGGTCGAGGAGGGCATCGTGCCGGGCGGCGGCGTCGCGCTCGCCCGCGCCACCAAGGTGCTCGAGGGCATGAAGGGCGACAACCCCGACCAGCAGATGGGCATCGACATCGTCCGCCGCGCGATCCAGGCGCCGCTGCGCCAGATCGCCGAGAACGCGGGCAAGGACGGTGCCGTGGTGGCGGGCGAGGTGCTGCGCAACGACACCTACAACTGGGGCTATGACGCCCAGGCCGACGAGTTCAAGGATCTCGTCGCCGCGGGCATCATCGACCCGACCAAGGTCGTGCGCACGGCGCTGCAGGACGCCGCCTCGGTCGCCGGCCTGCTGATCACCACCGAGGCGATGGTCGCCGAGCGGCCGGAGAAGAAGACCGCTCCGGCCGGCGGCGGCGGCGGCGGCATGGGCGACATGGACTTCTGATCGCCGCGGCGGGGGACGCCCCGCCGCCCGAGCGGAAGCCGGACAGGAAGGGGCGGGCCGCAAGGCCCGCCCCTTTCGCTGCGCGCGCACGGTTCGGCAGGTCGTGAAGCCGGCGAGCCCCCGGCGTCGTTGACTCCGCCCCGCCGATCTGCGCCAATGTCCGGGCCAACCGCTCTTGGCTCGCCGTGCCGTGCCTCCGGATCACCGGGTGCCCCCATTGCGTCCTTGAGACCCGGTTGATCCGCGCAGGCGATGGGCGCCCGCGCGGCTCCAGAAAGAGGAGCCCGCATCGCATGGCGATCGGCACCGTGAAGTGGTTCAACGCAACCAAGGGCTTCGGCTTCATCGTCCCGCAGGACGGCGGCAAGGACGTGTTCGTCCACATCACCGCCGTGCAGAAGGCCGGCCTCCAGAACCTCAACGAGGGTCAGCGCGTCAGCTACGACATCGCGATGGAGCGCGGCAAGGCCGCCGCGACCAACCTGAAGGCGATCTGACGCCAGGCGGCGCGCGGCGCGGAAGATCCCCTCCGCGGCGCGCGTCCCGTTTCCGCCCGGGCGCCCGGCTCAGCCCGCGCGCGTCTCCTGCACGTGGATCCGTCGCGCGCCGCGGGCGCGCAGGAACGCCTCGGCCCGTTGACGGCCCTCGGCCGTCCTCGCCCGGAGGCCGAGCAGCGGACCTTCCGCCTCCGCCCCCGCGGGCGGATTGCCGGTCGAGGCCGGATCGAGCGATGCCCCGATCGCCTCGCCCGCCGCTCCCGTCGCCCCGGCGGCGGCCGCGGCCGCAGCGGCGGGAAGGGCCGCGCCGCCGCTCGCGACGACCGCGCCTGCCGCCAGCACCCCGGTCGCCGCCATCGCGGCGCCGACGTACAATTGCCGCTGGTTTCGCGCATCGGCGCCCTTCGGGTCCTCATCGGGCGGGCCGACCGGCGCCTCGGCCGCCGCTTCGCCCGGCCAGCGGATCAGCACCTCCTCGCGCCGGAACATCCCGTCCGCCTCCAGGCGCGCCATCGCTGCCTGCACCGCCGCCTCGTCCGCGAACTCGCCCCAGACGACCGGGGCGGCCAGCACGTGTCGTCCTGCTCCGCGGTCCAGGCGGCGCTGTTCATCTCGATGGCCATGGCGGACACCTCCGCTGCTGCGCTTGCCGCGCTCGCGCCGGCAGAGGGCGCGTCCCGCACGGCCAACGCCCGCCGTGCCGCGCCGTTCCGGAGAAGCCGCCGCGGCTCCTCGCCGCCCGGAGGAGGCCACCCTCTCCTTCGCCTCCTGCCGCCGACCCTGCGCCGCCCGCCGCAGCGGCGGGCCCCCGGAGACGGCCCGCGCGGGCGCACGGGACCGCCGCGCGCTCTTTTCTTCCTTGCCTTCCCTCCGGCCTTGCGGCGGCGCGTTCCGACCTTATATTGGCGAAGTCAACTCGTTTGGTTCGGCCGGTCCTCGAAGCTCGTTGCCGAGCGTCGGCCTGGTGTCCGCTCCACATCGAATCGTTGGCCCGCCGCGCAATGTCGCTCGGCGGCACTCCGTGTTGATCGGAACATCATCATGGCCATTGGCACCGTAAAATGGTTCAACGCCTCGAAGGGCTACGGCTTCATCCAGCCCGAGGACGGCTCCAAGGACGTCTTCGTCCACATCTCCGACGTGCAGCGCGCCGGGATCGCCAGCCTCAACGAGGGTGACCGGGTCGAATACGACGTCCAGCGCGGCCAGCAGGGCAAGTTCTCGGCTGGCAACCTGCGCCGGCTCTGAGGCGATCGGAACGGCCCGGGGCGGCGGCGACGCCGCCCCGGGTTCCGCACCCACAACAGCGGGAGTCGCCATGCCACGCCACAGCTTCGCCGTCGGGCAGAGCGTCGAGTTCGTGCCGAGCAAGGGCGACGGCAACGTCCCGCGCGGCACCTACACGGTGGTGCGCCTGCTGCCGAATGACGGGCCCGATCGCGAATACCGGGTGAAGAGCGCCGCAGACGGCCACGAGCGCGTCCTGCGCGAGAGCCAGCTCCGCAAGGGCACGGCAACCGCGCCTTCGCTGCGCTGGTGACGCCGGCCGCCGGGCGGCCGCCGTCCTGTATCCCCTCGCCCGCGCGATCGCCCCCGTGATCCGTGCGGGAGCGCCGAGGGCGACGCCGGAGACCCGCTCCGGATGACGCCGTGGCCGCGCCGGATCAGCGGCCCGGCGTCCTCCCCGCCTCCCCACCCCTCGGTCGTCCCGGCCGCCGCACGCCGCGCCTCCCCCGGCGCCGGGTCGTGGCGCGTCGTGCCGACCTCGGCGCCGCGCGGCGCCGCCTGCGCCGGCGCTGCAGCGGGACGGCAGCGGGATGCCGGTGCGTCCCGTCTCTCCTTCGCTGCCGCGACCCGCGCGGAGGCGGCGCGCGAACGGGGCGGCCGCGCGGGCGGCCCTTGCAAGGCACCGCCGCCCGGCCCATACCGGACCCGGCATCGGGGGGAGCCCCCTGCGGGCTGAGAGGCGGGCACGGGGCCCGCGACCCCTGGAACCTGATCCGGTTAGGACCGGCGAAGGGACGATGGACTGCGGCCGCTCCCCTCCCTCCCCCGGCCTTTCCCTGCGGATCCCGGGCTTCGCCTTCGCCGGCGTCCCGGTGCTCGGCGCCTTCGCGCTCGAGCTCCGCGGCGGCGAGACGACGGCCCTCCTCGGCCCGTCCGGCTCCGGCAAGTCCACGCTGCTGCGCATGGTCGCGGGCCTCCTGCCCGCGCCCGCAGGCGCGCGCATCGCCGCCGCGGACGGCGGGCCGGTCGCCGGGCGGCTCGCCTGGATGGCGCAGCAGGACCTGCTGCTGCCCTGGCTCGATCTGCTCGGCAACGTGATGCTCGGCGCGAGGTTGCGCGGCGAGGCGCCGGACCGGGCCCGGGCGCTGCGGCTGATCGAGGCGGTCGGCCTCGCCGGTCGCGAGCGGGCCCGCCCCGCCGAGCTTTCGGGCGGCATGCGCCAGCGCGCCGCGCTCGCGCGCACACTGATGGAGGACCGGCCTTTTGTCCTGATGGACGAGCCCTTCAGCGCCGTGGACGCGCCGACGCGCCACCGCCTGCAGGGTCTCGCGGCGCGGCTGCTCGCCGGCCGCACCGTGCTGCTGGTGACGCACGACCCGCTCGAGGCGATGCGCCTCGCCCATCGCGTTCTGGTGCTGCGCGGCAGCCCGGCGGTGCCGGTCGAGGTTCCCGTGCCCGCCGCGGCGCCGCCGCGCGAGGCGCACGACGTCGCGGTGCTGACGGCGCAGGGGGCGCTGCTCGAGAGCCTCGCCGAGGCGACGGCGGAGGCGGCATGAGCGCCGTCGCCGAGGCCGCCGCGCCCCGGCCGGCGCGCCGTGCCGCGCCGCGCCCCGGCCGGGCCGCCGCGCGCGCGCTCCTCGCCGGCGCCGGGCTGGTCGCCTGCTGGTGGCTGTTCGTCTGGGCGACGGACCAGCCGCACTTCATCCTCCCCTCTCCCGCCCGCGTCGCCGCCGCGCTGGCGGAGCGGTGGGACATCATCCTCGGCCACGCCTGGATCACGCTGCAGGAGATCCTGCTCGGCCTCGCCCTCGGCGCCGGGCTCGGCGTGGCGGCGGCGCTGCTGCTGATGGCCTTCCCGCCGGCGCGGCGCTGGCTGCTGCCGGTGCTGCTCGCCAGCCAGGCGGTGCCGGTGTTCGCCATCGCGCCGCTGCTCACCCTGTGGATGGGCTTCGGCATGGCGAGCAAGATCGCCATGGCGACGATCATCATCTTCTTCCCCGTCGCCTCCGCCTTCTACGACGGGCTGCGCCGCGCCGAGCCCGGCTGGCTCGACCTCGCCGCCACCATGGGCGCCTCGCGCCGCGCGATCCTGCTGCGCATCCGCCTGCCGGCGGCGCTGCCCGCCCTCGCCTCGGGCCTGCGCGTCGCCGCCGCCGTCGCGCCGATCGGCGCGGTGGTGGGCGAGTGGGTCGGGGCCTCGGCCGGCCTCGGCTACCTGATGCTGCACGCCAACGGCCGCAGCCAGACCGACCTGATGTTCGCCGCGCTGTTCGTGCTGGCGGCCATGGCCCTCGCGCTGTGGTTCGCGCTCGATGCGGCGCTGCGCGCCGTCCTGCCCTGGCAACCGGACCGCATCTCCGAGGGGGAGACCACGCCATGACCGCCGAGATCCCGCGCCGCGCCCTGCCCGCGCTCGCCGCCTCGTCGCTGCTGCTGCCCGGCGCCGCCGCGGCGCAGCCCGCCGCCCGGCCGCAGGCCGCGCCAGCGGCGCCGGCACGCCTCACCCTGCTGCTCGACTGGTTCGTCAACCCGGATCACGCGCCGATCATCGTCGCCCAGGAGGGCGGCCATTTCGCGCGCCAGGGGCTGGAGGTGCGCATCGTCGCCCCCGCCGACCCTTCCGACCCGCCGAAGCTGGTCGCGGCGAAGCAGGGCGACATCGCGGTCTACTACCAGAAGAACCTGCCGCTCGCGCTCGACCAGGGCCTGCCGCTCGTGCGCATCGGCACGCTGGTCGCCACCGTGCTCAACACCCTCACCGTGCTGCGCGACGGGCCGATCCGCACCCTCGCCGACCTGCGCGGCAGGCGCATCGGCTTCTCCGTCGCCGGCTTCGAGGAGATCTTCGTCGGCACCATGCTGGAGGGGGTCGGCCTCTCGGCGCGCGACGTGCGCTTCGTCAACGTCAATTTCGGCCTCTCCACCGCGCTGATGTCGGGCCAGGTGGACGCCATCGTCGGCGGCTTCCGCAATTTCGAGCTGAACCAGCTCGAAATCGAGGGCCGCCCCGGCCGCCCCTTCTTCCCCGAGCAGCACGGCCTGCCGGTCTGGGACGAGCTGATCTACGTCGCGCACCGTGACCGCGCACGCGACCCGCTGATGCGCCGCTTCATCGACGCGGTGGACTCCGCCACGCATTTCCTGGTGAACAACCCCGAGGAGTCCTGGCGCATGTTCATCGCCGGCCCGCGGCGCGAGCTCGACAACGAGCTGAACCGCCGCGCCTGGCGCGACACGCTGACGCGCTTCTCCCTCTCCCCCGGCGCGCTCGACCGCAACCGCTACGAGCGCTTCACGCGCTTCCTGCACGAGCGGCGCATGATCCGCAGCGTCCCGCCGCTCGACAGCTACGCGGTCGAGCCGGTGCCGGCCACCGCCTGAACCGGGGGAGCCGCCATGCCCGGACGCGTGCAGGACAAGGTCGCGATCGTCACCGGCGCCGCCTCCGGCATCGGCGCCGCCACCGCGCGGCTGCTCGCGCGCGAGGGCGCGCGCGTCGTGCTCACCGACCTCGACGCCGCGGCGGGCGAGGCGGTCGCCGCCGAAATCCGCGCCGGCGGCGCCGAGGCGCTGTTCCTCGCCCACGACGTCGCCGACGAGGCGGCGTGGGAGCGGGTGATCGCCGCCGCCCTCGCCCGCTTCGGCCGGCTCGACGTGCTGGTCAACAACGCCGGCATCGGCGGGCCGGCATGCCGGCCCGACGAGCAGGGCCTCGAGGACTGGCGCCAGGTGATGGCGGTCAACCTCGACGGCGTGTTCCTCGGCACCAAGCACGCGATCCGGGCGATGAAGCGCAACCGCCCGCGGCCCGGCGGCTCGATCGTCAACCTTTCCTCGATCCTCGGCCTGGTCGGCGGGACGCGGAGCGGCGCCTACGCCGCCTCCAAGGGCGGGGTGCGGCTCTACACCAAGTCCGCCGCCCTCGCCTGCGCGCGCGAGGGCAACGGCGTGCGCGTGAACTCCGTCCATCCCGGCTACATCCGCACGCCGCTGGCGGAGGGCGCCTTCGCCCAGCACGAGGACCCGGCGGAGGCGCGCCGCCGCACCGAGGCGCTGCACCCGCTCGGCCGCCTCGGCGAGCCGGAGGACGTCGCCTACGGCATCCTCTACCTGGCCTCCGACGAGTCGAAGTTCGTCACCGGCGCCGAGCTGGTGATAGACGGCGGCTACACGGCCCAGTAGGGCCGGATCGCGGAGGGCCGCGACCGGCCGGAAGCGCGGCTCCGCGCGGCAGGCGCCGGGGCGGCGCCCTCGACGGGGCGAAGCCGTCGCCGCGCACCCGTCCGGGCGGGAACGGCGCGCGGGCCACGCGGCCGCGCCGCCGCATCCCGCGCCTCACTCCGCCGGCATCGGCAGGGCGGGCGCCGGCGCCGCCTCGGTCGCCTCCTCCGTCGCGGTGCGGGCGAGCCGCACCAGCTTGCCGAGGAAGGTCAGCACTCCGCCGAGCCAGAGGAAGGAGGCGAGGATCGCGAGCAGCGGCTCCCCGTGCAGGATGGCGAGGTAGATCCCGGCCGGGAACAGCACCGCCGCCGGCGCGCTGAGCACGAAGTGCAGCCGCGCCGACCAGCCCTCGCGCAGGCCCGGCCAGGCCCGGTAGGTGAGGCCGAACAGCGCGAGCGACGCCCAGCCCACCAGGTTCGTGTGCGCGTGCACGGGCGCCAGCGCGAAGTCGTGCCGGATGCCCATGACGATCCCGAGCGAGACGCCGGTCGTCAGGCAGAGCGTCGCGAGCAGCAGGAACCAGATGTCGATGCGCGCCATGAGGAAGCCCTCCGTGCGAGTGCGTGATCGGGGAAGCGCCGGCACGGCGGGGTGATGCCGGGGCGCACCTTCGGCCGCGGCAGGGGCAGGCGCCGGGCCGCGGCGCGGCATCGTGCGGCGCCGCCCGCCGCCAGCCAGGCTCCGCTGATCCGCAGCCACAGCCCGGCGGCGGCCGCCGCCGCCTTGCCCTCGTCCCCGCTCATCCGCCGATCCCGCCGGTCCGTCGCGATCCGATGCCTGCCGTCATACCGGCGGCATGTTTCGCCATGATGCCGCCGCGGCGGTCGCCGCGTTTCACGCGTTTCGCGGCACCCGCGCCGGAAGCGCGCGGCGGCGCCGGCGCCTGCTTGCCCCGCCGGCGCGGCCGTGGAACACCCTGCCCGCGATGCGCCTCCCCGACGCCGCCCCCGCCTCCGCGACCGCGCCGCCGCGCCTGCCCCCGCGGCTGTCCGTGATCGTCCCCTGCTACCAGGAGGCCGCCAACGTCGCCCGCATGGTCGAGCGCCTCGCCGCCGCGCTCGCGGGCGTCGCCTGGGAGGTGATCTTCGTTGACGACGACAGCCCCGACGGCACCGCCGCGATCGCCAAGGAGATCGCGGCGCGCGATCCGCGGGTGCGCTGCATCCGCCGCGTCGGCCGGCGCGGCCTCGCCTCGGCCTGCGTCGAGGGCATGCTGTCGAGCGCCGCCCCCTATGTCGCCGTGATGGACGGCGACGGCCAGCACGACGAGGCGCTGCTGCCGCGCATGCTGGAGGCGCTGGAGCAGGGCCGGGCGGAGGTCGTCGTCGGCAGCCGCCATGTCGCGGGCGGCGACGCGGCGGAAGGCCTTTCGCCGCTGCGCCGCGCCGTCTCGCGGGCGGGCGCCGCGCTGGCCCGCGCGTTGCTGCCGGTGCGCGTCGCCGATCCGATGAGCGGCTTCTTCATGCTGCCGCGGCCGCTGGCCGAGGAGCTCGCGCCGCGGCTCAGCGCCACCGGCTTCAAGATCCTGCTCGACCTGCTGCTCTCCGCGCCGCGGCCGCCGCGGGTGCTCGAGCTGCCCTACCGCTTCCGCGCCCGCGCCGCCGGCGAGAGCAAGCTCGACGCGCTGGTGCTGGTGGAGTTCCTCGGCCTGCTGCTGCACAAGGCCCTCGGCGGGGCGGTGCCGCTGCGCTTCCTCGCCTTCGCCGCCGTGGGCGCGGTCGGGCTCGGCGTCCATCTCGCCGTGCTCTCCCTCGCGCACGGGCCGCTCGCGCTCGGGTTCGACGCCGCGCAGTGGAGCGCGACGCTCGCCGCCATGACGGCGAACTTCCTGCTCAACAACCGCATCACCTACCGCGACCAGCGGCTGCGGGGGCCGCGCCTCGTGCGCGGGCTGCTGCTGTTCTACCTGGTCTGCGGCATCGGCGCCGCGGCGAATGTCGGCATCGCGCGCCTGCTGCTGCGCGACGGCATCCTCGACTGGGGCGTGGCCGGGGCGGCGGGCGCGCTGCTGACCCTGGTGTGGAACTACGCCGTCTCCTCGACCCTGGTCTGGCGCGCGCGATGACGGGCGCGGCGGCATGAGCGTCTGGGCCCTGCTGCTGCTCGGCGCGACGGGGCTGCGCCTGCTCCTCGCCGCCCTCGTCCCGCTGGCGCCGGACGAGGCCTACTACTGGGTCTGGTCGCGCCATCTGCAGCCCGGCTACCTGGACCATCCGCCGATGGTGGCGCTGTGGATCGCCGCCGGCACGGCTCTGCTCGGCGAGACGCCGCTCGGCGTCCGCCTGCTCGGGCCGCTCTCGGTCGCGCTCGGCTCGGTGCTGCTCGCCCGCGCGGCGGCGGCGCTGTTCCCGGACCGGCCCGGCTGCGGCCCGTGGGCGGCGGCGCTGCTCAACGCCACCCTCGCACTCGGCGTCGGCGCGGTGGTGATGACGCCGGACACGCCGCTGCTGTTCTTCTGGACCCTCGCGCTGTGGGCGCTGGCGCGGCTGCACCGCGACGGCGACGCGCGCTGGTGGCTGCTCGTCGGCCTCGCCGCCGGCGCGGCGCTCGCGAGCAAGTACACCGCCGCGCTGCTCGGCCTCGGCATCCTGCTGTGGCTGCTGCTCTCGCCGCCGGCGCGGCGCTGGTTCCGCGCCTGGCAGCTCTGGGCGGGCGGGGTCCTGGCGCTCGCCGCCTTCGCCCCGGTGCTGGCGTGGAACGCGGCCCACGGCTGGGCGAGCTTCGCCAAGCAGGGCGGCCGCGCCGGGGGCGGCGCACTCGCCCTGCGTCATCTCGGCGAGCTGGTCCTCGGCCAGATCGGCCTCGCCACGCCGCTGGTGTTCCTGCTCTGCGCCGCCGGCGCCGCCGCCGCGCTGCGCCGCGCCTGGCCCGGCGCGCGCGGCGGGCGCGACGGCGGAGGCGCCAGCGCGGCCCTGCTGCTCGCCGCCCTCGTCCTGCCGGGGGCGCTGCTGTTCGTCTGGCAGTCGCTCGGCAGCCGCGTGCAGGGCAACTGGCCCGCGATCCTCTACCCGGCGGCGGGCATCGCCGCCGCCTGCCTGCTCGGGCCGCGCTGGGCGCGGCTGCGGGTGCCGGCGGTCGTGCTCGGCGCGGCGCTGACCGCGCTCGTCTATCTCCAGGCCGCGGCGGCGCCCCTGCCGCTGCCGCGCCGCTCCGACCCCACCCTGGCGCGCCTCGGCGGCTGGGCGGAGTTCGCCGCCGCCGTCGAGGCCGCGCGCGCCGCCGCCGGGGCGGAGTTCGTCGCCGCCGAGGAGTACGGCCTCGCCAGCGAGCTCGCCTTCCGCCTGCCGCCCGGCGTGACGGTCGTCGCCCTGGAGGCGCGCTGGCGGCTGTTCTCCCTGCCCCCGCCGCCACCCGGCGCCACCGGCGTGCTGGTGCGCAGCGAACGCCGCGGCGAGGGGCCCCCGCTGTGGCCCGGGGCGGCCCCGCTCGGGATCACCCTGGTGCGCGCCCGGCGCGGCGTGGAGGCGGAGCGCTACCGCCTCTGGCGCGTCGAGACCGGCCCGGCCCTGCCGCCCGCCGCCCGCCTGCCGCGCCCGCGCGCGGCAGCGCCAGGGGAGGGAGGCCGAGGCGAGGCGCCGCCCGGCGCTTGACCGCGCCGGCGCGGACCCGATCTGTCTGGCCGAGCCCGCCGAGCCCCGAGGAGGCCCCCGCATGCTGATCCGCATCCGGCGTGGATGGGAGATCCCCGAGCATCAGGTCACGCCCGAGGCGGTCGTCCTGAACCGCCGCGCCGCCCTGGGGCTCGCCGGCGGCCTCGCCGCGGCGACCGCGGCCACGATCGTCCGCCCGGCGCGCGGCCAGCCGCAGGGCGCCGCCGTCCCGCCCCTGCCACCGGCGGCGCGCAACACGCGCTACCAGGCCGAGCGCCCGGTCACGCCGGAGCCCTACGCCACCGCCTACAACAACTACTACGAGTTCGGCAGCCACAAGGGGATCGCCGCGGCGGCCCGGCGCCTGCCGCTGCGTCCCTGGACCGTCAGGGTCGAGGGCCTGGTCGAGCAGCCGCGCGAGTTCGGCCTGGACGACCTGATCGCCGCCATGCCGATCGAGGAGCGTATCTATCGCCTGCGCTGCGTCGAGGCCTGGTCCATGGTCGTGCCCTGGACCGGCTTCCCGCTCGCCGCCCTGCTCGATCGCGTGCGCCCGCTCGCCGCCGCGCGCTACGTGCGGTTCGAGACGGCGGCGATTCCCGGCGTGATGCCGGGCCTGCGCCAGAGCTGGTACCCCTGGCCCTACATCGAGGGCTGCACCATCGAGGAGGCGGCGAACGAGCTCGCCTTCCTGGTCGTCGGCGCCTACGGCAAGCCGCTGCCGCCGCAGAACGGCGGGCCGCTGCGCGTGCACTTCCCCTGGAAATACGGCTTCAAGTCCGGCAAGTCGCTGGTGCGCATCACCCTGACCGACCGGCGCCCGAGGAGCTTCTGGGAGACGGTGCAGGGCAACGAATACGGCTTCTGGGCCAACGTGAATCCCGAGGTGCCGCACCCGCGCTGGAGCCAGGCGACCGAACGGGTTCTCGGCACCGACGAGCGCATCCCGACGCGGATCTTCAACGGCTACGGGGAGTTCGTCGCCCATCTCTACGTCAACCTGCAGCATGAACGCCTCTGGGCGTAGCGCGCGCCGGCCGGGCGGAGCGGCAGGCATGGCGGCGATCGCGCTCGGCATCGCGTTCCTGCTGCTCGCGGCGGTTCCCGCCGGCGTCCTCGGGCCGTCGGCGCCGCTCGGCGAGGCGATCTATCGCCTCTACCCGCCCTTCCTGAACACGTTCCAGGCCGGGGTGCAGCGCCACCTCGCGCCCTGGCTGTGGGACGACGTCCTGCTGCCGGTCCTGGTCCTGCCGAGCTGGGTGCCGTTCGCCGCGGTCGGACTCCTGCTGCTCGCGCTTGGCGGCGTGCGCCGCCGCCGGCACCGCGCCGCCGCGGCCCGCTGAATCCGCGCGCTAGCGCCGTTTCCGCTCGGCCGTGCGCGCGGCAACGGCTCCGGCGCGTTGTCTGGCGGGCGGATTCCCGCTCCCGGCCGTTCCCGGCTGTCCGCGATCCGCTCTAGGTCCTGGACTCAAACCGTGTCCACAGCCGGATGGCGGCGAGGGCGACGGTGGAGAGGTAGTTGCGTGCGAGCTTGTCGAAGCGTGTGGCGATGCGGCGGAAATGCTTGAGGCGATTGAAGCAT
>NZ_JAHZUY010000047.1 GCF_019458025.1 Caldovatus aquaticus | reverse complement strand
CACGCTGTTGCTGCCGCGCTCGCGCGGAGCCACGCCCATGCGCTCGAAGCCCTGGTCGAGCAGCGCCATGACGTGGCGGTCGCGCTCGCGGCCGCTGGCCCCGCCGAACACGGCGGCGATTAGCCGCACCCCGTCGCGCTGCGCGCTCGCCACGAGGTTGAAGCCGGAGTCATGGACGTAGCCGGTCTTGATGCCGTCGGTGCCCTCGTACTCCTGGAGCAGCCGGTTGTGGTTCCAGAGGGTGCGGCCGCGGAAGGCGAAGGCGGGGGTCGAGAAGTAGGCGAAGCGGTCGGGGAAGTCGTGCATCAGCCGCCGTCCGAGCAGCGCCATGTCGCGCGCCGTCGTCACCTGGTCCGGATCCGGCAGGCCGGAGGCGTTGCGGAAGGTGGTGCGCGTCATGCCAAGGGCGCGCGCGCGCAGGGTCATCATCTGGGCGAAGCGCGCCTCGGAGCCGCCGCCGAGATGCTCGCCCAGCACCGCGGCGGCGTCGTTGGCGGACTTGGTGACCAGGGCGAGGATCGCCTGCTCGACGGTGATGCTCGATCCCGGCGCCAGGCCGAGCTTGGAGGGCGGGCGGGAGGCGGCGTCGGCGGAGACCGTCAGCGGCGTGGAGAGCGAGAGCCGGCCGTCGCGCAGCGCCTCGAAGACCATGTAGAGGGTCATCATCTTGGTCAGGGAGGCGGGGTGGCGCGCCTCGTCCGCATTGGCGGCGAACAGGGTGCCGCCGGTGCGGGCGTCCACGACGATGGCGGCGTAGCGGTCGCTGCCGATCTGCGCCTGCGCGGCGCGGCCGGGCAGGCCGAGCGCGGCGGCGAGCGCCGCGGCCAGGACCAGGCCGTGGCGGCAGGCGGCGCGGATGAAGCTCATGCGGTCCCCCCCGAGCGCGGACCGCCACCCCCCGGCGGCCCGGCCTCAACCGGCGCTCGCATCGTAACGGAGCCGCGTCGCCGCTGTCCACCGGCACAGAGGTGGAACAGGACGATGCCCCAAGGGGTTAGGACGCGTTCTTGTGTGGGAACCGCACCGGTTTCCGGCGCCCGGCTCAACCGCATGTGAGCGGCAAAAAATTTGTGCAATGCACAAAATTCCGCTTGCCCGCCCGCGCGGCCTCGCCTACCTGGGAGATGCTGCACCGCAGCATGACGCGGGGACGCGGAGCGGGGCCAGGGCTGATCGGCGCCTGGCAGGACCGGAACGACGGACCTTACGGGAAAGGATCGACCCATGGCGAGTGACAAGACGGCCGAGGTGAAGAAGCTCTCGGTGGAGGCCGCGACGGCGACCGCCGCCGGCGCGCACCAGGCCAGGAAGCTGATCGAGGACGGCGCGGCGCAGGCCCGCGCGACGGTGGAGAAGAGCATGGAGCAGGCGACGAAGGCGGCCGAGGGCCTCTTCAAGGTGGCGAACGAGGCGGTCGAGTTCGGCCGCGGCAACCTCGAGGCGGTGGCGAAGTCCGCGCAGACCTGGACGGTCGGCGTGCAGGACCTCTCGCGGCAGACCTTCGCGGTTGTGCAGAGCCTGACCGACCAGGCCCTGGAGAACGCCAAGGCGCTGATCGCCGCGAAGAGCCTCAAGGAGGCGGCCGATCTGCAGGCCAACTTCGCCCGCTCCGCGCTGGAGCGCGCGCTGAGCGAGGCGGCGCGCCTGCAGGAGGCGAGCTTCCGCCTGGCCGAGCAGGCCACGGCGCCGCTGGCCGCCCGCGCCACCTTGGCCTTCGAGAAGTTCGGGCGCCCGCTGGCGGCCTGAGCCGCGCGGCGCGGGGCCGGCCGTAGCCGCCGCCCGGGCGCGGCGCCCTTCCGCGCCCGGCTGGCCGCCCGGCAGGTGCAAGGGCCACTGTCCGGCCGGGGTCCGGCCTGCCGCCGTCGCGCGCCCTGCGCGAGCGGGCGGCGGGCCGGACCTCGCGCATTTCGGGGCCCGCCGCCGCCCCCGCGACGGGGAGGCGCGGGCCACGGTGCGGCTTGAGCCTCACGCCCGCGTGTGGGCCTTCACTGGTGGCCGCGGCGTCCGATATCTTGTCCGAGCGAGGCGAGCGGGCGCTGTCGAGGCCCGCAGATCAAGGCGAGCATGAGCGATCCAGACAAGAGTCCGGGCAGGGGTGGCACGCAGGGCGGCGACAACCCGCAGACCGGGGTCGTGGTCAAGGCCCGGCCGCGCACCAAGAAGCCCTCGATGTACAAGGTGCTGATGCTGAACGACGACTACACCCCGATGGAGTTCGTCGTTCACGTCCTGGAACGCTTCTTCCAGAAGAGCCGGGAGGAGGCGACCCGCATCATGCTGCACGTGCATCGCCGCGGCGTCGGGGTCTGCGGGGTGTACACCTACGAGGTCGCCGAGACGAAGGTGACCCAGGTGATGGACCTCGCCCGGCAGAACCAGCATCCGCTGCAGTGCACCATCGAGAAGGAATGAGACGCTGACGAACCGGACCGCGCCCTATCGTTACCTTACCGAATTGCGCAGTCGCAAAGCGGGCGCGCGACGTGCGACGGACACTCGGCCTGGGCCCGTCGCGGGAGTGACGGAACCGGTTCCTCCGTCGGGCTTTGGCTGTGCGGATTTCTAGCAGGGAGCGTCATAACGGCCATGCTGTCCCGTAACCTCGAGCAGACGCTCCATCGTGCTCTCGCCCTCGCGAACGAGCGCCGGCACGAATACGCGACCCTGGAGCACCTGCTGCTCGCCCTCACCGACGACGCCGACGCGGCGCCGGTGCTGCGCGCCTGCGGCGTGGACAACGACAAGCTGCGTCGCGACCTGATCGAGTTCCTCGACAAGGACCTCGCCGGCCTGGTGACCGAGCGCGGCGGCGACCCGAAGCCGACCGCGGGCTTCCAGCGCGTCGTCCAGCGCGCCGCGATCCACGTGCAGTCCTCCGGCCGCGACGAGGTGACCGGCGCCAACGTGCTGGTGGCGCTGTTCTCCGAGCGCGAGAGCCACGCCGTCTATTTCCTGCAGCTCCAGGACATGACGCGGCTCGACGCGGTGAACTTCATCAGCCACGGCATCGCCAAGGCGCCGGGGCGGAGCCAGCCGCGGCCGGTGCAGGGCACCCCCTCGGCCTCCGACGACCACGCCGAGCGGGAGGAGAAGCCGCACGGCAGCCGGCCGGGGCGCGGGCAGGACGCGCTCTCCAACTACTGCGTCAACCTCAACCGCAAGGCGCAGCAGGGCAAGATCGACCCGCTGATCGGGCGCGAGACCGAGATCGAGCGCACGATCCAGATCCTCTGCCGCCGCACCAAGAACAACCCGCTCTACGTGGGCGATCCCGGCGTCGGCAAGACCGCGATCGCCGAGGGCCTCGCCAAGCGCATCGTCGAGGGCGACGTGCCCGAGGTGCTGGCGAAGAGCACGATCTACGCGCTCGACATGGGCAGCCTGCTCGCCGGCACGCGCTACCGCGGCGACTTCGAGGAGCGGCTGAAGGCGGTGGTGGCCGAGCTCGAGAACACCCCGGGCTCGATCCTCTTCATCGACGAGATCCACACCGTGATCGGCGCCGGGGCGACCAGCGGCGGGGCGATGGACGCCTCCAACCTGCTCAAGCCCGCGCTCGCCTCCGGCACGCTGCGCTGCATCGGCTCGACCACCTACAAGGAGTACCGCAACTACTTCGAGAAGGACCGCGCGCTGGTCCGCCGCTTCCAGAAGATCGACGTCAACGAGCCGTCGGTCGAGGACACGGTGAAGATCCTCCAGGGCCTCAAGGCCAACTACGAGAAGCACCACAAGGTGCGCTACACGCCCGAGGCGATCCGCGCCGCGGTCGAGCTCTCCGCCCGCTACATCCACGACCGCAAGCTGCCCGACAAGGCGATCGACGTCATCGACGAGGTCGGCGCCTCGCGCATGCTGCTGCCCGAGAACAAGCGGCGCAAGACGGTCACGGTGAAGGACGTCGAGGACATCGTCGCCAAGATCGCGCGCATCCCGCCGAAGAGCGTCAGCGCCGACGACAAGGAGACGCTGCGCAACCTCGAGCGCGACCTCAAGGCCATGGTCTTCGGCCAGGACAAGGCGATCGAGGCGCTCGCCTCCGCGATCAAGCTCTCCCGCGCCGGGCTGCGCGACCCGGAGAAGCCGATCGGCAACTACCTGTTCTCCGGCCCCACGGGGGTGGGCAAGACCGAGGTGGCGAAGCAGCTCGCCAAGACGCTGGGCATCGAGCTGATCCGCTTCGACATGTCGGAGTACATGGAGCGGCACTCGGTCTCGCGCCTGATCGGCGCGCCGCCGGGCTATGTCGGCTTCGACCAGGGCGGGCTTCTGACGGACGCGATCGACCAGCATCCGCACGCCGTGCTGCTGCTCGACGAGATCGAGAAGGCGCATCAGGACCTGTTCAACATCCTGCTGCAGGTGATGGACCACGGGAAGCTCACGGACCACAACGGCAAGACCGTGGACTTCCGCAACGTGATCCTGATCATGACCACCAACGCCGGCGCCGCCGACCTCGCCAAGCCGGCCATCGGCTTCGAGCGCACGGCGCGCGTCGGCGAGGACGAGGAGGCGATCAAGCGCCTGTTCACGCCGGAGTTCCGCAACCGCCTCGACGCCGTCATCCCCTTCGCCGGCCTGACGCCGGAGATCGTGGCGCGCGTGGTCGAGAAGTTCGTCCTGCAGCTCGAGGCGCAGCTCGCCGACCGCAACGTGACGATCGAGCTCTCCTCGGCGGCGAAGGAGTGGCTGGCGGAGAAGGGATACGATCCGCTCTACGGCGCAAGGCCGCTCGCGCGCGTGATCCAGGAATACGTCAAGAAGCCGCTCGCCGAGGAGCTTCTGTTCGGCCGTCTCGCCAAGGGCGGCGCGGTGAAGGTCGGCCTGCGCGACGGCGCGCTCACCTTCGACTACGTGGAGGCCGCGCCGCCGGCTTTGCCGCGGCCCGAGGAAGGCGACGGCGAGGCGGAGCGGGAGTCGGAGGCGGTGCAGTAGCCTTCCGGCGCCGGCGCGGCGATGATGCGCGGGCGCGGCTCCTCCGGGGCCGCGCCCGTTCCGTGCGCAGGGGATGAAGCGATGAGCGCGATCAAGGACTGGAACGCCTACCGGACGGCGCTGCGCGAGCGCGGCAGGGAGCTCTCGGCGCTGCACCCGGAGCTGGTGAAGGCCTTCACCGCCCTCTCCGGCGCCGCGGCGAAGACGCAGCACCTCGACGCCAAGACGCGCGAGCTGATCGCGGTCGCCATCACCGCCATCACCACCTGCGAGGGCTGCATGGACGCCCATGTGCGCAAGGCCAAGGCGGCGGGCGCGACCCGGGAGGAGATCGCCGAGGCGCTGGGCGTCGCGGTGGCGCTGAGCGCGGGCTCGGCGTTCACGCACGCGCTGCACGTGCTGGACGCGGCGGCGGAGTAGGCGCGCGCGGCGCGCCGGGAACCGCCGCCGGGGGGACGCTCAGTAGCCGGTCGCGCGGTCCACCGCCTCGCGCAGCGGCTCGCCGTCGCGGAAGCGGCGCGCGTTCTCGGCCAGCAGCGCCGCCACCATCTCGTCGCGCCGCGGGTGCAGCCCGCCGATGTGCGGCAGCACCAGGATGCCCGGCGTGGTCCAGAAGGGATGCGCGGGCGGCAGCGGCTCCTCGCGGAACACGTCGAGCACCGCGCCGGCGATCGCCCCCTCCCGCACCGCGGCGATCAGGTCCTCGTCCACGACCAGCTGGCCGCGGGCGAAGTTGAGCAGCCAGGCGGTGCGCTTCATCGCCCGCAGGCGGCGCGCGTCCATCAGGTTCTCGGTCTCGCGCGTCGCCGGCAGCAGCAGCAGCACGAAGTCGGAGGCGGCGAGCACCGCCTCCGTGCCCTCGGGGCCGAACACGCGCTCCACCCCCTCGATCGCGGCGGCGCCGCCGCGCCGGGTGCCGATCACGCGCATCTCGAGCGCCGCCGCCTTGCGCGCCACCTCCCGGCCGATCGCGCCGAGGCCGAGGATGCCGAGCGTCCTGCCGGCGAGCGTCTCGGAGACGCGGCGGGTCCAGCGCCGCTCGCGCTGGTCGAGCGCCGCGGCGTGGTAGGGCTTGGTGATGTGGAACAGGGCGCCGAGGATGTTCTCCGGCATCTGCACCCGGTGCGTGCCGCGCGCGCAGGTCAGCGCGATCTCCGGGCGCAGGTCGGGCCGCGCCAGCCAGGCCTCGACGCCCGCGGTCTGCGCCTGGATCCAGCGCAGGCGCGGCATGCGCGCGAGCATCCCGGGCGGCGCGCTCATCGCGAACAGGGCCTCCGCCTCGGCCAGCAGGGCCGGATCGGGCTCGGCGGCGCGCGGCAGGAAGACGAAGCGCCAGCGGCCGTCGTCGAGCCCGGCGCGGGCGATGGCCTCGCGATAGGGCTGATCGCGGTCGGTCCAGAGCAGCATCAGCGGCGCGGGCATGGGGCGCGGTCCTCCGCGGGAGCACGTGGTGGCGCGGCACCCTAGGGCGGATCGCGAACCGCCGGAACCGGGCGGGGGCGGGAAGCCGCTCGACGGACGACGCGCCGGTGCCGTTGCCGCGCGCACCGCCGAGCGGCAACGGCTCCGGCGCGGATCGGGGGCGGCGGAACCGGCCGGAAGGGCGGATCGCCTCTGCGGGCCGCGAGTGCGCGGCCGGCCCGCCCGGGGCGCGCGGCGACCGCGGTCGCGCGTCGCCCCGCCGTCCGGTCTGCGCTATGGATGGTTCCGCCGCGGCCGTGCCCCCGGCCCGCGCCGGGCGGGCGGCGGCCGCGTGCCGGGGCGCCTCTGCCAGGAGCCGAACCGCGATGCGCACACAGGTCGGAATCGTCGGGGCCGGGCCGGCGGGGCTGATGCTCTCCCACCTGCTGCACCGGCGCGGCATCGAGAGCGTCGTCTTCGAGGCGCGCTCGCGCGAAGCCGTGGAGGGCACGATCCGCGCCGGCGTGCTCGAGCAGGGCACGGTGGACCTGATGGTCGAGACCGGCCTCGGCGACCGCCTCCGGCGCGAGGGCTTCGTCCATCGCGGCACCGAGCTGCGCTTCGACCGCCGCGGCCACCGGATCGACTTCCACGCCCTGACGGGCGGGCGCGCGATCACCGTCTATGCCCAGCACGAGGTGCTGAAGGACCTGATCGCGGCCCGCCTCGCCGCCGGCGGCGACATCCGCTTCGGGACGCGGGTCGCGGCCCTCGACGGCCTCGACGGCCCGCGCCCGGTGATCCGCCATGTCGGGCCGGACGGGGCGGAGGGCGAGCTCGCCTGCGACTTCGTCGCCGGCTGCGACGGCTTCTGGGGCGTCTGCCGCGCCGCGATCCCCGAGGGCGCGCGCCGCGAGTACCAGCGCACCTACCCCTTCGGCTGGCTCGGCATCCTCTGCGAGGCGCCGCCCTCCTCGGAGGAGCTGATCTACGCCCGGCACGAGCGCGGCTTCGCCCTGATCAGCACGCGCTCGCCGCAGGTGCAGCGGATGTACCTCCAGTGCGATCCCGGCGATTCGCCGGACAACTGGCCCGACGACCGGATCTGGGCGGAGCTGCGGACGCGCACCGAGGCGGAGGGGTTCCGGCTGAAGGAGGGGCCGATCTTCCAGAAGAACATCGTCGCCATGCGCAGCTACGTCTGCGAGCCGATGCGCCACGGCCGCCTGTTCCTCGCCGGCGATGCGGCGCATGTCGTGCCGCCGACCGGGGCCAAGGGGCTCAACCTCGCGATCAACGACGTCTTCCTGCTCGCCCGCGCGCTCGGGGCGTTCTACGAGACCGGCGCGACCGAGCTGCTGGACGGCTATTCGGCGGCGGCGCTCCGGCGCGTCTGGCGCGCCCAGCACTTCTCCTGGTGGATGACCTCGATGCTCCATTGCTTCGCGGAGGCGAGCGAGTTCGACAACCGGCGGCAACTCGCGGAGCTGGAGCTGGTGACCGGCACGCACAGCGGGGCGAGGCTGCTGGCGGAGAACTACGTCGGGCTGCCGCTGGGCGAGTGAAGGGGCGCCTGCCGGTCCGGCGCGGCCGGACCGGCGGCGGCCCGGCCCGGGCGACGGGGCCGGGCCGTCCGGGCCTCAGCAGTCGCGGCTGGCGTAGCGGTGCGCCCGCTCCACGCGGGCGATCGCCTCCGGCGAGCCGGTGTAGGCGGCCGACGCCTTCGCCCGGCGCACCGCCGCGACCGCTTCCCGGCAGTAGGAGTCGCCGGCGGCCGCCGCGGCGGCGTAGTAGGGCACCCCGTAGCGCCCGGGCACCGTCGCGTAGCCGGGCGCCGCGCGATAGCCGTACCCGTAGCCATAGCCCGGCGACGTCGCGTAACCCGGCGCCGAATAGCCATAGCCCGACGCGTAGTAGCCGGGGCTCTCGTCAACCACGGTGCAGGCGCCGAGGCCGGCCAGGGCGGCTGCGATCCGCATGGCGCGTCCGGCGGCGATTCGGGTCATGGTTCTGTCCTCCTCCCCGAATCAGCGCGGAGCGGCCTGCCGCGGTTCGGCGCGGCCCGCGCACCACCTCGCGGGATCGTGCGCCCCGCGAAGGACCGCGCGGCGCAGCGGGGCCGTCTTCGCGCGCCCCGGGCGCACGGAAACGGCGGCGCGCCGGGCGGCCGGCGGGCCTGCAGCGCGCGCCTGGCCGGTGCCCGCCGGCCGCGGGCGGCGCTACTGCACGGCTTCGGCCTCGACTTCCACCAGGAAGCGCGGATCGGCCAGCCCGGCGACGATCAGGAGCGTGCTGGCCGGGACGTGCCCGCCGAAGAAGGCGGCGCGCCGGTCGCGCCAGGCTCCGATCAGGGCGCGGTCGGTGAGGAACGCCGTCACCTTCACCACGTCCGTGGGCGCCATGCCGTTCGCGCGCAGCACCGCGCCGAGATTGGCCAGCGCCTGCTCGATCTGCGCCTCGCCGCCCTCGGCGAGGCTGCCGTCGGGCTTGAGGCCGACCTGGCCCGAGATCACCAGCCGCTTGGCCGGACCTTCGATCAGCGCGGCGTGCGCGTAGCGGCCGCCCGTCGCATGCACGCCCTCGGGATTGCTGAAGCGGATCGTCGCCATGGTCGCCTCCTCCTTTCCTTCCGGCGCCGCGTCATCCGCGGCGGTGGCCGGCGCACGCGCCCGCCGGCGCGGTCATCGTGCCCTCTCGGCGCCGCCGGGCAGATCCTCGCGCAGCACCTCCTCCGCGCCGCCCCCGCCCCCGCCGGGCGGGGCCATCGGGGGCGGCGGCGGCGCCACGCCGGGCGGCAGCGACACCAGCAGCCAGTCGCGGAGATTGCGCCGGATCTGGTACTCCAGCTCGACGTTCATCACGTCCATCGCCGAGCGCACCACACGATCCGCGGCGGCCGAGCGCCGCGCCGGGCTGGTCTGGCCCGGCGCGGTCAGGACCCGGCGCGCCTGCGCCTCGACGAAGCCGCTGCGGCCATCCTCCGCGGCGACCAGGTCGAGGCGGCAGCGGAGCGAGCAGATCAGCCGCTCGCCGCCGGGCGCGAAGACCCCTCCGGGCAGCGGGCTCCGCACCAGCACGGCCTCCAGGACGGTGAACCGGCCGGCGCCGGACGATCCGGCGGGAATCAGGCGTTCGCGGGCCATGGTCGCCATCGCCTCGGCCGGGGCCACCGGCGCCGGGCCCATCACCGTCCCGGCCGGGCCGCCCGGCGGCGGGCCGATCTCGATGCTCGCCACGTCGAGACGGAGCGGCGTCAGGTGCGCGTAGCTCGGCGGCGGCCCGAAGGCGACGACCGGCCCCGTCTCGTCCTCGACGGCGCACCCCGCGGTGCCGAGCGCGAGCAGCGGCGGCACGCTTCCGATCAGCAGGGTGCGCCGCCGCAGCAGCGCCGGCCGGGCAAGGCGCGGGACTCCGCGATGGGTCGGTGCTGGCATCGCTCCCCCGGGACGGGTGTCTCCTGGCACGGGCGCGCGCAGCAAACCACTCAACCGTTCCGCGCGCCACCCCGCAGTTCGCTCCGCTCGAAGCGGAAGCCGTGGTTGCAGAACTCGCAGGTCACGGTGATCGCGCCGTCCTCCTGGATCATGTGGTCCAGGTCCTCGTCGGAGAAGCGTTCGAGGATCAGCGCCAGCCGGGCGCGCGAGCAGCGGCAGCCGTAGGACAGGCTGCGCGCCCGGTCGATCACCAGCCCGCCCTCGCTCGCGAACAGGCGGCGCAGCAGCGCCGGCCCGGGGAGCGCATCGTCCAGCAGCTCGGCGTCGGTCAGCGTCGCCGCGAGGGTCCGCGCCGTGCGCCAGGCCTCCTCCGGGTCCTCCGCCGCCGGCTCGGCGGGGCCGCTCCGGCCGGCGATCCGCTCGAGGAACAGCGCGCCGGCGCGCCAGCCCTCCGCGGTGCGCGCGGCGGCGAGATGGACGTGGCCGGGAAGCTGCTCGGAGGTGCGGAAGTAATGCGCCGTCATCTCCGAGAGCGTCGCGCCCTCGATCGCCACCAGGCCCTGGTAGCGGGTCATGTCGGGCCCCTGGTCGCAGGTGAAGGCGAGATGCCCGCGGCCGAGCAGCGCGGCGGCGTCCGGCGCGCCCCCGGCCGCGGCGGCGGCCTCGACCAGGGCGGCGACCCGGTCCGGGTGGCTGCGGGCATAGCCGCGCAGCGCGCCCTGGTCGGTGCAGTCGGCGAGCAGCACCGGCACCGGCCCGTCGCCCTGCGCCTGGACCGAGAAGCTGCCGGTGAACTTCAGCGCCGCGGCGAGGCCGGCGGCGAGCGCCAGGGCCTGGCCGAGCAGCGCGGCCACCGCCGGCGGGTGGTCGTGGCGGCCGAGGATCGCCTCGGCGAGCGGGCCGAGCCGGACCAGCCGCCCGCGCACCGGCCGTCCCTCCAGGTGGAAGGGCAGCACGCCGCGCGGCACCACCAGGTCGGGCACCGGCGGGCGTTCATGGTCGAGGAAGGCGGGCAGGGCGGAGGGTGTGGCTCGGTCGGAAGGAGGCACGGCGCGCTTTCGGCTGGATCCGATCGCCCGGTAGATAGGGGCGCGGCGGCGGCGGCACCATGTCCCGGCGGCGGCGCGGGCGCGGGGCCGCCGCGCGGGTCCCGGCGCGCGCAGGGGAGCGGAGACGCTGCCGCGGCAATCCGTTCCCGTGTATGGTTGCACTCCGACATCAAGCCGCCTCCGTATGTCCCGATCCGCCGCCGACCTGGCCGACCGCCCCGCCTCCGGCCGATTCGCCGCCGGTGCGCGCCGCCTCGCCTCGCCCGCCCTGCGCGCGATGGTGCGCCGCCGCGCCCGGGAGTTCCTCGGCCTCGCCCTCGCGCTTTGCGGACTGGCGCTGCTGCTCGCGCTGGCCAGCCACGATCCGGCCGATCCCTCGCTGAACACGGCGACCGATCGGGCGCCGGCGAACCTGGCGGGACCGGTCGGCGCGACGGTGTCCGACCTGCTGCTGCAGGGCTTCGGCTTCGCCGCGCTGCTGCCGGTGCTGTGCCTGCTCGCCTGGGCGTGGCGGCTGGCCACGCATCGCGGGCCTGGCCCGGTCGCGGGCCGGGTCGCGGCGCTGCTCGCGGCGCTGCCGGCGCTTGCCGCGGCGCTGACCCTGCTGCCGCTGCCCGCCTCCTCGCCGGTGGACGCCGGCCCCGGAGGGGCGGCGGGGCCGCTGCTGGCCGGGCTGGTGGTCGGCGGGCTCGGCGACTGGTTCGGACCGGTCGGCACGGCGCTCGGCCATGCGGTGCTGGCGGGCGCCGCGGCCGGCCTGGCCTTTGCCGCGTGCGGGCTCACCCCGGGCGAGTGGCTCGGGGCGGGGCGGCTGGCGGCCGGCGCGGGCCGGGCCGGATTCCGCCTCGCCTGGGGCGGCCTGCGGCGGCTGTCGCGCCGCGGTGCGGCGGCAGCGGCGCCGTCGGCGGCCGCGGCGCGACGGGCGGCGCGCGCGGCGGTGCCGGAGGCGCCGGCGACACGCCGCCCGTCCCTGCTCGCGCGGCTGTTCGGGCGGCTGCGCCGCGAGCGGCGGGCCGCGGGCGTCGGCGCGGTCCCGCTCGGCGCCGTGCTGCGGGCCGCGGACGCCGCCGCCGCGGTGTTCGTGCCCGGCGATCCGCCGGTGGTGACCGAGCAGCGGCGTCCCGCGCGCCCCGGCGCGGCGCCGTCCGCGTCGCCGGGGCCGCGCGTCGCCGCTCCGGCGCCGGAGCCGCGCAAGAGCGCCGCCGCGCTGCAGCCGAGCCTCGGGCTGGAGGACGGCCCCTGGCGCCTGCCGCCGCTCGAGCTGCTGGCCGAGCCGGCGGCGAAGCGCGGCGCCGGGCGGCCGAGCGAGGAGGCGCTGCAGGGCAACGCCCGCCTGCTCGAGAGCGTGCTCGAGGACTACGGCGTGCGCGGGCGCATCGTGGAGATCCGCCCCGGTCCGGTGGTCACGCTCTACGAGCTCGAGCCGGCGCCGGGGACGAAGAGCGCGCGCGTCATCGGCCTCGCCGACGACATCGCGCGCTCGATGAGCGTGCTCGCGGTGCGCATCGCCACCGTGCCCGGGCGCAACGTGATCGGCATCGAGCTGCCGAACGCGCGGCGCGAGACGGTGTTCCTGCGCGAGCTGCTGGAATCGGAGGACTGGGCGCGCCATCCGGGGCGGCTCAACCTCGCCCTCGGCAAGGACATCGGCGGCGCGCCGGTGATCGCCGACCTCGCCCGCATGCCGCACCTGCTGATCGCCGGCACCACCGGCTCGGGCAAGTCGGTCGCCGTGAACACGATGATCCTGAGCCTGCTCTACCGGCTGAGCCCGGACGAGTGCCGGTTCATCATGATCGACCCGAAGATGCTGGAGCTCTCGGTCTACGACCGCATCCCGCATCTGCTGGCGCCCGTCGTCACCGAGCCGCCCAAGGCGATCGGCGCGCTCAAATGGACGGTGCGCGAGATGGAGCGGCGCTACCGCGCCATGTCGCAGCTCGGCGTGCGCAACATCGCGGGCTACAACGAGAAGGTGACGGAGGCGCGCCGCCGCGGCGAGGTGCTGACGCGCCGCGTGCAGACCGGCTTCGACCCCGAGACCGGCAAGCCGGTGTTCGAGGACCAGCCGCTCGCGCTCGAGCCGCTGCCGATGATCGTCGTCGTCATCGACGAGATGGCGGACCTGATGATCGTCGCCGGCAAGGAGATCGAGGCCGCCGTGCAGCGCCTGGCGCAGATGGCGCGCGCGGCCGGCATCCACGTGATCATGGCGACGCAGCGCCCCTCGGTGGACGTGATCACCGGCACCATCAAGGCGAACTTCCCGACCCGCATCTCCTTCCAGGTGACCTCGAAGATCGACAGCCGCACCATCCTCGGCGAGCAGGGGGCGGAGCAGCTCCTCGGCCAGGGCGACATGCTCTATATGGCGGGCGGCGGGCGGATCAGCCGCGTGCACGGGCCGTTCGTGAGCGACGCCGAGGTGGAGCGCGTGGTCGCCTTCCTGCGCGAGCAGGGCGAGCCGAGCTACGTCGAGGAGGTGACGGAGACGGAGGAGGAGGGCGGCGAGGCCCTCGCCCTCTCCGGCATCGCGGGCGCGAGCGAGGGCGAGAAGTCGCTGTTCGACCAGGCGGTGCGCCTCGTCACCAGCGAGGGCAAGGCGAGCACCAGCTTCCTGCAGCGCCACCTGCAGATCGGCTACAACCGCGCGGCCAAGCTGATCGAGCAGATGGAGAAGGAGGGCATCGTCGGCCCGGCCAACCATGTCGGCAAGCGCGAGGTGCTGGCGCGGCGGACGGAGGCGTGAGGCCGGCGCGGCGTTCCCCGCGCGGGCGCGGCGGCCGCGGCGAAGGAACGTCCCCGGGCCGTGGCCCGGTCCCGGCGCCGCCTCGCGCCGGCGCTTGACTCGGCCGGCGGCGCCGGACGACGGTGCGCGACGTCTCCGGGAGTGTTCCGCATGCGCCGCACCGCGCTTGCCCTCGCCATGCTCGTCGCCGGCGCCGCGCCTGCCGCCGCGCAGGACCGTCCGCCGCCGCTGCCGACGCGAGACGTTGCCGTCACCTACCGCATCGCCGGCGGCCGGGAGATGCGCATCGCCTGGCTCAGCGGCGAGCAGCGCATGCGGGTGGACATGCCCGAGGGCCAGGGCGCGATGATCATGGATCTGAGGGAGCGCCGTGCCTTCCTGGTGATGGATGCGCAGCGCGCGGTCATGGAGATCCCGGCCGGCGGGAGCCTGCCCCAGCCGGGCCAGATCCCGCCGAACGCCCGGCTGACGCGCGAGGGCAGCGACCGCGTCGCCGGCCATGCCTGCACCGTCTGGCAGGTGCAGGAGCAGGACGGCCGGCGCGGCTCCGCCTGCGTCACCGCCGACGGCGTGCTGTTGCGCGCCCGCGGGCCCGACGGCGCGGAGGGCATCGAGGCGACGCGGGTCGCCTACGGTCCGCAGGACCCCGCGCGTTTCCGTCCGCCGGCCGACTACCGGACGGAGTCGATGCGCATGCCGCCGCGGCGCTGACGCCGCCCCTCTCCGGGCCGGGCGAGGCGGCCGGGGGCGGTCCCGCTCACGCGCGTGCGACTTCCGCCGGCGGCGATGGTGCGTGCCTTCGCGCAGTGCGGCGACTATGCTGCCGCGGCCGCTCCGGGAGGAACGCCGCCATGAAGCTCTATTATTTCCCAGGCTCGACCACCTGCCGCGCGGTGCAGATGTTCGCCGCCGAGGCCGGCATCCCGCTGGCGCTGGAGGCGGTGGATCTGATGTCGGGCGCCCACCTCACCGCCGCGTTCGGGGCGATCAATCCCAACCGGTGCGTTCCGGTGCTCGAGGAGCCGGACGGCTTCCGGTTGGCGGAATCCTCGGCGATCCTGAAGTATCTGGCGGAAAAGACGAACTCGCCGGCATACCCGTCCGATCCGCGCGGCCGCGCGCGGGTGAACGCGCAGATGGACTGGTTCAACACCGGCTTCTACCGGGAATTCGGCTACGGCCTCGTCTATCCGCAGATCCTGCCCTACCTCGGCTGGGAGGATCCGGCGGTGCAGCGGGCGGTGCTCGCGCGCGGCGCGGAGAGGTCGGCCCGGTTGATGCGGATGCTGAACGACGACTGGCTCGGCGAGGACGGGCCCTATCTCGGCGGGGATGCCCCCGATCTCGCGGATTTCCTGGGCGTCTGCTTCACCAGCATCGGCGAGATGGTCGCCTTCGACTTCGCCCCCTATCCGCGGGTGAGGCGCTGGATGGCGGCGATGCGGTCGCGGCCCTGCTGGGCCGAGGTCAACGGTCCCTGGGAGGCGTGGCGCGACCACTGCCTTGCGCAGAGGTCGTCCGCGACGCAGGAGGCGGCGGCGTCATGAGCGTCCGCGCCTTCCACCACGTCGCCTACCGCTGCCGCGATTCGGGGGAAACGCGGCGGTTCTACGAGGACTTCCTCGGCCTCGAGCTCGCCGGCGCGCTCGACATCCGCACCACCCAGACCGGGCGGCAGACCAAGGTGCTGCACACCTTCTTCCGTCTCGGCGACGGCAGCTTCCTCGCCTTCTTCGAGGCGCCGGACCGCGACTTCGACTTCAAGGCGCAGCACGATTTCGACCTCCATGTCGCGATGGAGGTCGAGAGCGAGGCGGAGCTGCAGCGGATGATCGAGCGCGGCCGCGCGCTCGGCATCGAGACGCGCGGGCCGAGCGACCATGGCGCGATACGCTCGGCCTATTTCCGCGACCCGAACGGCTACGTGGCGGAGCTGACGGTGAAGACCGCCGGGCACGACGCGGCGATGGACCCGCGCCGCGATGGCGCGCGCGCCACGCTCGACCGCTGGCAGGCGGAGAAGGCGGAGGCGGCGCCGGGCGCCGCCGGGTGAGGCGCCCCGGTCGCTCCGCCGGCCCTATTCGGCCGGGGCGAGGCTCTTGATGAGGTCGAAGACGCGCTTGCGCACCGCGGGATCGGTGATGCGGTAGTAGGCGCGCACCAGCTCGAGCGTCTCGCGCCGGTGCAGCGTGTCGTCGTCGAAGCCCTCCTGCTGCTCGGCGAAGCCGTAGCCGGCGCCGCGGCGGCTGCCGACGGCCGGGTTGCCGCCCATGCTGTCGGGCATGTCGTCGAAGAAGAAGCTCACCGGCACGTCGAGGACGCGGGCGAGGTCGAACAGCCGGCTGGCGCCGATCCGGTTCACCCCCCGCTCGTACTTCTGCACCTGCTGGAAGGTGAGGCCGAGCGCCTCGCCCAGCTTCTCCTGGCTCATCCCGAGCAGGGTCCGCCGGAGCCGCACCCGGCTGCCGACATGCACGTCGATCGGACTCGGGCGGTGCTCGCGTTCGGTGGTCCCGCTACGCTCGGCCACGTCCTCCATGCCCGTTCTCCGCCTCCGCCGTTCTGGCGCCGCGCTCCGCCGCGTACAGTTCGCGCTGCCGAGTCTCGCGAGTCTCGACGCCCCGTCCCGCACGCCCGCGTTGCAGCCATCTGCCTGCAAGTCAGGGTAGTGGTAACCCCTCGTTGCGGTTCTGTCAACTCTTTTGAGAAATCTCAACGTTCTAGACAGCCCGGGGTGGCGGGAGCGAGGCGCGGAATACCATCAGGATTCCCTTCTTCCGCGCACGCGGCCCAGCCACCACCCGGCAAGCCAGGTTCCGAGCGCAAGCGCGGCCGGGACCGCCAGTCCCAGTCGAGCGAAGACGGTCTCTGCACGCGGCGCGGGCAACCGTGCCGTGATCGCACCGGTCTCCCCCAGGCCGAGCCAGGTCCGCGGACGGCCGTACGGATCGAACAGCGCCGAGATCCCGGTCTGCGCCGCCCGCGCGACCGGCAGCCCCTCCTCCACCGCGCGCAGCCGCGCCGCCGCGAGGTGCTGGTACGGCCCGGCCGAGAATCCGAACCAGGCGTCGTTGGTGACGTTCACCAGCCACGCCGGCCGCGGCGCGGGCGTCACGGCCCCCGGGAAGATCACCTCGTAGCAGATCAGCGCGCCGAGCGGCGGCAGGCCGGAGGGCGCGATGGCGACGAGGCCCGGGCCGGGGCTGATGTCCATCGCCGTCGGCGCCAGCCGCACCGGCAGCAGGCCGCGCAGCGGCATGTACTCGCCGAAGGGCACCAGATGCGCCTTGTCGTAGCCGCCGGTGACCCGTCCCTCGGCATCCACCGCGAGCAGGCTGTTGAACACGCGGAGCGGCCGTCCGTCCGGCGCCCACTCGACGCGCAGCGTGCCGGCGAGCAGCACCGCGTCCGGCGGCAGGCGGGCGGCGATCAGGCGGCGCGCCTCGGCGTCCTCGGCGAGGCGGAACGGGCTCGCCGTCTCCGGCCAGATCACCGCGATGCGCTCGCCGGGGGCGAGGTCGGGCAGCAGCCGCGCGATCGCCGACTCGGTCAGGTCGAGGTAGCGGCGGAAGATCGGCAGGCGCGTCTCCGGCCGCCATTTCAGGTCCTGCGCGATGTTGCCCTGCACCAGCACGACCCGCCAGGGCTGGTCGGCGGGCGGCGTGACGAAGGCCAGCCGCGCCGCGCCGAGCAGGCCGAACAGCGCGGCCGCCGCCGCCGCCCCGCCGGCCAGCGGGCGCCAGCCGGCGCCGGCCGCCGGCAGCCCCGCGAGCAGCAGCGTCGCGAGGCCGAGGCCGTGCACCCCGACCCAGGCGGCGCCCTGGATCGGCACCGCGGCGAAGGCCCAGACCGTGCCGATCAGGTTCCACGGAAAGCCGGTGAGCACCACGCCGCGCAGCATCTCGGCGAGGATGAAGGCGCCGGCGAAGACCAGGAGCCGCGGCCAGCCCGGCGCGGCGCGCCAGGCGAGCGCCGCCGGCAGCGCGACGAACAGGCCGAGCGGGAAGGAGAGCGCCGGCACCGCGATCGGCACCAGCCACCAGAAGCGCTCGACCTCGGTGAGGATGGCGTGGGTGATCCAGTAGAGCCCGCCGGCGAAGTGCCCCCAGCCCCAGAACAGGCCGAGCAGCGCGGCGCGGCGGGCGCTCGGCGCGGTGCCGACCAGGGCGAGCAGGCCGGGGACCGAGACGAGCAGCGCCGGCACGGCATGGACCGGCGGCAGGGCGAGCGCCGCGAGCAGTCCGAGGCCGAAGGCGAGGAGCAGCGCGCGGCGCGGCGGCAGCGCGGCGATCCGGCGGAGGAGGCGAGCGGGGAGCACGCCCGGGGCGTTACCCGCCGCGCCACCGCAGGGCAAGGAAGCGCGCCGCGCCGGCATCCCGCGCCGCCTCCGCCGGCCGGCGCCGCCTCACGCCAGCCCGCCGTTGATCGAGATGCACTGCCCGGTGATGTAGCCGGCGCGGTCGGAGCAGAGGAAGGCGACCAGGTCCGCCACCTCCTCCGGCCGGCCGGCGCGCCGGGCGGGGACCATCTGCGCGATCCGCTCCGGCGTCAGCCCGGCCGCCGCCACCGCGGGGCTCTCGATGATCCCGGGCGCGACCGCGTTCACCGTCACGCCGCGCGGCGCGCATTCCAGCGACAGCGCCCGCACCGCGCCGATCAGCCCGGCCTTCGCCGCCGCGTAGTTCGCCTGGCCGCGGTTGCCCATCAGGGCGGAGAGCGAGGACATCGCCACGATCCGCCCCCAGCGCGTGCCGATCATCGGCAGCAGCAGCGGCCGCGCCACGTGGAAGAAGCCGTGGAGCGAGACGGCGATCACGCGGTGCCATTGCGCCTCGCTCATCCCGGCCATCGGGACGTCCTCGTGGGTGCCGGCGTTGTGCACCAGGATCTGGATCGGGCCGGCGGCGAGCAGGCGCTCGGCCGCGGCGGCCGTCGCCTGCGCCTCGGTGAGGTCGAACGTCACCGCCTCGGCGTGGCCGCCGCCGGCGCGGATGGCCTCCGCGACCGCCGCGGCGCGCGCCGGGTTGGCGTGGGCGTGCACCAGCACCTGCACGCCCTGCGCGGCGAGCGCGCGCGCGATCGCGGCGCCGATCGGGCTGCCGCCGCCGGTGACCAGTGCGCGCCGCATCGCTCCCCGCTACTCCTTCCCCGGCAGGAGGATCGCGGCCTGGCCGGCGAGCAGGCGCCGGCCCCCGCCTTCGACCGCGAAACGGTAGATGAAGCCGCGCGCTTCCGTGGCAAGGGCCTCGGCGCGGACGAGCAGCGGACCGGCCAGGTCGTCGAGCCGCTCGGCGGCGAGCTCCACCCCGCGCAGGCTGGAGAGGTAGCCCGCCGGCTGCGCCCGGCCCGAAGCGCGCAGCGCGCCGTGCGCCGCCATCGCCTGCAGCGCGTACTCGACGCCGCAGACGGCGGGCAGCGCGCCGTCCCGGCGCAGCGGGTTGCGCGGATCGCGATGCGACAGCGCGAGGGCGGCTATGCGCTCCGCATCCCAGGCGGCGATGGCGTCGAGCAGGCACATGGCGCCCTGGTGTGGCACCAGCCGCTGCACCGCCGCGCGGCCGAGCAGGGGCGGGACCGCCGGGATGCCGGCCCCGCCGCCGCGGGCTTCGCCGCCGCTCAGCATGGCGCGACCGCGACCTCGAGGCGGCCGTCCTCCAGCAGCGGCAGGACGATCCGCCCCGCCTCGCGCCGGGCGAGGGCGCGCAGCAGGGGCAGGGCACGCGCCGCCGGATTGGCCGCGGCCAGCGCGTCGAGCGCGGTCGCGGCGGGCGGGGAGGGCGGCGCGGGCTCCGCCCGGTAGGCGATCGCGAGCCGGGCGCAGGCCGCCGCGGCCGGCGTGGCGCGCCCCGGCGGCGCCAGCACCAGCGCCGCGGCGAAGGGCACCTCGGTCCGCCGGCACTGCGCGAGGGGTTCGTCGAGCGGCGCGTCGTAGGCGCAGAGCAGCACCGGCGCGCCGGTGGCGGCGACGCGCGCCGCGGCGTGCAGCAGCCCCGCGGCGAAGGCGTGGTCGTGGCCGCCGAGCGCGACCGAGGGCCGCTGCGAGGCGGCGGCGATGCTCCAGTAGCCGGCGGCGGCGTTGTGCACGGAGTTGTGGAACTGCGTCGGCGAGATCACCCCGTCCGGCGCGGCGAGCGCCTCGAGGATCGCCCCCACCACCCGCCCGTCGCCGTTGGACGAGGCGAAGACCGTCTCCAGCCCGGCCGGCGGCAGGCCGCTCGCGGCGGCGGCCTCGGCGGCGGCGGCGAGGGCCAGGCGGACCGCCGGCGAGGCGCGCCGCCGCTCGGTCGGCGGCAACGCCGCCGGCGGCGGCAGGGCGACGGGCGCCGGCGTGTAGGGTGCGGCGCCGGCGAGGACGGGCGCGCTCGCCGCCCAGCCGGGCAGGCCGGGCCCCAGCACCGCGACGCCGACGACCTCCGCCCTCACGCGCCGAGCCGCCCGATCACCAGGGCGCAGTTGTTGCCGCCGAAGCCGAAGGAGTTGGACAGCACGCGGTCGAGGCGCGCCTCGCGGTTCTCCGTCACGACGGCGCTCGCGAAGCCGGGGTCCGGCTCGGCGACGCCGAGGCAGCCCGGGATCAGCCCGTCCTCGATGCAGAGCGCGGCGATCGTCGCCTCGAGCGCGCCGGAGGCGCCGAGCGCGTGGCCGGACCAGCCCTTGGTCGAGGAGCAGGGCACGCCGCGCGGCCCGAACACCGCCGTCACCGCGCGGTCCTCCATCGCGTCGTTGGCGCGCGTGCCGGTGCCGTGCAGGTTGACGTAGCCGATGTCGCGCGGCGCGAGGCCGGCGGCCTCGAGCGCGGCGCGCATCGCCGCCGCCGCGCCGAGCCCCTCCGGATGCGGCGCGGACATGTGGTGCCCGTCGGTCGAGGCGCCGGCGCCGAGCAGGGCGAGGCCGCCGCGCGCGCCGGGCCGCGGGCGCTCGAGCAGGGCAAAGGCTGCCGCCTCGCCGATCGAGATGCCGTCGCGGTCCGGCGCGCAAGGCCGCGTCGGTCCGCCGCGCGCGAGCAGCTCGAGCGCGGCGAAGCCGTGCAGCGTCATGCGGCAGAGCGTGTCCACGCCGCCCACCACGGCGGCGTCCGCGACCCCCGCCTCGATCAGCGCCGCCGCGTCGAGCCAGGCGCGCGCGCCGGAGGTGCAGGCGGTGGAGACGACGAGCGCCGGGCCGCGCAGTCCGAGCCGCGCGCGGACGTAGCGCGGCAGGGCGTAGAGGTCGTGGGTGTGCTCGAAGTCGAAATCGGGCGGCAGGCGTCCGGCGGCGTCGCGGCGGCGGTAGGCCCGCTCGGTCTGCTCGATGCCGGCGGTGGAGGTGCCGAGGACGACGGCGATCCGCTCCGCGCCGTGGCGCGCGCGCGCCTCCGCCACCGCCTCGGCGAAGCCGTCGGCGCCGAGCGCGAGCTCGGCGAGGCGGTTGTTGCGGCAGGCGAAGCGCGCGAGCGCCTCGGGCAGCGCGACCGCCTCTACCCCGGGCACGCGGCCGACCCAGATCCCCTCCGGCGTGCCCGGCAGGTCGCAGGGGGCGAGGCCGCCGCGGCGCTCGCGCAGCGCCGCGCGCGTGGCGGCGAGGCCGACGCCCATGGCGCTCACGGCGGTGTGGGCGACGATGCTCAGCGGGCGCATCCGGGAGCCGTCAGGCCGGCGCGCGCGAGGGCGGCGGCACCAGGGCGGCGGCGAGCGCCGCGGCGCCGGCGATGCCGATCGCCACCGTCAGCCCGATCGCGCGCAGCACCGGTGTGGCGCAGAAGGCCAGCAGGCCGAAGGTGAGCAAGGTGGTCAGGGTGCAATGGACGACCGATCCCAGCGCCCGGAGCCGCTCCTCCACCGGCTCACCGGCGGAACGGGCGAGGAACAACGGATAGTCCATGCCGACGCCGGCCAGCAAGAGCAGGGAGACCAGGTGGAACAGGCTGAAGCGCTCGCCGAGCAGGGCGAGCGCGGCGAGGGCGAGCAGCACCCCTCCGGCGAGCGGGGCGGCGGTGAGGAGGGCCCGGCCGAGGCCGCGCAGGCCGAAGGCGAGGAGGCCGAGCACCAGGGCGGTGCCGACGCCGCAGCCGAGCAGGGCGCGGGCCGTGGCGGCCTCCACCAGCGCCTGGGTCTCCGGCCGCACCTCCACCACCAGCAGGCCCGGCTCGTACAGGGAGGCGAGGGCGGCGCGCAGCGCCTCCGCGTCGCGCAGGTCGCTCGGCACGACCAGCGCCCGCCAGCCGCCCTCCGGCAGCGGGGCGAGCAGCGCGCCGAGCCGGGCGGCGAGCAGCGGTCCGGCGCCGGCGAAGTCCGCCGGCGTCACCGGCGCCAGGGTGCGGCTCGCCGCGACGTCGGCGAGGAAGCGATCGAAGGCGGCGGGGCGGAAGGGCAGGCCCGCCGCGGCCTCGGCGAGGCGCGCGCGCAGCGTCGCCGCATCGGGCAGCGCCGCCTGCCGCTCCCGCTGCGTGCGCGCGCTCGGCAGGTAGCGGCCCGCGAAGTCGAGGCCCCCGAGCGCGCCGCGCGCGACCAGCGGGGCGAGCGCCGCGCCGACGCGCTCCGCGCCCTGCAGCGCCGCCTCCGCGCTCGGCGCGGTGACGGCGATCAGGACCCCGACCTCCGGGGCGCCGAGCTGGCGGCGCAGCTCGGCATCGAGCGCGCGCTGCGCCTCGGGCACGGGGCTGAGCGCGGCGAGGTCGCGCTCGCGCAGCGGGCCGCCGATCGCGAGCAGGTAGAGCGCCGCGGCGGCGAGCAGCGCCCAGGCCGCGCCGCGGCGGCGCGGCAGGGCGAGCAGCGCGCGCGCGAGCGGCGCCGGCAGGGGGCGCACCGCGATGGCCGTGCCGGGCGGCAGGAGGCGAGGGAGGGCGAAGCGCGTGACCAGCGCGCTCGCCGGCAGCCCCACGGCGGCGAACAGGCCGAGCTGGGCGAGCCCGCGCACGTCGGAGAGGATCATCGCCGTCAGCCCCGCCGCCGCCGCGAGCGCGGCGAGGCGGAGCGTCGGCCAGATGCGCCGGGCCGTCGCGGCCAGCGCCTCGCCGGGCCGGCGCTGCGTCACCAGGAGGATCGGGTAGTCGTCGGTCACGCCCAGCATGGTCATGCCGAAGCCGAGCGCGGCGCCGTGGATCGTGCCGAAGGTCGCTGCGACGGCCGCGGCGCCGGCGAGCACGCCGGCCGAGAGCGGCACCGCCACCACGAGCAGCATCAGCAGCGAGCGGAAGCGCCAGAGCAGGAAGGCGGCGAGCAGCGCCGAGGAGAGGGTGGCGATGCGGTCGAGATCGGCGCGGATTGCCGCCGCCGCCTCGGCCGCGAAGGCGCCCGGGCCGCTCACCAGGAGCCGCGCCCCGGGCGGCGGACGGGCGGCGGCGAAGGCGGCGCGCAGCAGGGCGACCGCCTCGCGCTGCGCCGCGGTGTCGAGGCCCGGCGCGGCGGTGCGCGCGATCAGCAGCGCGCGCTCGCCGGTCGCGGGCGGCGGCTCGGCGAACCACACGCCCTCGCGCAGCGCGACCGCGCTGCCCGCGGTCCAGGCGCGGAGCAGGTCGAGGAAGGCGCCCACCGGGTCGGCGAAGCCGAGGCGCGCGAGCAGCGGCGAGGCGGCGCCGTGCAGCTCCGCGAGCAGCGCCGCGAGCCGCGCGCGCAGGCCCGGCGTCTCGAACAGCGCCGGCGTGACCGCGGGGGAGAGGAGGTAGCGGTGGCGGAACAGGAATTCCTGCTCGGCCTCCGACAGCGCCTCGCTGCCGTTGCCGACGAAGGCGAAGCGGCCGGAGGCGCGCAGCGCCTCGCCGAGCGCGCGCGAGAGCCGCGCCAGCTCCGGCGCCGGCGCGCCTTCGATGCCGGCGAGGAGCAGCGTGGTGGCGGCGCCGGCGCGCAGCTCGCGCAGCAGGAGGGCGCTCGCCGCGCTGCGCGGCGGCGGGAGGAAGTCGGTCATGTCGGTGGTGACGCCGGCGCCGCGCAGCAGCGCCGCATTGGCCGCCCCGAGCAGCGCCAGCGCGGCGAGGAGCGGCAGGAAGGGGCGCAGCCGGCCGGCGAGAAGCCGCCTCACCGCGCGGGCTCGATGCGCAGGCGGGTGAAGCCGCCGCCCTGCTGCGACTCGACGCCGAGGATCGCCGCGCCGCGCCCGGAGAGCGTCACCCGCTGCACCGCGGCGAGCACGCGCGGCGAGAGCGGCGTCAGCACCAGCGTCCAGCCCTCCGCCGGGTCGCCCGCGAAGGCGAGCGCGAAATGGCGGCGCAGCGCCGGGAGGTCGCCGGCCAGGGTGGCGCGGATCGCCTCGACCAGGGGGCGGAGCTCGGGCGCTTGGTCGAGGCCCAGCACCTGGCGCACGCCCTGCTGCGGCCGCTCCAGCGTCAGTGTCTCGCCCTCGATGCGCAGCACCTCCTCGATCGGCGCGGCGGTGCGCTTCTCGAGCCGGTCGGGCGCCCGCCAGGAGAGCGTGCCGTGCGAGCGGAGCGGGCGGTCGAGCTCGGGCAGCTCCTTCTCCTCGGCGAAGGCGGCGCGGCGCTCGCGGATCGCGGCGAAGGCGCCGAGCAGCGCCGCGACCGGCTCCTCCCCGGCGCGGGCGAGGCGGGCGGCGGCGAGGGCGGCGAGGCTCAGCGCGGCGCGGCGGCGGAGGATCGGGCGGCGGAGCATGGCGCGGAGGATGGCGGCGGGGCCTCGAACTCGCCCCAGAAGTCGTAGAAGTTGAACCAGTTGTAGGGATGGGTGCGGCACAGCGATTCGAGCCGCGCGACGTAGCGCGCGGCCCAGGCGGCGAGCCCCGCCGCGCGGTCGCCGCGGTCGAGAACGATCCGGTCGGCGAAGGGCTCGAAGCGCAGCTCGTAGCGGCGCGGGCCGCGCCAGAGGCCGAAGAACAGCATCACCGGGGCGCCGAGCACGTGCGCGAGCAGGTGCGGTCCGGCCGGGAAGGGCGCCTCCGCGCCGAGGAAGGGCACGCGCAGCATCCGCTCCCCGCTGGGCGCGCGGTCGCCGAGCAGGCCGACGATGCCGCCCCGCTCCAGGCATTCGCGCGCGCGCAGCATGGTGTCGGGGCGGCCGAGCGCGATCACGCTGCCGGCGCGCGCGGGATCGAGCGCGTTGAACAGCGCATCCGCCTGGCGCGCGTTCTCCTCGTACATCATCGGGCGGATCTCGACCGGGCAGCCGGCGCCGGCCAGCACCCGCAGCACCTCGAAGCTGCCGAGATGGGCGCCGAGCAGGATCACGCCCCGCCCCGCGCGCAGCCGTGCATCCAGCGTCTCCAGCCCCACCACCTCCACCGCGTAGCCGGCGCTGCGCCCGGCGAGGAGGAAGACGCGGTCGAGCATGGTGCAGGCGAAGACGAAGTAGAGCCGGAACACGTCGCGCCATCCCGGCGCGCGGCCGAGCGCGCGCGCGAGGTAGGCGCGCGCCGCCCTCCGCTGCGCCGGCGGCGCGGTGAGCACGAAATAGGCGGTGATCGGATAGAGCAGCGCGTGACCCGCCCGCCAGCCCAGCGCGAGGACGAGGCGCGCCATCAGGCGCAGCGCCGCGGGGCTGCCGCGCTCCCGCTGCCGGGTCCAGGGGGTCACGCCGGGCGGTCCGCCGTGCCGCCGGCGGGCGCGAACTCCGCCTCGCAGGAGAAGGCGTCGCTGGCGATGGCGACGACCAGCGGGCGGTCGGGGCGGCGCGCGAGCCGCAGCGCCACCGTCCGGTCCGGGCCGACGGGGACGACGAACTTGGCCCGCGCGATCCGCCGCAGCGGGCCGAGGCCGAAGGCGCGCCGCGCCGCCGCCGCGGCGAGGTCGAGCAGCACCACGCCGGGCACCACCGGCCGGCCCGGGAAATGACCGGGAAAGGCGGGGTGGCCGACCGGCACCGCGATCGCCGCGTCGGCTTCGAGGCGGATCGTGCCGGCGCCGCTCACGCCTCGCCCCGCGGCCGCCGGTCGGCGCCGGCCGGTGGCGCCGCCGCGGCGGGCGCCGCG
>NZ_JAHZUY010000046.1 GCF_019458025.1 Caldovatus aquaticus | reverse complement strand
ATGCTTCAATCGCCTCAAGCATTTCCGCCGCATCGCCACACGCTTCGACAAGCTCGCACGCAACTACCTCTCCACCGTCGCCCTCGCCGCCATCCGGCTGTGGACACGGTTTGAGTCCAGGACCTAGGCCGCGCGGGCCGCGCGTCAGGGAGGCTGCCCGTCCGCCTCCGGCAGCGCGTCGGGAAGGAACAGGGGCTCCCCCCCGATCCGGTAGTCCGCGATCGCCCGCTGCCCCTCCGGCGAGACCAGCCAGTCCGCGAGGGCCCGCGCATCGGCGTGGCGCACGTGCGGATGGCGCGCCGGGTTGACCAGGATGACGCTGTAGGGATTGCGCAGGCGCGGATCGCCCTCGACAAGCAGGCGCAGCGTCCCGCGGTTGCGGAAGGCGAGCCAGGTTCCGCGATCGGACAGCACATAGGCCTCCTGCGCCGCCGCCGCGTTCAGCGTCGGACCCATGCCCTGGCCGAGGGCGCGGTACCAGCGGCCGTCGCGCGCCGCCGCGGCGGGGTCGAGCCCGGCCGCCCGCCACAGCGCGAGCTCCGCCCCGTGGGTGCCGCTGCGGTCGCCGCGCGAGACGAAGGGCGCGCGCGCCGCGGCGATGCGCCGCAGCGCCGCCGCCGCGTCCCGCATCCCGGCGATGCGCGCCGGATCGGCGGCGGGGCCGACCAGCACGAAATCGTTGCGCATCACCGCGCGCCGCCCGATGCCGTGGCCCTCGGCGACGAACCGCGCCTCGGCCTCGGGGTCGTGCACCAGCACCGCATCGGCGTCGCCGCGCCTCGCCACGTCGAGCGCCTGGCCGGTGCCGAGCGCGACCACCCGCACCGCGATGCCGGTTTGCCGCGTGAACAGCGGCAGGAGGTGGCGGAACAGGCCGGACTGCTCGGTCGAGGTGGTGGAAGCGAGGAGGACGCTTCGCGGCTGCGCGCCGGCGGGCGGGGCGAGGCCGGCGAGGCAGAGCCCCAGCGCGGCCCGCCGCGGCAGGGCGCGCCTCATGCGAGCAGCTCCCCGCGCAGGAACGCCGCGGCCTCCGGCGCGCGGGGAGCGGCGAAGAAGCGTTCGGCGGGCGCGTGCTCGACCACCCGGCCGCGGTGCAGGAACAGGACATCGCCGGCCAGCCGCCGCGCCTGCGCGAGATCGTGGCTGGTCATCACCACCTTGGTCCCCGCCGCGGCGATGTCGCGCACGATCGCCTCCACCGCGCGGGTGGCGGCGGGGTCGAGATTCGCCGTGGGCTCGTCGAGGAAGAGCACCTCCGGCGCCAGCGCCGCGGCGCGGGCGAGCGCGAGGCGCTGCTGCTCGCCGCCGGAGAGCCGCCGCGCCGGCCGCTCGGCGAGATGGGCGAGGCCGACGCGGGCGAGCGCCGCGCGCGCCCGCGCCGCCCGCTCGGTCCGCGGCAGCCCGGCCAGGGCCAGCGGATAGGCGACATTGGCGAGGGCCGAGCGGCGCAGCATCACCGGCCGCTGGAACACCATCGCCTGGCGGCGGCGCGCCTCCTCCGGGGGCGCCGCCCAGGCGACGCGGCCGGCCTGCGGCACGAGCAGGCCGTGCAGCAGGCGCAGCAGCACGCTCTTGCCGGCGCCGTTCGGCCCGACCACCAGGGTCGGCAGCCCCGCCGCGATCGTGAAATCCACCCCGCGCAGGATCTTCTGCCCGCCGGCGGCATAGCGCAGCCCGGCGACGCGCAACGGCAGGATCGAGGCGCAGCGCGGCCCCTCGGCCGCGCCGCCGGTGGCACCGGGAGGACGCAGGAGCATCGGCGCTCCCGGCCTCACGCCGCCCGCCGCGCGGCGGCGTCGCGCAGGAGCTGCACCGCGGCGTTCACGGCCAGCACGATCGCCATCAGCACCGCCCCGAGGGCAAGCGCGAGCGGCAGGTCGCCCTTCGCCGTCTCGAGCGCGATCGCCGTCGTCATCACCCGGGTGAAGCCCTCGATGTTGCCGCCGACGATCATCACCGCCCCGACCTCGGCGGAGGCGCGGCCGAAGCCGGCGAGCAGCACGGTGGCGAGGGCGAAGCGGCCGTCGCGCAGCAGGGTCGGCACGGCGCGCCAGGGACCGGCGCCGAAGGAGCGGAGCTGCTCGGCGTACTCCTCCCACATCGCCGCGAGCACCTGGCGGGAGAGGGCGGCGAGGATCGGCGCGATCAGCACCGCCTGGGCGAGCACCATCGCCGCCGGCGTGAACAGCAGCCCGAGCCCGCCGAGCGGGCCGGAGCGCGAGAGGAGCAGGTAGATCGCGAGGCCCGCCACCACCGGCGGCAGCCCCATCAGCGCGTTGAGCGCCACGATCACGGCGCGGCGGCCGGGAAAGCGCGCCACCGCGAGCAGCGCGCCGAGCGGCAGGCCGACCAGGGCGGCGAGCAGGACGGCGGCGGCGCTGACCGCGAGCGAGAGGCGGACGATGCCGAGCAGCGCCGGATCGCCCGAACCGATCAGCCGCAGCGCGATCGCGAACGCGGTGCCGAAATCCTCCACCGCCGGGCGCCCTCCCCGCGCGCCGCCCTTCCGACAGGGGGCCCCGCTCCGCGCGGGGGCGGGCGGCCGCGGGCGGAAGCTGCTAAGGGCAGGGGCCAGCGTCAAGCGGGCGTCGTCGCGGCCATGGCGAAATCTGCCGGAGAATTCCGGAATCTGCCGGATGTCCTGACCCTGCGCGAGGCGGCGGGCTTCCTGCGCCTGTCCGAACGCCGCCTCTACGATCTCGCCCGCGCCCGCCGCGTCCCCGCCGCGCAGCTCGGCGGCAAGTGGCTGTTCCCGCGCGCCGCGCTGGAGCGCTGGCTGCTGCGCGCGGCCGACCCGGAGGGGCTGCTCGCCGCCGCGGCGACGCCCGGACCGGCCGCGGGCGGACCCGCCGCCAGCCCGCCACCGATCATCGCCGGCAGCCACGATCCGCTGCTCGACTGGGCGGTGCGCCAGTCCGGCTGCGGCCTCGCCCTGCGCGCCGGCGGCAGCCTCGACGGGCTCGATGCCCTGGCGCGCGGCGAGGCGGCGGTCGCCGCCACCCATCTGCGCGACCCCGACAGCGGCGAGTTCAACCGCCCGGCGGCGTGCGACGCGCTCGGCGCGGTTCCCGGCGAGGGCGTGGTCGGGCTCGTCTGGGCCTGGCGCGAACAGGGGCTGATCCTGCCGCCGGGCAATCCGCTCGGCCTCGCGACGGTGGCCGACCTGGCGCGCCCCGGCGTGCGCGTCATCGGCCGGCAGCGGCGCGCGGGGAGCCACCTCGCCCTGCTGCACCTGCTCGCCGAGGCGGGGCTGCGGCTCGAGCAGGTCGCCTTCCTCCCCGAGCCCGCCCTGGCCGAGGACGAGGTCGCCGCCGCGGTGGCCGAGGGCCGTGCCGAGGCCGGGTTCGGCATCCGCGCCGAGGCCGAGATCCGCGGCCTCGCCTTCGTGCCGCTGCTGCGCGAGCGCTTCGACCTGGTGATGCGCCTGCGCACCCATGTCGAGCCGCCGGTGCAGGCGCTGCTCGCCTTCGCCCGCGGGGCGGCGTTCCGCGCCCGTGCCGCCCGGCTCGGCGGCTACGACGTCGCGGCCACGGGAACGGTGGCGTTCGTGATCTGAGGCCGGCCCGCGGCGCCGGGCGCCGAGGCTTGCACGGGCGCCGCGGCGCCGCCACTCCTTGGGGGATGCGTCGGCCGGGCTTCCTCCTCCTCGCCCTGACCTCGCTGCTGCCCGCCCTGCCGGGCGGAGCGCGGGAGGCGGGCGCCCAGGAGCTCGCGGGGCACGGCGGACCGGTGCGGGCCCTGGCGCTGACGGCCGACGGCGGCCTCGCCTCGGCCGGGTTCGACCGGTCGGTGATCCTCTGGACCCCCGCGGCCGGACGGGCGCGCGCCGTCCTGCGCTGGCACGCCGGGGCGGTGAACGCGCTGGCGGCCCTGCCCGACGGCCGCCTCGCCAGTGCCGGCGAGGACGGCCGCATCGCGCTGTGGCGGATCGCGGGCGACGGCGCCATTCCGCGCGAGGCGGCGCCCGAGCGGGTGCTGGCCGCGCTCGATGCCCCGGTGGCGGCGCTCGCCGTCTCCCCCGACGGGCGCCGCCTCGCGGCGGCGGTGTGGGACGGCACGGCGCGGGTCTGGGTCCTGCCGGCGGACCCGGCGGCGGGCGAGGGCGCGCCCGCGCCGCGCGTGCTCGAGGGCCATGCCGGCCCGGTGAACGGCGTCGCGTTCCGTGGCGACGGCACGCTGGCCACGGCCGGCTACGACGGCACCGTGCGGCTCTGGCCGGCGGCGCCCGGCGCGCCGCCCCGGCTGCTCGGCGCCTATGGCGTGCCGCAGAACGCCCTGGTCGCGCTGCCGGACGGCGGGCTCGCCGCCGCCGGCGCCGATGGCACGATCCGCCTGATCGCCCCGCCCCCGGCCGATGGCGGCGTGGAGGCGGCCGGCCCGCCACGCACCCTCTCCGCCGGCGCGCGCCCGCTGGTCGGGCTCGCGGTCGCGCCGGACGGGCGGACGCTGGCCGCGGCGAGCCTCGGCGGCAGCGTCGCGCTGTGGCGCCTGCCGGAAGGCCGGCTGCTGCGCACCCTGGAAGGGCCCGGCCATCCCTTCTGGTCGGTGCTGTTCACCGCCGACGGGACCGGCCTCTGGACCGGCGGCGCGGACCGCCGCGTGCGGCGCTGGGACGTCGCCACCGGGCGGGCCGTCGGCGGCGGTCCCGCCGAAGCCGAACCGCCGGAGGAGGCCGCCGCCTTCGCCGCCGCCGCGGCCGCCGAGCCGCACGGCGCCCGCGTCTGGCGCGCCTGCGCCGTCTGCCACGCGCTGACCGAGGCCGGCGGCGCCAGCCGCGCCGGGCCGCACCTCGCCGGCCTGTTCGGGCGGCGCATGGGCGGCGTGGCGGGCTATCCCTATTCCGAGCGCCTCCGGCGCGGCGACATCGTCTGGACCCGCGAGACGGTCGCCGACCTGTTCACCCGCGGGCCGGAAGCGGTGACGCCGGGGACGCGGATGCCGGAGCAGACGGTCGGCAACGCCGAGGACCTCTCCGCCCTGCTGCGCTTCCTGGAACTGGCGACGCGATAGGAAACGCCCGGCCGGGCGCCGCGGCCCTTGACCGCGCCGGCATTCCACCCCACGCCTCCCCACCCCGCCCGCGGACAGGCTCCGCCGCGGCGCGGCCAGCCCGGGACGCCATCGCCATGCTCGCCCTCCGCATCATCCCCTGCCTCGACGTCAAGGACGGACGGGTGGTCAAGGGCGTGAACTTCGTCGCCCTGCGCGACGCCGGCGACCCGGTCGAGCAGGCCCGCGCCTACGACGCCGAGGGGGCCGACGAGATCACCTTCCTCGACATCGCCGCCTCCGCCGAGAACCGCGCCACCATGCTCGACGTGGTGGCGCGCACCGCGGCGGAGGTGTTCATCCCCCTCACCGTCGGCGGCGGGGTGCGCTCGCTCGAGGATGTGCGCCGCCTGCTGCTCGCCGGCGCCGACAAGGTCAGCATCAACTCCGCCGCCGTCGCCGAGCCGGACCTGGTCCGCCGCGCCGCGGAGGCCTTCGGCAGCCAGGCGATCGTCGTCGCCATCGACGCCAAGCGGGTGGCGCCCGGCCGGTGGGAGGTGTTCACCCACGGCGGGCGCCGCCCGACCGGCCTCGACGCCGTCGCCTGGGCCCGGCGCATGGCCGAATCGGGCGCCGGGGAGCTATTGCTGACCTCGATGGACCGCGACGGCACCAAGGCCGGCTTCGACCTCGACCTGCTGCGCGCCGTGCGCGCCGCGGTGCGGGTGCCGATCGTCGCCTCGGGCGGCGTCGGCACCGCGGATCACTTCGTCGAGGGCGCGCGGGCGGGCGCCACGGGGCTGCTCGCGGCCAGCGTGTTCCACTACGGGGAGATGCGCATCGCGGACGCCAAGGCGGCGCTTGCCGCCGCCGGCCTGCCGGTGCGGCCGATCCCGCGCGGCGCGGCGCGGGCCGCCTGAGGGACGGAGAGGGATGGGAAAGGACGCCAAGCGGCGCAAGAAGCGGCAGGCGAACGGGGCGACGGGCAGCACCGGCGCGGCCGGGCGCGCAAAGCCGCGCGGCGCCACCGCCCCCAAGCGGAAGAGGAAGGCCGCCGCCGCGGCGGCGCTGCCGCTCCCGCCGGGGGTGCCGGCGCTGCCGGTGCCCCCGCCGGAGGGCACGCTGCTGGCCGAGGGCCGCCACCTCGCGCCCTACGAGCCGCCTCCCTCCGCGGCGACGGCGGCGATCCTCGATTCGCTGTGGCAGACCGTCGAGGCGCGGCGCGTGCAGGGCGACGTCGCGCGGTCGCATTCGGCCCGGCTGATCGCCCGCGGCACGGCCAAGGTCGCGCAGAAGCTCGGCGAGGAGGCGGTGGAGTGCGTCATCGAGGCGACGCAGGGGCACCGCGAGGGGACGGTGATGGAAAGCGCCGACCTGCTCTACCACCTCGTCGTCGTCTGGGTGAACGCCGGCATCCGGCCCGAGGAGGTCTGGGCCGAGCTCGCCCGCCGCCAGGGCATCAGCGGCATCGCCGAGAAGGCCGCGCGCCCGCAGGGCATCCTCGAGTCGGCGGGGACGCGCAAGCTGCCGTGAGCAAGGAGGGATGAGGCGAGGATGAGCACCACGACGACACCCGCCTACGACGACAACAACGTCTTCGCCCGCATCCTGCGCGGCGAGATCCCGTGCCGGCGTGTCTACGAGGACGAGTTTGCCCTGGCCTTCCACGACATCAACCCGCAGGCGCCGGTGCACGTGCTGGTGATCCCGAAGGGCCGCTGGGTGAGCTTCGCCGACTTCTCCGCCGGCGCTTCGGCGCAGGAGATCGCCGGGTTCTGGCGCGCGGTCGGCGAGGTGACGCGCCGGCTCGGCATCGCGGCGCGGGGCTACCGCCTGCTCAGCAATGTCGGCGCCGATGGCGGGCAGGAGGTGCCGCATTTCCACGTGCACCTGTTCGCCGGGCGGCGGCTCGGCCGGATGGTGGCGAAGGCCCCGGAGGAGGGCTGAGCGCCGCCGGCGGCGGCCGGGAGAGCGAGCCCGGCCCGCAGGGGCGCCGCCCCTGCCGCCCCGGCGTGACGGCGGCGCTCCCGCCCCGCCGGACGGCGGGCGCTTGAACCGCGCGCGGCGGACGACAACACTTCCTCCGCCATGTCCCTCACCCCCGAGGCCGAAGCCCGCGCCGCCCTCGAAGCCGCCGGCCGGCTGCCGGACTCCGAACTCGACCTCGCCGGCGTGGCGCTGCAGCTCGCCCGCATCGACTCGCCGGCCGCCGACTGGCGCGGCGTGGCGGCGCATCTCTCGGACCTGGCCCGTGCCGCGGTGGAGGCCGCCGCTTCCGACCCGGAGGCCGACGCCGGGGATCTCGACCGCCGCCGCGCCGTCCTCGCCGAGGTGATCCACGGCCGCTTCGGCTACGCCGGCGACACCGAAACCTATGACGATCTCGTCAACGCCAACCTGATCCGGGTGGTCGAGCGCCGCCGCGGCCTGCCGGTCGCGCTCGGCATCCTCTGGCTGCACGCCGCCGAGGCCGCCGGCTGGGGCGCGCACGGCATAGACTTCCCGGGCCACTTCCTGATCGCGCTGGAGGGCGGGCGCGCCCAGGCGGTGGTGGACGTGTTCGCCGGCGGCGCCGCGCTCACCGCCCCCGACCTGCGCGCCCTGCTCAAGCGCTTCGGCGGCGAGCGCGCGGAGCTGCGCCCGGGCCTGCTGCTGCCCATGGCGCGGCGGGACGTGCTGCTGCGGCTGCAGAACAACATCAAGCTGCGCCGCCTGCGCGCCGGCGACCTCGCGGGCGCGCTGGTCTGCACCGAGGACATGCTGCGCCTCGCGCCCGATCATGCGGGGCTGTGGCGCGAGGCGGCGATGATGAACCGGCGGCTGGAGCGGATCGGCGCGGCGCTGGCCTGCCTCGACCGCTTCCTCGAGCTCTGCCCCGAGGGCGAGCAGGCCGCCCGCATGCGCGCCGTCGCCGAGGAGCTGCGCCACCGGCTGAACTGAGCCCGGCCGCGCGGCGGCCCGCCCCGGCCCGGCGCGCCGGGTCCGGCGGCCCGGCCTCCGGCCCCCGGGAGCGAAGCCCTACAGCGCCGTCCCGCCCTGCGGCGGAGGCGCGGTGTTGTAGGCCTCGCGCAGCTCCCCGCTCTCGACCGAGGCGAGGGCGCTCCGCAGCACCTGGGCGATCGCCCGGTCGTCCATCGTCCGCGCCAGCAGGCCGAGCGTGCCGCCGAGCAGCGCCGAGGCGATCGAGATGGGCGCGATGTTCTGCTCCATCATGTACTCGATGGCCTTGTCCACGACCGAGCCGGCGTGGCTCAGATCCTCCGGTGCCACGCCCTGGGGGTCCTGCTGCATGCGGCGCACTCCTTGTCCTCCCCCGCAGGTAGGACGCGGAAGGCCTGGCGCAAAGCCCGCCGCGGCGGGCCGCCCGGGGCTGCACCCCCTCGCCCTGCGGACCGGCTAGACTTTCAGCCGGGGCCGCCGCCAGGGGCGGCCGAGGGGAGGAGACGATCCGATGCCGGAGTGGAGGGAACGAGGCGCGGGCCTGCCCCGCCGCGCATGGCTCGCCGGGGCCGCGGCCGCATTGGCCGCGCCCGCCGGCGCTGCGGCGCAGGGAACGGCGGCGCCCGGCGGCGGCGCGGCGGCGTGGGCGCCCACCCGGCCGATCCGCCTGGTGGTGCCCTATCCGCCGGGCGGCGGCACCGACGTGGTCGCGCGCTGGGTCGCGCGCGAGCTGACGCCGCGGATCGGCCAGCCCGTGGTGGTGGAGAACCGCCCCGGCGCCAACGGCATCGTCGCCATGCAGCACGTCCAGGGCGCGCCGGCGGACGGCCATACCCTGGTCATGACCACCGCCGACACGGTCTCGGTCAATCCCTACGTCTACCGCCGCCTGCCCTACCGGCCGGAGGCCTTCGTCCCGGTCGCGGCGGTGACGCGGCTGATCTTCGCCCTGGTCGTGCGGCCCGGCTTCGGCGCCGGCGATGCGCGCGCCTTCGTCGCCCGCGCCAAGGCGGCCGGCACGCCCGTCACCTTCGCCTCCTGGGGCGTGGCCAGCACCTCGCAGGTGATGATGGAGAGCCTGCGCGCCGAGGCCGGGTTCGACGCGCAGCACGTGCCGTTCCAGGGCGCCGCCCCGGCAGTGCAGGCGATGCTCGCCGAGCAGGTGGACGCGATGATGATGCCGGTCGGGCTCGCGCTCGCGCAGGGGGGACGGCTGCGCATCCTCGGCGTGGCCTCGCACGCGCGCTTCCCCGGCGCCGCCGAGGTGCCGACGCTGATCGAGCAGGGCTTCCGCCTCGCCGCCGACCTCTGGATGGGCGTGCTGGGGCCGCCCGGCCTGCCGGCGGCGGCGGCCGACCGCATCTCCGCGGCGGTGCAGGAGTTCGTGCGCGCGCCCGAGGCGGCGGCCTTCTTCACCCCGAACGGGATGGTGGCGCACGTCGCCGACCGCGCGGCCTTCGCCGCGACGATCCGGGCCGACGACGCGCTCTGGCGCGAGCGGGCGGAGCGGCTGGGGGTGAAGCTCGACGAGTGAGGGCGGCGGACCGGCCCGCCCTCATTTCGCCGCTTCCGCCTCCGCCGGCGCCGCCGTGGCCTCCTCCGCGGGCGGGCGGCCGAGGCCCGCCGCGGCCTGCGCCGCCGCGGCCTCCTCGGCCTTCGCCAGCGCCTGCGCCTGGCGGCGCCACATCTCGGCGTAGAGGCCGCCCGCGGCGAGCAGCGCCGCGTGGTTGCCGCGCTCCACCACCCTCCCGTCCTGCAGCACGATGATCTCGTCCGCCTCGACCACGGTGGAGAGCCGGTGCGCGATCACCAGCGTGGTGCGGTCGCGCGAGACCTGGCGCAGCGCCGCCTGGATCTCCTGCTCGGTGCGGGTGTCGAGCGCGCTCGTCGCCTCGTCGAGGATCAGGATGCGCGGATCCTTGAGGATGGTGCGCGCGATCGCCACGCGCTGCTTCTCCCCGCCCGAGAGCTTGAGGCCGCGCTCGCCCACCATCGTGTCGTAGCCCTCCGGCAGGCGCAGCACGAAGTCGTGCACCTGGGCGAGCCGCGCGGCGCGCACGATCTCCTCCTGCGACGCGTCGGGGCGGCCGTAGGCGATGTTGTAGCCGATCGTGTCGTTGAACAGCACCGTGTCCTGCGGCACGACGCCGATCGCGGCGCGCAGCGACTGCTGCTGCACCGTGCGGATGTCCTGCCCGTCCACCAGGATGCGCCCGCCGGTGACGTCGTAGAAGCGGAACAGCAGGCGCGAGATGGTGGACTTGCCCGCCCCCGTCGGCCCGACGATGGCGAGCGTCCTCCCCGGCGGCACGGTGAAGGACACGCCCTTGAGGATCTCGCGGTCCGGCCGGTAGCCGAAATGCACGTCCTCGAAGCGCACCTCGCCCGGCCCCGGCGCGAGCGGCGGCGCGCCCGGGGCGTCGGCGACCTCCCTCTGCTCGCGCATCAGGGCGAACATCGCCTCCATGTCGGTCAGCGACTGCTTCATCTCGCGATAGACGAAGCCGAGGAAGTTGAGCGGCAGGTAGAGCTGGATCAGGTAGGTGTTGACCAGCACGAAGTCGCCCACGGTCATCTCCCCGCGCGCGACGCCCTGGCCCGCCATCAGCATCACCGCGGTCAGGCCGAGGGCGATGATCGTCGCCTGGCCGGCGTTGAGCAGGTTCAGCGTGACCTCCGAACGGATGTAGGCGCGCTCGTAGCGGGCCAGCGAGGCGTCGTAGCGCCGCGCCTCGTGCTCCTCGTTGCCGAAGTACTTGACCGTCTCGTAGTTGAGCAGGGAGTCGATCGCCTTGGTGTTGGCGTCCTGGTCGGTCCTGTTCATCTCGCGCCGGAAGCGCAGGCGCCAGTCGGTGAACAGCAGGGTGAAGGCGACGTAGATCCCGATCGTGCCGAGCGTCACCGCGGCGAAGGAGAGGTCGAACATCCCCCACAGCACCAGCGCCACCGCCGCGATCTCGAGGATCGTCGGGATGATGGTGAACAGCATGAAGTCGAGCACGAAGGTGATGCCCCGCGTGCCGCGCTCGATCACGCGCGACAGGCCGCCGGTCTGGCGGTCGAGGTGGAACCGCAACGAGAGCGCGTGCAGGTGGCGGAACACCTCGAGGGCGATGCGCCGCGCCGCCCGCGCCTGGACCCTGACGAACACCGCGTCGCGCAGCTCGCCGAAGGCCGAGGCGGCGATGCGCAGCAGCCCGTAGCCGAGGATCAGGGCGAGCGGAATCGCGGCGACGGCCCCCGCGCCGCCCTGCGGCGTCAGCGCGTCCACCGCCCGGGCGTAGGCGATCGGCACCAGGACGTTGGCGACCTTGGCGAGGACGAGGAAGAGGAGGGCGAGGACGACGCGCGCGCGCAGGCCGGGCTCGCCCGGCGGCCAGAGCCAGGGGGCGAGGGCGAGCAGGGTCCGGAAGTGGCTGCGGGGTTCGGTCGGGGCGGCAGGGGGCACGAAGGTCTCCGGTCCGCGCGGGGTAGCCGGCTGGCGAGTGGGGGATAGAGGCGCGGTTGCCAGCCAGAGCTTGGCACGCCGCCGCCCTTCGGCAAGCCGGACCGCATGGCGGGGAGGCTTCCCGAACCCGCGCGGCCGGGGCATACTTGGCTCCGCTGCCGATCGAGGACCCTCCCATGGCACTCCCCGGGGTGGACGAGGGCGCCAAGCGGGCGCTCGTGGCCGAACTCGTGCGCGGCGTGCAGCCGCTGGCGCGCAACTGGGCGATCGCCGGCTCGGCCGCCATGGCCGCCGTGCGCAAGCGCATGCCGCTCGGGGCCGGCAACCGCTTCATGTCCGACCCCGGCGCCTTCCGCGGCGGCTTCGACCCGCTCGGCCTCGTCACCTTCGCGAGCGAGCTGCGGCGCGTCGTGCGGTCGGAACTGGCGAACCGCGAGATCGACGCCCTGCTCGACAGCTGGAACATAGACCTCAACGACACCACCCGCCCCACCGACCCGAAGCGCATCCTGGTGGCGGAGAACACCGGCTACCTCGCCCTCACCCAGGGCGGCGGCAACTGCCAGTACCAGGCCGCCGCCACCTTCCTGGTGCTGAAGGCCGCCGGGGTGCGGCCGGTGGACGTGATCTACATCTTCACCCGCAACGGCACGCCGCGGCACGCCGTCTGCGTCATCGGCATCCAGGACGGCTTCCCCAACCCGTGCGAGCCCGAGATCGCCCGCTGGCAGCCGAGCGCGGTGGTCGCCGACACCTGGGAGACGGACCACACGGAGCCCGTCTCCGCCCTCACCGCGCGCTACCCGGCCCACGCGCACCGCTTCCTCTCCTTCGCGCGCTTCGCCTGAGGGCGGCGGGGCGGGCCGCACCTCGCGCCCGGCCCGGCCGCGCGCTACAGGAGGGCATGCCCTCGCCCTTCGCCCGCCACATCGCGGCCTGCAACAACCTCGCCTCGCCGGCGCATCTCGTGCCCTTCCGCATCGCCGGGCAGCAGGTCGGCTGGCTGTCGCGCGACCTCGCCCGCGCGCTCGCCTTCTGGCCGCGGGAGTTCCACTTCGACGCGCAAGGCGTCTCCCTCGCCGCCCGGCTGCGCAGCCCCGCCGCGCGCACGGAGGCGCTGGCGGGCGTCTGCGAGCGCCTCGCCCGGCGCGGCTTCTTCCGCCTGCGCGGCGAGGCCTTCGACGTGCGTGCGACGCCGGACGGGCCGGCGCTCGCCACGCTCGACCGCGGCGCGCTGCCCGCCTTCGGCGTGATCTCCCAGGGCGTGCACGTGAACGGCCTGGTGCGCCGCGGCGACGGGCTGCATCTCTGGGTCGGCTGGCGGTCGCGCGACAAGAGCGTCGCGCCGGGCCAGCTCGACAACCTGGTCGCCGGCGGCATCCCGGCGGGCCTCACCGCCGAGCAGACGCTGCTCAAGGAGGCGGCGGAGGAGGCGAGCGTGCCGCCCGCCCTCGCGGCGCAGGCGCGCCGCGTCGGCCGCGTCTCCTACGTCATGGCGCAGGCGGAGGGCGGGCTGCGGCGCGACGTGCTGCACTGCTACGACCTCGCGCTGCCGGAGGACTTCGTGCCGCGGCCGAACGACGACGAGGTGGAGCGCTTCGAGCTCTGGCCGGCGCGGCGGGTGCTGGAGGCCGTGCGCGACACCGATCAGGTGAAGTTCAACGTCAACCTGGTGCTGCTCGACCTGTTCCTGCGCGAGGGGCTGATCGCCCCCGACTCGGCCGAGGGCAGGGAGCTGCGCGCGGGCCTCGACCAGGGGCCGGCGTAGGCCGCCGGCGCCTCAGTCCGGGAAGCCCGCCATCGCCCGCACCTCGGCCGGCGTGCGCCCGGCCGCGCGCAGCGCGCGCAGGGTCGCCGCGCGGTCGCGCTTGGCGAGGCGCCGCCCCTCCGCGTCGGTCAGCAGCCGGTGGTGCGCGTAGGCCGGCTCCGGCCAGCCCATCAGCGCCTGCAGCAGCCGGTGCAGGTCGGTCGCCGGGCGCAGGTCCTCGCCGCGCGTGACCAGCGTCACGCCCTGTAGCGCGTCGTCGTGGGTGACGCAGAGGTGGTAGCTCGCCGGCACGTCCTTGCGCGCCAGCACCACGTCGCCGAAGCGCGCCGGGTCGCAGCGCACGCGGCCCGCGCCGCGCTCCGCGTAGCTCAGCGGCCCCGGCGCCGCAGCGAGCGCGCGCGCCATGTCGAGCCGCAGCGCGTAGGGCTCGCCGCGCGCGATCCGCGCCGCCCGCTCGGCCGCGGAGAGGTGCCGGCAGGTGCCGGGATAGAGCGGCCCGTCCGGCCCGTGCGGCGCGTGGGCCGCGGCGGCGACCTCGCGCGCGATCTCGGCGCGGGTGCAGAAGCAGGGGTAGAGCAGCCCGCGCCCGGCCAGCGCCTCGAGCGCCGCGCGGTATTCGCCGAGATGCGCCGACTGCACCCGCACCTCGCCGTCCCAGTCGAGTCCGAGCCAGGCCAGGTCCTCGAGGATCGCCGCCGCGAACTCCGGGCGGCAGCGGCCCGGATCGATGTCCTCGAGCCGCAGCAGGAACCGGCCGCCGGGAGCGGCGCGCGCCAGGCGCCAGCCGAACAGCGCCGCATGGGCGTGGCCGAGATGCAGGAACCCCGTCGGGCTGGGGGCGAAGCGGGTGACGACCGGGCTTGCCGGCATGGCGCATCCCGGGTAGCGGGAGCGAAGAGGGGAGGGAAGGGCAGGGCAGCGGCCGATGGCGGACCCGCAGCAGCTCGACGGCCCCCGCTGGGGTCCGCGATCCGGCGGCGCGCCGCGCCAGCTGGTCGTGCTGCTGCACGGCGTCGGCGCCGACGGGCACGACCTGATCGGCCTCGCCCCGCGCTGGTCGCAGGCGGTGCCGGAGGCCGCCTTCGTCGCCCCGCACGCCCCGTTCCCCTGCGAGGGCGCCCCCTTCGGATGGCAATGGTTCGGCATCGAGGACCGCACCCCCGCACGCCTGGAGGCCGGCGTCCGGCTCGCCGCCGCGGTCCTGGAGCGCTTCCTCGCGGCCGAGCTCGCCCGCCACGGCCTGCCTCCGGCGGCGCCGCTCGCCCTGATGGGCTTCAGCCAGGGGGCGATGACGGCGCTGTTCGCGGGGCTGCGCCGCCGCCCGCCCCCCGCGGCGATCCTGGCCTATTCCGGCGCGCTGCTCGCGCCCGAGTCGCTCGCCGTCGAGCGCGCGGGGCGCCCGCCGGTCCTGCTGGTGCACGGCGAGGCGGACGAGACCGTCCCCGCGGCGGCTAGCCGGGCCGCAGAGCAGGCGCTGCGCGCGGCCGGCGTGCCGGTGGAGGCGTATTACGCGCCGCGCCTCGGCCACGGCATTGACGAGGCCGGACTCGCCCTGGGCGCATTGTTCCTGCAGCGGGCCTTCTCCGTGACGGCGCGGTGAAACGGGGCGGGCCCCGGTTGCGGCGCCGAACGTCCGGTGGCATGAATGGCCCGAGACGCGGCGGCGCCACAGCATCTGGGGCCTGCGCGCCGTGCCGGAGCCCCGAAGCTGGCCGGCTCGTCGCCGAGAGGAGCGGCGCTTGCCAGACGGCAGTATTCCCGCCGGGGAGAGGCACTTTCCCGCGCTCGTCCTGAACGCGGACTTCCGGCCGCTCTCCTATTTCCCGCTGTCGGTCTGGTGCTGGCAGGACGCGGTCAAGGCGGTGTTCCTCGACCGCGTCGCGGTGCTCAGCGAATACGATCACGAGGTCCGTTCCCCCAGCCTGACGATCCGCCTGCCCAGCGTGATCGCGCTGAAGGAGTACATCCCGGCGGCGCGCCGCCCGGCCTTCACGCGCTTCAACGTGTTCCTGCGCGACCGCTTCGAGTGCCAGTACTGCGCCGAGCCGCGCCCGACCCAGGACCTGACCTTCGACCACCTGATCCCGCGCAGCCGCGGCGGGCGGACGACCTGGGACAACGTCGTCACCGCCTGCGGCCCCTGCAACCTGCGCAAGGGCAACCGCCTGCCGCAGGAATGCAGGATGTTCCCGCGCCGCCCGCCGCGCCAGCCCACCACCTGGGAGCTGCAGGAGAACGGCCGCAGCTTCCCCCCCAACTACCTGCACGAGAGCTGGCGCGACTACCTGTACTGGGACGCCGAGCTGGAGAGCTGAGGAACCGGGGCGGCCGCCGCGTCCGCCTTCAGCACCTCGCCCGCCAGGTAGAGGCTGCCGCAGACCAGCACCCGCGCCGGCGGCCCGTCCTTCGGCAGCGCGTCGAGCGCCGCCGCGACCGTCGGCCCGGGACGGGCGACGCCGCCGCTCGCCGCGACGATCGCCGCGACCGGCATCGCCTGGTGCTGGTCCGGCTCCGCCACCGCCCAGAGCGTGTCGGCGAGCGGCAGCAGCGGGTGCAGGAACGCCGCCGCCTGCTTCGAGCCCTTCATGCCGACAATCAGGTGCAGCGGCCGGTCGCGCCAGCCGCGCAGGTGCGCGGCGAGCGCGAGCCCGGCGCCGGCATTGTGCCCGCCGTCGAGCCACAGCTCCCATCCCGCGGGCAGGCGCGCCGCCAGCGCGCCCTGCAGCCGCTGCATCCGCGCCGGCCACTCGGCGCGCGCCACGCCCGCCGCGATCGCGGCGTCGGTCAGCCAATCGGGATTCCACGCCCGCAGCGCGGCAATGGCGATGCCGGCATTGTCGGCCTGGTGCGCCCCAGGCAGCGCGGGCGGCGGCAGGTCGAGCGCGCCGCGCGCGTCGGCGTAGCGCAGCCCGCCCCCCGCGGGCGCGATCGTCCAGTCCCGCCCGCGCGCGAGCAGCGGCGCGCCGAGCTCCGCCGCGCGCGCCTCGATCACGCGCAGCGCCGCCGGGTCCTGCAGGCCGGTCGCGCAGGGCACGCCGGGCTTGAGGATGCCGGCCTTCTCGAAGGCGATCTTCTCCAGCGTGTTGCCGAGGAACTCCATGTGGTCCAGGGAGACGCTGGCGATCGCCGTCGCCGCCGGGCGGTCCACCACGTTGGTCGCGTCGAGGCGCCCCCCGAGTCCGACCTCGAGCACCAGCAGGTCCGCCGGCACACGGGCGAAGAGCAGCAGCGCGGCGGCGGTGATCACCTCGAAGACGGTGAGCGGCGCGCCGGCGTTCGCCCGCTCGACCTCCTCCAGCGCCGCCGCGAGCGCCTCGTCCTCGACCAGCCTGCCGGCGAGGCGGATGCGCTCGTGGAAGCGCACGAGATGCGGCGAGGTGTAGACATGCGCGCGCCGCCCCGCAGCCTCGGCGATCGCGCGCAGGAAGGCGCAGGTCGAGCCCTTGCCGTTGGTCCCCGCCACGTGCACCACCGGCGGCAGGCGCCGCTCCGGGTGGCCGAGCGCGGCGAGCGCGCGGCGCATCCGGTCCAGGCTGAGGTCTATCAGCACCGGATGCAGCGCGTGCAGCCGGGCGACGATCGCCTCGCTGCGCCCCGCCGGAGGCTGGGCGGCGAGGGCGGCGGCGGCCCTCGCGCTCACGCGGCCGGCGACGCCGGCGGCTTCGCGGCGTCCCCGCCGTTCTCGGGCGCGGGCAGCGCCATGCGCGGCGCCGCGGCGCTGCCGGCCTCGCCCTCCGCCACGGCGCGCTCCGGCTCGCGCAGGAGCCCGATCAGGCGCGCGAGCGTGGCGCGCATCTCGGAGCGCTTCACCACCATGTCGAGGATGCCGTGCCGGAGCAGGTACTCGGCGCGCTGGAAGCCCTCGGGCAGCTTCTCCCGCACCGTCTGCTCGATGACGCGCGCGCCGGCGAAGCCGATCAGCGCGCCGGGCTCGGCGATGTGGATGTCGCCGAGCATGGCGAAGCTCGCGGTGACGCCGCCCGTGGTCGGGTCGCACAGCACCACGATGTAGGGCAGGCCCGCCTCCTTCACCATGCGCGTCGCGATCACGGTGCGCGGCATCTGCATCAGCGAGATCGCGCCCTCCTGCATCCGCGCCCCGCCGGAGGCGGTGAAGACGATCAGCGGCGCGTCCTGCAGCACGGCGAGCTTGGCCGCGGTGACCAGCGCCTCGCCGACGCCGGCGCCCATCGAGCCGCCGAGGAAGGCGAACTCGAACGCCGCAACGACGGCGCGCCGGCCCTCGATGGTGCCGTGCGCGACCAGCACCGCGTCGTCCATCTGCAGGCGCGACTGCGCCTCCTTCAGCCGGTCGAGATAGCGCCGCTGGTCGCGGAAGCGCAGCGGATCCTGCGGCATCTTCGGCAGCTCGATGCGCTGGAAGCCCTCGTCCAGCGTGTACTTCAGCCGCTGCATCGCGCCGATGCGCATGTGGTGGCCGCAATGCGGGCAGACGTGCAGCGCGCGCTCGAGGTCGCGGTGGAAGATCATCTGCTCGCAGGCCGGGCACTTGTGCCAGAGGTTGTCCGGCACCTCCTTCTTGGCGCCGAACAGCGTCTGGATCTTCGGCAGCGCCCAGTCGCTGATCCAATTCATCGCACCCACCCTGCCATGCGGCAGGCAGGCAGTAGGGGCGCCGGGCGGGGCGGGTCAACCCCGGCCTCGCGGCCGGGACGGGGGCGGCCGGCGGCGACGCCCCGCCTCATCCCGCCCGGAACAGGAGGTCGAGATGCGCCATGCCGGGGGGCAGGCGGCCCGAAGCTGCCGCCTCCCGGTCGCAGTCCTCCCAGAAGGCGAGCAGCGCGGCGGGCGAGGCGACCGGCGCCTCCCGCCCGTCGTGGCGGATCGCCGTGACGCCGGAGGGCGCGGCGAGGGCGAAGATCTGCGCCGCGAAATCCGCGGGATCCGTGCCGCCATGCGCGCGCAGGCAGCGCGGGTTGAACTCGCAGAGCACCCAGGGCCGGTGCCGCGCCAGCGTGCGCGCGAGACCGCGCAGCGCCCGCGGCTCGTGCCCCTCGATGTCTAGCTTCACCAGGTCCATGCGCGGCTCGCCGCCGAGCACGTCGTCGCCAGGCAGCGCCTGCGCCATCACATCGGTCGTGCCGGCCGCGACGAGATAGCCGTTGGAGCCGCCCTGCAGGGCGAACACCGCGGGCGCGTCCGAGAGGGCGAGCGGGAACAGCCGGACCTGCGCGAAGCCGTTGGCCGCCACGCCCTGCAGGAACAGCGCGGCGTTGGCCGGATCGGGCTCGAAGGCGATGACCTTGCCCGCGGGCCCGACCAGGCGCGCCGCGCGGAAGGCCATGACGCCGACATTGGCGCCGACGTCCACGAACACCGCGCCGGGCGCGAGATGGCGGGCGAGCGCCGCGGCGACGTGCGGCTCCCACTGCCGGTGCCGCGCGATGTGGGCGCCGAAGGCCGGCTCCTCCGGATCGACGACGACGACCGCCCCGCCGATGTCCACCTGCGCCCGCCGCCGGCGCGCCTTGCCGCGGAACTCCTCCGAGGCGAGGAGGATCTCGCGCAGCCGCGCGAAGCTCAGCTTCCCCGCCGCGGCCTGCCGCCCGTAGTGCGCAAGCCCGTCCGGGTCGGGCTCGCGGTCGAGCAGCAGCCGGTAGGCGGCGCGGATGTCCGCGGGGCCCGGCGGCGGAAGCGTCACCCGCCCCCGCTGCGGGCCGCGCCCCGCACCGCCTCCGCCAGCACGCGCACCTGGTCCAGCACTTGCCGCACCGTGTCCGGCCGCGCGCGTCCCGCCGCGTCCAGGCTCGCCGCCAGCGTGTCCACCAGCGCCGAGCCGACCACCGCGGCGTCGGCGATGCGCACCGCCTCCGCGGCCTGCTCCGGCGTGCGGATGCCGAAGCCGATGGCGAGCGGCAGGTCGGTGTGGCGGCGCAGCCGGGCGACCGCCCCGCGCAGGTGCTCGGCGGTCGCGCTGCGGGTGCCGGTGATGCCGGTGATCGAGATGTAGTAGACGAAGCCCGAGGTGGCGGCGAGCACGCGCGGCAGCCGCGCCTCGTCCGTCGTCGGCGCGACCAGGCGGATCAGGTCGAGCCCCTGCGCCCTCGCCTGCGGCTCGATCTCGTCCGCCTCCTCCGGCGGCACGTCCACCACGATCAGCCCGTCCACGCCGGAGGCCGCCGCGTCGGTGCAGAAGCGCGCGACGCCGTAGGCGAGGATCGGGTTGAAGTAGCCCATCAGCACCACCGGCGTCGCCGGGTCCTGGGCGCGGAAGTCGCGCACCAGCGCGAGCACGCCGGCGAGCGTCGCCCCGGCCTTGAGCGCGCGCAGGCCGGCGCGCTGGATCGAGGGGCCGTCCGCCATCGGGTCGGTGAAGGGCACGCCGATCTCGATCAGGTCCGCCCCCGCGCCCGGCAGCCCGCGCAGGATGGCGAGCGAGGTCGCGGGATCGGGATCGTAGCCCTCGACGAAGGTGATCAGCGCCCCGCGGCCCTCGCGCCGGAGCACGGCGAAGCGTTCGGCGATGCGGCTCACAGCGCGACCCCGAGATGCTTCGCCACGGTGAAGATGTCCTTGTCGCCGCGGCCGGAGAGGTTGAGCACGATGATCCCGTCCTTCGGCATGGTCGGCGCGAGCTTGATCACCTGCGCCAGCCCGTGCGCCGATTCCAGCGCCGGGATGATGCCCTCGAGCCGCGAGCAGAGCTGGAACGCTTCCAGCGCCTCCTCGTCGGTGGCGGCGACGTACTTCACCCGCCCGATCTCGTGCAGCCAGGCGTGCTCCGGGCCGATGCCGGGGTAGTCGAGACCGGCGGAGATCGAGTGCGCCTCCCGGATCTGCCCGTCCGCGTCCTGCAGCAGGTAGGTGCGGTTGCCGTGCAGCACGCCGGGCCGGCCGCGGTTGAGCGAGGCGGCGTGCTCCCCGGTGTCGAGGCCGCGCCCGGCCGCCTCCACGCCGTACATCGCCACGCCCGGATCGTCGAGGAAGGGGTGGAACAGCCCCATCGCGCTCGACCCTCCGCCCACGGCGCAGACCAGCGCGTCGGGCAGCCTCCCCTCGGCGGCGAGGATCTGCGCGCGCGTCTCCTCGCCGATCACGCACTGGAAGTCGCGCACCATCGCCGGGTAGGGGTGGGGCCCGGCGACGGTGCCGATGCAGTAGTAGGTGTCGTGGACGTTGGCCACCCAGTCGCGCAGCGCCTCGTTCATCGCGTCCTTGAGCGTCGCGGCGCCGGCGGCGACGGGGCGCACCTCCGCGCCGAGCAGCTTCATGCGGAACACGTTGGGCTGCTGCCGCTCGACGTCGGTCGCGCCCATGTAGACGACGCACTTGAGGCCGAAGAGGGCGCAGGCGGTGGCGGTGGCGACGCCGTGCTGCCCCGCGCCGGTCTCGGCGATGATGCGCTTGCGCCCCATGCGCCGCGCCAGCAGGATCTGCCCGAGCACCGCGTTGATCTTGTGCGCGCCGGTGTGGTTGAGCTCCTCGCGCTTGAAGTACACCTTGGCGCCGCCGAGGTGCTCGGTGAGGCGGCGCGCGAACCAGAGGGGCGAGGGACGGCCGACATAGTCCTTCAGCAGCGCGCGCCATTCCGCCAGGAACTGCGGATCGCGCCTGGCCGCCTCGTAGGCCCGCTCGACCTCGAGGATGAGGGGCATCAGCGTCTCGGCGACGAAGCGGCCGCCGAAGCCGCCGAAACGGCCGCGGGCGTCGGGCCCCTGGCGGAGGGAGTTGGGCGGCGGAGGCGTGTTCACGGCGGCGGCGTTCCCCGGGCTCGGCCGCCCGTCATAGCGCCGGGGGGGCGGGGGCGGAAGCGGACCGCCGCCGCCCCGCGAGGCCCGGAAGCTGTCTCAGCCGGCGCGCGGCGGGCGCCCCTTCGCGGCCGCGACGAAGCGTGCGACCAGCGCCGCGTCCTTGACCCCCCGCGCCCGCTCCACGCCGGAGGAGACGTCCACGCCGGGCGCGCCGCTCTCGCGGATCGCCCGCGCCACGTTCTCCGGCGTCAGCCCGCCGGCGAGCAGCCAGGGGCGCGGGATCGCGCGGCCGGCGGTGAGCGTCCAGTCGAAGGACTCCGCATTGCCGCCGGGAAGCGCCGCCGCCGCCGAAGGCTTGGCGTCGAGCAGCAGGCGGTCCACCGCCGCCGCGTAGTCCGCCAGCGCGTCGAGATCCTCCGCCCGCGCCACCCCCAGCGCCTTCATCACCGGCACGCCGAAGCGCGCGCGGACCGCGGCGCAGCGCTCCGGCGTCTCCGCCCCGTGGAGCTGGATCAGGTCGAGCGGCAGCGCTGCCAGCACCGCCGCGATCTCCGCATCCGCCGGGTCCACGAACAGGCCCACGCGCAACGGCGCCCCGCGCGGCGCGCGCGCCGAGAGCGCGGCCGCCTCGGCCGGCGTCACCGCGCGCGGACTGGGCGGATAGAAGACGAAGCCGACCGCGTCCGCGCCGGCCGCTGCCGCAGCGTCCATCGCCGCCGCGTCGTTGACGCCGCAGATCTTGACGAAGGTCACGCCGGCAGCGCCTCCGCGATCGCCCGCGCCGCCGCCGCGGGGTCCGCCGCGCCGGTGATCGGCCGGCCGACCACGATCCAGTCCGCGCCCGCGCGCACCGCCTCCTCCGGGGTCGCCACCCGCGCCTGGTCGCCCCTGGCGGCGCCCGGGGGGCGAACCCCGGGCACCACGAGGAGCGGCGCCGCGCCGAGCGCGTCGCGGAGGCGCGCCACCTCCTGCGGCGAGCACACCACCCCGTCCGCCCCCGCCTCGAGCGCGAGCCGCGCCAGGCGCAGCACCTGCTGCACCGGCCCGCCCGCGACGCCGGTCGCGGCGAGCGCCGCGGCGTCGAGACTCGTCAGCACCGTCACGGCGAGGATCGCCGGCCGCAGCACCCCGGCGCGCTCCGCCGCCTCGCGGGCGGCCGCGACCATCGCCGCGCCGCCGGCGGCGTGCACCGTGAGCATCGCCGGCCGCAGCGGCAGCACCGCGCGCACCGCGCCCGCCACCGTGTTCGGGATGTCGTGCAGCTTGAGGTCGAGGAAGACGGGAGCCGCCCGGCCGCCGCCGGCCGCCGCCAGGCGCGCCACCCCCGCCGGCCCCTGCGCGGCGAAGAATTCGAGGCCGAGCTTCAGCAGCCCGCATTCCGGCGCCAGCGCCGCGGCGAGAGCGGCGGCGCGGTCGGCCTCGGCGGTATCGAGCGCGGCGATCAGCCGCGCGCGCGGCGAGTCGGGACGGGCGATCACGGCCGCCACGCGCGCCTCACCGGCGCGCCGCCTCGGCGGGCCCGGCCAGCGCCGGCATGGCGGCCCGGGACGGCGCCTCGCCCCGCCTCTCCGCAGCGGCGGCCGCCGCCTCGCGCGCGCGCAGCGCGGCGAGCTCCGCCTCCAGCGCCTTCGCCGCGCGCTCCAGGCGCCGCGCCCGCCGGCGCGCGCCGAGCGAGGCGGCCCAGGCCACCAGGGCGCCGGCCAGGAACCCCACCGCTGCCAGCACCAGCATCGCCACGCCGACCGGCGCGACCAGGGCGAGATCGAAGGGCCACAGCCGGAGCGCCACCGCCTCGCGGTTCGACAGCGCGAACAGCACCAGCAGCACGAGCAGCGGCAGAATCAGCACCCAGCGCATTCCAAGCGCGCTCCCCTCCTCGCCCGGCGGCCGCCCCCGCCCCCCCCCGGCTCCCCCGGCGCCCCCAGGCGCCGCGCCGCGCGGGCGCGGCCGTTCAGGCCGCCGGATGCGGCACGCTGCCGCGCCGCGCCCGTGCGGGCTCCGGCGCCGCCGGCGACGCCGCCTGCGGCGCCGCGGCGGCGCCGCGGTTGATCCGCTCCCGCAGCTCCTTGCCCGCCTTGAAATACGGCACCGTCTTGCCGGCGACCGCGACGGTCGCGCCGGTGCGCGGGTTGCGCCCCTGCCGCGCCTCCCGCCGCTTGGTCGAGAAGGCGCCGAAGCCGCGCAGCTCCACCCGGTCGCCCCGCGCGAGCGCCGCGCTGATCTCCTCGAAGATGGTCGAGACGATCAGTTCCGCGTCGGGCTGGCGCAGATGCGGGTTGCTTGCCGCGAGCATCGCGATCAGTTCGGACTTCGTCATCGCGGGCGTCCCTCATCCCGGCGCGGCCGCCTCCCTGCCCCCGGCCGCCTCCCTGCGGCACCGCGGGAGCGGCGCATCGTCCGGACTAGGGGAGAGGCTGCCAGAGGGCCCGCGGAGCGTCAACCGCAAGCCATTCTGAAACCAGGGTTTTCGTGACGGAGCGGACGACCCATTCGAGCAGCCGCTCGCCGCCGCTGCGCACGTCGAGCGCGCGCACCGGCGTCTCCTCCGGAACGCCGCGTTCCGCGGCCAGCCAGCGGCGCGCCTCGCGCTCGCCGCCGATCGCGTCCACCAGGCCAAGCGCGAGCGCCTGGCGGCCGGTGAACACGCGGCCGTCGGCGATCTCGCGCACCCGCTCCAGCGGCAGGTTGCGCCCCTGCGCGACGATGGCGACGAACTGCTCGTGCATGTCGGCCACCACCCGCATGAGCTGGGCGCGCCCCTCCTCGGAGAGCGGCTGGAAGGGGCTCGGCTGGTTCTTGAACCGGCCGGAGACCAGCGTCTCCGGCCGCACGCCGAGGCGCGCGAGCAGCTCGGAGGCGTCGAAACTCTGCAGCAGCACGCCGATCGAGCCGGTCAGCGTCGCCTCCCGCGCCAGCACGCGCTCGGCCGCCATCGCCACCATCAGCCCGGCGGAGGCGGCGGTGCCGCCCATCACCGCGACCACCGGCTTGCCGTGGGCGCGGAAGCGGGCGATGGCGGCGTGCAGCGCCTCGCCGCCCGCCACGCTGCCGCCGGGGCTGTCGATGGAGACGATCAGGGCGCGCACGGCGTCGTCGCGCGCCGCGCGGTCCAGCGCCTCGATCGTGCGGCGGTCGTCGGAGATGAAGCCGCTGACCGGCAGCCGCGCGACATGGCCGCGCCCGAGCACCGCGCCTCCCGGCACGCCCTCGCCGGGGCCGAAGACGGCGAACAGGGCGAGGACGCCGAGCAGCACCGCCGCCACCCGCCAGAAGGCGAGGCGGCGCTTGAGCCGGCGGCGGTCGATCAGCAGGTCGGCTTCCAGCGACATGGACGCTTCGGCGCCAGCCCGACCCAGGGCGCCCGCGCCCGGCGCGGCCGGCATCCGACCGTCCCGGGCGCGGGGATGGGCCACGGGAAGCGGCCTACTCCTCCCCGGCCAGCTCGCGCCGGCGACGGATCGCGGCGCCGAGGATGTCGCCGAGCGAGGCGCCGGAGTCGGCCGAGCCGTACTCCTTCATCGCCTCGCGCTCCTCGTCCACCTCCTTGCCCTTGATGGTGAGGGTGAGGCGGCGGGCGGCGCGGTCGATGGCGGTCACCTTGGCGTCCACCTTCTCGCCGACGGCGAAGCGGTCCGGGCGCTGGTCGGCGCGGTCCTTGGCGAGCTCGGAGCGGCGGATGAAGCCGGTGAGCACGTCCTCGACCTTCACCTCGATGCCGTTGCTCTCGATCTTGCTGACGACGCAGGTGACGATGTCGCCCTTGCGGATGCGGTCGAGCACCTCGGCCGCCGGGTCGGCCTGGAGCTGCTTGATGCCGAGCGAGATGCGCTCCTTCTCGACATCCACGTCCAGCACCTTGGCCTTCACCACGTCGCCCTTGCGGTACTTCTGGATCGCGACCTCGCCCGGCTCGTCCCAGGAGAGGTCGGACATGTGCACCATGCCGTCGAGGTCGGGCCCGACCGCGACGAACAGGCCGAACTCGGTAATGTTGCGGATCTCGCCCTCGATCACGCTGCCCGGCGGGTGCTTCTCGAGGAACTGCTCCCACGGGTTGCCCTGCGCCTGCTTGAGGCCGAGCGAGATGCGCCGCTTCGGCTCGTCCACGTCGAGGATCACCACCTCCACCTCCTGGCTGGTGGAGACGATCTTGCCCGGATGGACGTTCTTCTTGGTCCAGCTCATCTCCGAGACGTGGACCAGGCCCTCGACCCCCGGCTCCAGCTCGACGAAGGCGCCGTAGTCGGTGATGTTGGTGACGCGGCCGGTGAACTTGGCCCCCACCGGGTACTTGAGCGCCACGCCCTCCCACGGGTCGGCCATGAGCTGCTTCATGCCGAGCGAGATGCGCTGGGTCTCCGGGTTGAACCGGATCACCTGCACCTTGACCTTCTGGCCGATCTCCAGCGCCTCGGAAGGGTGGTTGATGCGCCGCCAGGCGATGTCGGTGACGTGCAGCAGGCCGTCCACGCCGCCCAGGTCCACGAAGGCGCCGTAGTCGGTGATGTTCTTCACCACGCCCTCGAGGATCATGCCCTCCTTCAGGCCCTGCACCAGCTCGGCGCGCTGCTCGGCGCGCGTCTCCTCGAGCACGGCGCGGCGCGAGACGACGATGTTGCCGCGCGCGCGGTCCATCTTGAGGATCTGGAAGGTCTGCGGCGTGCCCATCAGGGGCGTGACGTCGCGCACCGGGCGGATGTCCACCTGGCTGCCGGGCAGGAAGGCGACGGCGCCGCCGAGATCCACGGTGAAGCCGCCCTTGACGCGGCCGAAGATCACGCCCTGGACGCGCTGGCCGGCCTGGAACGCCTTCTCGAGATTGGTCCAGGCCTCCTCGCGCCGCGCCTTCTCGCGCGAGAGCACGATCGTGCCCTCGCGGTCCTCGTAGCGCTCGACGAACAGCTCGACGATGTCGCCCGGCTTGACCTCGGGCTTCTGCCCCGGCGGGGCGAACTCCTTGAGGGGCACGCGCCCCTCGCTCTTCAGGCCGACGTCCACGATCGCGTAGTCGTCGTCCACGCGGATCACTCTCCCGGTGACGACGGTGCCGGCGAAGCCGGTGTTCGGGCCGAGGGTCGCGTCGAGCAGGGCGGCGAAGTCCTCACCCCCGGGCGGCGGCGCCTGCGGGCGGTCGTGGGTGGCGAGGCGAGTGGCGGATGCCATGTGGTTCGGTGTTTCCTGATCGCCCGGCCGCGTGGATCGCGGCCGGCGGGTCCTGCGCCCCCGGCATCGGTTGCGCCGGGCACGGCTTGGCGGCGGCGGCGTCCTCCCGGGAAGCGGCCGCAGCCCTGGTGGTTGTGGACGGACAGGCGGCCCGTCCCCGGCCGGCACGCCGGGCGCCCGGCGAATTGCTGATGCCCCGATGCGTCCAACAGCGACG
>NZ_JAHZUY010000045.1 GCF_019458025.1 Caldovatus aquaticus | reverse complement strand
CGGGAGACGCCGTGGTCGGCGCGGCGCGGCTCATCGCGCCGGCAGCGCCGGGCGGGCGGTGCCGGCGCGGCGCCCCCGCAGGGTCGCGGGCCGGCCCGGCGGCTGTGGCATCGGCACGCGTCTCTCCCCCCTTCGTTCCCCTCTCGCTGCACGCCTGCATCGCGCGGCAGCGCGGGGCGCGTCAACGCGCCCGCGCCGCAAGGCGGGCGGCCGCGCGCGGCGGTCCGGCGCGCGTCCCGTGCCCCGGCGGAGCCGCGGCGCGAGTCCGCTGCCTGCGCGGCCGGCCGGCTCAGCTCCCCTCGCGGCCGAGGACCGCCATCAGCTCGCGCCACTCGCGCCGGGACAGGCCGCTCGCCTCCTGCGTCACCGCCTCGCCGGCCAGCATGCGCCTGACCGCGGCGAGCATCTGCGCCGAGAGGGTCGCGGCGCCGAGGCGGTAGTCGCGGAACGCCTCGAAGGTCATCGGCACCCAGGCCTTCACCGTCTCCAGCATCGCCTCCGCATAGGCGCGGATCTCGTACTGGGCGTGCGGGTCGGCGCGCAGCGCGAGGAAGTGCAGCAGGTTGTGCAGGTCTATCTTCCAGTACCACTGGGTGTAGGTGTTGAGGGTGAGGTTCATGCGCGCAAGCTCGCGCGCCAAGCCGCGGCGCCCGGGGGCGCGCGGCGCCCCGCTCTCGTCCTCGTTCAGCATCCACAGGTAGTGGTCGTAGTTGCGCGCCGCGTCCTCGCGCAGCAGGGCGAGCACCTGCGCGGCCTCGGCGCCCTGCAGGACCTCGCCGCGGCCCTGGCGGTTGACGGCGGACTGGGCGGCGAGGTGCTCGGGCGCGGGGAGGTAGAACTCGCGGTCGAGGATCGAGTAGCGGGCGGAGTACTCGTTCACGTTGGCGGTGCGGTGGCGGATCCACTGCCGGGCGACGAAGATCGGCAGCTTCACGTGGTACTTGATCTCGCACATCTCGAAGGGGGTGGTGTGGCGGTGGCGCATCAGGTAGCGGATCAGGCCGCGGTCCTCGTTCGCCGTTCGCGTGCCGCGCCCGTAGGAGACGCGCGCCGCCTGCACCACCGCGGCATCGTCGCCCATGTAGTCCACGACGCGGATGAAGCCGTGGTCCAGCACCGGGATGGCCTGGAACAGCATCGCCTCGAGCGCCGGAACGGTCGGCCGCCGGGTTCGGTGCTCGGCCGCCCGGGCGGCCTCGATCTCCTGCTGCTGTTCCGTGGTCAGCGCCATGCCCCGCCCACCCCCTCGATTCGCGTCGCGGCTGCGCCTATATTCCGATCGCCGCCTCGGCGGCTATGGCGATAAACGCGGCCCGGAATAAGCGTTGCGGACCCGGGGGCAGTGCCCGGCGCCTCCACCAGTTCCCGGCGGCGGGGTCCACCCGCCGCCCTCAGGGGGGCGAAACAGGCTCGACGCGCGTGGTAAAGGGGTCGTCTTCGCCCGGCATGGTTCCGCCGTTATCGGGCCGAATCACAAGTGCCAACGACAACAGCCGCGAGGCTGTGGCGCTCGCTGCCTAGACCCTAGGTAAGCGCGGCCCGGGGGGCGCCGGGCAACAGAAGCCCCCCACTTCTCCGCGTGATCGGCGTATCTTTCGTGTTGTCCGGCGGCCGGGTTCGCCTTAAGGTTGAGCGCCGAGGGTGGGCGTATGAGCGAAGAAGCGAGACAGGCGCAGAGCCTCCTCCCCTACGACCGCTGGACCGAGGATGCGCTCCGCGAGGTCGTGGTGCGGGCGCTGGAGCATACCGCCGCGCACGGGCTGGCGGGCGAGCACCACTTCTACCTGACCTTCCGCACCGACCATCCGGGCGTATCCATGCCGGGGCACCTGCGGGCGCGCTATCCGCAGGAGATGACCATCGTCCTGCAGCACCGCTTCTGGGACCTCAAGGTGGACCGGCGCGCGGGCAGCTTCTCGGTCGGCCTGTCCTTCGGCGGGGTGCCGGCGACGCTCGTCGTGCCCTTCGCCGCCGTGGTCGCCTTCGCCGACCCCCATGTGCGCTACGGCCTGCGCTTCGAGGCACGGGTCGAGCCGGCCGGGGACGAGCCGGCGCCCGCCGGTGCGCCGGAGGAGCAGGCCGCGCCGACCCCGCAGGTGGTCCGCCTCGACGCCTTCCGCCGCCGCCCGGCGCGGGAGGGGTAGGCGCCGCCAGCCTGCCGGACGGGCGACCCCTGCCGGGGGCGGCAGGAAGCGTCCGGGGGCGGCGGGAGTGGGGCGCCGCGGTTGGCGCCGCGCGAACGGTGCGCTAGGACCGCGCCGAGGATGAAGCGCCAGCGCGGTCGGCCGCCACCGGTCCTGGCCGCCGCGCCGCGCGCCGCGGAGACGCCAGCCCATGACCCCACCGCTCGACGCCGCGCCGTCCGCCGCGCGGCCGCAGGGCTTCCTCTACAGCCCGATGTTCCCGCTGGGCAAGGACACCACGCCCTGGCGCAGGCTCGACGTCGCCGGGGTCTCCACCACGCGCTGCGACGGCCGCACGGTGCTGAAGATCCGGCCCGAGGCGTTGACCGAACTCGCCTTCCAGGCCTGCCGCGACGCCTCGCACCTGCTGCGGCCCGGGCACCTCGCGCAGCTCCGCGCCATCCTCGACGACCCCGAGGCCTCGGCGAACGACCGCTTCGTCGCGCTCGACCTACTGAAGAATGCCAACATCGCCGCCGGCATGGTGCTGCCGATGTGCCAGGACACCGGCACCGCCATCGTCTTCGGCAAGAAGGGCCAGCGCGTCTGGGTGGAGGGCGACGAGGAGGAGGCGATCTCCTTCGGCGTCCACCGCACCTACACCGAGACCAACCTGCGCTACTCGCAGATGGCGCCGCTCTCCACCTTCGAGGAGGTGAACACCGGCAACAACCTGCCGGTGGAGTTCTCCATCATGGCGGCTCCGGGCGAGCACCACGCCGAGGAGTTCCACCTGATGTTCGTGCTGAAGGGGGGTGGGTCGGCGAACAAGACCTTCCTCTACCAGCAGACGCGGGCGGTGCTGAACAAGCCGAAGCTGCTCGCCTTCCTCGAGGAGAAGATCAGGACGCTCGGCACCTCCGCCTGCCCGCCCTACCACCTGGCGATCGTCATCGGCGGCACCTCGGCCGAGGCGACGCTGAAGACGGTGAAGCTCGCCTCCACGCGCTACCTCGATGCGCTGCCGACCAGGGGCAGCAAGGCCGGGCACGCCATCCGCGACCCGGAGCTGGAGGCGGAGATCCACAGGCTGACGCAGAACCTCGGCATCGGCGCGCAGTTCGGCGGCAAGTACTTCTGCCACGACGTGCGGGTGATCCGCCTGCCGCGCCACGGCGCGTCCCTGCCGATCGGCATCGGCGTCTCCTGCTCGGCCGACCGGCAGATCAAGGCGAAGATCACGCCGGAGGGCGTGTTCCTCGAGGAGCTGGAGCGCGACCCGGCCAAGTACCTGCCGGAGGCGACGGAGGAGATCCTCGGCGGCGAGGTGGTGCGGATCGACCTCAACCGGCCGATGGACGAGATCCGCGCCACGCTCTCGCGGTACCCGGTGAAGACGCGCGTCTCGCTGACCGGCCCGATGGTGGTGGCGCGCGACATCGCCCATGCGAAGCTGCAGGAGCGGCTCGACCGCGGCGAGGGCCTGCCGCAGTACCTCAAGGACCACCCGGTCTACTACGCCGGCCCGGCCAAGACGCCGCAGGGCTACGCGACGGGCAGCTTCGGGCCGACCACCGCCGGGCGCATGGATTCCTACGTCGAGGCGTTCCAGGCGGCGGGCGGGTCGCTGGTGATGCTCGCCAAGGGCAACCGCTCGCGCGCGGTGCGGGAGGCGTGCCGGAAGTACGGCGGCTTCTATCTCGGCTCGGTCGGCGGCCCGGCGGCGCGGCTCGCCCGGGACTGCATCACCAAGGTCGAGGTGCTGGAGTATCCCGAACTCGGCATGGAGGCCGTGTGGCGCATCGAGGTGAAGGACTTCCCGGCCTTCATCGTCATCGACGACAAGGGCAACGACTTCTACGACGGGCTGGAATAGCCCGCTTCAGCGAGGAGGCGACGGCCATGGCCGGATACCGGGTGAGGATCTGGTTCGACGCGGACGGCATCGGCGTCGGGCAGCCGGCGCGCGACAACGGCGTGCTGGAGCTGCCCGTCATCCCGCAGCCCGGGATGGAACTGGCCGACGACACGGGGCGGGTGGCGATGGTCCGCCGCGTGGTGCTGCTCGCCTCGCCCGATCCGGAGGGCGCGGTCGCGGTCGTAGTGTGCGCGCCGGGCTGACGGGCGCGCCTGCCATGACCCGCCGCCTGATCTCCTCCGGCAGCCGCTTCGAGGAGGAGATCGGCTATTCGCGCGCCGTGGTGGAGGGCGACCATGTCTGGGTCTCCGGCACCACGGGCTACGACTACGCGACCATGACCATCGCGCCGGACGCGGCCGCGCAGGCGGAGCAGTGCTTCCGCAACATCGCCGCCGCGCTGGCGCAGGCGGGCTGCACGCTGGACGACGTGGTGCGCGTGCTGTTCATCGTGCCGGACCGCGCCGACTGGCCGGCCTGCTGGCCGGTGGTGCGGCGGCATCTCGGCCGGGCGCGGCCGGCCGCCACCCTGATCCACGCCGGGCTGCAGACGCCGGAGATGCGCATCGAGATCGAGGCGACGGCGCGCATCCCGCGCCCTCCCTCCGAACCCGCGGCCGGGTAGCGGGCGGGAACCCGGCGCGGCGCGCGGGGGCGCGCGCTCAGGCCAGCCGGGCGGCCGCCTCGCGGTATTCGCGGCGCAGCCGCGCGCACAGCTCGGCGACGCTCGGGATGTCGCGGATCGTGCCGACGCCCTGGCCGGCGGACCAGATGTCCTTCCAGGCCTTGCGCCGTTCGCGGTCGTAGCCGCCTTCGGGCCTGGGCGGCAGGTTGTCGGGGTCGAGCCCCGCGGCGACGATCGAGGCGCGCAGGTAGTTGCCGTGCACGCCGCTGAAGGCCGGGGTGTAGACGATGTCCTTCGCGCCGCTCGCCTCCACCACCATGCGCTTGTAGGCGTCCGGCGCCATGCTCTCGCGCGTGGCGATGAAGCGCGTGCCGAGGTAGGCGAGGTCGGCGCCGAGCAGCCTGGCGGCGGCGATCTGCGCGCCGTTGGTGATGGCGCCGGAGAGGATCAGCGTCGTCTGCGGGAAGGCGGCGCGCAGCTCGGCGAGGAAGGCGAAGGGGCTGTAGGTGCCGCCGTGGCCGCCGGCGCCGGCGCAGACCGCGACGATGCCGTCCACCCCCGCCTCCGCCGCCTTCTCGGCATGGCGCATGGTGATCACGTCGTGGAACACCAGGCCGCCATAGCCGTGCACCGCCTGCACCACCTCGGCGTTGGCGCCGAGCGAGGTGATGACGAGCGGCACCCGGGCCTCGACCGTCGCCTTCAGGTCGGGCTCGAGGCGCGCGTTGGTGCGGTTGACGATGAGGTTGACGCCGAACGGCGCGGCGCCGGGGAAGGCTTCGAGCGCCTCGCGGATGCGCGCGAGCCACTCCGCGTAGCCCCCGGTGGTGCGCTGGTTGAGGCTGGGGAAGGTGCCGAGCACGCCGGCCTTGCAGGCCTCGATCACCAGCTCGGGCCCGGAGACGAGGAACATCGGCGCGGCGATCGCGGGCAGCGACAGACGGCCCTGCAGGGCTTCGGGAAGCGGCATGGCGGGGTCCTGGGTGCGGGTCGGGCGGACCCCGGCCGGAGCGGCGCGGGGGCGGGGCCATCCTCGCCGGCGCCGGCGCGGGCGTAAAGCCGCGCGGCAACGGCGTCGCCCGCGACCACGCACCGGGAGAACGGAACCGCATCACATCCCGCAGAAGAAGAATAATATACTTTCTCTCCGGAGGATGTTGCCAAGTTGGCGGAAAAATATTCTCTAGGCGGCGAAGGCGCGCCCGGCGGCGCGCCGCCCGCCAGAGGCCGCCCGATGACCAAGGTCTATGTCCTGCACGAGAACGACGCCTGGGTGGAGCCGCTGCGCCAGGCCTTCGCCGCGCTCGGCACGCCGCATGAGGAGTGGTTCCTCGACCGCGGCCTGCTCGACCTGCGGCGCCCGCCGCCCGGGGGGGTGTTCTACAACCGCATGAGCGCCTCCTCGCACACGCGCGGCCACACCTACGCCCCCGAGTACGCCGCCGCGGTGATCGAGATGCTCGAGCGCCACGGCCGCACGGTGGTGAACGGCCGCCGCGCGCTGCAGCTCGAGCTGAGCAAGGTGGCGCAGTACGAGGCGCTCGCCGCGCACGGCATCCCCACCCCCGAGACCATCGCCGTGATCGGCGAGGAGAACATCCCGGACGCGGCGGAACGGCTCGGCTATCCGCTGATCCTCAAGCACAACCGCGCCGGCAAGGGCCTCGGCGTGCGCCTGGTGCCGGGCCCGGCGGAGCTCGGCGACGCGCTCGCCGCGCTCGCCGCGAGCGACGACCCCCACGCCCGGCCGCGCGACGGCATCTGGCTGGTGCAGCGCTACATCCGCGCCCCCGAGCCCTGCATCGTCCGCGCCGAGTTCGTCGGCGGACGGTTCCTCTACGCGGTGCGGGTGGACACCTCCGCCGGCTTCGAGCTGTGCCCGGCCGACCAGTGCCAGGCCGGGCCGGCCGCCGCCTGCCCCGCCTCCGCCCCCGGCGCGCGGTTCCGCGTGATCGAGGGCTTCGACCACCCGCTGCTGCCGCGCATGGAGGCGTTCCTGCGCGCCAACGGCATCGGCGTCGGCGCCATCGAGTTCGTCACCGACGAGCACGGCCGCAGCTTCGCCTACGACGTCAACACCAACACCAACTACAACCCGGAGGCCGAGCGCGCGGCCGGCGTCTCCGGCATGGGCGCGATCGCGCGCTACCTGACCGCGCTGCTGCAGGGCGAGCGCGCGCCGCGCGCGGCCGCCTGATCCGCCGCCCCCGGAGCCGCACTTCAGCCCCGTACAAGGAGGACCACCACCGCGATGTCCGGCGTGACGACGACCGCCTCCCCCTCCCTGAGCCCCGCCTGGCCGCGGCCCGGCCGCCGCCCGATCGTCGCCGCCGCGGCGGCGCTGCTGCTCGGCGCGCTGCTCCTGCAGCAGCACGTCAGCGCCCGCCAGGCGGCGCTGTTCCTGATCGGCGGCGCGCTCGGCCTCGTGCTCTACCACGCGGCCTTCGGCTTCACCGCGGCCTGGCGGGTGTTCATCGCCGACCGGCGCGGGGCGGGCCTGCGCGCGCAGATGGTGCTGCTCGCGCTCGCCGCGCTGCTGTTCTTCCCCGCGCTCGAGGCGGGCTCGCTGTTCGGCCAGCCGGTCGCGGGCTACGTCGCGCCGGTCGGCGTCTCGGTCGCGGCGGGGGCGTTCCTGTTCGGCATCGGCATGCAGCTCGGCGGCGGCTGCGCCTCCGGCACGCTCTATGCGGTCGGCGGCGGCTCGACGCGCATGGTGGTGACGCTGCTGTTCTTCATCGTCGGTTCGGTGTTCGGCGCGGCGCATCTGCACTGGTGGGCGGCGCTGCCGGCGTTCGCGCCCGTCTCGCTGGTCAAGGCGTGGGGCGCGTGGCCGGCGCTCGCCGCGCATCTCGCCCTGTTCGCCGCGATCGCCGCGCTCACCGTGGTGCTGGAGCGGCGCCGCCACGGCCGCCTGCTGGCGGACGAGGCGCCGCGCGGCGCCGGCCCCCCGGCGCGGCTGCTGCGCGGGCCGTGGCCGCTGGTGGCGGGCGCGGTGGCGCTCGCCGTGCTCGACTTCGCCACCCTCGCCCTCGCCGGGCGGCCGTGGGGCATCACCTCCGCCTTCGCGCTCTGGGGCTCCAAGGTCGCGGACGCGCTCGGCATCGACGTCGCGTTCTGGCCGTACTGGTCCACGCCGGCCAACGCCGCGGCGCTGCAGGCCAGCGTGTTCGCCGACGTCACCTCGGTGATGAATTTCGGCATCGTGCTCGGCGCGCTGCTCGCCGCGGGCCTCGCCGGCCGCTTCGCGCCCGAGTGGCGGATCGCGCCGCGCCCCCTGCTCGCCGCGGTGCTCGGCGGGCTGCTGCTCGGCTACGGCGCCCGGCTCGCCTATGGCTGCAACATCGGCGCCTATCTCGGCGGCATCGCCTCCTCCAGCCTGCATGGCTGGCTGTGGCTGGTTTCCGCCTTCGCCGGCAGCGTGCTGGGGACGCGCCTGCGGCCGCTGTTCGGCCTGGAGGTCGAGCGCGCGGCGCGCCGGACGGGCTGCTGAAGGCCCCTCCGCGCCGGGCGGCGTCAGGCGCCGCCGCCCGGCGTCTCCCCGGCCTCGAGCAGCCGCCGGACCTCCCGCTTCGGCACCTTGCCGTAGCCCGAGCGCGGCAGCTCCGGCCAGACGACGATCCGCGCCGGCCACTTGTAGCGCGCGAGCCGGCCCTCGAGGTGGGCGAGCACCGCCGCCGGCTCGATCGTCGCGCCCGCGCGCGGCACCAGCACGGCGACGCCGCTCTCGCCCCACTTCGGGTCGGGCATGCCGACGACGCAGGCCTCGGCCACCGCCGGGTGGGTCAGCAGCACCTCCTCGACCTCGCGCGGATAGACGTTCGAGCCGCCGGAGATGTACATGTCCGAGGCGCGGCCGGTGATGGTGAGGAAGCCGCGCGCGTCGAGGTGGCCGAGGTCGCCGGTGTGGAACCAGCCGCCGGCGAAGGCCCTGGCGTTGGCCTCCTCGTTCTCGAAGTAGCCGGCGAAGACGGCATTGCCGCGCACGCAGATCTCGCCCGTCTCGCCGGCGGGCAGGGGGCGGTTCTCCGCGTCGAGGATCGCGATCTCGATCCCGGTGCGCGGGTAGCCGCAGGAGCCGACCGGGAAGGCCGGGTCGTCCTCGGCGGTGTGCCATTCGGGCGGCAGCACGGTGATGTTCCCGGTCACCTCGCCGAGCCCGTAGTACTGCACCAGGCACGGGCCGAGCACGCGCAGCGCGTGCTTCTGGTCCTCGCGGTACATCGGCGCGCCGGCGTAGATCACGTGGCGCAGGCTGGAGCGGTCGCGCGTCCCGGCCGTCGGGTCGCGGGCGAGCGCGTTGAGGATGGTCGGCACGGTGAACATGTTGCTCACCCGGTGCGTCTCGATCAGCCGCCAGGCCTCGGCGGTGTCCAGCCGCTCGCCGGGCAGCAGCACCGACTTCGCCCCGCGCGCCACCTGCGCCAGCGCGTGGATGCCGGCGCCGTGCGAGAGCGGGGCGACGACGAGCGAGACGTCGCGCTCCGAGAGGCCAGGCATCAGGTCGGCGATGTGGTTGACGACGACGAAGCCGAGCTGGCCGTGGGTGAGCACCGCCCCCTTGGGCCGGCCGGTGGTGCCGGAGGTGTAGAAGAACCAGGCCGGGTGGTCGCGCTCCGCCTCGGCGGGATGGGTGACCGGCCGCGCCGCGCCCTCGGCGATCAGCGCCTCCCAGTCGAGGCCGTCGCCGCCGATGCCGACCTCCAGCGCGCAGTGGGGGTTGGCCGCGCGCGCCGCGGCGCGGTGGGCGGGGAAGGCGGCGTCGAACAGGTGCGCCCGGGCGCGCGAGGAGGCGGCGAGATAGGCGACCTCCGGCGGGGAGAGGCGGAAATTGGTCGGCACCCAGACGGCGCCGATCAGCCAGCAGGCCCAGACGCTCTCGAACATCGCGTTGGAGTTGCGGGCGTGCACCAGCACGCGGTCGCCGCTGGCGATGCCGCGGGCGCGCAGCGCCCCCGCGGCGGCGGCGGCGCGCGCCGCGGTCTCGGCCCAGGTCCAGGCGCGGTCGCGCCAGACCAGCGCCGGCCGGTCCGGCAGGCGGCGCGCCGTCTGCAGCAGCAGGCTCGCGAGATTGGCCGTCGGGATCATGGCAGCGCTCCTCCCCGCGGCTTGATCTGCCGCCCGGCGCGGCCTATCGCAAGCCGCGACGGGAGGGGGAGGCGCGCATGCGGCTCGCGGGCAAGGTGGCGGTGGTGACGGGCGGCCTCTCCGGCATCGGCGCCGCGATCGCCGAGCGCTTCGCGCGCGAGGGGGCGGCGGTGATCGCCGCCGACATCGGCGCCGCCGCCGAGGCGCTGCCTGCCGGCCACGCCGCCGGGGCGGTCGCGCCGCTCCGCGTGGACGTGGCCGACGAGGGCTCGGTCCGGGCGATGGCCGCGGCCGTGCTCGCGCGCCACGGGCGGGTGGACGTGCTGGTCAACTCGGCCGGGATCGGCCGCGACATCCCCTTCCTCGACACCCCGGTCGAGGTGCTGGACCGCATCTACGCGGTCAATGTCCGCGGCACCTTCCTCTGCGGCCAGGCCTGCGCGCGGGCGATGCGCGAGGCCGGCACGGGCGGCGCCATCCTCAACATCGCCAGCGTCTCCGGGCTGCGCGGCAACAGCGGGCGCGCGGCCTACGGCGCCTCGAAGGGCGCGGTGATCACGCTGACCAAGGTGATGGCGCTCGACCTCGCCGAATACGGCATCCGGGTCAACGCCCTCGCGCCGGGGCCGGTGGAGACGCCGCTGGTGGCGGCGATGCACGTCTCGGCCACGCGCGAGGCCTGGACCCGCGCCGTGCCGATGCGCCGCTACGCCGCGCCGGAGGAGATCGCCGGGGCCGCCCTGTTCCTGTGCGGGCCGGACGCCGGCTACGTCACCGGCCACGTCCTCGCCGTGGACGGCGGCTTCGCCGCCGCCGGCATGGACAGCCGGCCCTTCGCGCCGACCGGCTAGACGCCGCCGGCGCCGGGCGCGAAGCTCGTGCCGCGGCGCGCCGCGCCGGCGGGCCCGCCGGCCGCCGCCATGCCCGCCACAGCAGGGAGCGAACGGGACCGATCATGCGCACCACGCCTTCCGCCGCGACGCGGCGCGGCCTCCTCCTCGGCGCCGCCGGCGCCCTCGCCGCCCCCCACATCGCCCGGGCGCAGACCGGCTACCGCGCCGAGTACAAGCTCTCGGTCGTCGGCAACCGGCCGATCCCGCTCTCGGAGGGGGCGTTCCAGTGGGCCGAGCTGGTCACGCAGCGCTCCGGCGGGCGCATCAACGTCAAGGTCTATCCGGGGAGCCAGCTCGTCGGCGGCGACCAGACGCGCGAACTGGTGGCGATGCGCCAGGGCGTGATCGACATGGCGGTGTTCTCGACCATCAACATCTCGCCGCAGGTGCGCGAGATGAACCTGTTCTCGCTGCCCTGGCTGCTGCAGGACCACCGCGGCTTCGACGCGATCATCAACGGCGAGGTCGGCCAGGAGCTGTTCCGCGTGCTGGAGCGGCGCGAGGTGGTCCCCCTCGCCTGGGGCGAGAACGGCTTCCGCGAGCTGTCCAACAGCAGGCGCGAGGTGCGCCGGCCCGAGGACCTGCGCGGCATGAAGATCCGCTTCGCCGCGGGCACGATCTTCGCCGAGATCTTCACCGCCCTCGGCGCCAACCCGGTGCAGATGACCTTCGCCGACCTGCAGCCCGCGCTCTCCACCGGCGCGGTGGACGGGCAGGAGAACCCGATCAACCTGTTCCTCGCCTTCCGCATGGACACGCTGGCGCAGAAGTACCTGACGATCTGGAACTACGTCGCCGACGCCGGCATCTTCCTGGTGGCGAAGAGCGTGTGGGAGAGCTTCGCCCCCGCCGACCGCGACCTGATCCGCGACTGCGCGCGCGAGGCGGCGCGCAAGCAGATCGAGGCCTCGCGCAAGGGCCTGGGCGAGGGCGGCGACCGCTCCTCGCTCGAGGAGCTGGCGCGGCGCGGCGTGACGGTCACGGCGCTGAGCGACGCCGAGAAGCAGGCCTTCGCCCGCGCCACGCGGCCCGTGTACGACAAGTGGGCGCAGACCGTCGGCACCGATCTCGTGCGCCGGGCCGAGGCCGCGATCCGCGCCGCGCGGGGGTGAGGGGCGGGTGGCGAACGCCGAGCTGGACCCGGGCGGCGAGCACCGCAACCCGCCGACGCGGGTGCCGCTCCGGATCGAGGAGGCGCTGGTCGCCGCCGCGATGGCGGCGATCGCGCTGATCACCGCGGCGAACGTGGCGCTGCGCTACCTGACCGACGTCTCGATCGCCTTCACCGAGGAGTATTCGGTGGCGCTGATGGTGATCGTCGCCCTGCTCGGCACCTCGCTTGCCATGGCCGGCGGGCGGCACATCCGCATCGGCTACCTGGTGGACGGCCTTCCCCCGCCCTGGCGGCGGCGCGCCGAGATGGCGGCGATGGCGCTCGCCGTGCTGTGCTTCGGGCTGATCGCCGGCTACGGCGCGCTGCTCGCCTGGGACGAGTACCGCTTCGAGGTGCTCTCCTCCGGCCTCGGCAACCCGCAGTGGCTCTACACCGGCTGGCTGCCGCTGCTCTCGCTCGCGGTGATCGGCCGGGCGGTGGGGCGGATGGTGCGCCTCGCGCGCGGGCGGGACGGGTAGCGGGCCGTGATCGGCGCGGTCCTGTTCGCCGTCTTCGCCGTGCTTCTGGCCGGCGGGGTGCCGATCGGCGTCGCCCTCGGCCTCGCCGGGGCGCTGGCGATCTGGCTCGCCGACCAGTCGCTGTTCGCGATGCCGACCAACGTCTACGCCGGCATCGCCAAGTACCCGCTGATCGCCATCCCCATGTTCGTGCTGGTCGGCAGCGTGTTCGACCGCACCGGGGTGGCGCTCCGGCTGGTGCGCTTCGCCACCGCCCTGGTCGGGGCGGGGCGCGGGGCGCTCGCCTCGGTCGCGGTGCTGGTGGCGATGGTGATCGGCGGCATCTCCGGCTCCGGCCCGGCGACCTCGGCCGCGGTGGGGCAGGTGGTGACGCGCAGCATGGCGGCGGACGGCTACCCGCGGCCCTTCATCGCCAGCACCGTGGCCGCGGCGGCGGCGACCGACATCCTGATCCCGCCCTCGATCGCCTTCATCATCTACGCCGTGCTGGTGCCGGGCGTCTCGGTGCCGGCGATCTTCATGGCCGGGATGTTCCCGGGGATCCTGGTCGGGCTCGCGATCATCGCGACGGTGGTGGCGATCTCCCTCCTCCGGGACTTCGGCGGCCGGGCGCGGGCCGAGGAGCGGCTGCGGGTCTGGGAGACGTTCCGCGAGGCGTTCTGGGGGCTGCTCGCGCCGGTGATCATCCTCGGCGGCATGCGCATCGGCGCCTTCACCCCGACCGAGGCCGCGGTGATGGCGGTGTTCTACGGCCTGTTCATCGGCTTCGCGGTGTACCGCACGCTCACCCTGCGCGACCTCTACGAGATGCTGGTCGAGGCCGGGGAGCTCTCGGCGGTGATCCTGATCGTGGTGGCGCTGGCGAGCGTGTTCGCCTGGTCCACCAGCACGCTCGGCATCGTGCAGCCCGTCGCGGCCTGGGTCGTGGGGCTGGGGCTCGGCGAGTACGGCACGCTCGCCCTGCTGGCGCTGCTGCTGGTGGTGGTCGGGATGTTCCTCGACGGGATCTCGATCTACCTGATCCTGCTGCCGGTTCTGGTGCCGATCGCCAACGCCTTCGGCTGGGACCTGGTGTGGTTCGGCGTGATCCTGACGATGAAGATCGCGATCGGCCAGGTGACGCCGCCGATGGCCGTGAACCTGATGGTGAGCTGCCGCATCGCCGGCGTGAGCATGGAGAGCACCATCCCCTGGGTGGGCTGGCTGGTGGGGGCGATGCTGGTCGCGCTGGCGCTGGTGATCGCCTTTCCCGCGATCGCGCTGTGGCTGCCGCGGGCGATCGGGATGTAGCGGGGCGGGCGGTCAGCCGCGGGCGAGGCGCCGAATCGCCTCCGCGACGCGCTCCGCCGTCGGCCGCAGCGCGTCCTCGAGCGCCGGCGCGAAGGGCACCGGGGCGCGCGGCGCGCCGAGCCGCCCGACCGCGCGCAGGGCGCCCGGGCCGAGGCGCTCGGTCACGCGCGCCACCACCTCGGCGCCGAAGCCCGCCACCGTCACCGCCTCGTGCACCACGAGCAGGCGGCGGGTGCGGGCCGCGCTAGCCACCACCGCCGCCTCGTCCCACGGCCACAGGCTGCGCAGGTCGATCACCTCGGCGGAGACGCCGCTCCGCTCCGCCGCCGCCTCCACCACCGGCACGGTCGCGGCCCAGGTGACCACCGTCACCTCCTCGCCCGCGCGCGCGATCCGCGCCCTGCCGAACTCGGCCGGCGGCGCGTCCTCGTCCACCTCGCCCTCGGCGGTCCAGAGGTTCTTCGACTCCATCAGCACCACCGGGTCGTCGCAGCGGATCGCCGCCTTCAGCAGCGACGCCGCGTCCTGCGCCGTGCCCGGCGCCGCGACCACCAGGCCGGGGATGTGCACCATCCACGCCTCCAGGCATTGGCTGTGCTGCGCGGCGCTGTTGCGCCACATCCCCCCCGGCATGCGCACCACCAGCGAGGCGCGCCCCTGGCCGCCGAACATGTAGCGCACCTTGGCGATCTGGCTCACCAGCTCGTCCATGGCGCAGAGCGCGAAGTCGGCGATCCGCATCTCGATCACCGGCCGCGTGCCGACCAGCGCCGCGCCGAGGCCCGCGCCCATGATGCAGGCCTCGGAGATCGGGGTGGAGACGATGCGCTCCGGCCCGAATTCCTCGACGAGCCCCTTGTACTGGCCGAAGATGCCGCCGCGGCCGAGGTCCTCGCCCAGCGCCCAGACCGTGGGATCGCGGCGCATCTCGGCGGCGAGGGCGCGGCGCGTCGCCTCGGCGAAGCTCAGGCGGGGCACGGGGCGGGCGCTCCGGTGTCCTGCACGTCGGCGAAGGCGGCCGCCGGGTCGGGCAGGGGCGCGGCGCGCGCGGCCTCGCGGTGCGCGCGCATCTCGGCCTCCGCCTCCGCCTCCAGGGCGGCGATCTCCGCCGCCGCCACCCCGCGCGCGATCAGCGCCTCGGCGAGGCGGCGGATCGGGTCGCGCGCGCGCGCCGCGGCGACCTCCTCGGCCGGGCGGTAGGCGGCGGGGTCGGTGCCGGTGTGGCCCTCCCAGCGGTAGCAGCGCGCATGCAGCAGGCGCGGCCCGGCGCCGGCGCGGATCGCGGCGATCAGGTCGGCGGCGGCGGCGTCCACCGCGAGCGGGTCGGTGCCGTCCACGGCGAGCGCGGGCACGCCGATCGCCTCCGCCCGCGCCGCCGCCCCCGCCCCCGCGGTCGACTCGGCGGTGCGGGTGAAGGCGGCGAAGCCGTTGTCCTCGCAGACGAACAGCACCGGCAGGCGATACAGCGCCGCCCAGTTGAGGCCCTCGAGGAACGGCCCGCGGTTCACCGCGCCGTCGCCGAAGAAGCAGGCGACGACCGCGTCCTGCCGCAGCAGCCTCAGGCCCTGCGCCGCGCCGCAGGCGATCGGGATGCCGGCGCCCACCACGCCGTTGGCGCCGAGCATGCCGACCGCGAAGTCGGCGATGTGCATCGAGCCGCCCTTGCCGCCGCAGGCCCCGCCGGCGCGGCCATACAGCTCGAGCATCATCGCCCGCGCATCCGCCCCCTTGGCGAGCGCGTGCCCGTGCCCGCGGTGGGTGGAGGTGACGCGGTCCTCGCGCCGCAGATGCAGGCAGACGCCGGCGGCGATCGCCTCCTGCCCGATCGAGGCGTGCACCACGCCCGGGGCCTCGCCGGAGCGCATGGCGGCGACCGCCTCGCGCTCGAAGGCGCGGATGCGCAGCATCAGGCGCAGCATCGCGAGGAGCCGCACGGTCTCGTTCGGCGGCGGGCCGCCGGCGGGTGGCGGGGACGGGTCCATGCGCGCGAGCCTCGCGCGGCCGCATGCGGGATGCAAGGGCGCAAGGCCGCGGCGGCCGGGCCCGGCCGCTCACCCCTCGTGCCGGCCGAGGGCGGCGATGCCGTAGAACCGCAGCAGCTCGCGCATCCGCTGGCGCGGCGGCCGCGCGTTGAAGTAGCCGCTGCGGCAGGGGCGCAGCCCGGCGCTGCGGCGCAGGTCCACCATCGCCTCGGCCATCTTCACCGTCGCCGCCAGCGCATCCACCACCGGCACGCCGCCCACCTCGGTCACGCCGTGGCGGGCGAGCAGCACGCAGAGCAGCGCCTCGCCCGGGATGATCGCCTCGCAGCCGCGGGCGATCAGGCCGCGCGCGGCGGAGTGCCGCTCTGCGCGCGGTCGCGCCGCCTACTCGACCAGATCGGGGGCGATGGCGCCGCTGCCGTTCTCGACGAGACGGGTCTCGAAGTCGTCGCAAACCTCGCGCGGGCTCTTCATGCGGAGATAGGCCTCGGTGCAGCGGCTCTGGCCGCCCCGCTCCTCGCGCGGCGCGCGCTCCGGCACGGCCACGCGCGCGCCCGTCTCCGCCGCCACTACGGCTCGGAGGCCGGCGCGACCGCAGCCTGCGACCACCACGTCGCGGGTCTCGCTTCGCATCGGACCCCACTTCGCTCCTCCCCGGATGGGCTCCATCGTGCTTCGGGATCCGGGGCGTGCCGCCGGGCCGTCCTCTCCTCCGCCCTGCCGGGCCGCAGGAGCAGCATCGCCGGGCCGCGTCCGCGACCCTGGCGCCCGCCCGGCCGTGCGCGCTCAGTCCTGGGAGGCGAAATCCGGCATCGTCTCCCGCTCCTCGGCCAGGCTGCGGGCGTGCTCGTTCACCCGCCGGCGGTGGCGGCGCAGGCGCTTGGCGAGGTGCTCGGCCGCCACCTCGAAGGCGCGGTGCGCGTCCGGTCCCTCGCCCCCGGCGCGGATGAACAGGTTGCGGCCGGCCTTGAGGTTGATGTCGCAGGCGACGAAGGCGGCGAGCCGTCCCTTGTGGTCCCGGCTGAAGGTGACGTTCGCCTCGAGCGCGTGGTCGAAGTACTTGCGCGCGATCTGCGCGAGCTCCTCCCGCACCCTGGTCCTCAGCGCCTCGCCCGTGTCCATCTGCTTTCCGGCGATGGTGACATGCATCAGGCCGTGACCTCCTTCCACGCGAAAGAGGGCCGCCCGTGCCGGCACCGACGCCGGGCCGCCCGCGGGCGGCCCGGGAGGGGTTCGGATCAGGCCGGGACGGCCTTCTCCTTCCGGCGCTGCAGCGACGAGGGGATGCCCAGCGCCTCGCGATATTTCGCCACGGTCCGGCGGGCGATGTCCACGCCTTCCTGGCGCAACCTCTCGACGATCGCGTCGTCCGACAGCACCTCGTGCGGTTTCTCACAGGCGATCAGCGCCCGGATGCGCTGGCGCACCGCTTCGGCGCTGTGTGCCGCGCCGCCGGCGGTGCCGGGGATCGCGTTGGTGAAGAAGTACTTGAGCTCGAAGATGCCGCGCGGCGTGGCGATGCGCTTGTTCGCGGCGACGCGGCTGACGGTGCTCTCGTGCAGCCCGACCGCCTCGGCCACGTCGCGGAGCGTCAGCGGGCGCAGGTGCTCGACGCCGTGGCGGAGGAAGCCGTCCTGGCGGCGCACGATCTCGGCGGCGACCTTGAGGATGGTGGCGGCGCGCTGCTCCAGGCTGCGCACCAGCCAGGTGGCGCTGGCCAGGCGGTCGGCGAGGAAGGCCTTCTCCTCCCGCGTCCGCGCGGCGACGACGGCGCGGGCATGGAAGCCGCGCTTGACGAGGAGGCGCGGCATGGTCCCGGGGTTCAGCTCCACCACCCACGCGCCGTCCGGGGCGCGGCGCAGCAGCAGGTCGGGCACGACGGCGGGAGCCGGGGCGAAGTCGAAGCGCGTGCCGGGCTTGGGGTCGAGCCGGCGCAGCTCGGCGATCATCCCGGCGAGGTCCTCGGCGTCCACGCCGCAGAGCCGCATCAGCGCCGCGTGCTCGCGCCGCGCCAGCAGGTCGAGGTGGTCGAGCAGCGTCTCCATCGCCGGGTCGAGCCGGTTCCGCTCGGCGAGCTGCACGGCGAGGCATTCGCGCAGGTTCCGGCAGAACAGCCCGACCGGGTCGAAGCGCTGCATGCGCTGCCGCACCGCCTCGATGCGCGCCGGTTCGCAGCCGAGCGCCGCGGCCAGCGCGCCGAGGTCGGCGTCCAGCCGGCCGGCGGGGTCGAGCAGCGCGATCAGCGCGGTCGCGATCAGCCGGTCCTTCGGATCGGCGAAGGCGAGCCGCGCCTGCTCGGCGAGATGCTCGTGCAGCGGGCGCGGCCCCGCCGGCATCGCCTCGACGCCGCCGAGGTCGTCGTCGGTCTCCGGCGCGCCGCGTCCGCGCGCCGGGACGGCGTCGGGCTCGTAGACGTTGTCCCACTCGGCGATGTCGAGCGGCGCCGCGGCCTCCGCCGGCAGGGCCTCGGACAGCGCGGCGGCGTGGGCGTCGGGCGGCGCCTCCGCCGCGGCGGGCGGCAGCGGATCGAGCCCGCGCCCCGCCTCCGGATCGGGCAGGTCGGGCCGCTCGTCGCGCTCGAGCAGCGGGTTGCGCTCCAGCTCCTCCTCGACGAAGGCGGCGACCTCGAGGTTGGAGGACTGCAGCAGCTTGATCGCCTGCCGCAGCTGCGGCGTCATGACCAGCGACTGGGCCTGCCGGAGTTCGAGCCTCGGACCGAGCGCCATGGCGGGGCAGCCTAGAGGCTGAACCGTTCCCCGAGGTAAACGCGCCGCACCCCCTCGTGCGCGACGATGTCGCGCGGGGTGCCCTCCATCAGCACCTGGCCGTCATGCAGGATGTAGGCGCGGTCGATGATCTCGAGCGTCTCGCGCACGTTGTGGTCGGTGATCAGCACACCGATGCCGCGGTCCTTGAGGTGCCGCACCAGGTCGCGGATCTCGCCGACCGCGATCGGGTCTATGCCGGCGAGCGGCTCGTCGAGCAGGATGTAGGAGGGGTGGGTGGCGAGGGCGCGGGCGATCTCGCAGCGCCGCCGCTCGCCGCCCGAGAGCGCAAGCGCCGGGGCGCGGCGCAGATGGGCGATCCCGAACTCGGCGAGCAGCGCGTCCAGCATCTGCTCGCGCCGTTCGCGGATCGGCTCGACCACCTCGAGCGCGGCGCGGATGTTGTCCTCGACGTTGAGGCCGCGGAAGATCGAGGCCTCCTGCGGCAGGTAGCCGAGGCCGAGCCTGGCGCGGCGGTACATCGGCAGCAGCGTGACGTCGTGCCCGTCGAGGATCACCTGGCCCTCGTCGGGCTGCACGAGGCCGGTGATCATGTAGAAGGTGGTGGTCTTGCCGGCGCCGTTGGGCCCGAGCAGGCCGACCGCCTCGCCGCGGCGCAGGTGGATCGAGACGTTCCGCACCACCGGGCGCTTGCGGTAGCGCTTGCCGAGGCCGATCGCGAACAGGCCGGACGCCGGGGGCGCGGCCGGCGCCGCGCCGCCGCCCGGGACGACGCGCAGCGAACGGCCGTGCGGCGGAAGCGGCTCGCTCACCGCGCGCATCCCGCGCCCTGCTGCGGCTGTTGCGGCTGCGGCCGCGGCTCCGCCGCGTCCTGCTGCGGCACGATCAGGCCGCGCACCCGCTCGCCGAGCAGCCGCGCCGTGCCGGCGCGCAGGTCCACCAGCGCCTCCTGGCCCTCCACGTGGTTGTCGCCCCGGGTGATGCGGACATTCCCGACCAACCGGGCGCGGCCGTCCACCGGGCTGTACACCCCGCGCTCGCCGCGCACGACCTCGGTCGCGGTGCGGATCTCGACGTGGCCGAAGGCCTCGACCTTCTCGAGCCGGCTGCCCTCGCCCGGCACCGCGGCGCCCGGCCCGCCGCCCGCGGGGCCGGCCGGCGCCGCGCCTCCCCCGGACGCCGCCGGGCGCTCCGCGGCGAAGTAGCCGACCAGCGTGTCGGCGGCGACGCAGCGCCCGTCGCTGCTCTCGACCTGCGCCCCGCCGCGCGCCACCGCCATGCGCCGCTGCGGCCAGTACTCCAGCGAATCGCGCGCGGTGATGGTCTGCTGCGGCGTCACGAGCCGGAGGTTGCGGCCCGAGAGCACCATCACCGCCTGGTCCATGTCGTAGACCGCGCGCTCGCCGGTGGCGCGGTCGGTGGCGGTGGAGATGCGGACATTGCCCTCCGCCTCCAGGCGCCAGATCTCGTTGGCCTGCTGGGGCGGGGGGGGGGGGGCGCCGGCGGCCGCGCGCGCCCCCCCCCGCGGCCGGTAGCGCGCGATCAGCCGGTCGGCCTCCACGGTCACGCCGCCGCGCACCGCGCGCGCGTCGCCGCGGGCGATCACGACCTGCTCGGCCTGGCGCCACTCGATGCCGTCCCGCGCCGTCACCTCGATCGGCCCGCCCCGGCTGAGGTCGAGGTCCTGCGCGCGGACCGCCGGGACCGTGCCGGGGACGGCGAGCAGCAGGCAGCACGCCGCCGCCAAGACGGCGGCGCCGGCCCGCGACCGTATCGCTCGCCTCACGGCGTCCCGCTCTCCCCTTCGAGCACGGCGCGGGAGCGGCCGGTCACCTCGACCACGGCGCCGCGGTCGCGGAGGCGGAAGCCCTCGCCCACGAGGGTGCCGAAGGGGCCCTGCGCCGCGACCGGCGCGTCGCCCTGCGCCGCGCCCTCCGCGAGCGCGATCGCCGCGTGCTCGGTGGTCAGCATCGTGCCGTTGTCGTGGTAGAGGGTCACTTGGCCGTCCAGGTCGAGACGGCCACGCTCCTTGCTGTAGCGCCCCTGGCGCGCCTCCAGCAGCAGCCAGGCGCCGTCCTCGAGCAGGATGTCGGCGCGCGGCGCCTCGAGGGTGAGCACGTCCTCGTCGCCGTTCTGGACCGCGAGCTCGGCGGTGACGGTGAAGGGGCGGCTGCGCTCGTCCACCCCCTGGTAGCGCGGCCGCAGCACGCTCATCGCGTCCGGCCGCAGGCCGAGGCCGCGCACGCCGATGCGCAGGCGGTTGTCCTCGCGCGCATATTCCGACCACAGCGCGATGCTGAGCAGCAGGGCGACGCCGAGCAGCGGCAGGATCCGCTTCGCCCAGCGCAGCAGGAAGGCGCGCCGCGCCATCTGGCGCGCGGTCGGGATGCGGCGCTCGCGCGAGGGCGGCGGGATCGTCCGGCGCCCCGCCGCGACCGCGGCGGCGCCGCCGCGGGCGGGCGGCGGGCGCTGCGCCAGGGCGCCGCCCGGGCCGGCGCCGGCCTCCGCGGGAGCCATCGTCACGCCACCCCCGCGCGCAGCAGGTCGTGCACGTGCAGGATGCCGACCGGGCGCCCGTCGCCGTCCACCACGAACAGCACGGTGATGGCGCGCTCGTTCATCATCCGCAGCGCCTCGGCGGCGAGCTGGTCGGGGGCCACGGTGCGCGGCGTGCGGGTCATCACCTCCCCCGCGCTGCGCGCGAGCAGCGCGGCCCCGCCGTCCGCATCGAGCGCCCGGCGCAGGTCGCCGTCGGTGATCACGCCGACCAGCCGTCCGCTCCCGCCGACGATGCCGAGCACGCCGAAGCGCTTCGCGGTCATCGCCACGATCGCGGCGTCCATGCGCGTCTCCGGCGGGGCGAGCGGCATCTCCTCGCCGGTGTGCATCAGCTCGCGCACGCGCCGGAGCCGCATGCCGAGCCGCCCGCCGGGGTGGAAGACGCGGAAGTCCGCCGCGGTGAAGCCCCGCCGGGTCAGCAGCGCCACCGCCAGCGCGTCGCCGAGCGCCATCTGCATGGTCGTGCTGGTGGTGGGGGCGAGGCCCATCGGGCACGCCTCCGGCACGTCGGGCAGCACCAGCGCGACGTCGGCGGCGCGGGCGAGCGCGCTCTCCGCCCGCCCGGTGATGCCGACGAGGGGCAGGCCGAAGCGGCGGGAATGCTGGACCAGGTCGGCGAGCTCCGGCGTCTCGCCCGAGTTCGAGAGCGCGAGCACCGCGTCGCCGGGCACGATCATGCCGAGATCGCCGTGCGAGGCCTCGGCCGGATGGACGAACAGCGCCGGCGTGCCGGTGGAGGCCAGGGTCGCCGCGATCTTGCGCGCCACGTGCCCCGACTTGCCCATGCCGGAGACCACCACGCGCCCGGTGGCGCCGGCGAGCAGCGCGACGGCGCGGGCGAAGCGGTCGTCGAGCGCGGCGGCGAGGGCGGCGAGCGCCTCCGATTCGGTGGCGAGGACGCGGCGCGCGGCCTCCAGGTCCGGATGCGGGGAGAGCGGTGCGTTCACGCATCCTGTATGGAGCCGCGGCGACGGGGGGTCAACGCGCGGCTGGACCCGCCCGACAAGAAACGTGCCATGCGCCGGGGCGCCCGCTCCCGCCGCCTCCGCCGGCCGCCCGGGATGCGGCGGCGCCCTCAGTGGGCGAGGATGTCCGGCTCCTCGTAGCCGAGCAGGTCGAGCTCGGCGCGCGCGGGCAGGAAACGGAACACCGCCTCCGCCAGCTCGCGCCGGCCCTCGCGCTCGAGCAGTCCCTCGAGCTTGGCCCACAGCGCGTGCAGGTGGAGCACGTCGGCCGCGGCGTAGGCGAGCTGCTCCGGCGTCAGCTCGGGCGCGCCCCAGTCCGAGCTCTGCTGCTGCTTGGAGAGCTCGACGCCGAGCAGCTCCTTGCACAGGTCCTTGAGCCCGTGGCGGTCGGTGAAGGTGCGGGTGAGCTTGGCCGCGACCTTGGTGCAGCGCAGCGGCGCCGCCGTCACGCCGAGCGCGTGGCGCAGCACCGCGAGGTCGAAGCGCGCGAAGTGGAACAGCTTGGTGCGCGCGGGGTCGGCCAGCAGCCGCTTGAGGTTCGGGCAGTCGTAGCCGCGCCCGCCGAGCGCCTCCGGGACGAGCTGGACCAGATGCGCCACGCCGTCGCCGGCCGAGAGCTGCACCAGGCAGAGCCGGTCGCGGTGCGGGTTGAGGCCCATCGTCTCGGTGTCCACCGCGACCACGGGGCCGAGGTCGAGGCCCTCGGGGAGGTCGTTGCGGTGCAGCCTGATGGTCGCCTGCGCCATGAAGAGGGTGGTTCCCACGGCGGGACCTCCGTGCCGGTCACCGGCCGGTCCGGGCGAGCGGCCGGCCCGTCGGCGCCACGGTCAGGGGAGGGGGGATGGTGCCCAGGAGAAGACTCGAACTTCCACGGCCTCGCGGCCACAGGTACCTGAAACCTGCGCGTCTACCAATTCCGCCACCTGGGCATGTCTGGGCGGCAGGGCGGGCGATGTAACGGCGCGCCGTGGCGCCGTCAAGAATGTAGGAGGCGCGGCGGCGTCGGCAAGCGGAGCGCCGGCGAGCGGCGCTCAGACCGCGAGGCTGTGCCGCCGCCGGGAGGCCGCCGCCCCGCCCGGGTCGAGCCGGGCGTCGAAGCAGGCGGCGACGTGGCGCAGGAAGCGGCGGCCGCGCTCGGTCACCCGCAGCCAGCGCCCGCCCTGCTCGAGCCGCACCAGGCCGTCGCCGGCGAGCGGCGCGAGCCGCGCCGCGGCCGTCGCCATGATCGCGTCCGGCACGCCGGTCAGGTCGAGGGCGAGGTCGCACATCACCCGCTCGATCAGCCGCGCCCGCTCGAGGTCCTCGGGGGTGAGCGCGAGCCCCCGGGCGACCGGCAGCCGCCCGGCGCCGACCAGGTCGAGCCAGCGCCGCTCGTCGCTTGCGTTCTGCGCGTAGAAGGCGGGCAGGCGGGAGATGGCGGAGGCGCCGAGGCCGAGCAGGACCGGCGCGTCGTCGGTGGTGTACCCTTGGAAATTCCGCCGCAGGCGCCCCGCCCGCGCCGCCTCGGCCATCGGGTCGTCCGGGCGCGCGAAATGGTCGAGGCCGATCGGCTCGTAGCCCGCCGCGCGCAGCACCCGCTCGGCGGCCTCGGCCTGCTCGAGCCGGGCGAGGGGGCCGGGCAGGGCGGCCTCGTCCAGCGCCTGCTGGTGCGGCTTCATCCAGGGGACGTGGGCGTAGCCGAACACCGCCACGCGGTCGGCGCCGAGCGCGGCGACGAAGGCGGCGCTGGCGGCGACATGGTCCGCGGTCTGGCCGGGCAGGCCGTAGATCAGGTCGCAATTGATCCGGGCGATGCCGGCGGCGCGCAGGCGCCGCACCGCGGCCTCGACGAGGGCGGCCGGCTGCTCGCGCCCGATGCGCGCCTGCACCTCGGGCGCGATGTCCTGCACGCCGAGGCTGGCGCGGCGGAACCCCGCGGCGGCGAGGGCGTCGGCGTCGGCGGCGCCCAGCGCGCGGGGATCGAGCTCGATCGCGAGCTCGGCGCCGGCGGCGAAGCCGAAGCGCTGGCGCAGGTCGGCGACCAGCCCGACCAGGGCGGGAACGCCGATCGCGGTCGGCGTGCCGCCGCCGAAGTGGAGCGCGGTGACGGGGCCGCACGCGGCGGGCAGCGCCTCGGCGAGCAGCGCCGCCTCGGCGCGCAGCGCCGCGGCGTAGCGGGCGAGGCGGAGCGGATTGCGCGTGACCGCGGTGTGGCAGCCGCAATACCAGCACAGCGCCCGGCAGAACGGGACGTGCACGTAGAGCGACAGGGCATCGCCCGGAGCGACGGCGCCGAGGCGCTCGCGCCACTCCTGCTCGGCGAGCGGGGCGAAATGCGGCGCGGTGGGGTAGGAGGTGTAGCGCGGCAGGTTCGCCGTGGCGAAGCGAAGCAGGCGGTCCGGCGAGAGCGGCGGCGCGTCGGGCATGGCCTTGCTCAACTATACTCGGGCGCCCTGCGGCACCTTGCGGCAGATCAAGCGGGCCAGGCCGCGGGGCCGCCCCGCGCCCGCGGCCGCCGCCCGGCCTGCGCCGGCGTGCGCGGAGGGCGTGCCGTCCCGGCGCGATATTCCACCCCCGGCGCGGGAAGGGTATGCTGCGCCGGAGGCCGGCGTCACGTCAGCAGGAGGGGGTCCGCGGCGGTGTCCTTGACCATCGACCAGGCGCCTCGCCTGCTCTCCATCGCCTCGCCGCTCGGCGACGGGGTGCTGGTGCTGCGCCGCCTGACGGTGCACGAGGCGATCGGCCGGCCCTTCCTGATCGAGGCCGAGGCGATCTCGGAGAACGACTCCCTCACCCTCGGCGACCTGATCGGCCAGGCGATCACCTGCACCGTGCGGCAGGGCGAGACGGTGCGCGCCTTCCATGGCATCGTGCGCGCCTTCGGCCGCGCCGGCAGCTACGGCCGGGGCCTCACCGCCTACCGGATCGAGGCGGTGCCGGAGCTGTGGACCCTCTCGCGCACCGCGGACTGCCGCATCTTCCAGGAGAAGTCGGTCAAGCAGATCGTCGAGACGGTGCTCGCCGAGGCCGGCCTGAGCGCGACCTTCCTCGGCTCGCCGCCGACCGCGCCGCGGCCCTATTGCGTGCAGTACAACGAGACCGATCTCGACTTCGTCCAGCGGCTGCTCGACGAGGTCGGCTGCGGCTACTTCTTCGAGCACGCCGAGGGCAGCCACGCCCTGAAGATCACCTCCGCCAACGCCGACTTCCCGCTCGCCCCCTGCGGGCCGCTGGTCCACCGCCCCAACGGCGACACCTTCGATTCGGTCGTCGCCTGGGCGCCGCGCGGCGACCGCCGGCCGGGCAAGGTGCTGCTCAAGGACTACGACCAGATGGCGCCGGACTCGCTGCTCGAGGCCGCGGCGGGCACGGTGCTCAAGGGCGCGCAGAGCACCGGCGGCGAGCTGTTCCTCTGGCCCGGCGGCCAGGCCGTGCGGCCGGACGCCGACGTGGCGCGGCTGCTGATGGAGACCGAGGAGGCGCAGGCGAGCCTGGTGGAGGCGACGCTCCGCGAGCCGCGCGTGTTCGCCGGCTCGCGCGTCAAGATCAAGCCGACCGAGGAGGGGGGCGAGGTCACCTGGCTCGTCACCGCGGCGCGGCACGAGGCCTTCGACGAGACGCAGCTCGCCGGCGGCGGCGGCGCGGGCTACAGCTGCGCGGTGACGCTGATGGACCCGGCCACGCCGTGGCGCAACCCCGCGCCGCGGCCGCGGCCGCGCATGCCCGGGCTGCAGAGCGCGATCGTCACCGGCCCGCCGGGCGAGGAGATCTACGTGGACAAGCAGGGACGCATCAAGGTGCAGTTCCTGTGGGACCGCGAGGGCAAGCGCGACGAGAAGACGAGCTGCTGGATCCGGGTGATGCAGCCCGTCGCCGGCGCCTGGGGCGGCACCTGGTTCCTGCCGCGCATCGGCGACGAGGTGATCGTCGGCTATCTCGACGACGACCCCGACAAGCCGATCGTCGTCGGCTCCGCCTATCACGGCGAGGTGGTGCCGCCCTTCGGGGCGCTGCCCTCCAGCATGAACAAGGGCGGCCTCGCCACCCGCTCGACCAAGGGCGGCGGCGCGGACAACGCCAACATCCTCCGCTTCGACGACACCAGGGGCAGCGAGGAGCTTTACGTCCAGGCCGAGAAGGACCTGAACGTGCTGGTCAAGAACGACCGCACCGAGACGGTGAAGGGCAGCCACACCGAGACCGTCACCAAGGACCGCTCGGTGACGGTCGAGCAGGGGAACCAGAGCCTCGTCGTCTCCAAGGGGGACATGGAGACCAGGGTCGAGATGGGGAACCAGAGCGTGGTGATCTCCATGGGCAACCAGGACACCAGGCTCGATCTCGGCAAGGCGACGACCGAGGCGATGCAGAGCATCGAGCTGAAGGTGGGGCAGTCCTCCGTCCGGATCGACCAGACCGGCGTCACCATCAAAGGGCTGACGATCACCATCGAGGGCACGACGACGGCCGAGGTGAAGTCGCCGATGACCCAGGTGAAGGGCGACGGGATGCTGATCCTCAAGGGCGGCATCGCCATGATCAACTAGGACCGGGCGGTGGGCGCGACCCTTGCCAAGCTGGCCGTCCCGCTGGCGCCGCTGCTCCCGCGGCTGGAGCTCGACGCCGAGGGGGCCGCGCTGCTCGACGGCGCCGCCGACGCCGCCCAGGGGGTCGAGCGGCTGGCCGCCGCGCGGCGGATGCCGGAGGCGATGCGCCTCATCGCCCACGCCCTGCCCAAGCGCGAGGCGGTATGGTGGGCCTGCATGTGCGCCCGCGCGGTGCCCGATCCCGCCCTGCCCCCGCCCGATCGCGCCGCGCTCGAGGCCGCGGAGCGCTGGGTGCGCCGCCCGGACGAGGCCAGCCGCCGCGCGGCGGAGGCGGCGGCGCAGCAGACCCGGTTCCGCTCGCCGGAGGCCTGGGCGGCGATGGGCGCCTTCTGGTCCGGCGGCTCGATGGCCCCGCCGGGCCAGCCGGCGGTGCCGCCGGCCGAGCACCTGACCGGGGTCGCGGTCGCCGGCTCGGTGGTGCTCTCGGCGGTGCGCCTCAGGCCGGAGCGCCAGGACGCCCGCTTCGAGCGCTTCCTCGCCTCCGCGCGCGACATCGCCGCCGGCGGCGCCGGCCGCATCCCGCCGGAGGAGGGCTGAGATGGGCCTGCCGGCGGCGCGCGTCACCGACATGCATGTCTGCCCGCTGTTCAACGGGCCGGTGCCGCATGTCGGCGGGCCGGTCCTGCCGCCGGGGGGTGTGACGGTGCTGATCGGCGGCCTGCCGGCGGCGCGGGTCTCGGACCTGGCGCTCTGCGTCGGCCCGCCCGATGCGATCGCGCTGGGCAGCCTCACCACCCTGATCGGCGGCCTGCCGGCGGCGCGGATGGGCGACCTCACCGCGCACGGCGGGACGATCATGGTCGGCATGCCCACGGTGCTGATAGGCTGAGGCCATGCCCCTCCTGCTCTCCGTGCTGCGCTGCCCCGAAGCCGCCGTGCCGGAGCAGCGGCGCGTGGCCGGCGGCGACTACACGATCGGCCGCGGCGCCGACTGCGACTGGGTGCTGCCGGACCCGGAGGGGATCCTGTCGCGGCGGCATTGCGTGCTGGAGTTCCGCTCCGGCGGCTGGCAGGTGCGCGACCTCTCCACCAACGGCACCTTCGTCAACCACGCCGCCGAGCCGATCGGCCGCGACCGGGTGAAGCCGGTCGAGGACGGCGACCGGCTGCGCCTCGGCGGCTACGAGATCGAGCTGCGGATCGAGCAGGATGGCGCCGGCGCCGGGGCGGCGTGGGAGGGCGCCGCCGCCGGGCCCGGCTGGGCGGCGCAGGACGCGGCGGCGGACCCGGGCTGGGACCCGCTCGCGCCGCCGCGGCCCGCGGCCGGCGCCCCGCCGGCGCTGCCCGACGACTTCGACCCGTTCGCCGAGGATCCCTCGCCCATGCCGGACCACCGGCCCTCGGTCGAGGACGTGTTCGTCCCTCCGCGCGCGATCCCGGCCGCGGGGGCGCTCCCCGCGCTCGACGACTGGGACCTCTCGCCGCCTCCGGCGGGGACGG